>NZ_BOOO01000005.1 GCF_016863275.1 Planotetraspora mira
CCGTGGTCTTGCCCGCCCCGTTGGAGCCGAGCAGGGCGAAGATGCTGCCCCGCGCCACGTCGAAGTCCACACCGCGCAGCACCTGCAGCGTCTTGTACGACTTCTCCAGGCCCTGCACATGGATCGCGGGCGCCTGGAGATCGGCTGTTGGAGAAATGCTCATGACAGCCACGATGGAGGGTTGACGCTGCGTCAAGGTCAAGCCCGCAGGGCGGATTCGATTCGTCGCCGGTGCGCTAATTGTGTTGCCCGGCGATCGCCGGGTTCGGCACCGTAGCGGCCATGAACATCCCCTATCGGCAGATCCGTGCCGCGTACTCCGAGGAGTCCATCACCGTCTACCAGGCCTATGATCCGGCCGTCGCGGGACCCGCCGTCGCCGCGCAGCGGTTCGTCCCCCCGTTCAAGCGAGAACGGATGACCTGGATCAAGCCGTCCTTCCTCTGGATGATGTACCGCTGCGGCTGGGCCACCAAGGCCGGGCAGGGCCGCGTCCTGGCGATCGACATCACGCGCGCGGGGTTCGAGTGGGCGCTCGGCCGTTCGTGCCTGAGCCACCCGGCCCACGGCGCCGACCAGGCGGACTGGGCGGCGCGGCTGCGGCGGTCTCCGGTCCGCGTCCAGTGGGACCCCGAACGCGACCCGCACCACAACGCGTTGCCGTACCGGTCGATCCAGATCGGCCTGTCCGGCGAGGCCGTCGACCGCTACCTGGACGAGTGGACCGTGGCGATCACCGACATCACCGACCTGGTCCGCACCGCCCACGCGGTCGTCAGGAGCGGTCAGGATCCCGCCGGGCTGCTTCCCGTCGAGCGGCCGTACCCGATCAGCGCGGGCCTCGCCTCGATCATCGAGGCGACGACGGAGGCGGACGTCGTCTGAGCCGCCCTCGGCGCAGATGGGTCGGGTGAAGGTGAATAGTCTGGCGGGATGGCGACAGTTCATGTGCTGACCGAAGGCTACGTCGGAGACCGGGTGGCCGGCACGGTGACCCTCATCAGGGACGGGTCGACGATCGCCGTCGTGGATCCCGGAATGGTGGCGGACCGGCGCCTGATCCTCGATCCGATCGAGGCGCTCGGCCTGACTCCCGCGGACGTGACCGACGTGGTGTTCTCGCACCACCATCCCGACCACACGCTCAACGCGGCGCTGTTCTCCGAGGCCCGCTTCCACGACCACTGGGCGATCTACCAGGGCGACCGCTGGGACGACCGGGACGCGGACGGCTTCGCGCTCTCCGAGTCCGTACGGCTGATGCGCACCCCCGGCCACAGCCCGGAGGACATCACCACCCTCGTGGAGACGGACGACGGACTGGTCGCGCTCACCCACCTGTGGTGGAACGCCGACGGCCCGGCCGAGGACCCGCTCGCCGTGGACGGCGCCCTGCTTCTCACGTCGCGCGAACGCCTGCTCGGCCTCTCCCCCGCCTTGATCGTCCCCGGCCACGGAGCACCGTTCTCCGTGCGCTGACCGCCCGAAGCGAGCGGGTTCGTGTTCGGTGTCCGGGCATGGCATCGTAGGTCCTCATTTGCCGCGGATGAGGAGTTTTTGTGACGCCAGCACCGGAGGGCATGGGAGACCGCCGCATGGAGGCAGAAGGCGAGCTGAGCATGGCCCGCCTGGCCCTCGACGACGGTGAACGGCAGCACGCGGCGGAGCACATCGCGAACGCCCTGGTCTGCGATCCCACGCTGCCGGACGCCCATGAGCTGCTGACGGTGCTCACCGCACGCTCGAAGGACCGCCTCGACCTGTTCCCGGTCGAGCAGCCGGCCTTCCTCGGCGCGGTCGTCGCCCGCGCGCACGTGCTGGCCGCCGACGGGGAGCACGACGAGGCCCTCGGCCTGCTCGTGTCGGCTCAGTGCCATCAACCGGCGGGCCGGTGGGCGGACGTCCCCTGGGTGCTCGACGGCGCGCTCGCCACCCGGGTGCCGCCGGACGACCTGTGCGCCCTGGCCGCCCGGCTGCTCCGGGTGCTTCCCGACCCGATCCCGCGCGACATGCGGCCCGGCGTCCAGCCGTACCTCTCGCTGGTGCGCAACTCGGCCGGTCTGTGGCCGGAACACGCCGGGATCCTGTGGGTCACGTCCGTGCTGTCCCGCCGCATGGAGTTGTGGGACGAGGCGCTCGACACGGCTCTGCGCTCGGAGAAGGCGGCCCCTTCGCTGCAGGCGTCGGTGGCCGTGGCGTACGCCTACCGGAGCATGAAGCGCTGGGCCGAGGCCGAGCGGGCCTTCCTGCGCGCCCTGGAGCACGATCCCGGCAACGCCGCGGTGGAGACCGACATCGCGGAACTGCTCGCGACGAGCGGACGCGCCGAGGACGGGCTCGTCTGGGTGGAACGCGTCCTCGAACGCGAGCCGCACCAGGAGAACGCCTTCCCCACGGCGTGCGGCATGCGCTTCGCACGCGACGGCGACGTGCGCCACTTGATCGACCTCGCCGACCACCTGCGCGAACACCCCGACAATTCGCACGCCGAGGGCGTGCTGACGTCCTGGTCCCAGCGTCGTTTCTGGCTCGGCCCGGTGCCGGCGCCCTCAGAGTCGGTCGTCAACGTGCTGTCCCAGGTGCTGGAGGCGGAGGAGAAGCCGAGCGGGGGAACGTTGACCGTCTCGGCGCCGGAGCCGCCGAGCGCCCTGCTGGCCTTCAAACGCTCTCTCGCGGACTTCACGCTGACGATCGACGGCGTTCCCGACCCCGACCCGCGGTCGCCTGTTCCTGATGTGTTCGCGGCGGGCCCGGTCCGCTCGATCGGCAGAAGGGTGTGGGACTACGAGGGAACCGAGGCCCGGCCGTCGGCCGCCCCGCCGTCACCCGAGGCTGCCCGCGCGCTGCAGGACATCGCCCAGGAGGGATGGCCGCATCTCCTCGCCGCCTACGATCACGCGGTGCGCCTGTCGGGTCTGCCCCTCGACGACCTCCTCGGCGTTCTGGTCCACCCGCCGGCGCCGCTGAAGGACGACGCGGCCACCTGGCCGGAGTGGATCCGCTCGGTCCAGGCGTGGGCCTGCCTCGGCATCGCCCATCATCGGGCGGACCAGCCCTGGGCCGCCTCCGACCGGCGGGCGGTGCTCATCGATCT
The DNA here is from genome assembly GCF_016863275.1 of Planotetraspora mira. Classification (GTDB taxonomy): domain Bacteria; phylum Actinomycetota; class Actinomycetes; order Streptosporangiales; family Streptosporangiaceae; genus Planotetraspora; species Planotetraspora mira. Next base: position 3,095 of record NZ_BOOO01000005.1, read on the forward strand.
GGCATACGGGCCGGAGGACTGGGTGACCGAGACGGCCCTGCTGGGGCTGGTCGCGACGGCGTGGGTGACGCCTGACACCCGTGCCGACGTCGCCGAACTGGTCGGATGGCGCTTCATCGCGGCGATGGAGGCGAGCCGCACGCGCCCCGTCACCCTCCTGGAGTCGCTGGCGCTGCTGACGCTGGCGACCCCGGAGATGAATCCCGACGTCCGGGCCCTGGCCTCACGAGTCCTGACGCCCGACGACGGCGATGAGCCGCCTCGCGCGACCGGGGAGATCAAGCCTCGCTGGTGGCGCCGCGTCGTGCCGCGGCGACGCCGTGGCGGGTCCTGACCCGCGACTCTGTACCGTGCGCTCTCACTCCGAGCGGCCACGCGGCCGCGCCGGCGGAGCGACGGCGGTCTGGTAGGCCCGGGCGATGCCGCCGGTGGCCGCCAGGAGCGGGTCGACCAGGCGCGGCAACTCCCGCACACGCCGCGACGAGACGACGATCCCCACCGCCGCCACCGGCACGCCGTCCGCGATGATCGGCGCGGCCGCGGAGCATGAGCCGAGCGTCATCTCCTCATGGGTGACGGCGTATCCGCGGGCTCGGATCTGGGCGAGCTCCCGCGACAGCCGTCCCGGCTCGGTGACCGTGTGCGGGGTGAACCGCTCCAGCGGACGCGACAGGAAGGACGTCACGAACCAGCCGGGCTCGAACGCGAGGAGCGCCTTGCCGACGCCGGTGCAGTGCATGGGCAGGCGGCCTCCGGTGTGCGAGACGATCGGCACCGCGCGCTTGCCGAACACCCGGTCCACGTAGAGCACCTCGACGCCCTCGCGGATCGCCAGGTGGACGTTCTCCCCCGTGCTGCCGAACAGCTCCTGCAGCCAGGGATGCGCGACCGCCTGCAAGGAGTCGGGGGCGAGTTGCCCGAGCTCCCACAACCGGATCCCGATGTGGTAGCTCCCGTCCGCCGTGCGGCGCAGCGCCTGCCACTCCTCGAGCTCGCCGACCAGCCGGTGGACGGTGCTCAGGGCCATCCCGCTGCGGGCCGCGATCTCGCTCAGTGTCAGCCGGGAGTGATCGACGTCGAAGGCGTCGAGGATCGCCAGGACACGCGAGGTGACCGAACGTCCCGGATCGCGCGCGCCCCCGGCCATCCGCCTCACCACCGAAAATCGTTCGGGCGATTCCACTGAGTAGAAGCAAAGACTACGCTCCACCCCCCGCGCTCCCGAATGCTCGTCTCATGCGAACCAAGGTCGGGATCATCGGAGCGGGGCCGGCGGGCCTGCTGCTCTCCCACCTGCTCCACATACGCGGCATCGACTCGGTGGTGCTGGAACGACGCTCACGGGCGTACGTGGAGCAGCGGATACGGGCAGGCGTGCTGGAACAGGGCACGGTGGACACCCTCGTCGCCTCGGGGGTGGGCGAGCGCCTGCTCAGGGAGGGGCTGCCCCACCAGGGCATCGAGTTGCGGTACGGCGGCGCGGGCCACCGCATCGCGTTCGAGAAGCTGGTGCCGGGACGGGCCATCACGGTGTACGGCCAGCAGGAGGTCGTCAAGGACCTCATCGCCGCCCGGCTCGCGGCGGGCGGAGACGTCCGGTTCGAGGTCGACGACGTGGCCGTGCACGACATCGGCACGGACCGGCCGTACGTGACCTTCGGAGACGAGCGCCTGGACTGCGACGTCATCGCGGGGTGCGACGGCTTCCACGGGGTCTGCCGGCCCTCGATCCCCGAAGGGACGCTGACCGAGTTCCGGCGCGACTACCCCTTCGCCTGGCTGGGCATCCTGGCCAGGGTCACCCCGTCGGCCGACGAGCTCATATACGCGCGCACCGACCGCGGCTTCGCCCTGCACAGCATGCGCTCCCCCGAGATCAGCAGGTTCTACCTGCAGGTGGCGGCCGACGACCACATCGACGCGTGGCCGGACGAGCGGATCTGGGCGGAGCTCAGGACGCGTCTGGAGACCGTGCCGGGCTTCACACTCGCCACCGGCGAGATCATCGAGAAGGGGATCACCCCGATGCGCAGCTTCGTGGCCGAGCCCATGCAGTACGGCCGGCTCTTCCTCACGGGGGACGCCGCGCACATCGTGCCGCCCACCGGGGCCAAGGGGCTGAACCTCGCGGTGGCCGATGTGCGGGTGCTGACCGAGGCACTGGGCGCCTTCTTCGCGGACGGCTCGACCGGCCCGCTCGACGACTACTCCCGCGCCTGCCTCACCCGGGTGTGGCGGGCCCAGCACTTCTCCTGGTGGATGACCACGCTGCTGCACACCTTCGACTCCGACGACGAGTACGGCAGGCGGCTGCAGACCTCTTATCTCGACTACGTGACCACCTCCGAGGCGGCGGCCACGACGCTCGCGGAGAACTACGTGGGCCTGCCGTACGGGGAGGAGGGATGAGCAAGCTGGTGGCCGGAGCCCATGACGCCGTGGCGGACGTCGGCGACGGCGCATCGCTGGCAGTGGGCGGCTTCGGGTTGTCCGGCGTGCCGTCCGTGCTCGTCCACGCCCTGCTCGAACGCGGCGTCAGCGGCCTGCACGTCGTCTCCAACAACTGCGGCACCAACGGACGCGGGCTCGGCGAGTTGCTGGCGGCCGGCCAGATCGCCCGCGTGACCGGCTCCTACGTCGGAGACAACAAGGAGTTCGCCCGGCAGTACCTCGCGGGTGAGGTGGAGTTGGAGCTGATCCCGCAGGGCACGCTGGCCGAGCGCCTGCGGGCGGGCGGTTGCGGCATCCCCGCCTTCTACACGCCCGCGGGAGTGGGCACGCTCGTCGCGGAGGGCGGGCTCCCGTGGCGGTACAACCCGGACGGCAGCGTCGCGGTCGCCTCCCCTCCCAAGGAGGTCCGCGAGTTCGACGGGACGCCGTACGTCCTGGAGCGCGCGATCGTCACCGACTTCGCGCTGGTCCGCGCGTGGAAGGGCGACGTGCACGGCAACCTCGTCTTCCACGCCTCCGCGCGCAACTTCAACCCCCTCGCCGCGATGGCGGGACGCGTGACGATCGCCGAGGTCGAGGAGATCTGCGACCTGGACCCCGGCGAGGTGCACCTTCCCGGGGTGTTCGTGCAGCGCGTGCTCGCCCTCGGCCCCGACGAGGCGGCCGACAAGCCGATCGAGAAGCGGACGGTGCGCTGATGTCCTGGAGCAGGGAGCAGATGGCGGCTCGAGCGGCCGACGAACTGCCCGACGGCGGCTACGTCAACCTCGGCATCGGCCTGCCCACGCTCATCCCCGGCCATCTGAACGGCAGGCCCGTCGTCGTCCATTCGGAGAACGGCGTGCTGGGCGTCGGGCCCTACCCGGAGCCGGACGAGGTCGACCCCGACCTGATCAACGCGGGCAAGGAGACCGTCACGGTGCTCCCCGGGGCGTCGTTCTTCGATTCCGCGTTGTCGTTCGGCATGATCCGCGGAGGGCACATCGACGTTGCGGTTCTCGGCGCGATGCAGGTGTCGGCCCGGGGGGATCTGGCCAACTGGGCCGTCCCCGGAAAGATCGTCAGAGGAATGGGCGGAGCGATGGACCTCGTCCACGGCGCGAAGAAGGTGATCGTCCTCATGGAGCACACGGCCAGGGACGGCACACCCAAGATCGTGCCCGAGTGCACGCTTCCCCTGACGGGCCGGGCCTGTGTGCACCGGATCATCACCGACCTGGCCGTCATCGACGTGACCGGCGAGGGGTTGCGCCTGGTGGAGACCGCCTCCGGCGTCACGGCCGAGGACGTACGAGCGAAGACGGGAGCCGACCTGTGGTGAGAGACGTCTACATCGCGGCCGCGGTCCGCACGCCGATCGGCAGGTACGGCGGAGCGCTCGCCGGGGTGCGCCCCGACGATCTGGCCGCCGACGCGATCCGCGCGCTGCTGGACCGGGCCCCCGGTCTCGATCCGGAGAGGATCGACGACGTGGTCTTCGGCGCGGCGAACGGCGCCGGCGAGGACAACCGCAACGTGGGCCGGATGGCCGCCCTGCTGGCCGGGCTGCCCGTCTCCGTGCCGGGCGCCACCGTCAACCGGCTCTGCGCCTCGGGCCTCGAGGCGGTCGTCCAGGCGGCCAGGGCCGTGGCCTGCGGCGACGCCTCCGTCGTGGTGGCGGGCGGCGTCGAGTCGATGAGCCGCGCGCCCTGGGTGCTGCCCAAACCCGAGCGCGGTTTCCCCCGCGGGCACGAGCAGTTGTACTCCACGACGCTCGGCTGGCGGATGGTCAATCCCCGGATGCCGGAACAGTGGACGGTCTCCCTCGGCGAGGCGACCGAGATGCTCGGGAAGCGGTACGGCGTCAGCCGCGACGCCCAGGACGCCTGGGCCGCGCGCAGCCACCGGCTGGCCGCCGCCGCGTGGAAGGACGGCCTGTTCGACGCCGAGGCCGTCGTCACGCAGGACGGGCTCGACCGCGACGAGTCGATCAGGGAGGACACCTCCCCCGAAGCGCTGTCGCGGCTCCGGCCGGCCTTCGCCCCCGACGGCACCATCACGGCGGGCAACTCCTCGCCGCTGAACGACGGCGCCGCCGCCGTGCTGGTCACCGACTCCGACGGCCTGGCCGAGCATGACCTGCGGCCGCTCGCCCGCGTGGTGTCGACCGGTGTCGCGGGCACGGACCCGGTCGACTTCGGCATCGGGCCCGTCCAGGCCGTCGCCAGGGCCCTCGGCCGGGCGCGGATCGGCCTCGGCGACCTCGACGCGGTCGAGCTGAACGAGGCGTTCGCCGCGCAGGTGCTCGCCTGCCTCGCCGAGTGGCCCGACCTCGACCCCGGGGTCGTCAACCCGCAGGGCGGGGCCATCGCGCTCGGGCACCCGCTCGGCTGCTCGGGCGCCCGGCTGGCCGGAACCCTGGCCCACCAGCTGTCGCGCCGCGGCCGCGGCTACGGCGTCGCCACGTTGTGCGTCGGCGTCGGGCAGGGACTCGCGCTCGTCCTCGAAGGAACCTCATGACGCACCCCCCTTATCTGAGTCCCGCCTACCGCAGCACCCTCCTGCGGGCCCCCTCCCGCCCGCCTCTGCTGCTCAAGGCCGATCCGGACACGATCGAGCTGACCAGCCCCGTGTTCGGCCATCACGAGGTGGCGGAGCACGAGGCGGACCTCACCCGGCAGCACTCAGGTGAGCCGCTGGGTGAGCGCATCACCGTCTCCGGCCGGATCCTCGACGCCGCGGGCCGCCCCGTGAGGAACACGCTGGTGGAGATCTGGCAGACCAACGCGGCCGGACGCTACGCCCACCCGGTCGACCGGCATCCCGCGCCGCTCGATCCCAACTTCACCGGCGCGGGACGCTGTCTCACCGACGACGACGGCCGCTACCGCTTCGTCACGATCAAGCCGGGCGCCTACCCCTGGCGCAACCACCACAACGCCTGGCGCCCCGCCCACATCCACTTCTCCGTCTTCGGCACCGCTTTCACCCAGCGCCTGGTCACGCAGATGTACTTCCCCGGCGACCCCCTGTTCCCCTTCGACCCGATCTTCCAGTCGGTTCCCGACCCCGCCGCCCGCGAACGGCTGATCGCCGCGTTCGACATCGACGCGACCGAGCCGGAATGGGCCCTCGGCTACCGGTTCGACGTCACGCTGGGACGCACCCCCATGGAGGACTCATGACGACCCCGTCCCAGACGGTCGGTCCCTTCTTCGGCTACGCCCTGCCGTACGAACGGGGCTGGGAACTCGTCCCCGAGGACCACGCCGGGGCGATCACGGTGACCGGCCGGGTGCTCGACGGCGCGGGCGAGCCGGTCCCCGACGCGCTGCTGGAGTTGTGGCTGGGCGAGACGGGGACCCGTGGCGCGCTCGACCGCCGGGGCCCCGGCGTCTCGGGCTTCGGGCGCTGCCCCACCGCGCCGGACGGCGGCTATCGGTTCCGTACGGCCCGGCCCGCCACGCCGTACCTCGCGCTGCTGGTCTTCGCCCGGGGCCTGCTCAGGCCGGTGCTGACCCGTGTCTACCTCGAGGACGTGCCGGACCCGTTGCTGGACTCCCTCGAACCGGCCCTGCGGGCCACGCTGGTCGCGCGGGCCGAAGGAATCGGCACCTACCGGTTCGACGTCCGACTGCAGGGCGAAGGGGAGACGGCCTTCCTTGAGTTCTGACCTTCGCTCCCCCTTCACGGCACACCCCGGCGACGGCCGGCGGACGGGAACCACATGATGCTGCACCACCGTTTCGACGGACCGTCCGAGGCCCCTGTCGTGGTCCTCGGCCCCTCCCTCGGGACCTCCCTCGCCCTCTGGGAGTCTCAACTGCCCGCGCTCACCCGCCGCTGGCGCGTGCTGCGCTACGACCTGCCCGGGCACGGCGACTCCCCCACCTCCGGCCTCACCATGGACGGCCTCACCATGGACGACCTCGCCGGGATGGTCCTGGCCGTCCTGGACCGGCACGGCCTGGACGTGGTGGCCTACGCGGGCGTCTCGCTGGGCGGGGCCATCGGCACCACGCTCGCCGTCACCGCGCCCGGACGCGTCGGCAGCCTGGTGCTCTGCTGCACCTCCGCGTCCTTCGGCCCACCGGAGCCCTGGCGCGAACGGGCCGCGCTCGTGCGGCGCGAGGGGATGGAGCCGGTCGCTCAGGCCACGGCGGCCCGGTGGTTCACCCCCGGGTTCGCCGGGGCCGAGCCGTACCTCGCCATGGTGCGCCACGCGGATCCGCAGGGATACGCCGCCTGTTGCGAGGCGATCGGCGCCTTCGACATACGGGACCGGCTGCACCTGGTCGGGGCGCCGACACTGGTCATCGCGGGAGCACAGGACCCCGCCACGCCGCCGGACCACGGACGTGTGCTCGCCGACGGCATCCCGGACGCGGAACTCCTCGTGGTCCCTGAGGCCGCGCATCTCGCCAACGTCGAGCGGCCGGACGTCGTCACCGGCGCACTCACCGCCCACTTCGAATCCCCCTGGAGGACCCCATGAGCTCGTACGACGAGGGCGAGAAGGTGCGGCGCGAGGTGCTGGGCGACGCACACGTGGACCGCGCGGCGGCGGCCACGACCGGCTTCACGGCCGACTTCCAGGACCTCATCACCCGCTATGCCTGGGGCGAGATCTGGACCCGCCCCGGCCTGGACCGGCGGACCCGCAGTTGCATAACGCTCACCGCGCTGGTGGCGCGCGGTCATCTGGAGGAACTGGCCCTGCACGTGCGGGCGGCACTGCGCAACGGGCTGACCCCCGACGAGATCAAGGAGGTCCTGCTGCAGACGGCCGTCTACTGTGGCGTCCCCGCGGCGAACTCCGCCTTCGCCGTCGCCCAGCGCGTCCTCTCCGAGAACGGAGACGTCTAGAGTCGGCCATGTGAGACGTGGAGACACCCCCGCCGCCTACCTGCTGGCCACCCACGACGCGCAGTTACGAGGGCGGGTCCCGGAAGATCCGCCCGTGGGTGCGGTGATCGAGCAAGACGGCCCGGTCGTGCGAACCCATTACGGCACACATGGGTCCGTCGATCATGGGGACCTGACCGGCGTCGACATCGGTGCCTTGGTCCGCCGGCAGCGGGACGTCTTCGCCGAACGGGGCGAAGCTGCCCGATGGACGGTGCACTCCCACGACTCACCGAGTCTGGACGAGCACCTGCGAGCCGAGGGTTTCACCCGAGGATGGGACCGGTCTGTGCTGGTGGCGACACTCGACACGATCCCGCCCCCACCTCGGGTCCCCTCACATAAGCGCAGAGTTCGGCCGCTGTCGGGCGACGGACGCGAGTACGAGGACGTTCGCCGCCTGGCCGCCGAAGCCGGGCCGCAGCGGACCCCGCTCGCCGAGTTGGAAGCTGACGGCCTCGCCTGGGACATGCAGGTGTTGGTGCTGGAAGGCCGTTCCGGGCTCCTGGGCGCCGGTTGGGCCGAGGTGGTGCAGGACACCGAGTTCGTGTCGCTGGGTGGGATGACCGCCCCTCACCCCGAACTCGTGGAGGGGTTGGCCGAATGGGCGCGGCAACCTAAGCATCGATATGCGCCCTCCCCGGCCCGTCACCCTCGCTATCTGATCGCGGAGGCCGACGGCGATCATCGGACCGCGCTGCGCGAGATCGGTTTCTGCGAGATCACCCAAGCGACGTCCTACCAGTGGAACCCGCCCGTGACGCCCCCGGCCACTCGGCCGGTCACGCTGCTGTTCGGCGAGCCTGAGCACAACGAGATCTGGGACGCCTTCGAAAAACGCTTCGCGTTCAAGCCGAGCACTACACGCTATCCGGGGATCGCAGAGCCGCCCGTGTCCGCCACCTGGGACCTCACCGCTCTGAAAGGCGAACGGGACACCCTCGTCGAGGCGATCCAGGCCATCGTCGAGCGTGGGCTGGTCGCCTGCACGCGGCCGGGCGAGTTCCTCTATTGGCTGGACTGGAACCACGCGGGTTATCGGTTCGACCCCCACCGGGTCTCAGGTCCCGGTCGCCCCCGATGGCCCGGTGCGGTCGACCCTGATGGCGACTACTACCTCTACCTCACCTCGGATCTTCGTCTCGGCACGTTCGGGCATCCCTGGGAGGACACCCTGTGCGTCTTCGGCGAGGATCTGCTGGCCGAGGTCGAAATGAAGCTCACCGAGGTGCTCGGCCCCGTTCTACGTCGTGGCGGTCGCACTTCCGGCGGCGGCTAGGGCGCGCCGTCGAAATCCAACAAGATCAGCCGAAGAGACGGCCCGATCCTAGGGAACGGCGCCATCCGCGTAAACAGTCGGAACGCGGCCGCCGGCGTTGTGCCGGCGGCCGGATCTCCAGCAGGTCAGACGGCTCCGGTGAGGCTGCGTACCGCAAGGCCCAGGCCGAGCACGATGACCACGCAGGCGGTCGCGATCGGCGCCAGCGCCGACCAGTGGGCCGCCAGGCCGCGGCTCCTCACGGCGATCCGGTCGAGCGATCCTGCCAGCCTGACCAGGAGCAGTCCGCTGGCGGTGAGGGAGGCGGCCATGCCGATGCCGTAGGCGAGCACGAGGGCGATCCCGAACCAAGTGCGGCCGAGTGCGATCGCGCCGAGCAGGACGACGAGCGCGGAAGGGCTGGGCACCAGGCCTCCGGCCACTCCCATGCCGACCAGCCCGCCTCGCGATCGCCCCTTTCGGAGGGGAGCGACGCGCTCCCGCTCCAGCAGCGCCACCTGGCCGCCCTCCCGAGTCTCGTGTCCGTCGCCGTGCTCATGGCCGTGTCCGTGCTCATGCCCGTGTCCGTGCCCATGCCCGTGACCGTGCCCATGCCCGTGACCGTGCCCATGCCCGTGACCGTGTCCGTGGCCGTGGCCGTGGCCGTGGCCGTGGCCGTGAGGCTCACCGCCGTTCCGGGCGTTCCACGCGGACCTCAGGAGACCCGCGCCGACGACGGTGATCAGCAGGCCGCTTGCCAGGCCCAGCCAGCCGAGTACGGATTCTCCGGTGAGCGTGGAGAAAACGGTCAGCAGCAGCCCGGCGACGAGAACGCCGAGCGTGTGGGTGACGGTCACGGTGGCGCCGATGACCAGCGCGTCACGTGGACGCCCCCTTCGCCCGGCCAGGTAGGCGGCCATGATGGTCTTGCCGTGCCCCGGAGCGAGAGCGTGGCCGGCGCCGAGCAGAGCGGCCAGAAGGACGGCCAGCAGGCCCAGCGGCACGGTCAGGGAGCCGGTGCCGATCAGCCTGGTGAATGTGCCGTCCAGAGCGGCCAGCACCTCCTCGACCGGCCCGCCGGACACCAGGGGCGACGCGACCGCCACGGATCCGGGCCCCGGAGCGACGCTCAGCTCCGCGGTGCGCTGGTCGAGCGGGCTCGCCAGCAGGTCGCCCGGATAGCCTCGCAGTTCGTGGCTGACGCTGACGCCGGGAACCGACGATTGTGCCAGCCGCACCCCGCCCGTGGACACCGCGGTGATCTCCCGCCAGCCCAGCCGGTCGGCGAGGAAGCCGTCGCTGAACCCGACCTTTCCCTGCGTGGCCACGGACACCGACAGCCGGCACGTCAGGCGGCTGACCTGCAGCCCGCCCTGCCCTGGCTCGTAAACGAAGCGGGCCTCGGAGAGCCGCCACGGCGTGGCGGTCGCGTTCACCGTCAGGCGCTGCGCGGCGGCGAGTTCGCCGCACCGGGCGGTGCCGTACGACGATCGTTCGGCGTCGGAGACCGTTCCCGACCGGTCGGCGTCCACCGTGGAACGGGCCTGGAGGGTGGGCAGCTCGGCGCTGTCCACGATCGCCAGGTTCTCCACTCTGTCCGGAGCGATCCGCAGGCCGTTGTAGTGGTTGACGGTGAAGTTGCCCAGGGGGTGCATGATCGCGGTCTGGGCGGCGGCGGGATCGGCGGGCAGCAGGACCGTCACGCACACCGCCATCCCGGACACGACCGCGGCGGCCGCCGTCCTGACGACCCTTCCGAGCATCATGAGAACCTCGCCAGTGCGGGAAGATCGGGTGAGAAGGAGGGGTCTGCGTCGCGAACCCTGGCCGCGGATCTGCGGGCTTCCTCGTCCATCCCGAGCGAGCGCTCGATCTCCGCGCGGTGGTGGTGGAGCAGCGCGTTGCGCCAGCCCGTGGCGGTGGCCTTCCGGGCGTACGGCAGCGCCTCCTGGTCGTGCCCGTCGCGGTGCAGGGCCCAGGCCAGGGCGTCGGCGGCGACCACGTTGGGATTGCGGGCGTACTCGGCCCTGGCGTGTTCCACAGCGAGCGCGGGAGAGCCGTGATCGGCCTCATACTCGGCCCAGGTCAGGTCGTCCTTGACCCCGGACTCCTTCATCAGGTCCCGCTGCGCGCGCAGCAGCGCCCACTGGTCCGCCGGGTCCCTGCCCGCCGATGACAGCACCTCGGCGTACTCGGTGACGTACTGGGCCAGCGGCAGCCGGGCGACCACGGTGCCGTAGAGGTCGGCCGCCTCCGCCGACCGGCCACTGAGCGCGGCGGCCCTGGCGGTTCCGGCGAGGGCCGGGGTGAAGTCGGGAGCGGCCTTCAGCGCGAGGCGGTACTGCTCGGTCGCACGCTTCAGATCACCGGAGTGCAGGGCCAGCTCTCCCAGGTAGTAGCGGCAGTAGGCGATGTCGGAGGGCGCGAAGGCGTCGTCGAGGGCGCGCTCCAGCATGCGGCGCGCCGTGGTGTGGTCACCATGGAGCTCGGCGTCGTAGGACGCCCGGGTGAAGGCCCCGACGCCGGGGTGCAGCGCCATCATCCTGTCGATCGCCCGCGTGGCCTCGCCGTACCGGCCGAGCTGGGTGTAGGCGTCGGCGAGCACAGCCTGGGCGCCCTGGCCGTACGGGTTGGCGGCCTCCGACAGCCGGGCCAGCCGTACGGCCTCGGCGAAGTCGTGGCGGCCGGCGGCGAGCGCGGCCTGGCCGGTCAGCGCGGCGAAGTCGCCGGGACGCAGCGCGAGGGAACGGGCCAGCGCCTGCTCGGCCCGGGGGTAGAAGGACGGGTCGGCGGTCAGTCGTGCCTGCTGGACATAGGCGGAACCGAGCTGGGCCCAGGCCTGGTAGTCGCGGGGCAGGCGCTGGAGCCGGGTGGTGAGTGCCCGGATCGTGTCCTTGACCGAGGTGGCGGAGACCGGGATCTCGCCGGCGGCCTGAGACATGCCGGTGACGGCCGGTGACGGCCGCTCGCCGGGGATGAGTGCGGCACCCAGGGTCAGGACGGCGGCCGTGCCCAGCACGGCGGCGGCGATCCGGACTGTGGCGGAAGTCTTCACGATGATCCCCTCAGGACCGGGCGCGGGACCCGGGAGGACCGGGTCCCGCGCGTCGGATCAGCCGGCGTTGACGGACGTGTTGCCGGGCAGCGGGATGTACGGGAACTGCACGCTGAACGGCCTGTCGTTCTTGTTCACCTTGTCGCCGGCGGCCAGGGGGCCGACGAGCTTGCCCGTCTGAGCGGCGCCGGCCATCGCCTGGAGGGCGATGTCGATCACGTCGTCTCCGAGGCGGCGGCCGTTCGGGAAGCCCTGCAGGTCACCGGCGAGTACGCCGAGCCGGTTCGGGCTCGCGGCGGGAGGGATGGCCATGTTCAGCCGCAGCATCTCCGAGGGACGCAGCTTGCCCGCGTCCTTGTTGAGGCTCTGCGAGTTGAGGTCGGCCTTGATCGGGCCGTTGGCCTTGGCGATGCCGGTGAGGAAGATCTCGACCAGGTCGTTGCGCGGAGTCTTGGGCGCCTTGAGTCCGTAGATGGACTGGAGCAGCTTCGGCACCTCGGGGTTGGTGACGCGCTTGACCACGGCCGGGACGTCCGCGTCCTTCGCCGGAGGCAGCGCGTTGAACGCGTCCTTCAGCGCGGCCGGGACGACGACCTCGTTGACCAGGGGCTGACCCAGTCGGGAGACCTGGACGTAGCCCCTCGGGCTCCACTTGTCCACGGTCGACCAGACGCCGATGACCGGGTTGCGACCGGCGTTCCCGCGCAGCGCGACGTCCTTCTTGGGCACCTGCAGGGCCAGGCTGTGCACGTTGTAGCCCTTGAAGGTGTCCTGGCCGACCTCGGACAGGTTGCCGCCGTAGAGCAGGTCGAAGACCCGCAGGTCAGCGAAGAACGCCTCGTCGGCCTGGCCGGCGAACGCCTTGCTGCCACCGGGCAGCCACTTGATCGACTGCGCGCGCAGCACGGAGTACATCGGCATCGAGGCGGGTCCGCTGTTGCTCGGCGCCACGATCCCGTCGGAGACCAGGGTCCGCGTCCCCGCATGCGTGATCTTCTTGAGCGTGTAACGCTGCTTGAACAGCAGGTTCTTGTCGGTCAGCGAGGTGACGGGACCGTTGTTGTAGAGGAAGGTCCCGGTGCCGCGCCTGTCCTCGTTGCGGAAGACCCACTGGTAGGTGACGTCGGGCTTCGCGTCGCCGTCGTTGTCGATCTTGATGTTGTACCGCGAGTTCGTGTCGAACTGGTAGAAGTTCGGCCCGCCGTTCGGCTCCTGGAACGGGATGAAGTTGGCCATCAGGGTGACGGTGTCGGGCCTGTCCGGGCTGACGAAGGCGTACACGTCGGTGTTGTCGTTCCGGGGGTCGCCCGCGATCATGGGTGCTTCGCGGTGCGAGGACGCCACGCCGGCCTCCGGCCGTAGCAGGGCGAGAGACGACACGGCCACCGCGCCCGTCAGGCCGAGGGCGATGAGGTTGCGCCGGTTGGTTCGCAGCTCCATTGTCTGCTGGGTCCTTTCGGCTCCCGGCCACGCGAGTGGCCGGTCGGGGACGTTCGGGAAAGGATCCGGCCGGATTCCTGTCTCTCATTCGTCGCCGGTCGACTCACGGATTGCCCTGATTTCCGATAAATCCGGACAGCAATCAGCCCCCGAACCCATGCAGGTCCGGGGGCCGTTCACCTGTCGTCTAGTTGGCCAATTGGACGGTGGCGATCTCCCATGCGCGCAGGGGCAGGCGGACGACGCCGGAGCCGGCCTCGATCGAATCGCCGGGGCGGCCACGGAGGTCGGCGTACCGGGCGCGGGTGAAGGCACCCTCGATGACCGCCTCCGTGTCCGTGTCCGACAGGGCCACGACGCGCAACTCCCGCCAGTCGTCCCTGGCGCGCAGCGAGGTCATCACGACGCCGTCGCCGGTGACCGCCAGCCCGGAGGCCGCCGGGGGCAGGTCGAGCGAGGTCGGACCCGTTCCGGGCACCGCGAGCAGGTCGTGGCGGAATGTCTCCGCCGCGGGCGGGACGGCCGCCCAGGATCCGCCGTACGGCATGAGCGCCAGGCCGACCGAACGCAGCCCCCGCACCTGGGCGGCCGGGGTCGCGAGCTGCGGCCCGGCGGGTTCTGGCCGCATGGCGTGCAGGTTGCGCGACAGGTAGCCGACCGAGCGCAGCAGCGTGAGCGCCAGCTCGGTCCCGTCGTTCACCAGCTCGTACTCGGTGACATGCTCGAGCAGCGCCGCCACTCCCCCGGCGGCCACCCACGAGGAGGCGGGGAAGGTCGGCAACGGCTCCTCGCCGCACCCGCCCTCCGCGGTGAGGCCGCGGGTGACGACGGCGAACTGCCCCTCGGCGTGCGAGGCCGCCGCCGGTGCGGGCAGTGGCACATGCAGCCGGACCCGGTGGTCGGAACACCGGTTGTCGAACTCGACGTGGAGCCTGACGTACGGCTCGCCTGCCCGGAGCTCGACCCGGGTGCCGACGACGATCTCCTCGGTGGCCTCGGTCCTCGACGCCGCGGGGATCTCCGGGATGCCCTTTACGCCATCGCCCGCGGCGGGCCACCGGTAGGTGCGGACCACGTCGAACGCGGCCACCAGCGGCCCCGAGCCGACGACCGACACCTCGACCGACGAGGGCTCGGAGACGATCCGGTCGATGGCCGGAGGCGCGTAGTTGTAGGTGTCCCCCACGTCGCCGCCGTCGACGATGCGGCCCGCGCCTGTCAGCGTGGTGCCGTCCGCCCCGGTGAGGGTCAAGGTGCCGTCGTCCGCCACCTCCACGCGGAGCAGCCCGTTGTCCAGGACCCGGTCGCGGGCGCGTACTCCGGCGAACGGGGCCGGCGCCCGGTGGGCGTCGCCGTGCGCCTCCGGCCGCACACTGGTGTGCCCCAGCGGCGGCGCGTCGACGAGTGCGGCCACGGTACGGCGGGGCTCGGCGACGATGCGCACCCTGGTGACCCCGTCGAGCGCTTCGCGCACCTCGGCCACGTCGAACGCCGCCGAGGAGACCTTCGCCACGGTGAAGGTGAGCGTGTCGCCGGCCACCTCCCAGCCGACGATGTGCCGGCCGTACAGCTCGGTTCCGTGGATGAAGGTCAGCGCGGTGGCCGGGTCCATCTCGGCGTCGAGCAGAACTGTGGGCGCGTGCTCCAGTGTCTGGGCGGGGACCCGGGCGCCTGTCGAATCGACCAGCGGGTCAAGCCCGGCCACGTCCATCAGCACGATGCCGCGCCGCCGGGTGGGCGTCGGGTTGACGACCAGCACGCCGTCCGCGGGCACCACGGCGGCCAGGCCGGCGGTGACCATGTCGCGGACGGCCTGACCGAGGTGTTCGGCCTCGGCGATGCGAGCCGCCACCTGCTGGGCCGTGTCGTCGACGCCGCAGCCGGTCACCGAGTCATGGCCGCCGGCGTCCACCAGCCGCCACCATGCCATGTCGAGGAAGCGGCCCGGCCAGCGGTCGCCCCACAAGGTGGCCAGCGGTTCGGCGTAGCGCTCCACCATCCGCTCGGCGCGGCCCATGGCCTGTTTGACGTGCGCGCGGACCGAGATGACGCCGGGCAGGATGTTGGCGCGGGCGTGTGACCGCAACTCCCCGGACACCCGGGGCAGCCCGTCCACCTCCCCCGGATAGGCGCCGATATAACCGGACAACGTGTCCATGCGGGCGCCGATGCCTGCCACCATCTGCGGCAGGCCGCGCACCGGCGCGGAATGGTCGGCGCCGTACATCGCCAGCAGCGCGCCCTCGGAATCGTGCCACTCCCGCATCCGCGCGGTGAAGTCCGCGGCGCGCTCGGCCAGGTGCGCGGGGTCCTCGAACAGGTGGGCGCCGTTGCCGTATCCCCCGAGGGGCAGGTACTGGGTCCGCAACGCCGTTCCGTCGGGGGCGACCCAGGCGAACGCGTCCGTCACCACGGACGACGGCACCCCCCGGTAGACGCACGCGTGCAGCAGGCCCGCCCGCTTGAGGATCTGCGGCATCTGCGCGATGTGCCCGAACATGTCCGGCAGGTAGCCCACCGGCATGGCGCCGCCGAGTTCGTCGGCCCGGCCCATGCCGAGCTCCAGGTTGCGGATGACGTTCTCACCCGAGCAGAGGAACTCGTCGAGCAGGATCTGCCACGGCCCCGCCGCGAGCCGCCCGGACTCGACCAGCGCGGCGACGCGGTCCCGGTTCTCCGGCCGCACCTCCAGGTAGTCGTCGACGCAGGCGAACTGTCCGTCGAGGGTGAAGTGGTAGCCGGGCTCGCGCTCCATCGTGTCGAGCACCTCGTCGAGCAGCGCCACCAGCCTCAGGCGGAAGCGCTGGAACGGCTCGTACCACTCGCGGTCCCAATGGGTGTGCGGGACCACGACGATCTCGGCGGTCATGCGGCCTCCCAGCCGATCGGGTCCAGGCCCTTGGCGCGCATCAGGCCGGCGCGTGTCACCCGCATATGGCCATGACCTCGTTCTCATACGTTTCCAGCCGATGCCGCCCCTCACCCGCCGGGACGAGCACCCGCTCACCGCGGATCACCTGCCGGTCGCCACCGGGACGGACCAGGATCAGCCCGTCGGCATCGAGCGCCAGCAGTTCGTCGCCGAGCCTGACGAGCAGCGGCTCGCCGGGGCCCGCCGAGATCGCGGTGCGTCCGGCGGCCAGCGCCTCGAAGATCGAGCCGGTGTCCTCGGCCAGCACCCACGTGGTGGGCTGACCGGGAAGCCCGTCCTCGCCGACCTTGTGGAAGTCGCTGGCGCCGATCGCCACCAGGTCGGGGCGCCAGGCGTCGGCCCAGGCCAGGGGCGCGCCCCAGCGCCGGTCCCACCAGCCGGAATGCCACACCTCGGCGATGCGCGGCCGCTCGGTCACCGGCTGGAGCCAGGCGCAGTCGCCCCCGAGTGGGTGATTGATCGAGATGAGGCCGCCCTCGCGGGCCGCGTGCCGCATCCAGGAGTCGACCGGCTCCCGGAAGTCGACCCAGCCCACGTCGCCGAACACGTTGGCGTGGCCGCGGTCGGTGGTGACCTCCTGGCCGGGCAGCAGCGTGATGCCCCGGTCCTTGCCGACACCGGCCAGATACGGGTGGTGGCTGGTGGTGTTGTGGTCGGTGACCGTGAGGAAGTCGAGCCCCCGGGAGGCGGCCAGCTCGGCCAGCGCGGGGATGGTCAGCGAGCCGTCGCTGTGCAGGGTGTGGGCGTGGAAGTCCCCCGCGAACCAGCGCAGGCCGTCCACATCGGGGACGTCACGGCGCGCAGGACGCTCTCCGAGAGGCGGCTCCTCGGCGACCGGCTGCGCCGGAACGGCCGTCGCGGTGGTGATCTCCAGCGAGTAGTCGAGTCCCTGCGGCGGCACCCGGTGCAGCCGCAACCACACCTGCCAGGTGCCGTCCTCCAGCGAGCCCGGCAAATAGCCGGGCGTCGCCCACTCCTCGGTGATCGTGTACTCGTCGCGCGCCCCGCCGGACCAGCCGCGGAAGCCGTCCGGAGAGGCGCACCCGAGGTCGAGCACCCCGAGCGACCTGTCGAAGCGCAGCTTGACGGTCACCGCCCGAGTCCCGGCGGGCACCTCGAACGGCACCTCGCGCAGGATCCGCTCCAGTCTGTCGTCGAGGCTCCAGTGCCCGCGGATCACGGTCACGCCGACACCAGCTCGCCGTCGCGGTAGATCAGGGCCCGGTCACGCCGTGGCAGCGCGTAACCCTCGTCGCCGATCGCCGGCTCGTGACCCTCAGGCACGACGGCCTGGACGAGCACCCCGTTGACGTCCAGAGTCACCAGATAGGACGCCCCCAGGTTCTCCACGATCGACACGTTTCCGCCCAGCGAGCCGTCCACGGGCTCGGCCGAGTAGACGTTGTACTCGGGACGCACGCCGTAAACGATCTTCTCTCCGTCGTGCAGCAGGCCCTCGGCCGACTGCGGGACCGCCAGCTTGCAGCCCGTCACCTCCAGGGTGTCGGCACGGACGACCCCGTCGAGCAGGTTCATCGGAGTCGAGCCGATGAACCCGGCGACGAAGGTGTTCGCGGGACGCTGGAACACCTCGGCGGGGGTGCCGATCTGGCGGATGTGCCCGGACTCCATGACGGCCATCCGGTCGGCCATGGCCAGGGCCTCGGCCTGGTCGTGGGTGACGAAGACGGTGGTCACGCCGAGTTCGTGCTGGAGCTTCTTGAGGAACGTGCGCGCCTCGAGGCGCAGCCTGGCGTCCAGGTTGGACAGCGGCTCGTCGAACAGGAACGCCTGTGCCTGTGTCGCCATGACGCGGGCCAGCGCGACGCGCTGCTGCTGACCGCCGGACAGCTGGCCGGGGCGCCGGTCCATGAGTTGCTCCAGGCCGAGCCTGGCGCCGACCTCGGCGGCCTTCTGCTGGCGGGCCGCCCTGCCGACCTTCTTGATGCGCAGCGGATAGGCGATGTTGTCCGTGACGTTCATGTGCGGGAACAGCGCATAGTCCTGGAAGACCATGGCGATGTCCCTGGCGCCCGGCTGGAGACCGGTTACGTCGCGGTCGCCGATGACGACGGCCCCTCCCGTGGCGGTCTCGAGACCGGCGATCGTGCGCAGCAACGTGGTCTTGCCGCATCCGGACGGGCCGAGCAGGGCGAAGAACTCGCCGTCGGGGATGGCCAGGTCCAGCGAGTCGAGCGCCTTCACTCCCCCGGGATAGACCTTGGTCAGGCCCCGCAGTTCGATTGCGGACATCAGCGCTTGATCCCTCCGTGGAAGCGGAAGCCGTACTTCTTGCTTACGAACAGGTACATGAGCACCACAGGCACCGAGTAGAGCAGGCCGAATGTGGCCAGCAGCTTGATGTTGGCCTGACCGCCCTCGGTGTACAGCGTGTACATGATGACCGCGGCAGGCTGCTTGTCCACGTCGCTGAGCAACAGATACGGCATCAGGAAGTTGCCCCACACGTTGGCCACGGCCCAGACGGCGATGGTGGCCAGGCCCGGCCGTACGAGGGGGACGACGACGTGACGGACGATCTGCAGCGGCGAGGCCCCGAAGACGCGGGCCGACTCCTCGTAGGACTTCGGCGTCGAGTCCATGAAGTCCTTCATCATGAAGATGGCCGCCGGCAGCAGGCCGCCGGTCATGATGAGGATCAGCCCGAGTTGCGAGTCGATCAGATGGAGCTCGACCGCCAACTGGAACAGCGGCACCATGGCGGCCGTTCCCGTGATGATCGACGAGAGCAGCAGCAGCGTGTAGAGCAGCGCGTCACGGCCCGGCAGGTGGACCCGGCTGAGCGCGTACGCGGCCAGGGCCGCGAACACGACCACGAGTACGGCGGTGCCCGCGGCCAGCAGGACCGAGTTCCACAGCGAGCCGAGGGCGTAAGGGTTGTCGAGAATCGCCCGGAAGTTCTCGGACGTGAAGTCGGGCAACCGCACCTTGTACGTCGGGTCCGACGTGAATGGCGCGGATGCCAGCCACAGCAGCGGAACGGTGAAGAAGGCCAGCAGCACGGCGATCAGTACGTAGAAGCCGATCCGGTGCAGCACGAACCGTGTCATTTCTTACTCCGCAACAGCCGCAGGTAGAACACCGCCACGACCAGATTGATCAGCAGGATGACGGTGGAGACGGCGGCGCCGTAGCCCAGCTCGCCGCCTTGCAGCGCCACCTGGTAGACGTGGACGGCCAGCACCTCGGTCTTGCCGTCGGGCCCGCCGGCGGTGAGCAGGAACGGTGTGAAGTCGTTGAACGTCCACAGGCTGATCAGCAGCAGGTTGGTCAGCACGTGTCCCCTGATGTGCGGGAACACCACGTCACGGAGCTGCTGCCAGCCGGAGGCCCCGGCCAGCCGGGCGCTTTCCAGATGGGAGGGCGGCACGTTGCCGAGCGCCGCGCCGTACAACATCATCGAGAAGGCGGCACCGCGCCAGATGTTGAAGATGATGATCGACAACATCGGGTGGTCGAGCAGCGGCGCGAAGTCCTGCGAGTGGAGCAGCGTGTTGAGGGTGCCGTCGTCACGGTCGAGCAGAGCCACCCACAGAAACGAGACGACGGCGCTGGGCAGGATCCACGCGAGGATGACCAGCCCCTCGACGATCCGCTTGAGCGGGCCGGTGCGGTCACGCATGATCCAGGCGAGCAGGAAGCCGAGCACGACCTGCCCGATGACGGCCGAGCCGAGCACGAACTCGAACGTCAGCCAGGTCGAATTCCAGAACTCCGGGTCCGTCAGAGCCTTGACGAAGTTGTCGAACCCGACCAACTGGGGCGCGGCGGCGGCCGCGCCGGTGAGGCGGTAGTTCGACAGGCCGAGGTAGAGCACCCAGAGCGCGGGGAACACGAGGAAGAGCGAGATGAGCGCCAGAGCCGGCGCGACGAACGCGCCCGCCCTCAGCCTGCCCAGGCCCGCCGCGTCCGCGCTGTAGCGGCGGGCCTTCGCGTCGTCGAGGACCTCAGGAGGCAACGTTGCCTGCGCCACCGACGATTCCTTCGAGCTTCGCCTGGTAGTCGGCGGCGGCCTGGTCGGGCGTCTTGCCGCTGACCACTTCGGCGGTGGCCTCCTGGAGCGCCACGGACACCTGCGTGTAGGCGGCGACCGGCGGCCGGAAGGCCGTGAGCGGCACCACCTTGTCGGAGATGTAGGTCAGGAGCGGCTCGCTCGAGAGGATCTCCTTGTTGACGTCGGTGCGCGGGGTGATGCGCACGTTGCCGTTCTTGGTCTCCTCCTTCAGCCCGTCGGGCGACAGCGTGAACGCCGCCAACTCGAACGCCTCCTTCGGGTGGGCGCTGTTCGGGTTGACCGCGCGCAGCGCGCCGCCCGACATGCTCACGAAGTCCTGGCCGTTGATGCCCTTGCCGGGCTCCTCGGCCGGGATGAGCGCGTAGCCGACGCTCTGGTCCCGGTCGGCCATCTTGGCCACGCCGGTCTCAGGGTTGAGCACGCCGCGCCAGAGGTAGTCGCTCTCCAGCAGGATGCCGATCTCGTTGCCGGCGAACTGCTGGAAGGACTTGTCGCGGCCCTTGGCCTCCTGCTGGAGCTTGGGGTCGCCGAGGCCGCTGCCGCCGTAGATCTTCTGGTAGAAGCCGAGGGCGTCCTTGAGCGGCTGGGACGCGCCGGTCCACTTGCCGTCCTGCTGCAACTGGCCGCCCGCGCCCGCGAGGAGCGGGAGGACGCCCTGCATGGTGGTGGCCTCGCCCATCGCGGTGCCGGCGTTGATCTGAATCGGCACCGGAACGCCGGCCGCCTTCAGCTTGTTGCCGGCGTCGAGGATCTCCTGCCAACTCTTGGGCTGCCAGTCGGCCGGCAGTCCGGCCTTCTGGAAGAGGGTCTTGTTGAAGTAGAGGACCCGCCCGTCGGTGCCGACCGGCAGGGCGTACTTCTTGCCGTTGTAGGTGGCCAACCCCTGGACGGACTGAGGAATCTGCGCCCAGCCGTCCCAGTTGTCGGCGTCGGCGCCGACAACGTCGGACAGCGGCTTGAGGTAGCCGGCCTCGGCGAACTCACCGGCCCAAATGCCGTCGAGGTCGAAGACGTCCGCGCCCTTGCCCGACTTGAGGTCGAGGGAGAGCTTGGTCTTGTACTGCTCGTCGTCGACACCGCTCGGGACGAACTTGACCGTGACGTTCTTTCCCTTGGCCTTCTCGGCGGCCTCGAACTTCGGAATCACCCAGTTGGTGATGTAGTCCGCCGCGGCCGCGTTCTTGCCACCCGAGATGGAGTTCTGAGCGATCGTGAGCTCGATCGTGTCCCCGCTGCCGCCATCGGACGACTGACCGCAACCGGTGAGCCCCAACCCTGACGCGACGACGACCACGGCCGCGCCCATCAACCTATTCCGTAACCTCATGTAACGCCTCCGACGCATCCCATATCCCAGGAGGAACTTTGCCAATATGTCATGTCATATTCATGACGTGAAGACTTGTCATAATCGGTTGCACAGCTGAAACTCACATGCAACAGAGAAGAAATCTTCCGCTCCTGACGGGCAGTCTTCTTAGAAGCGCCACCACCCACATTCGCCCAGCTCATAAGCCATTCATCAAACCTCCGGACCGCTGAATCACGCCGGTGACACGGTGCCCCGCCGGGTTACGAGTGCGTGACTCCGGCGGACATCGATGCCACCGATGTCACGGCGGCCGCGGCCGCCGTGACGGTTCCCTGCCGCGGTCGAGCGGACGCGGACGTCTCATCCGGGTGCCGCAGGACGGTGTCGTCCGGCCTCGCGATCGGGCGCCGGAATGGAGGGAGTGAACTGCGCGGCTAACCTGCTGTGATGCGCAGCCTGATCGTGCGGGCTTCAGGGCGAAGCGCGAACTCAGGCCACACATCCGGTCCACAGGCCCGTGAGCCGAGCCCGTGCTGGGCCGCGTCGACGAACAGGTGACTTGTCGTCGAATCCGGCAACTCGAAGGGGTGACCCGCCTGTGCGATCTGCTGCGGGGTGTGGCGGCTGAGCGTGAATCCGGGGCGGCGTCCGTGCGTGTCCGGGAATGTCTCGATGCGCAGCACCTCGGCGCCGGCGCTCGTCAGCGTCAGCTGTCGCAGCTGGGAGCGGTGTCCCGTCTCCTGGGGTCGCGCGTAGTCGACCGAAAGGTCGCGGATGCTCGAGGAGAAACGACCGGTACGTGCCGCGCGGATACTGTCGGGGTAGGACTCGAGCGGGCCGAGGCCGAACCACTCGGCGCCGTCGACGGGGGCGGCGCCATCGGGCAGATCGAAACGAATCCCGATCCGCGGCCACACCGTCAGCCAGCCTCTCGAGGGCTCGATCTCCACACGTAGCTCGAGTTCGTCGCCCACAAGCGACCAGACAGACTCCACGATCACCGACAAGGCGGAGTTCGCCGCGGAGACTTTGGCGATCGTTCGCAGGGCGTCCGCGGTGCGCTCCACGGACAGTCGCCGCGTGGTCAGCCGGTCGAGGCCGTCGCGACGCCACAACTCGGCGTTGGAAACCCCGGAGAGGCTCGCGTCGCTCTCCTCGACCTCCTGGGTCGCGCCTTCGTCGTTGTCGGTCGGGGCACGGAACAGTTCCAACCGCGGGCCCGCCACAGCACGGCCGGCGAGGCTTACGAGGGACCCGTCGACGAACTCGGCGATTCCGAGCGTCAGCGTTCCGTCGCTCCGCCGCCAATCGGTTTCGCGCCGGACGGCAGGCACGGGACGACGCGGCGAGCGGTCCAGTTGGGCGGTCGCGATCACATGCCCGGCGTGCGCCCACGCAGTCTCAGCGGCCAGTACCGCATCGATGGTGAGCCACGTCTCCGCGTCCTGGGTCACCGCGATCCGCGGAAGGGGCACACGCGCCGACTCCCCCGCCGCGACGACGGGGACCTCCATGTCCCCGGATTCCACGAGAGTCCCGTCGTGCTCGACACGCCAGCGGAAGCGCAGGTCGGACATGTCGGCCGAGTGCCGCAGGTTGGCGATCGCGACTTCGTCGCCGTCGAAGGTGAAGCGGACCGGCTGCACGACCGCCTTGTACTCATGAAGGCTGGGAGTCGGGACGTCGTTGCTCAGGAGCATTCCGTCCATCACGAAGTTGCCGTCGTGAACGACCTCTCCGAAGTCGCCGCCGTAGGCGTAGAAGGGCGTCCCATCCGGGGTCGTCGTCAGGATGCCGTGATCGCGCCATTCCCAGATGAAGCCGCCGTGCAGCCGCGGGTGCTCGTGCACCAGCGCCTCGTACTGGTCGAGCGCTCCCGGCCCGTTGCCCATCGCGTGGGCGTACTCGCAGAGCAGGAACGGCTTGGTACGCTGCCGGGCGCCCTGCGCGGGGGTGCAGTTCAGCAACGGCGCGCGCGAGCCGTCGGTTCCGATCTGCTCAGTCTCGAGGACCGACGAGTACATACGCGAGTAGACGTCGGTGTATTCGCCGGCGTGGTCGCCTTCGTAGTGCACAGGTCGCCCGGTGTCGCGGGCGTGGACCCACGCCGACATCGCCGCGAGGTTGCTGCCGGTTCCCGCTTCGTTGCCGAGCGACCAGATGACGATGCTGGGGTGGTTCTTGTCTCGCTCGACGGTGCGCCGGATGCGGTCGAGGTACGCCTCACGCCACGCCGGGTCATCGCTGGGATTGCCGACCCAGTCGAGGTCGCCGAAGCCGTGCGTCTCGAGGTCGCATTCGAGGATGACCCAGAATCCGAGTTCGTCCGCGAGGTCGAGCAGTCGTGGATGCGGTGGGTAGTGGCTGGTGCGGATCGCGTTCACGTTGAACCGCTTCATGCGGGCCAGGTCTTCGCGGGCGTGCTCCTCGTCGAAGACGCGGCCACGCTCGGGGTGCGTCTCGTGGCGATTCATCCCGTGGAACACGACGCGGCGGCCGTTGACCAGGAACCGGTCGCCGCGGATCTCGACCGTGCGGAAGCCCACCCGCATGGCGATGCTCTCCGCGGCCGTCGACACGGTGACGTCGTACAGGCGAGGCTGCTCGGCCGACCAGGGCTCCACATCGTCGACCTCGAGCGGGGCCACGTCGGCCGCGGTCGCCCAGACCTGCTCGATGCCGAGTTCGGGGAGGCGGAGGGTGACCGGGAACGCCGCCGCGTCGGCGGTGATCTCCGCCTCCACCTGTCCGCGCCCATTGTCGAACCCGGTTCGCAGCCAGACGTCCTCAATGCCTCCGACCGGCCGTGCGATCACGGTGACGTCGCGGAAGATGCCGGGCAGCCACCACTGGTCCTGGTCTTCGACGTAGCTGGCCGCCGACCACTGGTGCACGCGTACGGCGACGACGTTGTCGCCCGGGCGTACGGACGAAGTCACGTCGAATTCGTGGGCGAGCCTGCTGCCGCTGGCGCTGCCGATCTCGTCGCCGTTCACCCACACCTTGAACAGCGACTCGACACCGTCGAACCGCAGCACGACGCGCTCGGCTTCCGACCAGTCGGCGGGCACCTCGAAGTGACGACGGTAGTCGCCGGTGGGGTTCTCATCGGGCACATGGGGCGGGTCGATCGGGAACGGGAACTGCACGTTCGTGTAGATCGGTCGCCCGTAGGCTCCGTCACCCTGGAGCACCCAGTGCGAGGGCACCGGGATGTGGTCCCAGCCGCTGTCGTCGAAGCCTTCGGCCGCGAAATCCTCTGCCACCGACGCCGTCGGCGACAGACGGAAACGCCAGAGCCCGTTCAGCGAACGAGAGGGAGCGTCGGAGTGCAGCCACGACCGCGCAGGGCGCAGCGCGCCGCGCTCTGGCGCGGTGTCCGAGACATACGCGGAAGGTTGGGAGGGCACGAGATCACAGCTCCTTCTCGATGGCAAAGGGATGTCGCCTACCGGACCACGACCGTCCGGATCTCCCACGGGCCGAGGGCGAGTTCGAGTCCGTCCGCGGCCGGCGTGGTGGAGAGCGGCCGGCCGAGCAGGTCGACCGTGGTGGCTTCGGTGAACACGCCGGTCACGCGGGCGGTCGATCCGGTGTCGCTCATCGCGACCAACCGCACCTCGGTGCCGGCACCGCGCTCGTCGTCGGCGACGCGGCGGATGCTCGAGACGAGGATGTCCGCGCCGTCGACCCGCACGCCGGTCGCGTCGGGGGGAAGCTGACCGTCGGCGGGCGCGGTCCCGCGGGCGACCAGCACGTCGTTGCGGAAGTCTTCGGCGAGCGCGACCGCGTTCGCGCCCTGCCAGCCGGTCGCCGAAGGCACGACGGCGAAGCGGTTCTCGATGCGCACGCCGAGATCTTGCGCGCCCGGTGCGGGGATCTCGCTCGCCGCGGGCTCGTCACGGAGTGGATGGATGTTGACGCTGATCGAGCCGATCGCGCGCAGCAGAGTGATGGCGAGTTCGGAGCCGTCGCCGACGAGTTCGTACTCGGTGGCGTGGTCAAGCAGTACGTTGGCGGCGCCGGCCGACACGAACGTGCTCGCGGGGAAGGTCGGGATCGGGTATTCGCCCCAGCCGCCCTCGGCGGTGAGCCCACGCTCGGTGACGGCGAACTGCCCGGCGGACGCGGACACGGACACCGGCTCGGGCAGTGGCACGTGGAAGCGCAGCCGGTGGTCGGCGGACCGGTTCAGGAACGACGTGGAGACGCGCACGAACGGCTCACCCGCGCGCACCTCCACGAGTGTCTCCACCGGGGTCGGCACCGTCTCGCTGTTGCGAAGGTCGCGCTCGGAGGAGAGCGCGGCAGGCCATTCGTAGACGCGGGTGACACGCATCCTCGAACGCAGCGGGCCGTTCTCGAGGAGTTCGACGGCGACCTCGGCCGGCTCCGACACGAGCACATCCCGTCCCGGCGGAGCGTAGTTGTAACTGTCGCCGCGGTCACCGCCGTCGACGAGACGGCCGACTCCGTGGAGCACGGTCCCGTCGGCCCCGGTCACGTCCAGGGTCCCGTCTGCGGCGATCGCGACCTCGACCAGTCCGTTCGCGAGCGTGCGCCCCGTCGCCGTCGCGGGTGCGAACGTCGTCGACGGTGCGGCGGCCTGGTCGCCCGGCTGGACCCGGAAACTCGCGAGCCCGGAGGCGGGGACGTCCACGGGCACGAGCGCGGTCGCGCGAGCTTCCTCCAGCGTCAGCACCCTCCACTCGCCCGGATGCGCGGCGGCCGCGGCGGCGACCTCCCTGCGCAGGATCAGCAGGTCGAACGGTCCGCTGGTCGGCACCTCCGCGAGGTGGAAGACGAGCGATCCCGGGGTGAGTTCGTAGTGGTCGATCAGACGGCCGAAGAGCTCGCGGCGATGGATGCGGCGCAGCACACGTTCGAGCTGCGAGGCGTCCATGCGCTCGTCGCTGAGCACGGTCGGAGCCTGGGAGGTCAGCTGCACGGGATGCGCCGAGCCGTCGGCGGCGGTCGCGACCAGAACGGTCCCCTCGGGCGGGGCCACGACATCCACCTCGACCAATGCCGTGCGCGGGAACGGCAGCGGGTTGGCGACCAGGTAGCCGTCACTCGGCACCAGGGTGGCAGGCTCGGCGAGGGCCGCGTCCCGGACCGCCCGTGCGGCGTGCGTGGCTTCGGCGAGACGCGCTTCGACCTGATCGGAGGTCTCGTCGGTGCCGGAGCCGACGACCGAGTCGTGCGCGGACGACTCGATGATCTTGTGCCACGCGAGCGAGAGGAACGGCGAGTCGTCGCGCCGGGACCACAGGGCGTTCACCCGCTCGGCGTGGTCGACGGTGCGCTCGGCGACGGCCATGCGCTGCTTGAGCGCGAGCCGTACGGAGAGCACGCCCGGGAGGATGTTGCCGCGCACGTGGCTGCGCAACTCGCCGGTGACGACGGCGGAGACCTCGTCGCGCACGTGCTTGCGGATGTACTCGTCGAGCGTCGCGATGGTGATGGCGCGCTCGTCGCTGGACGCACGCCGCAGCCAGGTCGCGAGTTGCGGGTCGGGCGCGTTGTGGTCGGTGCCGGCCATCGCGAGCACCGGGTCGCCGCCCCACCGCTCGACCGTCATCTCCGCGTACTCGCCGAGCGCGCGCCGGATCTGGTCGGGCACCAGCAAGACGTCGAGGCCGTTGTCGTAGCCGTCGAAGAGGAACTCGGTGCGCACTTCGGAGCCGTCGGGAGCGCGCCAGCGGAAGGCGTGACCGTCGACGGAGCCGGGGACACCGCGCCACAGCGCCGCGTGCTCGATTCCGGCGCGCGCCAGGATCTGTGGCATCTGCGCGACGTGGCCGAACATGTCCGGCAGGTAGCCGATGGGCATCGAGCCGCCGAGGTCCGCCGCCGCCGCCCATCCCATCTGCAGGTTGCGCACGATGGTCTCGCCGGAGCACAGGAACTCGTCGAGCAGGATGAGCCACGGCCCGATGGCGAGCCGGCCCTCGGTGACCAGGGCCGCGACTCGATCGCGGTTCTCCGGCCGCATCTCCAGATAGTCCTCTATCGCGGCCATCTGCCCGTCGACGGTGAACCGGAAGTCCGGGTTCGCCTCGGCCGTCTCCAGCACGGTGTCGAGAGCGGTGACAAGCCGGTGCCGGAACACCTGAAAAGGCTCATACCATTCCCGGTCCCAGTGGAAATGGGGCACGAAGACGGCGGAGTTCTGCATGAGGAGAGAGGACCTTCTTTTGATGGGACGTGGGAGAGCGAACAGACGGGTTACTTGATCGAGCCGGACGCGAGCCCGGTGCGCCAGAACCGCTGCAGGAGGATGAACACGATGATCACGGGCACGATCGAGACCAGCGCGCCGGTGATCACAGATTCCTGAAGGAGCGAGACCCGGGCGGTCTGACCGTTCCACTCGTAGAGGCCGAGCGTGATCGGGAAGAGCGACTCCTTCTGCAGCATCACCATCGGCAGGAAGAAGTTGTTCCAGATGCCGACGAACTGGAACAGGAAGATCGTCACCAGCGAGGGCGTCAGCAGCTTGAGCGCCACCGAGAAGAACGTGCGGAACTCGCCGGCGCCGTCCAGGCGCGCCGACTCGAGGATCTCCTCGGGGACGGCGGCGGCGGTGAAGATGCGGGCGAGGTAGACGCCGAACGGGCTGACGATGCTGGGCAGGAACACCGCGAGGTAGGTGTTGACGATCCCGGTGGCCGAGAACAGAAGGAACAGCGGGAGCGCGAGCGCGGTGGTGGGAACCAGGACGCCGCCGAGGATGACGGAGAACAGGAACTCGCGGCCCCGGAACTTGAACTTGGCCAGCGCGTAGCCGCACAGCGCGGAGATCAGGGTTCCCACGGCCGCGCCCAGCACCGCGTAGATCACGCTGTTCAGGGCCCACCGGCCGAAGATGCCGTCGCTGCGGCTGAACAGGGTGCCCAGATTCTTGAACAGGTCGAAGTGCGAGAACGCCAGCCCGAAGGTGGAGGCGAGGTCGCCCTGCGGTTTCGTCGCCGCGACGATCAGGAAGTAGATCGGCAGCAGGAAGTAGATCGCCAGGAGGAACATCAGAGCCATGACGGCCGTACGGCTGACGCGGCTTTCGCGCATCGCGGTCTGGTTGCTCACAGTCCGGCCCTCTTCGAGGTCAGTCGCATGAACCCGAAGCTCAAGACGAAGGTGATGACGGCGATGACCACGGAGATCGCCGCCGCCTGCTGGTAGTTGTTCCCGGAGGCCACCGCATACGCGAGCATGTTCGGTGTGAACGTGCTCGAGATGTTCGAGGAGATCTGGCGCAGCACGGCCGGCTCGGCGTAGAGCTGCAGCGTGCCGATGATCGAGAACACCGTGGTGAGGATGATCGACGGGGCGATGATCGGGACCTTGATCTTCCACGCGATCGCCCAGTTGCTCGCACCGTCGAGCTTGGCGGCTTCGTAGAGCTCCTGCGGGATCGCCTGCAGCGCCGAGAACATGATCAGCATGTTGTAGCCGGTCCACAGCCAGGTGGAGACGTTCGCCGCCGACCACAACACGGCACCCGGGCCGAGGAAGTCGGGCTGGAGGCCGATGGCTTTCAGCAGGTCGACGACGGGGCTGAGCTGCGGCGAGTAGAGGAACGACCACATGATCGCGGCGATGACGCCGGGCACGGCGTACGGCATGAACGCCGCGATGCGGAAGAACGCCTTCAGCTTCAGCAACGGAGTGTCGAGCAGCAGCGCCATGATCAGCGCGACGAACAGCATGACCGGCACCTGCACGATGCCGAACAGTCCGATACGCCCGATGCTGGACCAGAACTCCGTGTTCTGGAACACCTGCACGTACTGGTCGAAACCGCCGAAGGTCGTGTACGAGGTGCCGTACTGGCCACCGGTGCGGCGCACGACGAGGAAGCTCTGCCCGATCGCGTAGGCGATCGGCACCAGGTAGAACAGCACGAACGGAAGGAAGAACGGGATCAGGAACGCGGCGATGGTGCCCGCCCGGGGGCCGCCGCCGTTGTGACGACTGCGGCCTCCGGTCGTTGCCACCACGCGGGTCCCGCGGGTTGCGATGTCAGTCATGCTGAGGTCAGTTGCCCGCGACAGCCGGGATCGCCTGATCCTGCATCGACTTCAGCGCGGCCGCCTGGGCGGCCGTGAGCGCGTCGGCGAGCTTGCCGTCGCCGGCCGTCGCCTTGGCCAACGCATCCTGAAGCGCCAGGTTCACCGTCTTCTGGGTGGGCCCCCAGGTGAAGCTGGTGTCGATGTTCTTGGACGAGTCGGCGAAGACGTCGAAGATCTTCTCGTTGTTGTAGTACGGGACGCCCTCAGCGAGCGCGGGAAGCGCCGAGCCGGCGGTGGCCGCCGGGTAGAGGCCGCCCAGCTTGTTCTCCAGCGCGAGCGCTTCCGGGTCGGTGTTCAGCCAGGAGTTGAACTTGACCGACTCGTACAGGTGCGTGTTGCCCTTCATGAACGCGACGGTGGATCCGCCCCAGTCGCCCGACGCGGCGCTCGAACCCCACGTCGGCATCGGGACGATCGTCCACTTGCCGGACTGGTCGGGCAGGTTGTCGCGGAACATGCTGTAGCCCCAGGCGGCGCCGACGTAGGTGGCGATCTGGTTCTTCTGGTACGCGGCGTACATCGGGGTCGAACCGTGGGCGAGGTCGGTGCGGACGAGCTTGGCGTCGATCAGCTTCTGCCAGTACTCGGCGACCTGCTTGCTCTGGTCGGACTCGACCGTGACATGCCACTTGTCGCCGGCGTAGCCGTACATCTCGGCGTTGTTCTGCCAGAGGAGCCCGTTGAACCACTCGGCGTTGTTCGGGTCGAAGAACGTGATGCTGAGGTTGGGGTCCGCGTCGTGCAGCTTCTGCGCGTCCGCCGCGTACTCGTCCCAGGTCTTGGGGATCTCGAGGTCGTGCTTCTTGAAGATGTCGCTGCGCACGTAGAGGGCCATCGGGCCGGTGTCCTGCGGGAAGGCGAACACGCCGGTGTCGCCGAAGCTGGTCTGCGACCAGGTCCACGGCACGAACTTCGACTTGGCCGCGGTGGCGTCCGCGCAGGCCGAGGCGTCCACGAAGGCGTTCTGGGTGCGCAGGTCGGGGAGCTCGTCGTAACCGACCTGAGCCAGCTCCGGCGCCTTGCCCGCCTTGAGGGCGTTGCCGATGGTGCCGTACTGGTCGTTGGAGATGTTCTTCATCTCCACCTGGATGTTCGGGTTGTTCTTGTTCCACAGGGCGACGACCTGGTCCATGCCCGGAACGGTGTTCCAGTACTGGAGGGTGACGTTGCCCTTCGCCGGCTCACAGGCGGCTGCGGGTGCGGCTGCGGCCGCGTCACCCGACGGAGCGGGCGACGAGCACGCGGCGAGTCCGGCGATACTGGCTGCCGCGGCGACGACGGCACCCGCGATGCGGATGCGCGTGGCTGTGTTGCTCATATTTTCCTCAGAGAACGACTAGCGACGGCGCTAGACGGGTCGACGTTGACACCTCAGACAAGTGGATGCCATCCGGTTGGACAGGACGCAACGGTGCCGGTTCGAGCGCCGAGCTCCGTGGCGGGAATTAGCAAATCATGTTGTCTAATTGCCCGCAACACTTTGTGAGGACAAAGTTGCTCACTCCGCCGCGAGGAGCAGGGCGGACGGCCGGGGCGAGAAGGTGTTGTCGAGCACCAGAGTCGCTGCTCCGACGGCGGCGACGTCGACGGGGATCGCGGACTGGGCGAACCGGATGGGGTGCGGCGGGATCAGGGCGGGATCGCTCCGCACCGCGTCCGGCAGCGCATCGAGGATCACCGGGGAGACGCGCGCCCAGAACGGCCCGCCGAAGATGACCTCGTCGATGTCGAGAAGGTTCACGATCACCACGATCGCGCGCGCCAGAGAACGTGCGGCGTCGGTCAGAATCGCGTTCGCTTCGGGGTTCCCAGTGGCGGCGAGGTCCGCCAGTCTGCTGAACGCCGCATCCACGTCGACCATGTGTTCGAGGTTGCCGGCCTCGGCCACCGAGAGCACGCCGTCGAGCACCGCGCGTTCGACGAGCGCCCGCGGAACGGTGATGTACCCGACGCAGCCGCGCCGGCCGCAGGTGCACACCGGACCTTCGGGGTCGACGGTGATGTGGCCCGCGTCGCCCGCATTGGAGCTGATGCCGCGAACGACCTCACCCGACACCGACAGGCCGGTGCCGAGACCGGTGCCGTAGTACATGAACGCGAAGTCGCGACTGCTGCCGGGCCCCGCGAACCACAACTCGGCGACGACCGCGGCCGTCGTGTCCTTCTCCAGCAGCACGGGCAGGCCGGTCGCCTCGGCGAGGGCGCGCCGCAAGGCCACCCGATGCCAGTTGGGCATCATCGGCGGGTTCAAGAGCACGCCGTCGTCGACGTTCACCGGACCGGGCGACGCGATGCCGATGCCGAGGATGCGGGACCTGTCGACGGCGGAACCCGCGATGAGCGCCTCGATCGCGTTCGCCATCTCGTCGATGATCGCGCTCGGGTCTCCCGCGGTCGGCGTGCCGGTGCGTGAGTGGTCCCTGACCGTGCCGGACAGGTCGACGAGGACGTAGGTCACCGCTGCGGGATCGATGTGCACCCCGACCGCGAAACCGCCGCTCGGGTTCAGTTTGACGACCGCCGCCGGCTTGCCGGGACCGCTCGTGCGGGTGCCGTGCTCGTCGACGAGACCGGCATCGAGAAGGCGCCGGCAGACCTTCGTCACCGTCATTCCGCTCAGGGCGGTCAGGGCTGCGAGTTCGGACCGGGTGATCCCCTCCGGGCGCCGGCGGATGGCGTCGAGAACGACCGTCTGGTTGTACTCACCGACGGCGGGAAGGTTTGTTCCCGTGCGATCCAAGGCTGATCTCCCCACGCGCTGTGGCCCGTCGAAAGCCTAGCGGTTTGTACTGAGTGGAAATCGAACGCTACGTCGCGATGACGATTGGTTTCACCCTCGACGGCGTGCCCTCCCCCGACATGTCTCGCCGTCTCACCGCGGCAGGCATCCACACCGGCGCCTCAGCAGTCGCCTCCGCCCGCTGTGACGCGGCGGGCCGGTGGAGTCGGCCCGGAAGCCCGGTCCGATGGTGCGGCCTCATCCGCCGATCTGGTCGGCGTAGTCGCGGGCGAACTGGGCGAACGTCCTGCCCGGACGGCCGGTCACGGCGGTGAACGTGGGCGTGGTGTAGTCGCCCCAGCCCGCGTCGTAGGCCTTCAGGTATTCCTTGGTGACCTCCGCGTCCCACTCCTTCATCCCGGCCTTCAGCAGCACGGGGTAGGCGTCGTCCGGGCTCAGCGGCTGGTAGGTGATCGGCCTGCCGTACACCTCCGACAGCGTGTCCGTCATGTCCCGCAGTCTGACCGCCTCCGGTCCGGTGACCGTGTAGGTCTCCCCCTGGTGGCGCCCGGGGTCACGGAGCACGACGGCGGCGAAGTCGGCGATGTCCCGCACATCGATCATGCCGACCCGGCCCTCCCCGGGTGCACCGTAGAAGGTGTCGCCGTTGACCGCGCCGAGAATGTTCTGCATGAAGTACGCCGGGCGGATGACGGTCCAGCCGAGGCCCGAGGCCGCGAGCTCGATGTCCGACAGGACGTGCAGCCGTCCGTTGCGGGTCGGTGCGTCGTGCCCCGCGCCGATGGCCGACATGCGGACGATGTGCCGCACGCCCGCCTTCTTGGCCGCCCAGAGTGCGTTGCTGCTGGCGTGCGGGGAGTCCGGGCCCATGGCGGTCAGCTGCCACACCGTGTCCACACCCTCGAACGCCTGGTCCAGCGTCTCCGGGTGGTGGAGGTCGCCGACGGCCACCTCGACATCTGACGGCGCCTTGGCCCTGTCACGTACCAGCACCCGCAGGTCCGCTGTGCCCCGCAGCGAGCGCAGCACCTCTTTGGAGACGGTGCCGTTGGCACCGGTGATCAGGATGGTCATCGCAATGTCCCCTCTTCCGTGGAAACGAGTTCGTCGATCAAGGCGAAGAAGGCCTGGATCCCGGGCAGATTGCCGCCCTTGGTGCGCGAGGCCGCGAAGTCGGCCGGCAAGCGCCACTCCACGATGTCCAGCCATTCGCCGTCGGGCAGCTGAACGAGCTTGGCGCCGAGAAACCCGTCCCGGTCGGCCTGGAAGTCCGCGATCATCCCGCCACGGGCGGCCAGGAGCTCCGCCGTGTGCTCGGGAGAGACCCGGAACCTGGTGATTTCTACTGTCGTCGTCATGCCATGACGATATAGTAATAATCAGTGACGGTCAAAATTAGTGACTAAATGCGAGGCGTGCAGTGCGTAGGAGCGAGCGCAAGCGTGAGGTGCCCGACTTGGGGATCCTGTCCAGCCGGACGCTGTTCAGCGTGCAGAAGGAGTTGTTCTCCCGGCTGTCGGAGACAGGGCACTCACAGGTCAGGCCGCGGCACGGGGCCGTGCTGGCCTACCTGGACGTGGAGGGGAGCCGGGCCTCCGACCTGGCCGCGCAGTCGGGCCAGCACAAGCAGGTGATCGGCACCCTGGTGGACGAACTCGTGGCGCTCGGCTACGTGGAGCGCCGGCCTGATCCCGCCGACCGCAGGGCCAAACTCATCGTGCCCACCGAACTGGGCCGCGATCACATGGTGAAGTCGGACGCCCTCCTCGTGGAGATGGAGGCCGAGCACGCGCGGGCGGTCGGCGAGGAGGCGTACGCGGAGTTCAAGCGCGTCTTCCGACTGGTCGCCGAGCGCCAGACCAGGACGAAGTGACCATTACTGACCCCGCCGCGGGTCAGGTCCGGCGGAGGGGCATCACCAGGTAGTGGAGGGCCGGCTGGGCCGGCCGGCCCAGCCCGGACCGACTGAGGTGCCGAGGACCTCGCGGTGGCGCCGGCGCCGTCCTCGGCATACCGGTTCGGGGTTGTAAGCGCACCCAAAATCGGTATGGTGGTACCGTATTGTTATGCTGATCGCGTAGCGGTCGGCTTGAACAAGACGCAGGGCGGTCGACAAGGACTGCGGATCGCATGCCGGGCGGCCTCCACACATTCGCCGGGCAGTAGACGACTGCCTCCGACGCGCCTGCGGTCATCGGCACCCGGCTCGTACCGGCTCCGCGAGTCACGATCAGAAAGACATCACCATGCCCCTCCGTTCGAGTTCCTTGCTGCTCTCCTCCGTCAAAGGGCCCGTCCTCTTCCCGGAAGACGACGGTTTCGCCGACGAGGCGTCGGTGTTCAACATGTCCGTCGCTCATCACCCGCATGTGATCGTCGGCGCCACCGACGTTGCGGACGTCCAGGCGGCGGTGCACTTCGCCAGGGACCAGGATCTCCCCGTCGCGGTCCTCAACACCGGGCATGGTCCTTCCGTGTCCGTTCCCGGAGAAGCCGTCATGATCACCACGCGTCGTATGACGGAGGTGAGCATCGACAGTGCGACAAGGACCGCACGGGTCGAAGCCGGCGTCCGCTGGGGTCAGGTGGTGCAAGAGGCAGCCAAGGTCGGACTCGCGCCTCTCGCCGGCTCCTCACCGCAGGTCGGCGTCGTCGGTTACACGCTCGGCGGCGGGGTGAGCATCGCGTTGGGGCGGGCCTTCGGCTACGCGGCCGACCATGTCCTGGCGATCGACGTCGTGACCGCGGACGGCCGGCTCCGCCATGTCACACCGCATTCCGACGCGGAGTTGTTCTTCGCCCTGCGCGGCGGGAAGGGCAACTTCGGCGTCGTCACCGCGATGGAGTTCAGCCTGTTCCCCGTGACGGAACTGTACGCCGGGGCGCTGCACTTCCCGGGTGAGAACGCACGCGCCGTGCTCCATGCCTACCAGCGGTTCACTGCCACGGCGCCCGATGAGGTGACCTCGTCGATCGTCTTCCTGCGCGCGCCCGACCTGCCGTTCATCCCCGACTTCATGCGCGGGAAGCTCACCGTCACCATACGGATCTCCTACCTGGGTTCGGCAGACGACGGTGAAGAACTGGTCGCCCCGTTGCGGGCGGCTGCGCCGGTACTCGCCGACACCATGGCCATGATGCCCGCCGCGCACATCGCCGCCATCACCAATGATCCGACCGAGCCGGGCGCCGCCGTGGAGCATTTCGCCATGCTCGACGCATGGTCCCCGTCAGCCACGGAAACGATCCTGGAGGTCGCCGGACCGGATTCCGGCTCGGATATCACCATGGTCAACCTGACGCATCTCGGCGGCGCACTCGGAAAGGCTCCGGAGCAGGCCAACGCGGTGGGACGGCGTGACGCCGCTTACGCCGCGTTCGCGTTGACAGCGGTCATGCCCGGCGATGACGGCGGCCACAAGGACATGGGCCTGGAACTGATCGACAGGCTCAGTGCGTCCGAAGGCGGCCGGAAACACCCCAGTTACCTCTCGCCGGCCGACGCCTCCGTCGAGAGCGTACGGCTGGCGTACGACGAGCCGACCTATGAGCGGCTGCAGGCGGCGAAGACCGCGTACGACCCGCGCAACGTGTTCCGCTACAACCACAACATCCCGCCCCTGGCATAGTCGCGGAACGCCTGCTCGCGGGTTTTGACCGCCGTCAGGCACAAAAGTATGGTACGGCCATGCCTATAGCGAACCGGAAAAGGCGTGCGGGCGGGGAGAAACGGACTCTCGCCCTGGACGCGGTGACAGACGTCCTCGCCGAACGCGGCTATGAAAACACCCGTTTCGCCGACGTGTCGGCTGCCAGCGGTGTCGCGATCAGCACGCTGCAGAACTACTTCGGTTCGCGTGAGGACATGGTCATCGAGGCCATGGGGCTTTCCGTCGATCGGGAGGTGGCAGCCCTGGAAGCAGTGGCCGCCGCTGAACGTGATCCATGGGAGCGGCTGGTCGCCATGATCGATCGGAGCCTGGATCATTCCGATCGCACGCGCCGGATGCTCGTCGAATTCTGGCGGTCCGCCATGCGGGACGACGAGCTTCACGCGTACAGCACGACAGTGCAACAGCGCTACCGGGCGCCCTTTCTGGCCGCCGTAAGGGAAGGCGGTGAGCAGGGTGAGTTCACCCTCACCCATGAACCCGACGACGTGACGGACTTCCTGCTCTCCGCCCTGACCGGAGCCGTCGTCTCCCGGGTCCTGCACCATCCCACGCCGGCGCCCGCCGACTACCGTGGTGTTCTGCTGGCCCAACTCCGCGTGATGCTGGGACTCCATGGTGCGAGCCCCGCATCTCGCCGGTGAGAAACTCCACAGCTCACGCGAGGATGAAAGAGCAGCGAGCATGATTTGGACGGCCGGCTTCCGCACCGCAGTGATCAGTCCTTATGGGCGGATCCAGTTCGCCGAACCGCGCGGCTTCGCCGACCAGACGGTGCGTCAGGTGCTTCACATGGCCGGCGGAGGAGAACTTCTCCGTGTACGCCTGACGAACCGCTACGGCCGCACGCCCTTGACCATCGCCGCCGCGACGGCCGCCACCGAGCACGGGCAGGCCGACCTCACCGTCGACGGATCCGCGAGGCTCACCATCCCGCCGGGAGAAGAGACCGTCAGTGATCCGATGGATCTGCCCATCGCCTCCGGCGACGACCTGTTCCTCAGCCTCTATCTCCCTGAGGAGACAGGTCCGGCCACCTATTCCCACATGCCGATGGAGACCGCTCACATAGTCGGCGGCAACCACGTCACGTCTCCCGCGCTGCCTAAGGCTGAGCGGGTGGGCGCCAGGTTCTACGTCTCAGGCGTGGACGTGCTCACCTCGGACCACACCCCGATCGCCGTGGCGTTCGGAGACTCCTGGTTCGAAGGGGTCGGCACGACGACCGGCGCGAACAATCGCTCCGTGGACTTCCTCAACCGGCGCCTGAAGCGGGGATGGGTCGTCAACCAGGGCATCGCCGGGAACCGCCTCCTGAGGAACGAGGTCGGCGAGCACGCACTGGCGCGCTTCGACCGCGACGTTCTCTCGATTCCGGGCCTGACCCACGTCCTGGTGCACTTCGGCATCAACGACCTCGGCCTCCCCGGCCTGTCCGGCGAGCCTCCCGCCACCCCCGAGGCGCTCATCGAGGGCTTCAAGGCCCTGGCCCACCGCGCTCACCGGGCCGACCTGAAAATCCTCGCCGCCACCATCGGCCCCTTCGCGGGTGCCGTCCCTCCCGGGTTCAGCACCCCCGAGGGCCTCGCCGCTCGACGCCAGGTGAACGACTGGATCCGTGCCACCGACACCTTCGACGCCGTCTTCGACGTGGCCCGAGCCGTCGAGAACCCCGAAGACCCCGACTACATCCACCCCGCCCTGGACAGCGGCGACGGCATGCACCTCAACGACAAGGGCGCCCAGGCCATGGCCGACGCCGTAGACCTGGAGACCCTCGCCCTCTAGAAACCTCGTCCTTCGCCCACTGAGGACGATGCCGATCACGTGCGGCACATCCCCGCCACGTCACCGCAATGACGGGCGGGACCGGGCACGGTGTCGGCCACCGCGCCCGGCCCCGCCTGCCGTACGGTCAGACCCGCCGTACGGCCACAAGGCGGTGGACGGTCAGACCTGGTGCACGGTGCCCGCGTAGCGCTGGGCGAAGCGGGTGCCGGTGCTCGCGCTGACGGTGAAGTCGTACCGGCCGTCATCGGTCCGCCACGTCGTCTCGGCGTGCCGGCCGGGCCCGACCCAGACCGTCTGCGCCTTGCCGTCGAAGTCGTTCGGCGTGATCGTGAAGGCGACCTCGGTGCCGCCGTCGTTGACCAGCTTCAGCTCGATCGAGGCCTTCTCCGGGCGCCCCATGTGCCGCAGCTTCGCCTCCACGGACGGCACCGCCACGTCGTCCTGGCCGTCCCGGACGACCGTGCCGGAGAAGCGCCGGACGAAGCCGTCGGCCCCCTGCACGGTGAAGTCGTACCGGCCGTCGGTCTTCGTGGTGTCCCACACGTAGGTGCGCGAAGAGCGCGGCGGGACCGTGAACGGCGTGCCGACGAAGGGCAGCGCGATGTTCGGGAGCACGGTGAAGTGGAAGCCGACCGTGCCGCTGTTGGTCAGCTTGCAGCTGACCTTGCCGCTCGCCCGGTCCACCGAGACGTCCGCCCAGGGCAGGTAGGGCAGCGGACGGTGCGGACGGTCCCCCGGCTCCTGTACGGCCATGGCCTGCTGGCCGGCCGCGGGGACCTTCACCCCGGGCAGCGAGTTGTTCGCGTCGGCCTTGGCCATGAGCGCCACCGTGTCGGGCAGCCGCGGGATGCTGTAGTCGGGCTTGCTGAAGTCGAAGCAGCTCGTCAGGTCGCCGCAGACGGTGCGCCGCCAGTCGGAGATGTTCGGCTCCTTCACCCCGGTGATCCGCTCGAGGAATCGCAGCACCGAGGTGTGGTCGAAGACCTGGGAATTGACCCAGCCACCACGCGACCACGGCGAGACGGCCCACAGCGGAACCCGGCTGCCCAGTCCGATGGACTTCCCGCCGGCGAACTCGTCCGGCGTGCCCGGCTCGGGGAACGGCGGGATGACGTGGTCGAAGTACCCGTCGTTCTCGTCGTACATCAGCAGGAAGACGGTGTGCTTCCACACCTCGGGGTTGGAGAACAGCGACTGCAGCGCGGTGTTCACCCAGTGGGCGCCGTAGTCGGGGCTGGCCGCCGGGTGCTCACAGAACAGGTACGGCGCCACCAGCCACGAGACCGTGGGCAGGGTGCCGTCCTTGCAGTGCTGGTCGAACGCGGTCAGGTCCCACTTCGTCATCGCGTTGATGTACCGCGGGTCGTCCTTCGGGAACGCGTGGAACTGCTTGAAGTACGACAGGGCGTTGTCGTCGTAGTCGCCGTTGCGGTCGTCCGAGCCGTCCGGGTTGTGGTAGACGCGCCAGGTGACGCCGGCCTCTTCCAGCCGCTCGGCGTACGTCGTCCAGTCGGCCACCGGGTTGTCCGTGACCGGCGTGTTGTCGGTCCAGGGGCCGGTGGTGCCGTCCACGCCGGGGCCGGCCGTGCCGGTCCACAGGTAGAGCCGGTTGGGGTCGGTGGGCCCGTTCTGGGAGCAGAAGTAGCCGTCGGCCAGGGTGAAGGCGTCGGCCAGCGCGTACTGGTAGGGGATGTCCTCACGGGTGAAGTACCCCATGGTCCGCTCGCCCTTGGCGTTGACCCACTTGTCCATGGCGCCGCCGTCGACGGCCGTGTGACCGGTGTCCCAGTCGTGCGGGAGGCCGCCGGCGTTCTGCGCGTTGTACTTGGTGGTGTCCATCCGGAAGGGCAGCAGATGCCCCTCTGGGCGCCCTCTGTCGGGCTGCTGGAACACCGAATCGCCGTTGGGGAAGACCAGCGCCTGGCGGTCGCCGAAGCCCCGCGCCCCGCTCAGGGTGCCGAAGTAGTGGTCGAAGCTGCGGTTCTCCTGCATCAGGATCACGACGTGCTTCACGTCGGCGATGCTTCCGTGTTCGTGGTCGGAGGCTTCGGCCGTGCCCGTCATGGCGGGCAGGGCCGCCACCGCTCCGGCCGCCGCGGTTGCGCCGATGAAGGCGCGACGACTGATGTCACTCATTGGGGAGATTTCCTTAGGTCGGTCAGCCGCGGGCGGCGTTGAGGGAGAAGGTGACGACGGCCGCGGCGTGGTCGGACGGCCAGCCGTTGGCGGCGGTACCGGGCACGGGCTGCGGCCAGCCGGTGAACAGGGAGTGGGCCTCGACGACCTTGAGCGATCCCCGGTACTGGACCTGGTCGACGCGGTCCTGCGGTTCCGCCTTCCCGCCCTCGTTGGTCGGCCGCACCGGCGACCAGGTGATGCCGGGGTCCTTCGCGGGGTTCGAGTTGACGTCGCGGAAGGCGTCGGTCAGACCGCCATGCTGGAGCGCGTCTGTGACGGGCCAGCGGAGCTTGCCCACGCCCCCGTGCGCGGAAGCCGTACGGGACGTCCAGTCCAGGTGGGACGGCGAGGCGAGGCCCGCCGCGAGGACGACCGGGACGTCGGAGGCGAGGTCGTGCTTCATCGCGGCCAGCAGGGCCTGAACCTGCTTGTAGCGGAGCGTCAGCTTCTCCGCGGCCTCCACCTGCGCCGCCGTCTTGCCGGCCGACAACGCGTACGGGCCGTAGTCGGCCTCGTCGAGCTGGGCCGTCCACAGCCGGATCGTGCGGCGGCCGGGCAGGGTGACCGTGACCGCCGCGGCGGGCAGGGCGGCCGTGGGGGCCACGACGGAGCCGAGCGGATAGCGGCTGACGATGCCGAGGCTGCCGTCGCTCTGGTAGGACTGCCAGCCCAGCGCCTTGGCGAGCGCCTGTGCGACGGTGCCGCCGGTCTCCTGCAGCGCGAGGACGTCCAGGCCCTGGGTGAGCACGACGCGCATCAGCTTCTCCAGGAAGCCGTCGACGTGCGATCCGCCGTCCCAGACGTTCAAGCTGGCGATCTTGACCTGGACCCGGTCGTCGCCCCCGCGCACCGGCACCTGAACCCTGAGGGTGTCGCTGCCGATCACGCTGTCCTGCACGCCGACCACGAGTTGCCCCGGCGTCCTCAGCGGGAGGACGGGCGCGGTGCCGGTGACGTCTCCGCCGGCGGTGACGGACAACCAGGAGGGGCCGCTGATGCGGCGGAAGGCGGCGGAACCGGCCGCATTGCCCTCCGGTCTGATCCAGAGCCCGCCCAGGTGGAGGGAGACCGCCGAGCCGGCCGTCTGCGGGGCGGCGGTGACGGCGTCGACCACCGCGTGGGGGCGCGGGATGACCGGGCGGACGCCGAAGCTGAACGGGCTGGTGCGGGCGAGGATGCCGTAGCCGTCCTTGGCCAGCAGGTAGGCGGTGTAGGGACCGCCGCTCAGGCCGGAGGTGTCCAGGGTCATGTCGCCGGAGGCGCCGGGGGTGTACTCCCACACGATCGAGCCGCCGTTGCCGGGCTGCCGGTCGCCGTCGTAGATCCCGATCCAGTTGGTGGGGTCAGGGGTCTCGGTGGTCCAGTGGAAGGTCAGCTTGTCGCCCTCGAGCGGGGCCGTCGGCGACGTGAGCACGATGGTGTCGGTCTGCGGGCCGGCGAAGCTGAACGGGGCGCTCTGCGCGAGGATGCCGTAGCCGTCCTTGGCCAGCAGGTAGGCGGTGTACGGCCCGCCGCTCAGTTTCGAGGTGTCCAGCGTGAGGTCACCGGAGTCTCCGGGGACGTAGGCCCACACGGGCGCGGTGCCGGTGCCCGGCTTCCGGTCGCCGTCGTAGATTCCGATCCAGTTCTTCGAGTCGGGTGCGTCCGTGGTCCAGTGGAAGGTCAGCCGGTCGCCCTTCTGAGGGTTGGCCGGAGAAGTGAGCGTGACGGAGTTCCCGCCGGTCACGGCACGTGAGAGGGGTGACACAGGTACGGTCCTCTCTGCCCGGACACCGCGTGTGCGATGCCGGGAGTGAGCAAGTTGTCTATATAACTTGCTCAAGTAAGCCCGCTCCGGACGGCGTGCTCGTGAACGTCGGGTGACGATTATCTTGGGACTGGTGGAAGAGAATCGGGCACGGCGGGTCGTGGACGCGCTTCGTGAGCGCGGCATCAACGGAACTCTCGCCAGAGTCGGCGTCTACCAGTTCGGGATTCGGGTGTCCCTGCCGGACGGCCGGGAGGCCGAATGGGACACCGACGGCACGGCCGGCCTCGAGGCCCAGGTCATGCGCAACGGCATGCTGGTGGGGTTCGTCCCCGTGATCGAAGGGTCGGAGGACTTCGACGAGCATCAGGTCGTCGACGCCATCGCGCGGACCGACTACGACCAGCCCATCGCCAGGCAGCGTCCGGTGGCGCCGCCCCCCGGCGAGCCCCTGCCGCGTGTGGGCGGGCTCTTCAGGCGGTTCCTGGACGGCTTCCGCTACCGCTGACCGGCGCGGCCTCCCGGCCGCGCCAGAGCAAGCCTGAGGGCAGGCCTCAGGGCAGGAAGGGCAGCCGGGAGTCGTACAGCCAGGTCCACAGGAACGTGTCGAGCGGCCGGGTGGCATAGCGCTGGACATGGTCGGCGAACGCGTCGGTGCTCACCACGCCGTGCCGATGCCTGGCCGTCCAGTCGCGCAACATCGGGAAGAACGCGGCGTCGCCCAGCGTCCGCCGCAGGGCGTGCAGAGTCAGGGCGCCGCGCTTGTAGACGCGGTCGTCGAAGATCCGGTCCGGGCCGGGATCGGCGAGCACCAGGTCCTGGGGCATGGCCGCGAGCCTGCGGTGCCACCGTTGTGCGTGCTCGTGCGCGTGATCGCCGCCCGAGTCCTCCGACCACAACCACTCCGCGTACGCGGCGAACCCCTCATGCAGCCAGATGTCGCGCCAGTCGGCCAGCGTCAGGCTGTTGCCGTACCACTGGTGCGCGAGTTCGTGGGCGACGAGCCGTTCGTAACGGCGGCGGCCGTCCACGTGGTTGGCGCCGAAGACCGACATTCCGTGCGCCTCGATCGGGATCTCCAGTTCGTCGTCCACGACGACGACGGTGTAGTCGCGGAACGGGTAGGGCCCGAACCGCTCCGTGAAGACGGCCAGCATCTGCGCCTGGCGGCCGAAGTCGTATCGCACCTGGGCGGCCAGCCGGACGGGGTGGGCCAGGTGCTGAGGGACCGGTCCCGGCAGCTCGGCCCGCTGGTAACGCCCGATCTGAACGCCCACCAGGTACGTCGCCATCGGCTCGTCCTGCTCGTACACCCAGGTCGTGCCGGAAGCCGCCCGGCGCTTGGACACCAGATGGCCGTTGGCGACGACCTGGTAGGCCGCGGCCGCGGTCACCGAGATCCGGTACGTGGCCTTGTCACCCGGCCGGTCGTTGCAGGGGAACCACGACGGCGCGCCGGTCGGCTGGCTGGCCACGAGGGCGCCGTCGGTCAGCTCCTCCCATCCGAGCCCGCCCCAGTGACTCCGCACGGGGCGGGGGGTTCCGGCGTAGCGGACCTCGACGGTGACCGGTTCGCCCGGCGGCAGCGACCGGCCGGGCGTGATCCGGAGCTTGCCGTCGCGGTGGGTGTACGGCAGGCGCTCCCCGTCGATCAGGACCTGGGTGACCCGGAAGACGCCGAGATCCAGCGTGAGCCGGTCAAGCGGCTCCACGGCCGTCACCGTGAGCCGGGCGACGCCGCCGAGCCTGTTGGAGGCTATGCGGTAGTCCAGCGTGAGGTCGTAATGGTCGACCCGGTAGCTCTCGTCGCCGTGTTCGGGGAAATAGGGGTGGTGCACGCTCACGTTCCGTTTGGTTCCCAGCATCAGTCGGCCGGAGCCCACGCCACGATCGGGTTGCCGAACCAGCGGGTCTGGGACGGCACGGACTCGCCGCGCATCACCAGTGACGCCGGGCCGACGGTGGTGTCCGCCCCGACCGTGGCCGCGGGCAGGACGACCCCGTGCGGGCCGAGCGTCGCTCCCTTGTGCAGGACCACCGTATCGATGCTCATGACCCGGTCGTGGAACAGATGGGTCTGAAGCACGCAGCCGCGGTTGACGCACGAGCCGTCGCCCAGCTCGATCAGGTCCGCTTCGGGGAGCCAGTAGGTGTTGCAGGTCACACCGCGGCCGATCCGGGCCCCCAGCGAGCGGAGCCACAGGTTCAGCGGGGCGGTGCCCAGCCACGGCTCGGCGAACCACGGCGCGGCCAGCACCTCGACGAAGTTGTCGGCCAGCTCGTTGCGCCACACGAACGAGCTCCACAGGGGGCGGTTGCCCGCGGTGATCCGGCCGACGATCATCCACTTGGCCAGGCTCGCGACCGCCGCCGCGGCGACTCCGGCGCCGAGCAGGACCACCCCGCCCAGCAGGGCCGCGACGCCGAAGCCGTACGACACGGCGAGCTGTTCGAGGGCCGCCAGGACCAGCACGGCGAGCGCCACCGTGGCCATGGCGGGGACGATCCGGCACAGCTCGACGGCCGCGCGCGCGACCTTCAGCCGCCGGGGCGGGTCGTAGGTGCGGCTGCGGTCTCCGCCCTCGACCGTACGGCGGAGCCTGACCGGCGGCATGCCCAGGTAGGACGAGCCGACCTTGGCCTTCTTCGGGGTCGCGGACAACACTCCGACCAGGCCGTCCTTGGGGACCTTCCGGCCGGGGGCGGTCATCCCCGAGTTGCCGAGGAAGGCCCGCTTGCCGATGCGCGCGTTCGCGACCCGCAGCCGCCCGCCTTCCAGCTCGTACGGGGCGACCATGGTGTCGTCGGCGAGGAAGGCGCCGTCGCCGATGGAGGTCATCGACGGCAACGCCAGGACGGTCGACAGCTCGACGTCACGCCCGATCTTCATGCCGAGGGCGCGCAGCCACGACGGCGTGAGGACGCTCGCGTAGAGCGGGAACAGCCAGACGCGGGCCATCGCCATCAGATGACCGCTCGCCCACGCCTGCCAGGCCTGGCGGCTGTGCACGGGATGACTGCCCTCGCGCAGGCCGACCGCGAGCAGCCGGACGCAGACGAAGATTGCCAGGGCGAACGCGGCCATCGAGACGAGCGTCGCGAGCGGCACGGCGTACATGGCGGAGACCAGCGGCGACGTGCTGTGCCGCAGGAAGGCGGCCAGGACGGCGAGGCCCGGGACCGCGGCGGCCACCGGGAGCAGGCTCAGGACCAGAGCGGACACGCCGTAGCCCGCGACCCAGCGCCGCGTGCGCGCGGGACGCTCCTCGGGCTTGCGTGCCTTGCCCTGCCGTACGGCGGGAGCCCCCGCCCAGCGCTCGCCGGACGGAACCGTGCCGATCACCGCGGATCCCGGGGCGATCTGGGCGTTCTTGCCGATCTTGACGCCG
Source organism: Planotetraspora mira (assembly GCF_016863275.1). Lineage (GTDB taxonomy): Bacteria > Actinomycetota > Actinomycetes > Streptosporangiales > Streptosporangiaceae > Planotetraspora > Planotetraspora mira. The sequence continues at coordinate 48,051 of NZ_BOOO01000005.1, forward strand.
GGAAGCAGGGTCGAGCGCGAGCCGACGGTCGCTCCGGGGCCGACGCGGATCTCACCGACGCGGACGAGGTCTCCGTCGTGCCAGTAGCCGCTCAGGTCGACCTCGGGCTCGATGGCGGCGTTCGCGCCGAGCCGGAGCAGCCCGGTGATCGGAGGCAGGGAGTGGAGATCGGCGTCCTTGCCGATCCTCGCACCGAGCGCCCTGGCGTAGTAGGTGACCCACGGAGCGCCCGAAAGTCCGGGGACGCCCAGGCGGGCGGCGAGTTGCTCGGCGAACCAGAGCCGCAGGTGCACGTGGCCACCGCGCGGGTAGCTGCCCGGCCCCACTCCGCGCAGGAGCAGCCGGGCGCCCCCGGCGGCGAGGGCCATCCGCCCGGCGGGTGAGAAGAACAGCAGCCACCCGGCCAGCACCCATCCCCACGAGACGGTGGGAGCCCAGGGCAGGGAGACGACGTTGTTGATCGTGGCCAGCGCGGTCAGCCAGCGCAGCGCGCCGATGGTGAGGAGCGGCAGCATGAGCGCCGCCTGCGCGACCGCCGCCCGCCGGGGCATCGGGGTGACGACGCGGTCGGTGGTCGCGATCCGCCCGGTGTCCGACGCGGACAGACGGGCCGCCAGCCCGCCCAGCGTCGGATGGTCGTAGATGTCGCCGACGGCCGCGGCCGGATATTCGGCACGCAGCGCGGAGACCAGCCGGGCCGCGGCCAGGCTGGTGCCGCCCTCGGTGAAGAAGTCCGCGGCGGGGTGGTCGGGGGTGACGCCGAGGACGTCGCCCCAGCGCTCCGCCAGCCACAGCTCCGCGCCGGACAGCTCGACGTCCGGTGCCCTCTCCCCCGATGTGGTGGTGGGAAGCGGCCAGGGAAGCGCGTCACGGTCGATCTTGCCGGAGGTCCGGGTGGGCAGCGCGTCCACCGTCGCGAGGCGGGGGACGAGCGCGGCGGGCAGCGACTCCCTCAGCAGGCTCGTCGCCAGATCTTGGTCGAAGCCCTCGCCGGGGACCAGGTAACCGATCAGGAGCTGGTTGCCCGCGCCGGCCGTGCGGACCGCCGCCGCGGCTCCGGCGACTCCCGGGAGCGCCTGCAGCGCGGCGTCGACCTCACCGAGCTCGATGCGCCGGCCGCCCAGTTTGATCTGCTCGTCGGCCCGGCCGTTGAAGATGAGGCCTTCGGCCTCGGCGCGCACCAGGTCGCCGCTGCGGTAGGCCCGCTCCCAGCCGAGCGACGGAAGCGGGGCGTACTTCTCCGCGTCCTTGACCGGGTCGAGATAGCGGGCGAGCCCGACGCCGCCGATCACGAGCTCACCGGTCTCCCCCATGGAGACCGGCTCACCGTTACGGTCGACGACGGCCAGGTCCCACCCGTCGAGCGGGAGGCCGATCCGGACCGGGCCCTCCCCCGACATCCGGGCGGCGCAGGCGACGACGGTGGCCTCGGTGGGCCCATAGGTGTTCCAGACCTCCCGGCCCGGCACGGCGAGGCGCTCCGCCAGCTCGGGCGGGCAGGCCTCGCCGCCGAAGATCAGCAGGCGGACGCGGTCGAGCGTCTCGACGGGCCAGAGGGCAGCCAGCGTCGGCACCGTGGACACGATCGTGATGCCCCTGTCGATCAGCCAGGGCCCGAGGTCCATACCGGTCCGCACGAGGGCGCGGGGGGCGGCCACGAGGCAGCCGCCGTGCCGCCACGCCAGCCACATCTCCTCACAGGACGCGTCGAACGCCACGGACAGGCCGGCGAGGACCCGGTCGCCGGGGCCGATGGGCCGGTCGGAGAGGAACAGCCGTGCCTCCGCGTCCACGAACGCCGCCGCGCTGCGGTGGGTCACCGCGACGCCCTTGGGCTTGCCCGTGGACCCGGACGTGAAGATCATCCAGGCGTCGTCGTCCAGGCCGGGAGGTCCCGTACGGCCCAGCGGAGCGCCCGTGACGTCGAGCACCTCCCCGAGGACCGCGCAGACGCCCGCCTCGGAGAAGACCAGCTCGGCCCGCTCGTCCGGGTCGTCGGCGTCGACGGGGACGTAGGCGGCGCCGGCCGCCAGGACGGCCAGGATCGCGACATAGAGCCCGGCCGTGCCGGACGGGCGGCGGACCCCGACGCGGTCGCCGGGGCCGATGCCCACGGCACGCAACTCGTCCGCCATCCGGTCGACTTCGGCGCGCAGGCCGAGGTAGTCGAGACGGGTGTGACCGTCGTCGAGCGCGAGCGCGTGCGGATGACGCCGTGCCGTGCCTTCGAGGATGTCGATCAACGTCCTCGGCCGGGGAGCGGCCCCGCCCGACAGGAAGACGGCGCGGGTGTCCCACAGAAGATCGGCGTCGTGGCCTGGCTCGGCGATGAAAGGACGCAAAACAAGTCTCCTTCGATGTCCGCGTACCTGGCAGTGGCTCCCCAGTGGGGATCGCGCGTACCGCGCGGGCATCGAGCCCTTCGCCGTGATCGTTCGTACTGTTCAGAACAGCCAACAATATCGATCTATTCCATGAACATAACGGAAACGCCCGGGATCGCCGCAACCTGCGGGCCTGCGGCGACGGCCCGGACGCCGTCGTCGGGCGGGACGACCTTCTGCACCAGAAGATCGGCGAGGTCGCGTGAGGCGAGCCGATCCGGCGCCTTCCGAAGTCCTCTCAGCGTCGACCGAACGCGTCGGCCGAATGGGTCGGCCGCAAGGGTCGGCCGTAGGGGGCGGCTTTGTGTCGCAGCCGATATATCTAGATATGGCCCCCTGGATCGGCCGTGGCGGATGATTGTCGCGAGAGTATCCGTGGGCCCCTGAACCCTCATGAACCACCGCAGGAGGAATGATGGCGAGGATCTGCGTCACCGGAGCGAGCGGGAAGCTCGGCCGGAGCGTGGTGCGTGACCTGCTCGAACACGGCTTCGACGTGGTGGCGACCGATGTCAGGCCAGGGCCGCAGGACCTCGGGGTCCAGGTGCTCGTCGCGGACCTGACCGAATACGGCCAGGCGGTCGAGGTTCTGCAGGGCGTCGACGCCGTCGTCCATCTGGCCAACATCCCGGCGCCGGGTCTCAGGACCCCGTCGGAGACCTTCAACGACAACACGGTGATGAACTCGAACGTGTTCCTCGCCGCGGCACAGCTGAAGATCGGCCGGGTCGTCTGGGCCTCCAGCGAGACGACTCTCGGCCTGCCGTTCGACGTGCCTCCGCTCTACGCCCCCGTCGACGAGGCGCACTATCCCTTTCCGACCTCGACGTACGCGCTGTCGAAGGTGGTCACGGAGACCCTTGCCGGGCACGTCGCCGAGTGGTCGGGCATCCCGTTCGTGGCGCTGCGCTTCTCGAACATCCTCGGCCCCGACGACTACCGGGCGTTCCCCGGTTTCTGGGACGACCCGCGGCTGCGCCGGTGGAACCTGTGGGGGTACATCGACACCCGGGACGCCGCCGCCTCCTGCCGGCTGGCCCTGGAGGCACCCGTGCAGGGAGCCCGAAGCTTCGTCATCGCGGCCGCCGACACCGTGATGAACCGGCCGTCGGCGGACCTGATGAAGGAGGTCTTCCCCGGCGTGGAGATCACGCGCGAGATCGGGGAGTTCGAGACGCTCCTCGCCATCGACAGCGCCCGGGAGGTCCTCGGCTTCGTCCCGCAGCATTCCTGGCGCGATCACATCGCGTCATAGCGCGGCGCGATCACGTCGCGTCATAGCGCGGCGGGGAGCGGCCTCGGCGCCCGTGACACGGCGGGAGCGGTCACGGCGCCGGCGACGGGCGCGTCCCGTCAGCGGGCGCGTTCCTTGGGCGAATAGCGGAGCAGGACGACGTCGCCGATCGGCCGCGCCTCGAGCAGCCGCATGCGGGCGAGGGGGCCCCCGGGATAGTCCGCGGGGCCCAGGAACCTCGGCGCCTGCGGCTGTCCCACCAGCAGAGGGGCGACGGCCACGTGCACCTCGTCCGCCAGGTTCGCGGACATGAGCTGCGTGTGGACGGAGCCGCCGCCCTCGACCATGAGGCGCCTGACGCCGCGGTGGCCGAGTTCGTCGAGGACGGCGGGCCACTCGAGTGCCGGCCCGGTGCTGACCACGTCGGCCAGGGATCCGATCGTGTCGAGCAGCTTCGCCACCGCGGAGTCGACCGTGAAGACCAGTTTGTCGCCCCCGCAGTGCCACAGCGCGAGGGAGGCGTCCAGGTCGCCGGAGCCGGTGACCACGACCTTCATCGGATATTCGGGCAGGCCCCTCGCGACCCGGGCGGCCCGGCGCTCCTGCGAGCCGACCAGCAGGCGGGGGTTGTCGCGGCGCACGGCCGTGGCCCCGAGGAGGATGGCGTCGACACCGGCGCGGACGTCGTCGACCCGGTCGAAGTCCAGCGCGTTGGACAGGAGCAGCCGCTCGGGGCCCGTGTCGTCCAGGTAGCCGTCGACGCTCACCGCGGCGGAGAGCAGCACGTACGGACGGGGGTTGTCCGCCTGGGGGATGTTCGCCGTGTTCGCCATGGCTCCGGTCTTCCCGTTCTCGGCGTCAGCTCGCGAGTCCGGTGAGGGCGATGGTGTGTCCCGTACGGTCGATCTTCGCGCGCAGGTAGCGCATGTTGCTCTCGGTCGCGAACACCCCGGTGGGCACCCGGCGGCGGACGGCCACGCCGAGGCCGGATAACTGGCGCGCCTTGTCGGGGTTGTTCGAGAGCAGGTCGATCGTGCCGATGCCCAGCACACCGAGCATCTGGGCGGCGACGGTGTAGTCCCGCCCGTCCTCCGGCAGCCCGAGTGCCGCGTTGGCCGCGTAGGTGTCCAGGCCCTCGTCCTGCAGGGCGTACGCGTCGAGCTTGTTGTACAGGCCGATGCCGCGGCCTTCCTGGCGCAGATAGAGCAGGACCCCGCCGGCCACGGACACGCGCTCGACGGCCTCGCGCAACTGCTGGCCGCAGTCGCAGCGCGCGGACCCGAACACGTCGCCCGTGAGGCATTCCGAATGCAGGCGGACCAGCGGGATCTCCCCCACGGCAAGCTCACCGAACACCATGGCGACGTGTTCGCCGCCATCGGCCAGACCCCGGAAGGTGACGGCCTCGGCCGTGACGCTGAAGCCGTCGGCGAAGCGCAAGGGGATGCTGACCTTGGTTCGAACGGCGGCTTCCGCTGGCGTGGAGGTCATGCTGGTCTCCGATCGAATGGGTGTTCAAACTCGAACAGGGGTAGACCGTACTCTTTGCTTCGAATTCGAACAACCCCCTCGGACCACTCCCCGTGACAGGTGACATTCACTGGGTGTGCCGTCGGCCGTCAGTCGACGTGGGCGTACAGCCGGCCGAGCAGTGCCGACAGCCCTGCGGCGAAACCGGCGAACTCCTCCCGGCTGAGGCCGCTGACGAACAGTTCACGGACCAAGGCGGCATGGCCGGGCGCCGCCGCGCGGAGCGCGGCCCATCCCTCGTCGGTGAGCGAGGCGATGACCCCCCGGACATCGGTGGGGCAGGCCCGCCGCCGGACCAGGCCCGCCTTCTCCAACTGGGCGACCTGATAGGTCAGGCCACTCTTCGAGGTGAACGCGGCGCCGGCGAGTTCGGTCATCCGCAGCTCTCCGTCGGTCGCGTCCGCCAGCCGGACCAGGACCTCGTACTGCGAGTGGGACAGGCCCGAGTCATCCTTGAGCTGCTGCTCGACCAGGCGGTTGATGATGGCGCCCGTCGCGAGGAATGCCTGCCAGGCGCTCAACTCGTGCTCGTCGAGCCACGCGGGTTCGTCCATGCCCTCACGGTACAACCAGTTGTTCGAACCCGAACCAACCCCCCGGGACCGCGCGCCGCCGGCGGCCTCGATCTCTTGGTCGCCGACAGGGCCGTCGCCTGGGTGCCGCCTAGACTCCGGCTGTGAAGAGCGACGACCTTGAGTCGATGAGCATGCTCGCCGATCCCGTGCGGCGGGAGTTGTACCGCTTCGTCGCCGCGCAGGGGCGGGACGTCGGGCGGAACGAGGCGGCGGAAGCGATCGGCGTTCAGCGCACGCTCGCCGCGTTCCATCTCGACAAGCTGGTCGAAGCGGGACTGCTGGAGGCGGATTTCCGTCGGCTCAACGACCGGACGGGCCCGGGGAGCGGCCGGCCGGCGAAGGTCTATCGCAGAGGCGGGCCGGAGCGGATGGTGAGCCTGCCGCCCCGGGACTACCGGACCCTCGCGCTCGTCCTGGCCGAGGTGGTCGATCAACTCGACGGCGACGAGCAGGCGGAGAAGGCCGCCCGCCGTACGGGAGAGCGCCTGGCGGCCGCGAGCCACGAGACCGGGCTGACAGACGTCCTCGTCGAGCGTGGCTACGAGCCGTACGAGGAGGAAGGCCGGATCAGGTTGCGGAACTGCCCGTTCCACGTCCTGGCCGAGACGCACCCCGTGCTCGTCTGCTCGATGAACCTCGCCATGTGCGAGGGCATGCTTCGCGGCCTGGGCGAAGACCGGATCGCGGCGGCGCTCGACCCACGTCCCGGTGAGTGTTGCGTCGCGTTCATCGCGAAGGACGTCTCCGAGTAGCCCTCGAAGACCTTCTAAAAACAATCACGGCTGACATAGACTCCAGCCATGCATCTCGCCCAACTGAACGTCGCGCATCTCATCGCCCCCATCGACGCCCCCGAGTTGGCGGATTTCGTCGCAGCCCTCGAGCCCATCTACGCCGTCTCCGACTCCGCGCCCGGGTTCGTCTGGCGCATGATGGAGAGCGACGACCCCACCGAGGTCATCACCCACCAGTACGGTGACGACCTGCTGGTCAACGTATCGGTCTGGGAGTCGCGCGAGGCGTTGTGGAATTTCGTCTACCGCAGCGCGCATCTGGAGATCCTGCGCCGCCGCCGCGAATGGTTCGTTCGCACGGCCGTGCCGTACACGCTGATGTGGTGGGTGCCCGAAGGACACACGCCGACGCTCGGCGAGGCGATGGAGCGTCTCGCGCTGATCCGCGCCCAAGGGCCGGGGCCGGAGGCGTTCACCTTCAAGGAGTTCTACGAACCGGGTGCATCGGCGGCCTCCCCTCCCATCGCGGGAGTTCCGCACTGACCTCGCCTCCCGTCTGGGGGTCCCGCACCGACCCTCACGTGCGGCCGCGATGACCCTCTCAGCCGGGACACGGGCAGCCCGGATCTCAGCCGCCCGCGCCGACCTCGTTGTTCGGAGCACCGTCACCTGCGGTCGGCAGGTCTCCTCGTTGGACCGGCGTCCGCGGCGGCTCCGGAGTTCCGCTCCCGTCGCTCACCGCATGCCGCGCCCCGGCGACGGCGGCCTTCAGCGCGTCCCGGCTCACCTCGGTCACACGCCCGTTGAGCGTCAGGAGGCGATCCCCCTGGACCGACACGTACTCATGGCGGTCGCCGGCCACCCGGTACCAGCCCGCGTCATCCCGCTCACACGTCACCCGCGCGTCCGGCGGCGTGGCGTTGTGGACCGGAACGCCTTGGCAGACGTCGTCGCCGAAAGCGCCGTGGTCCACCCGCAACTCGACCTGCCGCCCCTCGGGTGAGGCGTAGACGGCGCCGAACCCCTCCTCGTTGATCACACCCATGGACTGCTCGGCGAGCTCATATCCCGGCAGGTCGACCAGATAGACGAGATCCGGGGCCACACCCTGCGCGCGGAGCCGCTCCATCTCCGCGCCGCTGACCGCCGCGTCGGAACCACATCCGGACAGGACGACGAGACCGAGGGCCACGAACAGGATCAATCGGCTCACCACGTGATCATCCTGTCGTACGGCCGGCCTCAATGCGACAATCGGCGGCATGGCCGCTTTCAAGCGACTCACCGTCGAGGAAGCACGCACCCTCAGCCGCGACCAACTCCTGCCGCGTCGAAACCGAACAGCAGCACTGGGACCAGCTCATCTCACGTGGGCAGATTCGCGTCGGCGAGGACGAGGCCTACAAGACCTTCATCCAGATCGTGCACGTCGTCATCGACCCCATGGCCGAGGAAGAACACCACGACCCGGACTTCTGGACGAAACCGCTCGGCGAACTCGGCGACCTCTGAGCCGCGGCCCGCGCATCACGGAACCGAGAACGTCCCAGGAGAGGTGGCCGCCTCGGCCGCAGCGAGGCTCGGGGTGCGGAGGCCGGCAGGTGCATCTCGGGCGCCCTCACCGATAGCGTTAGTCGACACTTACGCTTGGAGGGCTCAATGAAGTACGTGATGTTCTACGACTCAGGGGACGACGTCGCATCGAAGGCGCCCGCCCACTTCCCCGCCCACCGCGCCCGGCTCGACGACTTCCACGCCCAGGGCACGCTCCTGATGGTCGGCACCTTCGGCGACCCGCAGAACGAAGGCTCGATGGCCGTCTTCACCACCCGCGAAGCGGCCGAGGAGTTCGCCAAGGAGGATCCCTTCGTCCTGAACGGCGTCGTCCGCAACTGGTACGTCCGCGAGTGGAATGAAATCTTCGGATGACCTCGGGCCGAACACCGATGACGATCCGAGGCGGGCACTTTCGGCCGGCGGCGTGACAAGGCCGGCGGCGTTATGAAGCAGCCAGCGTTATGAGGCAGCCGGCGAAGGTATGACCACGGCGCGCGCACCGGCCGCCTGCGGGGAAGGGCACCCGCGCACTTTTCGATCCTCACGGAATCCTGAGCGACTTCCGTGAGGATCGAAACCCGACGCAGTGCAGGAGCCCGGGGCAGGATCTGTTCTCCGTCCGAGCCGGCCGGATTCACCGTGCGCGCGCTGATCGACTTTCTGGCGCGGAACGCGCTTGAGTCTCCAGTAAGGGGAGGCGCGAGAGTGGGGGGCATGGACGGCGACGCGCTCTACTCGATCGGTGATCTGGCCCGGCGGACCGGGCTGACGGTCAAGGCCATTCGGTTCTACTCCGACTGCGGAATCGTGCCGCCGACCGACCGCAGCCCGGGAGGCTACCGCCTCTACGACATCGACGCCGTCGCGCGCCTGGACCTCGTGCGGACGCTGCGCGACCTCGGAGTGGACCTTCCCACGATCCGGAAGGTCGTGGACCGGGAGAGCTCGCTCCCCGACGTCGCCGCAGCGCACGCCGAGGCACTGGCGGTGCAGATCCGAACGCTGCGCCTGCGGCGTGCGGTGCTGACGGCGGTGGCCAGACGCGGATCAACCCCTGAGGAGATGGATCTCATGCACAAACTGGCCAAGCTCTCCGAGGACGAGCGTCGACGTCTGATCGGCGAGTTCCTCGACACCGCCTTCGACGGCCTGGACCCCGACGCCGAATTCGTGGGGATCAGGCGCTCGATGACCCCCGAACTGCCCGACGATCCCGCGGCCGAGCAGGTCGAGGCATGGGTGGAGTTGGCCGAACTGTCCCAGGACCCGGATTTTCGCGCCGGCATGCGGCGCACGGCTGAGCAGCACGCGACCGAGCGTGCCCAGGGCGACACCACGACCCTGCGGCGCGACTCGGCCGCGATGGTCCGTGACCACGCCGGCCCGGCCCTGGCAGCGGGCATCGACCCGGCCTCGCCCCAGGCCGATCCGGTTGTCGCGGCGGTCACGGCCCAGTACGCGCGCGTCTTCGACTGCCCCGACGACATCGCGCTCCGGCGCCGGCTGCTGACCCGGCTGGAGCAGGCGAACGACCCTCGCAGGGAGCGATACCTCCAGCTGCTGGCAGTGATCAACGGCTGGCCGGCCCCGGAAAGCCTGGCGCCGGTGCTGGACTGGTTCATCCCGGCCCTGCGCGCCCGCATACCTGGACGTTGACACGGCAGTGCAAACGCGGCGCCGCCAGGAGGTCGGCGCCGCCGCCTTCCGCCGAGGTCGGCTGCTCTCCCGTCACATCCGCCGGCCTGGCATACTTCGCGCGTGATCTTCACTCTCGGGCCCACTACCTCGGACGGAACCTCGACCAGGGTTGGCATTCCTCGGCCGCACGTGGGTCTATGGCGCAGCCTCCGCACGGCTACCGCCCTCATGGTTGTAATGACCACTTTCGGCTGTTCTCAGGCCGCTCTGGGTAAGGGCGGACCAACCCGGGTGAACCAGTTGTCGTTCACGTTTCACCGGATCAATCCGTCCGGATACATGGATCAGACGCTCGAGATCGTCAACAGGGGGCCGTCGGCCGTCATACCGACACTGGAGATCACGGCGGTGGACCGCACCGGTGCGGCGCTGCCGGGAGTCACCGTGAGTACAGCCTTCGGAACCGACCGAGCGGAAATGGTTGCGCCGGCTCGAGAAGCGTCATACGACGTTCTCGCCTTCACTGGCAGTGACGCCGCGAGCGTGGCGGACGTCCGGGTGACCGTCCGTGGAATGGCCGATGTGGCATTTCCTGTTGCGCCCCAAGAGGTGGAGGCACAAACAGTCGATGAAGCGGAGCAGCCGACGACGAAGTTCGGACCGTTTGACGCAGTCATTCTCACCAATCCGAATCGCGGGAAGGTCTCCGTCGGGGTCGTCTGCATCTTCTGGGAGCAGCCCACTGACGGGCAGCCACAACAAGCGCGAGCGGTCATCCCCGTCGGCGTCACAGCGGTCGCGGGAGACGGCTCCGCTACCATCCACGCTTCCGGGGAAACGAGAAGCGGCTGCGACAGCCTCAAGGTCTACTTCTCCTCGCCGATCTAGAAGACCGTCCAGGGAACGTTGCTCCTGCCGGACGTGTGACCGCACGCGAAGCCGTCCACCTGCGTCATTTCCGGGTGGCGTCGATGAGCTTCATGGCGCCCTGGTGGAGCAGGTCGGCCGCGACGCGGGAGCCGAGCGTCGCAGGGTCGGACGGGTCGCCCCATGCGTGGGAGCGGACGAACGCGCTGCCGTCCCGTTTGAACACCATCCCGAACAGGCTCATCCGCCCGTCCGGGGTGGTGTCGGCGTAGCCCGCGATCGGGCTGTTGCAGTGGCCGCGCAACATGTGGAGCATGGTCCGCTCGGCCAGGATGTGCGCGGCCGTGGCCGGGTGGTTGAGCTCGTCGAGCATGCGCATGACGGGGCTGTCCGCCGTCCGGGCCTGGGTGCCGATGGCTCCGGCCCCGACCGGGAGCACAACCCATTGACCTGCGGGACCGCTACCGGACGGGCAGGCCGGTGACGGCGCGGCCGATGATGAGGCGCTGGATCTCCGAAGTGCCTTCGAAGATCGTGAAGATCTTGCTGTCCCGGTGGAAGCGTTCCACCGGGTGCTCGCGGGTGTAGCCGGCACCGCCCAGGATCTGGATGGCCTGCTCGCTCACCCACACCGCCGTCTCGCTCGCCACGAGCTTGCTCATGGAACCCTCGGCGTGGTCGAGCGGACGACCGTGCCTGGCCATCCACGCCGCCCGCCAGGTCATCAGCCGCGCCGCGTCGATCCGGGTGGCCATGTCAGCGAGCAGGAACGCGACCGCCTGGTTCTCGCCGATCTTCCGGCCGAACTGCTCGCGTTCCCCGGCGTAGTCCCGGGCGTACTCGAACGACGCCCGGGCCAGGCCGACGGCCATGGCGGCGACCAGCGGCCTGGTCGACTCGAACGTGCGCATGGCGGCCTGCTCGCCGCTCTTGGCCCCGCTGCGCACCCGGGCCAGCCGCGCGTCCAGCTTGTCCTTGCCGCCGAGCAGGCACGAGCCGGGGATCCGGACGTGGTCGAGGACGACCTCGGCGGTGTGGGAGGCGCGGATGCCGTGCTTCTTGAACTTCTGTCCCTGGGACAGGCCCGGCGTGCCCGGCGGGATCACGAAGGAGGCCTGGCCACGGGTGCCGAGCGAGGGGTCTACCGAGGCGACGACCACGTGCACGTTGGCGATGCCGCCGTTGGTCACCCAGGTCTTGACGCCGTTCAGCTCCCATTCGTCCGACGCTTCGTCGTAGACGGCGCGCGTCCGGATCGAGCCGACGTCGCTGCCCGCGTCGGGCTCGGAGGCGCAGAAGGCGCCCAGCTTGATGTCGTCGACGGAGCCGAACATCTGGGGCAGCCACTCCCCCATCTGCTCGGGCGTGCCGTTCGAGGCGAGGGACGCCGCGGCGAGGCCGGTGCCGACGATCGACAGGCCGATGCCCGCGTCGCCCCAGAACAGCTCCTCGAAGGTCGCCGGCAGGCCGAGTCCGGACTCCTCGAACCACTGCGTGGCGAAGAAGTCGAGCGAGTAGAGACCGATCTTGGCCGCCTCCTGCAGGACCGGCCAGGGAGTCTCCTCCCGCTCGTCCCATTCCGCTCCGGCCGGACGGATGACGTCACGAGCGAACTCGCGCGCCCAGTCACGCACCTCGCGAACGTCGTCACTCAGCTCGGGGTTGAAGCCCGTCGTGTTGTCGGTCATCGAGTCCTGTCCATGGGGAAAGCCGAAAGGGGGGATCAATGGAGAGGAATGCTACCGACCAGTAACAGTCACCGATAATTCACCCCCGGGTTAGAACTACAACCCCCGGCCGGCGTACTGCGGGACGGTCACCATGGGTGGCCGCTCGGCGACCGTGACGTCCCTGACCAGCGGATCATGACCGTACAGTCCCCGACGGAACTGGGTCACCTGGGCCGACGGGACATGCAGAGACACGATCTTGCCCTGCCGTTCGAGGCGGGACCAGGCCGTGTGCATGATCTGCCCGGCCATCCCGCCGAGCGCCTCGGTCGACTGGTGGGAGTGCACTCTCCTGCCCAGGTCCACCTGGGCCAGGGCGTCGAGCCCCGCGAACTCGAGCAGGTCGATCAGCAGGGCCATCTCGACGCCGTACCCGCTCACGAAGGGGACCCGCTCCAGGGCGCTGCGCCGTCCGGCGTACTCCCCCGAGAGCGGTTGGACGAAGCCGGCGAGCAGCGGCCAGTGCAGGTTGAGCAGCGGCCGCGCGACGAGTTCGGTGACCCGTCCGCCCGCGCCCTGCACCCCCGACAGCGGCCTGTCGTAGCAGCCCTTCACGTACGCGACCGAGGGGTCCAGCAGGAGCGGCCCGAGGAGCCCGGTCACGAACGAGGTGCGGAACTCCCGCAGGTCGGCGTCGACGAAGACGATGAGGTCCCCCGTCGTCACCGCGAGCGACTTCCACAACGCCTCGCCCTTGCCGTCGAGCGGTTCCAGTTCGCACAGGATCTCGTCCTGCGCGAAGACCTTCGCCCCGGCCTGTACGGCCTGCGCCGCGGTGTCGTCGGTCGACCGGGAGTCGATGACGATGAGTTCGTCGACGAGCGGCACCGACTCGACGAGGTCGCGCCGGATCGCGCCGACGATCTCCCCCACGGTCTCGGCCTCGTCGCGCGCCGGGAGGACCACACTGATCCGCGTGGTCCCCTTGGCAGCCATCAGGGTGCCGATCGGCCAGTCGGCGGAGGATGTGGTGCGGCTGCGCAGCCAGGCTTCGACCTCAGGCAGCACGCATGATCCTCTCATCGACCTCTGAGTCCACGGCCATCACCCTACGGTGCGCCGGACGGCCCCTGGAGCCCCGGGGGACCTGACGAGGGTGCGGTCAGGAGGCCGCATGGCGGTCGAGGAAGGCGTAGACGTCCGCCTCGTCGACGCCGGGGAACGAACCCGGCGGCAGCGCGGCCAGGATGTGCGAGTTGGCCAGGACCGAGGGCCAGGCGTACCCCTCCCACCGCTGCGCCAGGTCGGCGGGCGGCCGCCGGCAACACTCCCCGTTCGGGCAGTTCGACTTGGTCCTGCTGGTGGTCTCCCTGCCGCGGAACCAGCGCGACTCCCGGTACGGCACGCCGAGCGTGATCGCGAAGTCCTTCTCCTGCGACGGGTCGACGTGGGCCACGCAGAAGTAGGTCCCCGTCGGGGTGTCCGAGTACTGGTAGTACAGCGAGAACCGGTCGGGCGACTGGAACACCTGACGGCCGGACCACCGCAGGCAGAGCCGCTGGCCCTCGATGGCCCCCTGCTCGTCGGCGGGGAAGACGATCCCGTCGTTCTCGTAGGCCTTGTAGATGATCCCGCCCGCGTCGTTGCGCACGAAGTGGCACACGAGGTCGAGGTGGCGGGTGGCGAGGTTGGTGAACCGGTGGGCCGCCATCTCGTAGGAGACCCCGAAGACGTCTCTGAGGTCCTCCACGGACAGTGCCTTGTCCTGCTTCGCCTCCTGCAGGAACGGCACGGCCGCCGTCTCCGGGACCAGGACGGCCGCCGCGAAGTAGTTCGCCTCGACCCGCTGGCGCAGGAAGTCGGCGAAGTCGCGGGGCTTGTGGTGCTGGAGCGCGAAGTGGCCGAGGGTCTGCAGCAGGATCGTGCGGGGGGTGTGCATCCCCAGTTGCTCGCGTTTGAGGTAGATCCGCCGGTTCCTGAGATCGGTCACCGACCGGGCGGATCGGGGCAGGTCCTGGGCCTGGTGGACGGTGAACCCGAAGTGCGAGACCAGCGCCTGGACGGTGCTCTCCGACAGCGGGCCCATCCGGTAGCCCACCGCCGCGAGGGCCTCGGCGGCCGCCTGCTCGATGTCCTCGAAGTAGTTGCCGAGCTCCCGCTGCTCGCGCCGCAGGTCGGCGTTCGCCGCGCGGGCCTCCTCCGGAGTGGCCGTGCCCTTGGCCTCGCGCGCCTTCAGCTCGTCGAACAGGCCGAGGATGTGCTCGAGCACGTCGTTCGGCACCCGCGCGGAGACCTTGAGCCGGCTCAGCCCGAGGCTCGTGTACAGCGGATCGCGCTGAGCCTCTTCCAGGGCGATCTCCAGCTGCGCCCGCCGGTTGGGCGCCTGCCTGCGGAGCAGTTCCTCGATGGGGACGCTCAACGCGGCGGCCAGGGCCTTCAGCAGCGACAGCTTCGGCTCGCGTTTGCCGTTCTCCAGGAGGGAGAGCTGGCTGGGCGCGCGTCCCACCCGCTCACCGAGCTCGGAGAGGGTGAGCCCACGTTGCCTCCGCAGGTGCTTGAGGCGTTGGCCGAAGGCCAGGAGGTCCAGCTCCTGTGTCAAAGACAGTGGTTCTTCACCCAGCAAGGACGGCATGGCTCGATCCTAGGCGGAATTTCCACCCTTCTTCCAGCCTCCCGTGCACCGGCTCGCAGGGATTGGTCTAGTCCATGCGGAAACATCGACGATTCTTCTCTCCAGAATACTGGCAAGTATTCGAATATTTGGAATATCTTCCATTTTTGCGCTCAGATTCGCCTTGTTGATCTCTGCCACCGGGAACAAACTCGGAACAAGCACCCAGGTGACGGCAGAGCACGCAACGAGGGAGTGACGGACATGTCAGACCGAATCGCCGCTGAGGCCGAGCAACTACGCCACGAATGGGAGACCGACCCCCGCTGGAAGGACATCGAGCGGACCTACACGGCAGAGGACGTGGTCCGGCTCCGCGGCTCGGTGCAGGAGGAGCACACGCTGGCCCGGCTCGGCGCCGACCGGCTCTGGAAGCTGCTCACCTCGCAGGACTACGTCCACGCTCTCGGCGCGCTGACCGGCAACCAGGCGGTCCAGCAGGTGAAGGCGGGCCTCAAGGCGATCTACCTGTCCGGCTGGCAGGTCGCCGCCGACGCCAACCTGGGCGGGCAGACCTACCCCGACCAGAGCCTCTACCCCGCCAACTCGGTTCCCGCCGTGGTCCGCCGCATCAACAACGCGCTGCTGCGCGCCGACCAGATCACCTGGTCGGAGGGCGACGACAAGGCCCCGCACTGGCTGGCGCCCATCGTGGCCGACGCGGAGGCCGGCTTCGGCGGCGTGCTCAACGCGTTCGAGCTGATGAAGGGCATGATCGCCGCAGGTGCGGCGGGCGTGCACTGGGAGGACCAGCTCGCCTCGGAGAAGAAGTGCGGCCACCTCGGCGGCAAGGTGCTGATCCCGACCGGGCAGCACATCAAGACCCTCAACGCGGCCCGCCTGGCGGCCGACGTCTGCGGAGTCTCCACACTGGTCATCGCGCGGACCGACGCTCAGGCCGCGACGCTGCTGACCAGCGACGTCGACCCCCGCGACCGCGCCTTCGCGACCGGCGACCGCACGGCCGAGGGCTTCTACCGCGTCCGCAACGGCGTCGACGCGTGCATCGCCCGGGGCCTGGCCTACGCGCCCCACTCGGACCTGCTGTGGATGGAGACCTCCACTCCGGACCTCGACGTGGCGCGCGAGTTCGCCGAGGCGATCAAGGCGCAGTACCCGGACCAGATGCTGGCCTACAACTGCTCGCCGTCGTTCAACTGGAAGAAGCATCTCGACGACTCCACCATCGCCAAGTTCCAGCGCGAACTCGGGCACATGGGGTACAAGTTCCAGTTCATCACCCTCGCCGGCTTCCACTCGCTGAACTACTCGATGTTCGACCTCGCCCGCGGCTACGCCGAGGACGGCATGACCGCCTACGTCGGGCTCCAGGAGGCCGAGTTCGCCGCGGAGAGCCGCGGCTACACCGCCACCCGCCACCAGCGTGAGGTCGGCACCGGATACTTCGACCTGGTCAGCACGGCCATCGCGCCGGACTCCTCGACCACGGCCCTCGCGGGCTCCACCGAGGAGGCGCAGTTCGCCGAGGCCCACTGATCACTGATCGATCGGGCACAGTGATCAACGAGGCTCACTGACCCCGGCGACGGCGCTGCCGGTCGGAGACCCAGGCCCCGCCACGGAGCCGCAGGTCACCCCTCGGGATCTGACGGCCACCGGCGGGGCCTGACCGTGTCGTCCCAGGCGACGCGCGTCAGGCCCGTACGGCCCGCGCGTACCACCGGCCGTCGACGGAATCGAGCCGGAGCGGCCGCCCGAAGCAGTCCGACAGGGCGGGTCCGGTGAGGACCTCCTCCACCGGGCCGGCGGCGACCACACGCGTGTCCTTCATCAGCAACGCGTGGGTGGTGGTCGCGGGCACCTCCTCCAGGTGGTGCGTGACCAGCACGGTCGTCAGGCCGTCACGCGTGCGCGCGAGGTCTTCCAGCGCCTCGATCAGGTCCTCCCTGGCGGGCAGGTCGAGACCCGCGAACGGCTCGTCGAGCAGCAGGATCGCCGGATCGGCCATCAGCGCCCTGGCCACCCGGATCCGCGCCTTCTCCCCCTGGGAGCACACCAGAAAAGGGCGGTCGGCCAGTTCCTTGCACCCGAGGTCGGCGAGCAGCCGGTGGGCCCGCTCCCGCTCCGCGTCGCCGTACCGGTCCCAGAGCGGCGCGCTCGTCCCGGTGTGCCCGGTGAGGACGACCGTCAGCGCGGTCGCGACCTCCTCCTCCAGGAGCGCCTCGTCGACCAGTCGCTGGCTGGCGGCCACCAGACCGATGTTCCGGCGCAATTCACGCAGATCGGTCCTGCCTAGCCGCTTCCCCAACACCGTGGCGCTTCCCGAACTCGGATGGCGGACGGCCGCGGCCACTGAGAGCATCGTGGTCTTCCCGGCGCCGTTGGGCCCGAGGAGGACCCAGTGCTGCCCGTGATCCACCCTCCAGTTCACCTCGGACACCAGGGTGCGGCCGACCACGCGGACCGTCATGTCGTCAAGCTCGAGCGCTGCCTCCATGCGCCCAAGGATGCACCACTCCCAGGTGCGGTCAGCCGGCCGGGGGGACGAGGCTCGCGCTCGGGCTGGGGCTCACCTCGGGGCTGGGCACGGGAGAGGGGCTCGGCTCAGGCGGCACCCCGTCGTCGGGAGACGGCTGGGGATTGTCGGGCGACGGCGGTGCCGGTGGCGGCGGTTGCGACGGTTCGCAGCCCGCCGGCCTCTCCGCCCCGATAGCGCACGGGTCCACCGGCGGGGCCGACCTCACCGGCTGCCCTCCCCTCGCGAAGGGGACGACGGCCGCCGTCGCGGTGACCGTCGTGCGGACGACGGGGCTGAGGGTCGTCGACGGCGGGCGCGGAGGCGGCGGGGTCTGCTGCGGCAAGGACGCGGCCTCGTCTCCCGGCATCACCACGGGGACGACTGGGGGAGGCTCGGTGCCGCCTCTGAGACGGGCCACCCCGGACCCCGTCGCGACCACGGTCATCGCGGCGATCGTGACCGTCGCCAGGGCGGCGAACCCCGCGTGGGTGGCGTGACCACCCGTCTTGCCCACCCTGCGGCGTGAGGTCCTGCCGTGCGCCCGCTCGGCCGTGACCTCCTCGTCGTCCTCCGGGTACGGCACGGCCTGCCAGGTCTCGCGCATGATCCGCCCGACGGCGTCGCGGACGTCCCCCGGCATGGCGATCCCCCCCACGGCGAGCAACGCCGAGAGCAACTCTCCGGCGTCGGGACGCTCGGCGGGCTCCTTGCGCAGCGACGCGGAGACGCTGTCCCACAACAACCGGGGCACGCCCGCGATGCGCGGCTCCTCCACCAGGATCCGCCGGCTGACCACGTCGAGTTCCCCCGTGCCGAACGGGTGGAGCCCCGTGGCGGCGAACGCGACGAGGCAGCCCCAGGAGAAGACGTCCGAGGCCGGGATCGCGGGGCCGCCGGTCAGCCGTTCGGGGGCGACCCAGCCGGGACTTCCCATGATCTGGCCCGCCTGGGTGTGGGCGGTGGCGGTGTCCACGTCACGGGCGATTCCGAAGTCGATGACGAAGGGACCGCGGGGAGACAGCAGCACGTTGGCGGGCTTGAGATCACGGTGGACCAGGCCCGCCTCGTGGGTGGCGAGAAGGGCGGCCGCCGCGCCGAGGGCCACGCCGTACGCGAGGTCGGGAGTGAGCGGTCCGCCGTGGATGACCACCTGGGAGAGCGCGGGCCCGGGGATATAGTCGGTGACGAGGTAGGGGCGGTCGCGGTCGAAGCCGTCCTCGATCGCGGTCGCGGTGTAGAAGGGCACCACGCGGCGGGAGAATTCGGCCTCCTCGGCGAACCTCGCCCGGAGCGTGGGGTCCGACAGGTGCATCGAGTGGGGCGTCTTCACCGCCACCAGGCCGCCCTCGGGATGCTCGGCCAGGTAGACCACGCCCATGCCGCCGCTGCCGAGGCGCCCGAGAAGCAGGTATCGCCCGATGATCACCGGATCGCCCACCGTCAGCGGCCGCACGCCCCGGGGCATGCCGTTCTGGGGGCCGTTTCCGCCACGCGCCATCCGGAAGCTGCCTCTCTCACGGAAGTACCGCACAGCACACTGTGCTCTCTTGGAACGCGACAGGGGCGGGACTGACCGGAAGGGGCATCCGAGGTAAGGCCAATGGCACCTTTAGGTAAGAGGAATTTGGGAAACCGCAGGTCACAAGCGTCTCATTGGTTACAAATAACTACATCACGCGGCTTCCTGCCCGGATCGCTCCGACCGCGCCTCGACCGCTCCGATGAAACGGGAGATGTGCTGGAAGACCAGTCGCGCCTCGGGGACGACGTCGGCGAGGATCGCGAAGACGTGCGGCATGCGGTTCCACTCTTCGTAGGTCACCGGGACGCCGTTCTCCCTGGCGCTCGCCGCGACCCTGCGGCCGTCGTCACGCAGGATCTCCGTGGAACCCGTCACGATCATCAGCGGGGGGATGCCGGTGTAGTCGCCGAACACGGGCGAGACCAGAGGGTCGCGGCAGTCGAGGCCGTCGGTCCAGCGCCGGGCGAGCCAGTCCACCCGGCCCGCGGGAAGCAGCGGGTCGGACCAGCAGTTGACCCGGCGGCGCACGTCGCTGAGGTCCGTCCAGGGAGACATGCAGATCGCGGCGGCGGGCAGCGGCCGGCCCTGGTCGCGCAGGGAGAGCAGGGTGGCCAGGGCCAGATGACCGCCGGCCGAGTCTCCCGCGAGCAGGATGTCCTTGGGACGGTGCCCGCGGTCGAGAAGAGACTGGTAGGCCTCGAGGGCGTCGGTCAGCGAGTGGGCGAGGGTGTGGATCGGCCCCTGCCGATAGTCGATCGCCAGCACCGGCCGCTTGGCGACCGCCGACAGCCTCCAGGTGATGGGGCGGTGCGTGGCCGCGGAGCAGATGAAGTAGGCGCCTCCGTGGAAATACAGAAGCGCCTTGCTCTCATCGATGTCGTCCCCGCCTCGCACCCACTCGCCCGCGCAGGACTCGAATCGCTCCCGCCGTACCGTGACGTGCTTGGGCAGCATCCCGGGGACCCGCTCGCCGAGACAGATCAACCGGCTGGCGACGGCCATGCCGGTTGTGTTCCGAAGGAGGATGGTGGAGATCGGTTTCATCGTGCCGCGCAGGACCCCGTTGAGTGCCGCCGCCTGCCAGCTGACCGGATATTCCGGATGAATGTCCGCGTCGATCTCGTCCGACATGCAAACCTCCCAAAAGGGACATACCCGGCTAGGCAATCGTTCTACCGGTTGGTACGTTTCACCTGCCTTACAGAGTTGTTACGGTCCAGTAACGTTCACAGTCTGAGGATCCCCCCGATATGAGTAGATATGCCGGACTACCGCTGGTGAGGAAGCTCGGCATCAAGCCAGGTCACCGCGTCCGGCTCGTCGGAACCTCGCCCGACCCGCCGGAGTTGGGCATCGAGGGCGACGACGGCCCCGAGCCGTACGACGTGATCCTGCTCTTCTGCCGCGACGAGGCGGCGTTGCGGCGGGGGTTCCAAGCGGCGGTGGAGACGCTCGCGCGCGACGGCGGGCTGTGGGTCTGCTGGCCGAAGAAGTCGAGCGGGGTGGAGACCGACCTGTCCGACGACAGGGTCAGGACCTTCGGACTCGGCCAGGGCCTGGTCGACAACAAGGTCTGCGCCGTGGACGCCGTCTGGTCGGGGCTGCGTTTCGTCTATCGCCTGGCCGACCGATGATTTACGATCGCGTGGTCTCCACGTGGGGAGGTGCTCCACCTTCGCCCTGTATCTGCGGCTGGTCTGGTACGGCTTCCGCAAACACGCGGCCTACCGGGCCGCGGCGGTCGCCGGAGCGTTCACCAACACCGTCTTCGGGGTCCTCCGCGCATACGTCCTGATCGCGTTGTGGACCGCCCGGCCCGGCCTCGGCGGATACGACCTGACCGACGCCGTCACCTTCTCCTTCCTCAGCCAGGCGTACATCGGCCCGATGCAGGTCTTCGGCGGCGGCCTGGACATACCGCAGCGGATCCGCAGCGGCGACATCGCCCTCGACCTGGTCCGCCCGGCCTCCCTCCAGTTGTGGAACCTGTCGGAGGACCTGGGCCGTGCCGCCTGCCTGTTCCTCATCCGGAGCGTCGTGCCCGTCGTCGCCGGCGCGCTGCTGTTCGGCATCCTGCTCCCGGACGACGTGGTGACCTGGGCCGCCTTCCTGACCAGCTTCGTGCTCGGCGTCGTCGTCAGCTTCGGCTGGCGCTACCTGGTGGCGGTCGCGACGTGCTGGGTGATCGACGATCGCGGGCTCTCGGTGATGTCGATGATCCTCACCACGTTCTTCAGCGGACTGATGGTGCCGCTGGTGATCTTCCCCGGCGGGCTGGGCACGCTCGCCCGGGCGTTGCCGTGGGCGGCGATGGTCCAGGTGCCCACCGACGTCTACCTCGGCAAGACCTCCCTCGTCGACGCCCTGGCCTTCCAGGTCTCGTGGGCGGTCGTCCTGCTCGGCGCCGGAGCCGCGGTCACGGCCGCGGCCCGCCGGAAGGTGGTGATCCAGGGGGGATGATCGTCATGGTCAGGACTTACGTGCTTCTCGTCTGGACGTGGACCCGCGCGGCCGCCCAGTATCCGCTGTCCTTCACGCTCATGACCCTCGGAGGCATGGTCCTCGGCGGTCTGGACGTCGCCGTGATCTGGGTCATCTTCACCAACACGACCACGCTCGGCGGCTTCGGCCTCAGCGAGGTCATGTTCCTGTACGGCGCGGCCTGCCTGTCCTTCGCGACGGCCGACCTGCTGTTCGGCAACGTCGACCGGATCAGCCAGCACATCAGGGCGGGCACGTTCGACACCATGCTCATCCGGCCGGTGAGCCCGTTCGTGCAGATGGCCACCGACCGGTTCGTCCCGTACCGGGCCGGCCGGGTGGTCCAGGGCGCCGTGATCCTCGCGATCGCACTGTCGCATCTGGACGTCCCCGGGGACCGGGTGTGGATGATCCCGGTGATGGTCCTGTCCGGGATCGTGATCTTCACGGCGGTCTGGGTGCTGGGCAGCGCGGTCCAGTTCCTGCTCACCGACGCGCCTGACCTGACGAACTCCCTCACGAGCGGCGGTGCGACGCTCACCCAGTACCCCCTGAGCGTCTACAGCGCCGACCTCGTCCGCGGTGTCACGTTCGTGTTGCCACTGGCGTTCGTGAACTGGCAGCCGGGGCTCTACGTGCTCGGCCGGGAGGATCCGTCCGGCCTGCCGTACTGGCTGCGTTTCCTCTCACCGGCCGCCGCCGCGGCGATGGCGCTCGTCGCGGCCCTCGCGTGGCGGACCGGGATCCGCCACTACCGATCGACGGGGAGCTAGATGATCGAGGTCGACCGCCTGGGGCGGACGTTCAAGGTGCGCGGCACGGTGACGCACGCCGTCCAGGACCTGTCCTTCGGCATCGAGGCCGGGGAGTTCGTCGGCTGTCTTGGCCCGAACGGAGCGGGGAAGTCGACGACGATCAAGATGCTCACGGGCATCCTCGCGCCCACCTCCGGCCGCCTGCGGGTGGCGGGGCTCGACCCCTCACGCCGCCGCACGGCTCTCGCACGCGAGATCGGCGTGGTCTTCGGCCAGCGGACGACGTTGTGGTGGGACCTGCCGCTCAAGGACAGTTTCGAACTGGTCCGGCTCCTTTACAAAGTAGATCGCGGAGTGTTCCGCAGGAGACTGGACGAGCTGTGCGCGCTCCTCGACATCGGCGACTTCCTCACCACTCCGGTGCGGCAACTCAGCCTCGGGCAGCGGATGCAGGGCGACATCACCGCGGCGCTGCTCCACGACCCGCCGATCCTGATCCTCGACGAACCCACCATCGGGCTCGACGTCGTCAGCAAGGCGGGGGTGCGGGACTTCCTGCGGCGGCTCAACGCCGAGAACGGGACGACCATCCTGCTCACGACCCACGACCTGGGCGACATCGAGCGCCTGTGCCGCAGGGTGATGCTCATCGACCACGGCCGGCTGGCCTTCGACGGCACGGTCGCCGGCCTGCGGGCGATCGTGCCAGGCGAGGACTCCATCGAAGAGGTCGTCACCCACCTCTACCTCAGTAGCCGACGGTCTCCTCGTACTCCTCCTCCTCGTCCCGCACAGGACCCGCCCAGCGTGACGGCATGAGCACGGGCACGAACAGGGCCACACCGAGCATGCCGAACACCCCGGTGGACAACAGGCTCAGCATGCCCCGGCCCGCCTGGGCGAGATCCAACTGGAGGCCGGAGCCGGTGGGAGCGAGCCCTGCGGCCCGGGAGACGTCGAGGACGTAGACCACGGTCCAGGCCAGCAGCACGAGGGACGGGATGAACGTGGCCAGTGGAGAGACCCTGCCGACCAGCACGAGGCCCAGGAGCAGCCCCACCACCGCCATCACGCCGATGGCGATCAGCATCCGTGTGTCCTTGGCCGGATCGAGGTTCTGGGCCGCGCCCCGGACCACCTCCTGCGACGCCCAGCCACCGCCGAGAAGAACGGCCGCGGCGACGACGACGCCCAGCAGCAGCCCGAAAAAGTGCCGCATGCACACCACCTAGTCAGAGGTTCGCGGCCACCATAGCGACAAAGCGTCACAAAGAGCACCCCACTTGAAGAGTTAGGTCAGACCGGTTTCAACCCACAGGTCTGCCGAGGAGAAGGACCCTTCGCCGGGCCGGGTGACTCCCGTTAGCATCCTCGTGACGCGAGGAGATCGACATGCTTCCCGAGCACGGCAGGACCGCGCAGGACCTGCTCGCCGAACTGTCCGCACTGAAGGCGGCCGACCTTCCGGTCCGCGGCGGCAAGGTGACGGCGTACGTCTACGACACGGGACGGCCGGAGGTCCACGAGACCGCCCACCGGGCCTACGCCGAGATGCTCGAGGTCAACATGCTCGATCCGACGGCGTTCCCCAGCATGGTCGCGATCGAGAAGCAGGTCGTCGGCGCGGTCGCGGAGCTCCTCGGGCGGCCGGAGGCGCCGGGGATCTTCACCAGCGGCGGCACCGAGTCGATCATGCTGGCGGTGAAGGCGGCCCGCGACTCCGGCCCCGGCGGCGGAGAGATCGTCCTGCCGGTCACCGCCCACCCCGCGTTCCACAAGGCGGCCCACTACCTCGGCCTCGACGTGGTCACCGTCCCGGTCGACCCGGTCACCTTCAAGGTCTCCGCCGAGGCGGTCGACGCGGCGATCACCGGCAGAACCGTCCTCGTGGTGGCCTCGGCGCCCTCCTACCCCCAGGGCGTGATCGACCCGATCGAGGAGATCGCCGCGCTGGCCTCGGCGAGGGGCGTGCTCTGCCACGTGGACGCCTGCGTGGGCGGCTGGCTGCTCCCCTGGCTCCGGGAGGCGGGGGCCGCCGTCCCGCCGTTCGACCTGAGCGTGCCCGGCGTGACGTCGATCTCGTGCGACCTGCACAAGTTCGGCTACGCCCCGAAGGGCGCCTCGGTGCTGCTGTTCCGGGACGCCGAGTTGCGCAGGAAGGCCTACTTCGCCTCCGCGGCGTGGCCGGGCTACACGATCATCAACGCGACCGTGCAGAGCTCGCGGTCGGCCGGCCCGCTCGGCGGCGCGTGGGGCACGCTCCAGGCCCTCGGCACGCAGGGCTACCGGGAGCTGGGCCGTACGACCCTGGAGGCTACCCGGCGGCTCGTCAAGGGCGTCGGCGCGATCCCGGGCCTGCGCGTGCTCGGCGAGCCGGAGTCGTCGCTGGTCGCCATCGCCGGGACCCCCGAGGTCGACGTCTTCGTGGTCTCCGACGAGGCCAGGAGGCTCGGCTGGTTCCTCCAGCCCCAGCTCTCGTACGCGGGGATCCCCGCCAACCTGCACATCACCGTCACCGGCGTCACCCTGTCGGGCGTCGACGCCCTGCTCGAGGTCATCGCCGCCGCCACCGAGGCCGCCCGGGCCAAGGGGCCGGCCGTGGTCCCCGACGGTCTTCCCGAGCTGATCGCCGGGCTCGACCTCGACGCCCTCGACGACGCCACCTTCGCCGAACTCGCCGCGTCCGTCGGCATCGACCTGCGCGGCTCCGGCGGCGCCGGGCAACCCGAGATGGCTGTGGTGAACGCGGTGCTCGACGCGCTGCCCGCCGCGACCCGTGAGGCGATCCTGGTCCGCTTCCTGTCCGTCATGTACTCCTGACGCCCGGCCCGCCTCCACCGGAGCGGACCGGCCTCACCCGTCCCTGAGCCTGGCCACGGCGGCGAGGGCGGCGCGTGCGCCGGCCGCGTCGTGGACGCGGAAGACCCGGGCGCCCTGCACCGCCGACACGGCGAGGGTCGCCAGCGTTCCCTCATGCCGCCGCTCGACGGGCAGGCCGCCCAGCGTCTCCCCCACGAAGTCCTTGTTGGAGACGGCCACCAGGACGGGCCAGCCCGTCGCGACCAGTTCTCCGAGCCGCCGGGTGACCTCCAGCGAGTGCCAGGTGTTCTTGCCGAAGTCGTGGGCGGGGTCGATGAGCACGGCGTCCCGGCGAACCCCCAGGGAGACCGCCCGCTCGGCCAGGGCGGTGGTGTAGCCGATCACGTCGGCCACGATGTCGGCGTAGCCGATCCGGTGCGGCCGGGTCCGCGGCTCCACCCGGCCGGCGTGGGCGCACACGAGGCCGATGCCGTACGCCCCGGCGACCTCGGCCAGCCCGGGATCGACCCCGCCCCAGGTGTCGTTCAGCAGGTCGGCCCCGGCGTCCGCGACCACCTTGGCCACCTCGGACCGCCAGGTGTCGACACTGATGATCACATCCGGATGGCGCTCCCTGACGGCCGCGACCACGCCCGCGACCCGGTCGATCTCCTCCGCCGGGTCGACGACGTCGCCGGGACCGGCCTTCACACCGCCGATGTCGACGATGTCGGCGCCCTCGTCGATCAGGCGCGTGGCCGCGTCCACGGCGGCGGTGAAGCCGAAGGTCGCCCCCCTGTCGTAGAAGGAGTCGGGTGTCCGGTTGACGACGGCCATGACGGCGAATTCGCCCGGCCCGAACGTGCGGCCCCGAAGACGCAGAGCAGACGGAGTAGACATCGTGGCCAGACTACTCGGCGCCGTCCGCCTCGGCCGCCCGCGCGATCCGGGATGTTGGAACGCTCCAACAATGCTGCCGGCGATCAGGCGGCGGAGCCGCCTTCCGCCAGGGTCAGGAAGTCCTGCGCCACCGTGGTCAGCCGCTTGCGGACATGGACCACAGCGATGATCTTCTTGAGCTGGGGATCGAGGGAGCGGACCACCAGTCCCGTGCGGGCCGCCTGGTCGGCCATGCCGCGGTACCACAACAAGGACGCCTTGCCGTCCCGGACGGCACGCAGCCAGCCGCCGCGCTCGTCCGTCTCCACCGCGGGGATGGGGCGCACGCCGTAGGTCGCGAAGATGTGGTCGAACTCCCGCCGCCGGGGGCTTCCCGGTGCGGGCAGGACCAGCCGGAGGCCGTTCAGCCGTGCCAGCGGGACGGGATTCGGCAGATCCGCGCCGGGAGGCGAGATCAGCACGATCTCCTGGCGTTCGACCGGATGGCTGACGAGATCGGTCGGCACCGGGAGGTCGGTCAGGCCGAGGTCGGCGCGCTGCTCGCGGACGGCGCTCACCACGGCCTCGCGGCCCTCGCATCTCACGATGTGCACCCGGACGTCCGGATGCTCGGCCACATAGGCGGGCAGCAGGCGCCCCGCGAGACCGGGTTCCAGACTGGGGGTCGAGGCGACCCGGAGCTCCGAACCCGACGACGGCGTGTTCGTCGCCAGCGCCTCGATCTCATGGACGGCGTCGAGCGCCTCCCGCGCGAGCTTGACCACGCGGCGACCGTGCGCCGTCACCACCACACCCCTGCCCGAGCGCGCGAAGAGCGTCATTCCGAGCTCCCGCTCAAGGTCTCGTATCGCGCGGGAAAGGGCGGGCTGGGCGATGTAAAGCGATCTTGCGGCATCGGTCATGGTGCGGTGCTCCGCGGTGGCGACGACATAACGGAGCTGCTGCAGATTCATACGAAAAACGCTAGGGCAGACGAGCCCGGCGATTCCGGAACATCGCAGAGATCACCTCGGATGATTACGCATTGTGCCCGGTTGTTGCTACATCCGTGACGGATGGGAAATCAGTGACTTTTGTCGTACATTCACCGCACTTGGGCGAGGTGTCACCGAGCGGCGTGATCGAAGATCCGCACATCCGTTCCTTCTTCCCAAAACGCAGGATGCGGCCTCTTTTTCATAACTATCGATAGAGAGGAAGAATAACGCCGGACTTGTCCGAATTTATGGCTACAATCCCGTGCCAAGCTTTTACGGGAGGGGAGCCAGTGGTGAGTCAAGCCTCACGGGGGACGGCTGACAAGTCCGGAGGCAAGCGGCGACCACGCCCTGCCGGCGGGGGGCCCCGTTTCGGGCGCCCGGTGACGACGGGTTCCTTGATCGGGTGGACGGCCCTTTCCGCGGTGATCCCCGGAGCGGCGCACCTGAGAGCGGGCAGGCGGACCACCGGGTTCATCCTGCTCGGCGTCTTCGGCGCCGCGCTCGCGGGCCTGGTCGTCTTCGGCCTGCAACTCACGCAGAACGCGGGCGCCGCGCTCAGGGACAGCACGCTCAACGCCGTCATGATCGGCGCGGGCGTGTGCGCGCTCGCCTGGTTCGCGCTGATCCTGTTCTCGTTCATGGCGCTCCGCCCCGACCGTCTGCCCCGGGGCGGCCAGGTGGTGGCGGGCATCATGGTGGGCGTCCTGTGCCTCGCGGTGACGGCCCCCTTCGCCTTCACCGTCAGCACAGTCAAGACCGCGAACGACCTCCTCGACGCCGTCACCGCGCCAGAGATCGACTCACCCGGCGTGACCGCGTCCCCCGTCAGGGCCGAGGACCCGTGGAACGGGCGCAAGCGGGTGAACTTCCTGCTGCTCGGCGGTGACGCGGCGGGCAACAGGATCGGCGTGCGGACCGACTCCATGACCGTCGCGAGCGTCGACATCGCCAGTGGCAACACCGTCCTGATCAGCCTCCCGCGCAACCTGCAGTACGTGCGCTTCCCCCCGTCGAGCCCGCTCCACAAGCAGTTCCCCAACGGTTTCGACGCCGAGGGCCAGGGCCTGCTCAACTCGGTCTGGTACTACGCGGACAACAACCCCCAGATCATGGGCGGAAAGAACCGCGGCGCCCAGGCGCTGCGCGACGCGATCGGCTACACGCTCGGCCTGCACATCGACTACTACGCGATCGTCGACATGTTCGGCTTCGCGGCGCTGATCGACGCCGTCGGCGGACTGAAGATCAGGGTCGAGCGTGACATCAAGTGGGGCGGGCACTTCGGCACCGCCGGCACGATCAAGGCGGGGTATCGGCAACTCGACGGCGAGCAGGTGCTCTGGTACGGCCGGTCCCGCGTGGACAGCGACGACTACTCCCGGATGGCCCGTCAGCGCTGTGTGATCGGGGCGATGGCGCAGCAGATCACTCCGGCCACCTTCCTCGCCAACTTCACCAAGATCGCGGCGGCCGCCCGTCACATGTTCCGCACCGACATCCCCCGCGACCTGCTGGAGCACCTGGTCCCCCTCGGCCTGAAGGTGAAGGGCGCCAAGATCACCAGCCTGCAGTTCGTGCCCCCGCTGATCTACACCGGCGATCCGGACTGGAAGAAGATCCGTACTCTCACCAGTCAGGCGATCAAGGATTCGACGGCCGGCACGGGAACCGTCGCCGCCAACGCGACATCGACGCCCACGCCGACGAAGACCAAGTCGAAGTCTCACGAGACGCCCACCCCGAACAAGGACGGGGCCAAGACTCTCGACGAGTTGTGCGGCTTCTAGGCTCGCGGTTCGGTGTGCCCGCCCCGGCGCGGGCACGATGAGATGAGCGGACGGAATCGGGGAGGCGGGATGGCGGCACCCGTGTGGGTCGTGTCGGGGCCGCCCGGCTCAGGTAAGTCGACGGTCTGCTCGATCCTCCTGAGCCGGCTCCTCCCCGTGCCCGCGCTCCTGGACAAGGACACCGTCTACGGCGGATTCGTCGAGGCCACGCTCGCGAGCCACGACCGGCCGCCGGGCGAGCGTGAGGGCGCGTGGTACGACGAGCACGTCAAGCGGCACGAATACGCCGGGCTGACCGCGACGGCCACGGAGATCCGCTCACACGGCTGCCCGGTCATGCTCAGCGGGCCGTTCACCGGCCAGGTCCACGACGCCGCGCGCTGGCGCGAATGGACGGCGGAACTGGGCGGCCCCGACATCCATCTCATCTGGATCCGCTCCGACGGCCCCACCCTGCGCGAGCGGCTCGAAAGGCGGAGTTCGCCGAGGGACGGCGGCAAGCTCGACCGGTTCGACGACTACCTGCGGGCGATCCGCGTGGACGAACCGCCCGTCGTGCCGTACATCGAGGTCGACAACCGGCTCGGCGCCCCGGCGATCGAGGACCAGCTCGGTGACCTGCCGCCCCACAGACCCGGCTAGCGCGAATAGTGCTCGACGACGAGTTGCTCGTCGACGGGGACCACGATGTGTTCGCGCGTGGGACGCTCGACCAGGGTGAAACGCAGTTCCCCGTGGTCGACCGAGAGGTACGGAGCGATGCGGTCGTCGGCGTAGACGCCCTCGGCTGCGGCGACGAACGGCTGCATCGCGCGGGACCTGGCACGGACGCCCACGACCTGGCCCGGCTTGACGAGGTAGCTCGGGATGTCGACCTTACGGCCGTCCACCGTGATGTGACCGTGGTTGACGTACTGCCGGGCGGCGTAGATGGACGGGGCGAGCCCGGCCCGCAGCACGAGCGAGGCGAGCCGGGTCTCGAGGATGACCAGCAGCTCCTCCCCGGACCGGCCCGGCCTGCGCGCCGCCAGGTCCCAGTACCGGCGCAGCTGCCTCTCCGAGACGTCGTAGTACCAGCGCAGCTTCTGCTTCTCCAGCAGGCGCATGCCGTAGTCGCCGGTGGTGCGCCGGTTGGTCTTGCGGCCGTGCTCTCCAGGCGGGTACGGCCGGGCCTCGAAGTACTTGACCGCCTTGCGGGTCAACGGGACGCCCGCCCGGCGCGACAACCGCACCTTCGGCCCTGTGTAACGCATGTACTCCGCCTTCCCAAGTTAGGTAATCCTTACTAAGGTAAGACTAACCTAATCGATTGACGGCACTCAAGGAGAGTCATGCAGCACCCCGTCGCGGCTCCCCCGATCCCCGAGCGGGTCAGGACCCTCGCCGCCATGGCCGCTCCGACCCACGTGTCCATCGCCGGGACCGACCTCCCCGCCTGCCCGGCCCGCGGCGGCGTCGACGCGCAGGGCCGGCCCGTGCTGCTGGTCAAACCCGGCGAAGCCCTGTACGGCTCCGCCCCGGAGACCGTGGTGACCGTCGACCTCGTGGCCGTGCGCGCCGTGGACGGCGAGGAGAAGGCCCGCGGCCTGCTGAAGGTGCGGGGGTGGACCCAGGCGGTGCCCGAGGACGAAGGGCGCGAAACGGCGATCGCGATCGCCGAGAGCTGCCCGGACGAGGACCTGTTCGCGGCGCTGGAGGGCGGCGCGCCGCGCCTCGTGCGCGTCGACGTGGCCCACGTCGTGTACCTGACCGGGCAGGAGTCCGGACTGCTCGACGCCGACGAGTACCTGGACGCCCGGCCCGACCCCTTCGTGCACGCGGCCGAGCGCATGATCGGCCACATCAACGCGGCGCACCGCGAGCAGCTGAGTCTGGCACTCGGGCTCCTGATGGGAGAGCCCGCCACCGGCGCGTGGCTCTGGGAACTCGACCGCTACGGCGCCACGATCAAGTCGGACGGGTCCGCCGAGGGCCCCGGTGAGGACCGGTTCATCCGCCTGCCCTGGCCGATCCCCGCGGCCAGTCCGCAAGCCCTCGAGTACGCCTTGCGCTGCCTGTTGTTCCCCCATCCACACGACCACGCGCGGGACCACGCGAACGAGCGCTGACAGAGGGCGCCGGAGACCAGTGATGGGCGACGGGCCGGACGTTCGGCCGGTCGGCGCATCGCTCCGGCCGGTCAGCCGGTCGCCGCGTCCACCGCGTCGGCCGACAGGACATGGTCGAGGACCATGAGCGCGCACCCGGTCAGGCCCGCGCCGGGGCCGAGGGTGCTGCGCTCGATCCTGAGGCTGCGGGTCGCGAGCTGGGTCGAGCGCTGGTAGATGACCTCGCGGACGCCCGACACCAGCGGCTGGAACATCTCCGCGATGTCACCCCCGAGCACCACGACGGCCGGGTTGAGCAGGTTCACCGCCCCGGAGATCACCTCGCCCAGCCACCGCCCGGCCTGCCGTACGACCGCCATGGTCTCGGCGTCGCCCGCGCGGACCAGTGCGGTCACGTCGGCCAGCGTGAGGACCTCGCGGCCCTTGGCGCGGAGGTCACGCAGGATGGCGGTGCCGCTGGCCACCGAGTCGACGCAGTCGAGGTTGCCGCAACGGCACAACACTCCCCCGCCGTCCCTGACCGGGATGTGGCCGATCTCGCCGGCCGCGCCCAGCGCGCCGCGCAGGATGCTTCCCCCGGAGATGACCCCGGCGCCGATCCGGGTCGAGACCTTCACGAAGAGCAGGTCGTCGAGTTCGGAGGCGTAGACCACGCGGTGCTCCCCCATCGCGATGACGTTCACGTCGTTGTCGACGAGCACCGGCACCGGGAACCGCTCGGCGATGATCGGCGGGATGACCACACCGGTCCAGCTCGCCATCACCCGGGCGCTCTCGGTCCGCCCGGCGGCGAACTCCACGGTCGCCGGCACGCCGAGGCCGACTCCGACGACGGGCGCCTGCCTGTCGAGCAGCTTCGTCCAGGTGTCCATGAGCAGCGGCAGCACGACGTCGGGCCCCTCCTCGACGTCGATGTCGAGATCGGTGCGCACCAGCACGTCGCCCGCGAGGTCGCAGATCGCGATCTGGGTACGGCTCGCGCCGAGTGAGGCCACCGGAACCACGCCGCCCGCCGCGTTGAAGCGCAACCGGACCGGCGGGCGGC
>NZ_BOOO01000006.1 GCF_016863275.1 Planotetraspora mira
CGGGCGGCCGCCGGTGGACGGCCCCTCCGCGTCCTCCACGATCAGGCCGCGGACGAGGAGCTCGGTCACCCGCAGCGCCACGGCGGGTCGCGACAACCCCGTCACGCGCCCGATGTCGGCGCGTGTGAGGGCCTCCCCGCTCCTGATGAGCTGGAGGACTTCCCCGGTGGTTGCAAGTCGTGACATCTACGGAAGTGAAGCACAGCGACTCACCTAAGTGCAATGACTTATTCATCTTTAGTTACAAAAGTCGGCTTGAAAGTGAACATATCTGCCGCTAATGTCCCGAACATGCCCGTTCAACCCTCTGCTGACAGGCGAGCCGCCGACCTGATCATCTTCGGCGGCACCGGGGACCTGTCGATGCGGAAGCTCCTCCCGGCGCTCTACCACTGCGACCGCGACGGACGGCTGTCCGAGGACACCCGGATCATCGCCATGTCGCGCGGCGGCCTGGACGACGCCGACTTCCGCGGCAAGGTGGACGCGGAGGTGCGCCCCGCACTGGGCGACGCCGAAGGCTGGGACCGATTCGTGAACCGGCTCCACCACGTCTCCGTCGACGTCGGCGGGCCGGCCGAGCCGGCCGGCTGGGACGCCCTGACCTCCCTGCTCGCGGGCCGCGAGGACCACGACCGCGTCTTCTACCTGGCCAGCCCGCCCATGACGTTCGGCCCCTTCTGCCACAGCGCGTACGAGGCGGGACTGGTGACGCCGCAGTCGCGGGTCGTCCTGGAAAAGCCCCTCGGCCGCGACCTGGCCAGCGCCCAGGCGATCAACGACGAGGTCGGCGCGATCTTCGACGAGAGCCAGATCTTCCGCATCGACCACTACCTGGGCAAGGAGACGGTCCAGAACCTGCTCGTCCTGCGGTTCGCCAACGTTTTCCTCGAGCCGATCTGGAACTCGCTCTGGATCGACCACGTCCAGATCACGGCCGCGGAGACCGTCGGCACGCCGGGCCGCCGCGGCTACTACGACCACGCGGGCGCGCTCCGCGACATGGTCCAGAACCACCTGCTCCAACTGCTCTGCCTGGTCGCCATGGAACCGCCGTCGAAGAACGACCGCGAGGCCGTCCGCGACGAGAAGGTCAAGGTGCTGGAGTCGCTGCGGCCCATCGTGGGCTCGGAGGTCGACCGGTTCACCGTCCGGGGTCAGTACACCTCGGGCCGCCTCGGGGACGAGACCGTCCCCGGTTACCTGGACGAGCCCGACAGCACCCGGCCCACCGCCGCGTCGCACCGGGTGGAGACCTTCGCCGCCGTGCGCGCCGAGGTGAAGAACTGGCGCTGGGCGGGCGTGCCGTTCTACCTGCGCACCGGCAAGCGGCTGCCGGCCCGGCAGTCGGAGATCGTCGTCCAGTTCAAGGACGTGCCCCATGCGATCTTCGCGGGCGCGACGCCGAACCGCCTCGTCCTGCGGCTGCAGCCCGACGAGGGCATCCACCTGCGCCTGATGGCCAAGGAGCCGGGGGCGGGCGAGGTCACGCTCCGCCCGGTGCCGCTCAGCCTCAGCTTCGCCGACACGTTCACGACCCGGGTGCCCGACGCGTACGAGCGGCTTCTCACCGACGTGCTCGCCGGCAACCCCACCCTGTTCATGCGACGCGACGAGGTCGAGGCCGCCTGGCGCTGGATCGACCCGATCATCGCGCACTGGGAGGGCTCGGGGATGTCGCCCGAGCCGTACCCCGCAGGCACCGCCGGCCCCGCCGGCGCCCACGAACTGCTGGCCCGCAGCGACCGCACGTGGCACGAGGAGGCATTCGAGTGACGAACCGCGTGATCGACCAGGTCACCGACCGGATCCGCAGGCGAAGCAGCGACAGCCGTACCGCCTATCTGGAGCGCGTCGGGCGCGCGGGGCGCGAGTTGCGCGAGCGGGGACCCGCCCGCGGGCACCTCGGCTGCGCCAACCTCGCGCACGGCTTCGCCGGCGCGCCCGAGGACGACAAGCGCGACCTGCGCGGTACGGCCAAGCCGGGCGTGGCCATCGTGACGTCGTACAACGACATGTTGTCCGCGCACCAGCCGTACGAGACCTACCCGCCGGAGCTGAAGCGGGCGGTGCGGGCCGCGGGCGGCATCGCACAGGTCGCGGGCGGCGTCCCGGCGATGTGCGACGGCATCACGCAGGGCCGAGCGGGCATGGAGCTGTCGCTCTACAGCCGCGACGTGATCGCCATGGCGACCGCGATCGCGCTGTCGCACGACATGTTCGACGCCTCGCTGCTCCTCGGAGTCTGCGACAAGATCGTGCCGGGCCTGTTCATCGGCGCCCTGCACTTCGGCCACCTTCCCGCGATCTTCGTGCCCGCCGGGCCGATGACCTCGGGCCTGCCCAACAAGGTCAAGGCGAGGGCCAGGCAGCGGTTCGCCGAGGGCCTGATCGACCGGGCGGAGATGCTGGACGCCGAGGCGAAGTCGTACCACTCGCCGGGGACGTGCACGTTCTACGGCACCGCGAACTCCAACCAGCTGCTCATGGAGGTCATGGGCCTCCACCTGCCGGGCGCGACGTTCGTCAACCCGCACACCGAGCTGCGGCACGCCCTCACGGAGGCCGCGGGCCGCCGCGCCGTCGAGATCACCGCGCACGGCGACGAGTACACGCCGCTCGGCGAGATCGTCGACGAGCGGGCCATCGTCAACGCGGTGGTCGCGCTGCTCGCCTCCGGCGGGTCGACCAACCACACGATGCACCTGGTGGCCATGGCCGCCGCCGCGGGCATCGAGCTGACCTGGGACGACATGGCCGACCTGTCCAAGGTGGTGCCGCTGCTCACCCGCATGTACCCCAACGGGCAGGCCGACGTGAACCACTTCCACGCCGCCGGCGGCATGGCGGTGCTCATCGGCGACCTCCTCGACGGCGGGTTCCTCCACAGCGACGTCCTCACCGTCGCGGGACGCGGGCTCGATCTCTACCGGACCACCCCCACCCTCAAGGAGGGCACGCTCGTCTGGGAGGAGCGCACCGAGGGCAGCGCCGACCACGACGTGCTGCGGCCCGTCGGCGAGCCGTTCTCGGCCGACGGCGGCATCCACATGTTGTCGGGCAACCTCGGCCGTGCCGTGAGCAAGGTGTCGGCCGTCAAGCCCGAGCACCTGGTCATCGAGGCGCCGGCGCGCGTCTTCGACGACCAGCTCGACCTGCTCGCCGCCTTCGACTCGGGTGCGCTCGACGGTGAGGACTTCGTCGCCGTCGTCCGCTACCAGGGTCCGCGCGCGAACGGCATGCCGGAGCTGCACAAGCTGACGCCTCCCCTCGCCGTCCTGCTCGACCGCGGTCAGAAGGTGGCCATCGTCACCGACGGCCGCATGTCGGGCGCCTCCGGCAAGGTGCCCGCGGCGATCCACCTGTCACCCGAGGCCGCCGACGGCGGGCCCATCTCGCTGATCCGCGACGGCGACCTCATCCGGCTCGACTCGACCGCCGGGACGCTGACCGTCCAGGCGGACCTGTCGGAGCGCACGCCCGAAGGCGCACCGCTCAGCGACGCGCAGTGGGCGGGCACCGGCCGGGAGCTCTTCGCATCCTTCCGCCGCATGGTCGGACCGCCCGACCGGGGAGCGAGCGTGTTCGCGGGTGGTGCCCTGTGACGTTGCCGTGGCTGGTCGCCGACGTCGGGGGGACGAACGCGCGGTTCGGCCTGGTGACCCGCCGAGGCGGGCCGCCTGAGCACGTCGCCGTACTGAACGTCGCCGAGTATCGAGGCCTTCCCGATGCCGTAGCCGCCTATATCGCAGATCATGCGGGCGGAGTTCGGCCGGGGGCCGCGTGCCTGGCGATCGCCGGTCCGGTGGAGGACGACCGGTATCGGCTGACGAACGCGGAGTGGTCGGGTTCGGTCGACGACCTGCACATCCCGCATGTGGACCTGCTCAACGACTTCGAGGCGCTCGCGATCTCGCTTCCGCATCTCACGGGGGACGATCTCGTGCCGCTCGGCGGGCCTCCTCCCGCCGCCGGCGACACGAAGGCGGTGCTGGGGCCCGGCACCGGTCTCGGAGTGAGCGGGCTGGTACCGGTGCGCGGAGGCTGGGTGCCCGTGCCCGGTGAAGGGGGCCACGTCTCGGTCCCCGCCGTGACCGACCTCGAGATGGAGATCGTCCGGGCGCTGCGCACGGACGGCCTGCCGTACGTGGACGCCGAGCATCTGCTGTCCGGCACAGGACTGCCGCGACTCCACCGGGGACTCGCGCTCGTGCGCGGCGTCACGCCGATCGCGACGACCGCGTCGGAGGTCGTCGGGTCCGGCGACCCGCTCTGCGTCGAGACCGTCGAGATCTTCCTCGCCCTGCTCGGCGGGTTCGCCGGGAACGTGGCCCTGATGCTGGGCGCCCGCGGCGGGGTCTACATCGGGGGCGGCGTGCTGCCGCGGATCGCCGAGCGTGCCCACCGCAGCGACTTCCGGGCACGGTTCGAGATGACCGCGCCCGCCCTGTCCGACTACATCACCGCGATCGCGACGTCGCTGATCGTCGCCGAGCAGCCCGCATTGGTGGGAGCCGCCGCATGGCTCGCACAGCGGTCGTCTACCGTGGAGCTGATATGAGCCTTCTCGATCTTGCCCCCGTCGTCCCCGTCGTCGTGGTGAACGACGCCGAGACCGCCGTGCCCCTCGCCCGGGCTCTCGTCTCCGGCGGTCTGCCGGTCATCGAGATCACCCTGCGTACGGCCGCGGCTGTCGAATCCATCAGGCGGATCGCCGCCGAGGTCCCCGACGCCGTGGTGGGTGCGGGCACGATCAGGTCGGCCGCCGACGTCGACGCCGCGGTCGAGGCGGGCTCGCGGTTCCTGGTCTCTCCGGGGACGACGCCGGGCCTGGTCGACGCGATGCTCGCGTCCGGCGTGCCGTTCCTTCCCGGCGTGGCCACCGCTTCCGAGGCGATGACGCTGTTCGAGCGGGGTGTCCACGAGATGAAGTTCTTCCCCGCGGAGGCGGCGGGCGGCCTGCCGTACCTGAAGTCGCTCGGCGGGCCGCTGCCCGACGTGCGGTTCTGCCCCACGGGAGGGATCACCCTGTCGAGCGCGCCCTCCTACCTGGCCCTGTCCAACGTCGGCTGCGTCGGCGGAAGCTGGCTCACCCCGGCGGACGCCCTTGCCACCGGCGACTACGACCGCATCGAGAAGCTCGCGGCCGAGGCGGCGGGGCTACGCTCCTGAGACCTCGTCAGCCGAGCCTTTCTCCCTCGGCGGAGCTGACCGGCCATGCTCGTGTCCGTAACCCGAATACACGTTCATGGATGCCTGGCCCGTGACCTTCCGACCGGTGGTCACGGGCCATTGCCTTTCGCGCGCCTGCCAGCTCGCGCGCCGGTCGAGGCGTCAGGTGACCGGTTCCGTGATCGTTGAACGCGCTGTAAAGCCGGGGGACGGGCCTTCGCCGTCCACACCGGCGACCGTGCAGGCGCGGGCGCCGGCCAGAGCACCGAGCCGCGCGCAGTCCTCAGGCGGCTGACCGGTGAGGCGTCCGTAGAGGAACCCGGAGACGAAGGCGTCACCGGCTCCCACTGTGTCGACGACCGGGCCCGGCGGAGGTTGCGCGGGGAAGTGCCGGATCCGGTCGCCGTCCGTCAGGACGTGGCAGCCGTCGGCGCCGTCCGTGCAGACCACGACGCGGGCCCTCCCCCGCGCGGCGATGTCACGCATGACCTCCTCCCGGCGGCCCCCGAGTGCGGTCGCGGACATGAAGACGAGGTCGGAGGAGTAGGCGAAGTCACGGTGGTAGTCGTTCTCACCGTCCCAGTCGTGCAGGTCGGTCGACACCGTCGTCCCTCCGGGGATGTCGGCGTAGACGTGCCGGGAGAAGTCGACGATCGTCAGGTGCACGTGCCGCGTGGCACGGAGGGCAGGCAGATAGAGGTCCCGGGGCAACCGCCGGCCGTCGGCGGGGCGCGGGTCGTGAAGCGACAGCCGCCGTCCGTCCGGATCGACGAGCAGGACGCTGCGGCGGGTACCCGCCTCGGACGGCGCCCAGGCGAAGTCGACGCCGCGCCCGGCGAGATGGTCGCGGACCAGCGCCCCCTGCGGGTCCTCGCCGATGAGGTCGACGAGCTTGACGCGCAACCCCATCGAATGGCACCAGAGTGCGACGCCGGACCCGGTGTTGCCTATCCGGTCCACGACAGGCGGGACGGGATAGGTGTCGGCGTACGGCAGCGGCAGTTCGGGAACCCGGACGGTCGTGTCCACGCCCGTGCCGCCGACGACGAGCACGTCCAGTGCATGATCACTACTGGTGTTCTTCGAGGTCATCGGGCCTCCCGCCGAATCCGTGCATGATCACGATCCGTGTTGTGCGAGCTCAGGGGCCATACGGCCGAACCTGTGCATGATCACGATGTGAGTTGTGCGAGGTCAGGGGGCATGCGGCCGAACCTGTGCATGATCACGCGGGGGGTCGCGGTTGACGAGGGGGCCTGAGCTGGTGGAGCCGCGGACCACGAGCTCGGGCTGATACACCAGCTCGACGCGCTTGGCCGGCGTGCCGCCGATCTCGTCGAGCAACGTCTGGACCGCGGCCGCCGCCATCGCCCCGATCGGCTTGCGGACCGTGGTGAGCGGCGGGTCGGTGAAGGCCATCAGCGGCGAGTCGTCGAACCCGACGATCGACACGTCGCCCGGCACCGACAGCCCCCGCTCCCTGGCGGCCCGGATCGCGCCGAGCGCCATGAGGTCGCTGGCGCAGAAGACGCCGGTGCAGCCGCGTTCGATCAGCGCGGCGGCGGCCGCCTGACCACCCTCGACGGAGAACAGCGAGTGCTGGATCAGCTCGTCGACCTCCGTCAGGCCGAGCAACTGCGCCATGGCCTGCCGGAAACCCTCGATCTTGCGGATCACCGGGACGAACCGCTGCTGGCCCAGCGCGAGGCCGATGCGCTCGTGCCCGAGGTCCACCAGATGTTGTACGGCGAGGCGGGCGGCCAGCCGGTCGTCCGGCGAGATGAACGGCGCGGAGATGGCCTCGTTGTACCCGTCGACCAGCACGATCGGCAGGCCGCGGTCGGTGAGCCGGGTGTAGCGATCCATCCGCGCCGTGGTGTCGGCGTGCAGACCGGACACGAACACGATGCCGGAGACGCCCCGGTCGAGGAGCATGTCGGTGAACTCGTCCTCGGGGGCGCCGCCGGGCTCCTGGGTGCACAGGATCGCCGTGTACCCGTGCTGGGTCAGTGCCTTCTCCACCGCCTGGGCGAACGCCGGGAAGATCGGGTTGCCCAGCTCCGGGATCACCAGGCCGATCAGGCCGTTGCTGCGCCCGCGTAACCGCTGCGGGCGCTCGTACCCCATGAGGTCGAGCGCGGTGAGGACGGCCTGACGGGTGGCGGAGGAGACCCCCGCCTTCCCGTTGAGCACACGACTCACCGTCGCTTCGCTGACCCCTGCCTGAGCCGCGATGTCGGCGAGCCTCGTGGTACTCATGAGCATTACTTTAGACATCGCCCGCGCGTCTGACGGCGTCCCCGAGATCGCCGGACCACCAGGTGACCGAGTCGGGTGCCAGGCGGATGACGCCTCCGGACACGGCCGGGCCCGAGCTCGCCAGGAGCAGGTCGCCGGGGCCCGCCTCCACCTCGATCCACTCGCTGGTCAGGTTGGCCACGCAGGAGAAGGACTCCCCCCGGGAGAACGCGAGCGTGCCCGCCGGGCTGTCCCGCCAGATCAGCGTGCCGTCTCCGAGCGCGGGGTGCTCGCGCCTCATCTTCAGCGCGGCGCGGTAGAGGCTCAGCATGGACGCGCCGTCCCGCGCCTGAGCCTCCACACTGAGATCGCGCCATCCGGGAGGCACCGGCAGCCAGCTCTCGGCGGTGCCGGGTGGGGCGAAACCGTGCGGCGGCTCCCCCGCGGCCGTCCAGGGGAGGGGCACGCGGCAGCCGTCCCGCCCGCTGTCGGGGTCGCGCAGCCGCTGGGGGTCGCGCAGGTAGTGCTCGGGCAGGTCGAGCACCTCCGGCAGGCCGAGCTCCTCCCCCTGGTAGATGTAGGCCGAGCCCGGCAGCGCCAGCATGAGGAGCGCCGCGGCCCGTGCTCTGCGCAGGCCCCGCTCGCCTCCGCCGTACCGGGTCACGTGCCGCTTGACGTCGTGGTTGGACAACACCCACGTCGACGGCGCGCCGACGAGGGCGGCGGTCAGCAGCGACTCCTCGATGACCGCGCGGAACGCGGCGGCGTCCCACGGCGCCTTGAGGAAG
Organism: Planotetraspora mira; assembly: GCF_016863275.1. Taxonomy (GTDB): domain Bacteria; phylum Actinomycetota; class Actinomycetes; order Streptosporangiales; family Streptosporangiaceae; genus Planotetraspora; species Planotetraspora mira. Next base: position 8,199 of record NZ_BOOO01000006.1, read on the forward strand.
TGGAAGTTGAAGGCCTGGTGCAACTCGTCGGGCCGGACATACCGGGCCAGTCTCTCCGGTGACGGCGCCCACGCCTCGGCCACGCCGATCCGCTCGCCCTCATAGGAGTCGAGGATCCGCCGCCAGGCGCGGTGGATCTCATGCACGCCCTCCTGGTCGAAGAACGGCACCTCGGCGACGCCGATCATCTCCACGTGGCCCGGGTGTCCCACGTCGGGCAGGCCCGGCGCCTTCACCATGCCGTGCGCCACGTCGATCCGGAACCCGTCCACGCCGAGGTCGAGCCAGAACCGGAGGACGTCGGCGAACTCGGCGTGGACCTCCGGGTTGTCCCAGTTGAGATCGGGCTGCTCGGGGGCGAACAGGTGGAGGTACCACTGCCCGTCCTCGACCCTCGTCCACGCGGGGCCGCCGAAGACGGACTCCCAGTCGTTGGGCGGCGACTCTCCGCCCTCTCCTCTGCCGTCCCTGAAGACGTATCGGTCGCGCTCGGGGCTTCCCTGCGCGCCCGCGAGGGCGGCGGCGAACCACGCGTGCCGGTCGGAGGTGTGGTTGGGAACCACGTCCACGATGATCCGCAGGCCCAGGGCATGGGCGTCCTCGATCAGCCCGCGCGCGTCGGCCAGCGACCCGAAGATGGGGTCGACGTCCCGGTAGTCGGCCACGTCGTAGCCGAAGTCGGCCATGGGCGAGGTGTAGAACGGCGTCAGCCAGACGGCGTCGACGCCCAGCCCGGCGAGGTACGGCAAACGGCTCCGCACTCCCGGCAGGTCGCCGACGCCGTCGCCGTTGCCGTCCGCGAAACTGCGGACGTACACCTGGTAGATCACCGCGTCACGCCACCAGCGGGTGGCCACCGCGGACGGCTGTACGGCGAGCTCGGTCATAGGGATCCCCCGGTTCTCACTATGTGTCATGCCTTCGTCGCGCCGGCGGTGAGGCCGGTGACGAGGTGGCGCTGTACGAGAAGGAACACAGCCGCCGCCGGGATGGCGATCAGCACGGATGCGGCGGTGAGCAGGCCCCACTCCGCCTTGTGCTGCCCGACGAACTGGCTGAGGCCGACGGCGAGCGTGTATCTCTCGTCGCCGGTCATGAACGCGGTCGCGTAGGCGACCTCCGCCCATGCGGTGAGGAAGGAGTAGAAGGCGGCCACCGCGAGCCCGGGCTTGGCCAGTGGCAGGATCAGCCGCCAGAAGGTGCCGAACGGCGTGAGCCCGTCGACCCGCCCCGCCTCGTCGATCGTCACGGGGACGGTGTCGAAGTAGCCCTTCATCATCCAGGCGCAGAACGGCACGGTGGAGGTGAGGTACGCGACGACCAGCCCCGGAAACTGGTTGATGAGGCCGAGGCCGGCCATCAGGTTGTAGATCGGCACGATGAGGATCGCCACGGGGAACATCTGTGTGATCAGCAGCATCCACATGACGGAGCGGAAGCCCGGGAACCGGAACCGGCTCACGGCGTATCCCGTGGTGGCCGACAGAAGAACGCCGAGCACCGCCGTGGCGAGCGACACGATGACCGAGTTGGCCGCCCACGTGAGGAACTTCGTCTGCCCGAGGACCTGCGTGTAGTTGGCCAGCGTCGGCTGCTCGAAGAGGCCGACCGACGCCGTCTCGATGACCTGCCGCGGTTTGAGCGACGTCAGGACCAGCCACGCGACGGGGAAGACGGAGACGACGCTCGCCGCGATGAGTGTGAGGTGCAACGCGACGGACTTCGCCGGTGAGCGCGAGTCCCTGGTCCTGTGAACGGCGCGGCTCACCAGGCTTCTCCTTGCTGCTTGAGGGCGCGGCGGTACACGCCGGCCAGCACGACGAGCAGAGCGAGGATCACCAGGCCCCACGCCGCCGAGCCGGAGTAGTCGCGGATGCCCTCGAACGCCTGGCGGTAGGCGTAGGTGACGAGGATCTCCGTGGCTCCGCCCGGCCCTCCCTTGGTCAGCAGGAAGATGACCGGGAACTGGTTGAACGTCCAGATCGTGCCCAGCAGCACGACGGTGCTCGACACGGGTCGCAGTCCGGGAACGGTGATGTGCCGGAACCGCTGCCAGGGGGTCGCGCCGTCGACCTCTGCCGCCTCGTGGAGTTCGCGCGGGATGGACTGCAGACCGCCCAGCAGGGCGAGCATCATGAACGGCACGCCGAGCCACACGTTGCAGGCGATCACCGACACCTTGGCCCAGAACGGGTCGTCGAGCCAGCTGATCCCGCCGAAGCCGACGGCCCGGAGCATGGCGTTGACCACGCCGAACTCGCCGTTCAGCAGGTAGCGCCAGATGAACGCCGACACGAACGCGGGGACGGCCCAGGGCAGCACGAGCAGCACCCGGTACAGGGACCGCAAGCGCATCGGCCGGTTGAGCAACATCGCCATGCCCAACCCGATGCCCACGTGGAGGACGACGCACACGATCGTCCATACGACGGTCCAGGTCAGACGGGCGACGAAGGTGCTCGACGTCAGGATGTCGGCGTAGTTGGCCAGGCCCACGAACTCGTAGGTCGACGGGATGACGTTCATCCCGATCGTGCGGCCCATGTTGGCCTCGGTCGCGTCCGTGAGCGAGAGGTAGACGCCGCGGAGCAGCGGATAGCCGACCAGCACCAGTGTCACGATGACGACCGGGGCGGTCATCGCCCACGCGTACCAGTGACGGGACAGGAGGCGCCGCGCCCCGGAAGGGGGCGCGGCCCTTCGACGCCCGACGACGTCAGTCGTCATCTGTCACAGGCTCCAGCCCTTGAGGATGCCCTGGTAGGCCGTGGCGACGTCCTTCAGCATCGGCTCCGTGGAGGTCTGCCCGCCGGCCAGCTTCTGGTAGCCCTCGACGAGCGGCTGGAACAGCGAGGCGGCCTCGGGAATCCAGGGACGCTCGACGGCGGACTCCATCGGCTTCTGCCACTGCGCGATCTTGGGGTTCGCCGTGGCCTCCGGCGCGGTGTAAGCGGAGGTGCGGGTGGGCAGCAGGCCGAGCTTGCCCGCGATGGCGGCCTGGCTCTCGGTGGAGTCCATGAACTGGACGAACAGGTAGGAGGCGGCCAGATTCTTGGAACCGGCGTAGACCGTGTAGTCGTGACCGCCCACGGGCGAACCCGCCTTCACCGTTCCGGCCGGGACCGGAGCGACGCCGAAGTTGTCCGGGTCGTCCTTGAAGACCTTGCCGCCGAGGTTGTCGGCGTTCGACCAGGGCCCATTGAAGATCATCGCGACCTTGCCTTCCTTGAAGGCGGTCTCGGCGTTGGTGTAGCTGTCCTGCAGCGCGGGCTTGACGGTCGCGCCCGACGTGATCAGGTCCTCGACGAGCTTCACACCCGCGGTCGTCTGCGGCGAGGAGATGGTGATCTTCTTGTTCGGCACGTCGACGAAGTCGCCGCCCTCGCCGTAGATGAAGGGCAGCAGGAAGTACGCGTCCACGTTCAGCGCGAGGCCGTCGGCGCCGGCCTTGGACTTCACGTCGAGCGCGACCTTCTTCAGGTCGGCCATCGTCGCCGGAGGAGCGTCATAGCCGGCCTTCTTCAGCAACTCCTTGTTGTAGAGGAGGCCGAGCGTGTCGGTGACCTGCGGGACGCCGTACGTCTTGCCGCCGTACTTGCCGCTCGCCGCCGGAGAGGGGAGGAACTCCTCCGGATTGACCAGGGCGGGCGTGCCGTCGAGCGGCGCCAGGTAGCCCAGGGAGGCGAACTCGGCGACCCAGCCGACGTCGGTGCGGAGCACGTCGGGAGCGCCGGCGCCGGACTGGGCGGCGGTCTTGAACTTGTCGCGCGCCTCGGCGAACGGCACGTTCACGTAGTTGACCTTGATCTTCGGGTACTTGGCCTCGAAGTTCTTGATGAGCTCCTGGAACGCGGGCGCTTCCGTGGTGGCGTCGGAGGTGTCCCACCAGGTGACCTCGCCGGACACGTCAGCCGGGGCGACGCTCTGTTGGGGGGTGCCGGTGCCGGTGTCGCTGCCGCCGCAGGCGGAGGCCGCCAGGGCGAGCGCCGCAGCGACCACCACGGCGGAGATGACTCGCCGCATGATGTTGTGCTCCTCAGGCTCAGGGGGATTTGCCCGGAACGTAACAGGGGGGCGAGCACCCTTGAAAGGCCTTGCTGAAACTTTCAGCAAAGTTGTTACATTTGCCTGGAGTCAGCCGGTCACCCCAGGTCATGAACAAGCCCTGACAAATGGCCCTAACAACGGGAAACGTAGCAGTAACGCCAGGTTTCACAGTGATGCTGGATTTCTCACAACATGTATGGACACAAGCGATCAGACGCGATGTACTACCTCATCAATCACACCGGCCGCTGGGGATCCGGGCTCGTGCGCCCGGGAGGAACGAGCTTTCATGAGCACCGTCGTCCTCGACAACGTGACCAAGGTCTACCCGGGTGGGTACCTGGCGGTTGACCGCATGAACCTCCGAGCGGCCGAGGGTGAACTGCTCGTCCTGCTGGGGCCGTCGGGCTGCGGGAAGTCGACGCTGCTGCGCATGATCGCGGGGCTCGAGGAGATCACCGAAGGCGATCTGTGGCTGGGCGGCAAGCTCGCCAACCATCTCGCGCCGCGCGACCGTGACGTGGCGATGGTCTTCCAGAACGGCGCCCTCTATCCGCACCGCACCGTGCGCGGCAACATCTCCTTCCCCCTGGAGATCGCCAAGACCGACCCGGCGACGGTGAAGGAGCGGGTGGTGGAGTTGTCCCGCGCCCTGCACATCGACGAGACCCTGGACCGGCGGCCGGCGACCCTCTCCGGCGGGCAGCGCCAGCGCGTCGCGATGGGCCGGGCGATCGTGCGCCGGCCGTCCCTCTTCCTCATGGACGAGCCGCTGTCCAACCTGGACGCGGGCATGCGCACCGAACTGCGGATGGAGATCTCCTCGCTCGTCCGCTCGCTCGGCGTCACCACGATCTACGTGACGCACGACCAGGTCGAGGCGCTGACGCTGGCCGACCACATCGCCATCATGAACAGGGGCGTGCTGCAGGACATCGGCACTCCCGGACAGGTGTACAACGATCCCGCGACCGCGTTCACCGCGGCGTTCCTGAGCTCCCAGCAGCTCAACCTGCTCGCGGCCCACGTGCGGACTCCGCAGAACCAGTACATCCTCCTGGATTTCGGCCCTCACCAGATCACGATGCAGTGGACCGATCCACGGGCGTACGCGGTGTCGCGGCACGCGGGAACGCAGATCATCGTCGGCATCCGGCCGGACGGGCTCGTGCCGGTGCCGGAGAACACCGAGGGACCGAGCTTCTTCGGGCGGGTCCGCACGCTCGAGTACCACGGCCACGAGTGGCTGGCCTACCTGGAGGCGGGAATCCCCGCGGTCGGCGTGCCCGAGCCCCCCGACCCGCGGCACGCGAACGGCGGCGGGCAGACAGGCGGCAGGTCACGCTCGGTCATGCGCCGCCTTCTCAGCAACGGCCAGCAGGAGGAGCAGGAGGACGCGCCTGCCACGCCCGCCGGCAGCGGGACACACCGCCGCGCGGACCTGATCGTCCGCCTGGGCAGCCGGCCGGTGTGGCGGGCCGGCGAGCACGGCCGCGTCGCGGTCGACGTCTCCCGCCTCATGCTGTTCACCCAGAGCGGCGCCCGCATCGACCCCCCGCGCCGCTGACCCCACAGCCGTCCCCGCCGTCCTAGACCGTACGGCTCACGCCTGATCGAGCGAGGACGGAGACGATGCCGACGAGGCGAGCGATCTTGTCGAGTTCCGCCCGGTGGAAGGCCGGCCCCTGCGACCGGGCCACCACGAGATGGGTGTCGTCCATGGGCACGCACGCCAGATGCAGGCTTCCCTCGGTCACGGTCGCCGGCCGCAGCGGCGTCAGCTCGGACACCGGCACCTCTTCCGGCGCCTGCCAGCTGCCATGGACGACCTTGCCGTTCCCCGAGTCGACGGCCACCGCCCAATCGGCGCTGACCAGGTCGGGAACCGCGTCCACCAGCGTGACGACGGCCCGGTCCGGCTCTCCGGCGACATGGCCGAGAAGATCGTAGTCAGGGCTCGTCCCCGGAGCCTCCCGGGTCGGCCAGACGGCCTCCACCCGGGTGCCCGGCACCACGCCGATACGCTCGCGCAACTCGTCGGGCTCGAACACCCCCGACCATGAAACGGTGAAGTCGTCGACGGCCCGCCCCGCCTGCCGTTCGAGGACGGTCACCTGCAGGATGTCGGCTCCCATGACTCCGAACGCCCGGGCCACCTGGCCCAGCACCCCCGGCCGGTCCGGGAGTGAGACCCGAAGCCGCAGCAACATCCGCATCACCTCCTTGTGCGACAACAACAGTGTCCGACTGAGGTTTCAGGTTCATTACGGCATTGGGTCATGGCATTTGCCTCCCGATTCTCCCCGGCTCGTACACCGCCGTGCGGGCCGGGGTGGGAGACCTCCCCATCCCGGCCGGGGCCATTGAGAACTTTGACCAACTTTGGCAATGGCTTTGGAATGTCGCGAATTTATGCGGGATGACCATGAGTAACCTCGGGGCATGCCCCTCCCCTGGCCGCGTTCGCGTTCATTGCGCGCACGCCTGACGTTCATCGCCATCGCGGCCGCGGCACTCGTGCTCATCCCCGTCTCCATCGCCGCGGACGTCGGCGTCCGGCACGCCGTCGCCGCCCACATCTGGAACGACAGTCTCGACGCGGCGAGCAGGATCGCCGCGGAGATCCGTGACGGAAACGTGCCCACGACCCTGGCGACGGCGAAGGGCGGCATCGACCTGATCGCGGTGACCGGCGCCGACGGCGCCGTCATCGCCTCCACCGGCGCCGCCGAAGGGCAGCGGGAGTTCACCGCGGTACGGCCGTCCTCCGACACCCGGGTCGCCCAGACCACCACGTGCTCCCTCCCCCACCGCGACTGCGTGTACCTGACCGCCGTCCGGGTCTCGGACACGGCGGGCTCCCTGATCGTCTACGCCGGGCGCTCGGCGCCCGCCATCCTGGACAGCCGCTTTCCGGAACTCGAACTCCTCCTCCTGGTCATCGTCCTGGGCGGCGGCGCGGGGCTGATGGCGTGGAACGTGTCCGGCCGCGCGTTACGCCCGGTCGAGGCCATCAGCTCGGAATTCGAGGAGGTCTCGGCCGACAACCCGGGCTCCCGCGTTCCCGAGCCGCCCGGCGACGACGAGATCGCCCGGCTCGCGCGCACGGCCAACGACGCGCTCGCCCGGCTCGACCGGTCGATCCGGCAACAGCGGCAACTCGCGGCCGACGCCTCCCACGAACTGCGGACCCCCATCGCCGGGATCCGGGCCCAACTGGAGGACGCGCGGCAGCACCCCCAGGACACCGCCGTGGCCATCGACGCGGCGCTGCGCGACACAGGCAGGCTGGAAGCGATCGTCTCCGACCTGCTCCTGCTCACCAGCATCGGGACGACCCCGCACACCGTCGGCGAGAACGTCGATCTCGGACGGCTGGTCACCGGCGAGGTGAAGCGCCGGTCCGGGCGCCTTCCCATCCGGCTGCAACTCGAGCCCGACGTGATCGTGACGGGCCTGTTCTCCCAGCTCGCCCGCGTCGTGACGAATCTGCTCGACAACGCCGAACGGCACGCGACCACCGGCATCGCCGTGGACGTCGGCCGCGACGGCGAACGCGCCCTGCTGTCCGTGGTCAACGACGGCGAGCCCATCCCCGAAGAGGACCGGGAGCGGATCTTCGAACGGTTCTACCGCAGGGACACCGCACGGAGCAGGCGGGACGGCGGCACGGGGCTCGGGCTGGCCATCGCGCGCGAGGTCGTCGAGGCCCATCACGGGACCATCGGCGTCGAGGGCGTCGACGACGGTGTCAGATTCGTCGTCCGGCTCCCACTGGCCCCGCAGGAACCGCATTCTGACGACGACGAACCGCCTCCAGGCCGATGAGGTCGTCCGGCGGCAGGGCAGGCACCTCCTCCCTGCCGGGCCGGCCGGGGCCCGCTAGGCGGGGAACAGCGCGGGCAGCACCTCTTCGAGCTCACGGGTCCAGTACCGCCACTCATGTGCGCCGGCGCCGTAGAAGTCCGTGGTGACGGACACTCCGGCGGCCTTCGCCGCGGTGACGAAGCGCCGGTTCCGCTCGAGGATCGAACGCTCGCCCGCGTCCACGGCCTGGTCCGGAGTGTCGAACGGGCCGGGCCTGCCGTCCCCGCAGGAGAGATAGACGCGGACGCCCCTGAGGTGTCCGGCCAGGTCCGCCGGGTTGTGCGCCTTCCAGACCTCAGGCCGCTCGTCGACGCTCCCCCACAGGTCACGCGGGTCCACGCCGTACTCGCGCATGAGGCCTTCGAGCCCTCCGGGGTCGTACCCGGTGTCGATCACGCCGGAGAAGGACGCCGCCGCCCGGAACACACCCGGGTGCCTGGCGGCGTAGGAGAGCGCGCCGAACCCGCCCATGGAGGCGCCCGCGATCGCGCGATGATCACCGATGCCGTAACGTCTCTCCACGAGGGGCCGCACCTCGTCCATGTGGAACGTCTCCCACGCCGGCCCGTCGAGCCAGTTCGAATACCAGCTCATGGAGCCACCCTCCGGGACGACCACGACGGCTTTCAGGTCGGCCGTAATCCGCTCGGCGTCGCCGTACACCAGCCACGCGTCTCCCCTGCTGACGCAGCAGCCGTGCAACAGGTAGAGAACCGGCCATCCCGTCGACCCCTGCGTCCAGCCCTTCGGCTTGAGCACCCAGACCGAGCCCTCCCTGCCGAGCGCGGGCGACTGGATCGACAGGCGGTCCACCCTGGCGTTCAGCCCCTCGACGGCCGTGACCCGTGGCCCGGGAGCCCGGTCCGCTCCGATACGTTCCGTCGTCGTCCCCGGCGCCCCTGCGCATGCCGCCAATGCGGCGAGCAAGGTCAGAGCAGCGAAGATCCGGCGCATTCCATGCCTCCTGAAACGATGATCGCCCGCCCCGACGTCACCCAAAGTTAAACATGCGGCCGATACCTGTTCAGCTGACTCACGCCCAACCAGCCCTCTCACTGGCTAGGTTTCGGGGCACCCCCAATCTGGGGGGGACCCTCGTCATCTGGGGGGACCCTCGTCGCATGCAGAAGGAGTCACTCGTGCGAGTGCTGGCTGTTGTCCCCGCCCGTGGAGGTTCGGTGGGCGTACCGCTGAAGAACCTGGAGAAGGTGGGAGGCACACCACTGGTCGCGCGAGCGGTCGCCGCGTGTCTGCAGGCAGAGCTCATCGACGAGGTCGTCGTCAGCACCGACCACGACCGCATCGCCGAAGTGGCCGCGAACGCGGGCGCGCGCGTCGTGCACCGCCCGGCCGACATCAGCGGCTCGACCGCCTCCAGTGAGTCGGCCGTCCTCCACGCCCTGTCCGAGGGGCTCGACGAGGACCCGGAGATCGTGCTCCTGGTGCAGTGCACCAGCGCCTTCATCGACCCGGCGGACCTCGACGCGGCCATCGCGAAGGTCGTCGCGGGCGAGGCCGACTCCGTGTTCGCCGGCACCGAGACCTACGAGTTCGTCTGGACCGGCGACGGCCAGGGTGTCAACCACGACCCCGCGACCCGTCCCCGCCGCCAGGACCGCGAGGCCCAGTTCCGCGAGACCGGCGCGTTCTACGTCATGCGGACGGCCGGCCTGCGTGAGCACGGGCACCGCTTCTTCGGCCGGATCGCCGTCCAGCAGGTGCCGATGGAGCACGCGGTCGAGGTGGACACCCCCGAGGACCTGAAGATCGTCCGCGCTCTCGCCCCCGTCGTGGACAGGCCGCTGCCGATCGACGTCGACGCCGTGGTGACCGACTTCGACGGTGTGCACACCGACGACCGCGCGTTCGTCGACTCCGAGGGCCGCGAACTCGTCGCCGTCAGCCGCGCCGACGGCATGGGCGTCTCGCTCCTCAAGCGGGCCGGCGTCAAGCTCCTGGTGTTGTCGTCCGAGCAGAACCCCGTGGTCGCCGCCCGCGCCGCCAAGCTCGGCGTGCCCGTCGTCCAGGGCCTGACCACCAAGCACGAGGCGCTCAGCGAGTGGATCGCGAGCGAGGGCCTCGACCCCGAGCGGGTCGCGTACATCGGCAACGACGTCAACGACCTCGCCGCGATGTCCCTCGTCGGCTGGCCGGTCACCGTGCCCGACGCCCACCCCCGGGTCCGCGCCGCCGCGCGCGTCGTGCTGTCGACCCCGGGTGGCGCGGGAGCCGTCCGCGAACTGTCCGACCGCGTGCTCGCCGCCCGGCCCGAGGCCGTCGACGCCGCTCCCGTCGCGACCGCGACGGTCTCCTCGGTCACGTCGCGCATCCAGCCCAAGCCGGTGCAGATCGGCGACGCGCTCGTCGGCCCCGGCCAGCCGGTCTACATGATCGCTGAGATCGGCATCAACCACAACGGCGACGTCGACATCGCCCGCAGGCTGATCGACGTCGCGGCCGACGCCGGCTGCCAGGCCGTCAAGTTCCAGAAGCGGACTCCGGAGATCTGCGTGCCCATGGAGCAGCGCAGCCAGATCCGGCAGACTCCGTGGGGCGAGATGACCTACATGGAGTACAAGATCCGGACCGAGTTCGGCTACGACGAGTACTCGCAGATCGCCAAGCACTCCGAGGAGCGCGGGCTCGCCTGGTTCGCCTCCCCCTGGGACGTCCCCTCGGTCGAGTTCCTCGAGGCGATGGACGTTCCCACGCACAAGGTCGCGTCCGCCTCGATCACCGACCACGAACTGCTCCGGGCCCTCGCGAGCACCGGCAAGCCGATCATCCTGTCGACCGGCATGTCGACGCTGGAGGAGATCGACAAGGCGGTCGAGATCCTCGGCACTTCCAAGCTCGTGATGATGCACGCCACCTCGACCTACCCGCTGCCTCCTGAGGAGGCGAACCTCCGCACGATCGTCACCCTCCAGGAGAGGTACGGCGTGCCGGTCGGGTACTCGGGTCACGAGCGCGGACTGCAGATCTCGCTCGCGGCGGTCACGCTCGGCGCGGTCACCGTCGAGCGGCACATCACGCTCGACCGCACCATGTGGGGTTCGGACCACGCCGCGTCGCTCGAGCCGAGCGGCCTGGAGCACCTCGTCCGGGACATCCGCATCATCGAGAGCGCGCTCGGCGACGGCGTGAAGCGCGTCTTCCCCGGCGAGGAGGCTCCTCGCGCCCGCCTGCGCCGCACCACCGCCTGATCGCGGAGGGCTGGTGATCACACTTTCGGTCGTCGTGCCGGTCCGTGACGGGGACCCGTACATCGCCGACGCTCTGACCTCGCTGGTCCGGAACGTGTCGGACACGTTCCGGACCGAGGTCATCGTGATCGACGACGGATCGGTCGACGCCACCCCGGAAGTCGTCGACGACTTCCGGGGCGAGTTGCCGGGGCTGTCCGTCATCAGGAACCCGGTTCCCGTTGGGCTGGCGGACGCCCGGAACCTCGGCCTGAAGCTGGCCACCGGCCGATACGTGACCTTCCTCGACGGCGACGACTGGCTGGCGCCCGGTTACCTGGCCCAGTTGGTGTCGGCGATCGACGGGCTCGGTTGCGACTTCCTCCGGGTCGACCACGTCCGGGCGGACGGCCGGAAGCGGGAGACCTTTCGCGCGCCGGAGGCCCGGCGCAACGTCGTGCTGAGCCCCCGCGACTCGATCCTCCCCACCGACGCCAAGACGATGGTCGACTACGCCTTCGCCTGGGCCGGGATCTACCGGCGCGAGCTGGGCGATCTGCTCACCTTCCCCAGCGGACTGCACACGGCGGAGGACCGCCCGTGGATCTGGCGGCTCCACCAGCGGGCGCGGTCGTACGCCATGGTCTCGCTCGCGGGGGTGTTCTACCGGCGGGGCCTGCCCGCCTCACTCACCCAGATCGGCGACGAGCGGCAACTGCACTTCTTCGACGCCTTCGACCTGGTCCTGGCGGAGGTGGAGGAGGAGTTCCAGCCCAAGGCGATCCGGATGTTCTGCGCGCTCCTGGCCAATCATCTGGAGAACGGCAGCCGGTTCACCCAGGAGATCGCGGAACAGTTCGAAGGCAGGGGCGGGGCCACGCTCACCCGGCTTCCCGCCGATCTGGTCGACGACGCGATCGCGAGCTTCGAGCCTGCCCGGCAGACTATGCTGCTCCGCCTGAGGGAGGACTCGTGACCCAGGTGTTCCACGCATCGCGGTTCTTCGGAGCGATGACGCTGGCCGCCGCGATCGACGCGGGCGCGTTCGGGCCCGCCGCCGGCCAGCGGCGGGTGCTGCTCGTGTCGAACAACGCCGACATCCCGGAGATCACGCTCCCACTCGACAAGACCCCCGGGTTCGCCGCGTTGCGGGACCGGTTCGACGCGGTCCATTCCTGGAACGAGATCATCGCGCCCCTGCACCCGTCCGACTGGAAGGCCAGGGCGGTCGAGGCTCCCCTGTTCGGACGGCTGCTCGAGTCCCATCTGGGCATCGACACGCTCGACGAGCTGGTGCTCGAATCAGTGATCGTCTCCCCCGCCCGGACGCTGCCCGGGCTGTTCAAGGACTGTCGGCTCACCATCTACGCCGACGGCCTCATGGCGCACAGTCCGACCCGTGACCCCCTGCCGGCGGAGATCTCCGCGCGCATCACGCGGCTGATCCATCTCGACATGCTCCCGGGGCTCACCCCGCTGCTCCTGAGCGAGCACGGCGTCCCCCCCGAGGCGCTGCCCGCCGCGGCCTTCCGCCGGGTCGTCGAGCAGGTCGCCGCCACGGAGACCGGCGAGGTCGAGGGGGACGCCGTGATCCTCGGGCAGTACCTCTCGTCGCTGGGCATCCTCACGGCGGACGAGGAAGCCGATCTGCACGCGGCGATGCTCGGCGCGCTCAAGGCCCGGGGACATCGAACGGTGGTCTTCAAGCCCCACCCCGCGGCGGGGCGCCGCCAGAGCATGCGGCTCAAGCACGTCGCCGACGAGTTGAGCGTGCGGCTCGTGCAGGCGGGCGAGCACACCCCCGCCGAGGCCCTGTTCGCCAGACTGCGGCCCGCGCTGGTCGTGAGCTGCTTCTCCACCGCGCTGGCGACCGCGCGCCACTTCTTCGGCCTGCCGGTGGCGACCATGGGGACCGATCTGCTGCTGGAGCGGCTCGCGCCGTACGAGAACAGCAATCGGATACCGGTCACGATCGTCGATGCGACCGTGCCCCGGCTCGCCGCCGACGGCTCCCTCACGGAGCCGCCTCCCGTCGATGTGAAGGCGCTGACCGACGCGGTGGCGTACTGCATGCAGAGTGATCGCCATGCCGGTCTCCGGGAAGCCGCCCGGGCGTACGTCAAGGCGAACGGAAGCGCGCGGTATTTCAAGATGCGGCGGCTCGAAGCCCTGGACCTGGTTCCCGAGCCTGAGCCCGAGCCGGAACCCGCGTCGCGGCTGCGCCGCCTCATCGGCCGCTAGCGGTTTCGCCCGCGCCCACGTCATCCGATCCGGCGACCGCCACAAACAGCAGACCCGCGTCCCGCCGTGGTTTCCGGCGGGACGCGGGTCTGTTTTCCGACGCTTCAGAACGCCTTGAGGTAGCGGCGCATCCGCCGCTTGGCGCGATAGCCGTACCGGAGCACCTTGGGAGGGACCTCCAGGCGGAGGCGGGCACGGCGGCGGGCCGTGGCGTGCTCGGGTCCGTCGAGCACGGAGCGGGCCGGGACGAGGGTGCCCGCCTGGGCGGCCGCCACCAGCCCTGACACCCGGTCGACCCAGTCACTGGCCGAGGCGTCATGGAAGTAGTTGGCCTCGCACCATGCCTCCGTCGGCATCCGGAAGTCGGCCTTGGCCAGGTCCTCCATGGTGCCGAGGGAGCCGCTGCCCTCGAAGACGAGGTTGATCATTTCGGCGCTGACCCCGAAGTCGGACAACACGAGCAGCGGCACCCGCTGGGCGATCGCCTCGAGTGCGGCGGTCGAGCTGACCGTGACGAAGCCCGCGGCGTGGGTCAGGTGCTCGTGCATCGGGCCGGCGGCGAAACGGACGGCGTCCTCACGTACCCGGCCCTCCGCCACCATCGACGTCCAGAGCCGCTCGTAGTGGTGGCGCTCGTTGTGCGTCTGCCGTTCCGAGTCGCGGGCCCGCAGCTTGACCACGACGTCGAGGTCGGGCCGGTTCGCGGCGAGGGCGGCGAGGGCGAGCAGCACCTGCTCGCGCTCCTCGCGGCGCCGCGGCACCTTGGCCTGGGTCGCGAAGATCACGCGGTCGCGGGCGCCCTGCGGGGCGGGCGCTCCGAGGTCGAGGTACGGCAGGCGGGCCAGCGCCACCCCGCCGCCTCCGCCGAGCTCACGACCGATCGCGGAGAACTCGGCGACCTCCCGGCCGCTGTGGACCACGAACAGGTCACAGCCGCTGCGGAACAGCCAGGCCTTCTCCGTGGCGGGGACCGAGATGCCGGGCAGCCCCGACACGAACACCGGGCGGGGCCGCAGGTCGGCGAGGATGTCCGCGGCGAGCACGTCGACGACGGGGCCGGTGCAGGCGAGCAGGACGACGTCGGGGCGGAACCGCTCGGCGTTCTTGCGCAACTGCCTCGACGAGACGACCGCGGGGAGCGTCTCCTGTCCGGTCCCGGCGACCCTGGTGCCGCTCACGGCGGCGGCGATCTGACTTTCCGAAGGAGCGATGGGGGTCCGGACGACCGCCATTTCGGTCGGCCACGACGCTGGAAGCGTGTCGAGCAGGCCCGCGGCCCACTTCAGATAGGAATCAGCGTCGGCGACGGCGAGCACGCGGGTCAAGAAGCAACCTTTCCGGGGTCCGGGGTCGTCCCCGGACGAACACTGCCGGGGTCAGGGGTCGTCCCCGGATGAACGACATTGCCGGAGCCCGGGGTCGCCCCCGGCTGCGGTCTGCCGGAGCCTGGCTCGGCTTCCGGAGTGCCGTGGTGGGCGAACTGCTGCAGATGGGTGCGCAGCGACGGTCCGGCCGAGGCCGTCCACCAGTCGTCGGGCACCTCGACGGTCTCCACGGGCACGCCGCGGGCCGCGAGCAGCACGCGCAAGGAGGTCACCGCGGTGGACGGCATGCTCAGCACACGCTGGTCGGGACCGAGGTCCCGCAGGGTCATCTCCACGGGGATGCCGACGTCGCTGACGGTGAGGCCGGGGATCCTGCTCACCCGCTCGAGGTCACGGGGGTCCTCGCGCCGGTGCGGGTAATACGCGATCGGCTCGCCGATGCTCTCCAGCCAGGCGAGGTAGCGGTCCCGGTGGATCAGGCCGTTCCTGACGAGGGAGGTGCCGAGCACGATGGTGCGCTCCTGCGGCGGCCGCTCGCTGGGCTGGGACCGCAGCCAGGCGAAGTCGTGCATGACGAGCCGGGTGCCGGTCTTCCGCACGGCCTGGGCGAGGTCGTCGGGGACGGGTAACGCGGTGAAGACGGTGAGTTTCCGGCTCCGGAGGCGGAACCCCGCGGTCGCCCCGAGCACCGACCGGCCGAAGCTCGCCTTGCCTCTGGCCCGCAGCAGCGGCCGGCGTGAGCTGAGCAACTCCAGCAGGTGAATGGTGGCGAGACCGTCGTCGACCAGAATCGTGCGGCCGGGGATCGAGGTGACCAGCGCGAACTGGACCCGCCCGGAGAAGGCGTCGCCGACGGCCCAGGTGCGGCCGGGTCGCGGCATGCGCCCCGACGGCTCCTCGAACGCGAGCCCCTCGGGAAGGCGAAGGCCGTTGAGCGCTTTACGGGTGAGCCTCAAGGCGGGCAGCCCCGCACGCGGCACGACGCGGGTCTCAGACCCGAGGAGCCCCGCGTGGTGGGCTTCCACCACGCACAGGAGCTGCAGTGGGGATTCCACCCACGCGACGGCCGACCCTTGCTCATCGACGTGGTGGCGACCCTCGATATCCACGCCCCGTAATGACCCATTCACGACCTGTCCAGAATAGCCAGCGAAGACTACAGCGGCAGGAACATGCGGTGAACGGAGGTTGAAAGGATCTTCATTCCTCGCCGTCCATGCCGACCGGGCATGGCCCGCCCGCCGTGATCGACTCGTGACGTCCCCCAGGCGGCCGAATAATACGGTTTGTCCGTATATGCGAACGTTGTGTACTCATTCGATTACAGGACGTGCGTTTTTCCTGGTGGGCCGTTGGCAATGTTCTACG
This sequence comes from Planotetraspora mira, assembly GCF_016863275.1. GTDB lineage: Bacteria > Actinomycetota > Actinomycetes > Streptosporangiales > Streptosporangiaceae > Planotetraspora > Planotetraspora mira. Next base: position 24,232 of record NZ_BOOO01000006.1, read on the forward strand.
CCGTGCCCCTTACGAAGAGATCCAGAGGATGGTGGCCCTGGCTCGCCGGCGCACTCGTCTTGTGTACGGCGTTCTCCAGCGCCGCTCACGGCGAACCAGCGCCATCTCAGCGGCCGAACATCGTCTTCATCCTGACTGATGACCTGAACGCGACCGACCTGCAGAGATTTCCCAACATCTGGAATCTGCTCGTCCGGCAGGGGGCGTCGTTCTCGCACTTCTTCGTCACCAACCCGTGGTGCTGCCCGTCCCGGTCGTCGATTCTCCGCTCGCAATACGTGCACAGCCACGGGGTGGTGAGCAACCGGCTGCCGACAGGCGGTTTCGCGAGGTTCCGGCCGCTGGAGGAATCCACCGTCGGGACCTGGATGCACGATGCGGGATATCGCACCGGACTGCTCGGCAAGTACCTCAACCAGTACCCCCTGGGTGCGTCCTGGTCGTACGTCCCGCCCGGCTGGGACCAGTGGGCGGTGCCCGTCACCCGCCTCTACCAGGAGTACGGCTACGCGCTCAACGAGAACGGGACGATCTTCCAGTACGGCAACACCTCCGGGGACTACCTCGAAGACGTGATCAGCGCGAAGGCCGACAGGTTCGTCTCGCAGAGCGGCGAGAACCCCTTCTTCCTCTATCTCGCTCCCGTCGCCCCCCACCTGCCGGCCAACCACTCTCCCCGCCATGACCTGGCCTTCGCGGGTGAGCCCGCGCCCCGGACGCTCTCGTTCGACCAGCAGGACCTGTCGGCCGAGCCGCTCTGGCTGCAGCAGCGGCCGCCGCTCACCGCCAGGGACGTGCGGCAGATGGACACGATCTATCAGAACCGCGCGCGGGCGATGCTCGGCGTGGACGACATGGTCGGCAAGCTCGTCACGTCGCTCCAGCAGTCGGGGCAGCTCGACAACACCTACATCTTCTTCGCCTCCGACAACGGCTTCCATCTGGGCCAGCACCGGCTTGAGCCCGGCAAGACGACGCCGTTCGAGGAGGACATCCGGATCCCCATGATCGTCAGGGGGCCCGGCATCGCCCCCGGCAGCACGATCGACCAGCTGTCCTCGACCGTCGACCTGTCCCCCACCTTCGCCGAGCTGGGAAAGGCCTCGACTCCGCCGTTCGCCGAGGGCCGGTCGCTCGTCCCGCTGCTGCAGGGACGCAAGGTCCCGTGGCGCGACGCGGCGCTGGTCGAGTTCGTGCACGCGGCCTACTCGCCGCTGTGCCCGCCCACCTACAACGCGCTGCGCACCGCGCAGTACGCCTACGTGGAGTACGAGACCGGAGAGCGGCAACTCTACGATCTGTACGCCGATCCGAACGAGATGCACAACATCGCGGCGACGGCCGACCCCCAGCTCGTCGCCACGCTGTCGGCACGACTGGCCGCACTGCACGCGTGCAACGGCGAGACCTGCCGCATCGCGGACTCCTCCGATCAGTCCGCGGTACGCCTGGCCAGGGCGCCCCCCGCGAGGGGCGGGGGCGCCCAGGCTTTCGCGTGACCGGCCGCGCGATCCTCCCGCGCGACCTGTCCGCCTGATCCGTCACCAGCGGCCACCGCCCGTCCGGGCGGTGGCCGCTCATCGTTTCCACGAAACGAAACGACGCGGAACGAAACGACGCGGAACGGCACGACGCTGAACGCCACGACACGGAACCGTCGCGACACCCCCGGCACGACAGGCCCGCGGCGCGACGCACCCTCCGCACGCCCGAGCGGGCCCGCGAGAGGGACGATCGGCGCCCTGTGAGGCTCCGGAGGGCCTGTCTCATGGTTTCTGCCCGTATAGGGCTGGGAGCGCTCCCATTCCGCATTGTGCCCGCATATGGGCTTTTCGGCCGATCCAACCGGGCCCGGAGTAACAGTTGGGTTTCGGCATATTGACGTTCGCGTTGCTCATAGAGGACTCTTCGTGGGAGCGCTCCCAAATCCTGATGTCGGGGACCGGCCAAGGGATGCGACCTCCCCACGAGATTCGGGATACCACCTGAGAGGGGTCCGGAATGATTGACAGATCGCGCCGCGGCAGGATGCTCGCGGCCGCAGCGGCCACGGCCCTCGCCCTCGGCGTCACAGCGGCCTGTGGCAGTGACAGTGAGCCAACGTCAGGCGGGTCCTCGGCCGCGGCGCCGGTCACCGTCAAGGTCCAGACGTTCGGCGGCGGCAAGAACTTCGGGTACAAGGAGGCGATCGACAAATGGAACGCCTCCCACACCGACATCAAGATCCAGGAGGAGCACCTCACCGACCAGTTCGAGCAGGTCTACTGGCCGCAGATGATCCAGTGGCTGCAGTCCGGCTCGGGGGCCGGTGACGTCGTCGGAATCGACGAGGGCGGCATGGGCCTGGCCAAGGCGCACCCCGAATGGTGGGCCGACCTCGGCGAGTACGGCCTGTCGAACCGCCAGGGCGACTTCGCCCCGTGGAAGTGGGACGGCGGGCTCACGGCGGACGGCAAGCTGTTCGGCCTCGGCACCGACCTCGGCGGCATGAGCCTGTGCTACCGCCGCGACCTGTTCGAGAAGGCCGGCCTGCCGGGCGACCGTGACGAGGTCAGCAAGCTCTGGCCCACCTGGGACGACTTCATCAAGGTCGGCCAGAAGTTCCAGGACAAGGTGAAGGACACCAAGTTCGTCGACGGCACCAACACGCTCTACAACGTGGTCCTGGTGCAGGAGGCGGTCAAGAACGGCGGTGTGTCCTACTTCGACAAGAGCAACACTCTCATCGTCGACAAGAACCCCGCGATCAAGTCCGCCTACGACTTCGCGGTGAAGATCAGCCAGGACGGCCTGACGGCCAAGCTGCGCAACTTCACCCCGGAGTGGAACACCGGCATGAAGAAGTCCCAGTTCGCGACGCTCGGCTGCCCCTCGTGGATGCTCGGCGCGGTCAGCGGCGACGACGGCGCGGGACCGGAGTTCTCCGGCAAGTGGGACGTCGCGGCGGTGCCGGGCGGCGGCGGCAACTGGGGCGGCTCCTGGCTCGCGGTGCCCAAGCAGTCCAAGCACCCGAAGGAGGCCGCGGCGGTCGCCGACTACCTGACCGGCAAGGAGGCCGAGGTCAGCGTGTTCACCTACAGCGGGAACATGCCGAGCAACACCCAGGCCCAGCAGGACCCAGCCGTCCAGGGCGCCAAGAACGAGTACTTCAACAACGCCCCGGTCGGCGACATCTTCGCCAAGTCGGCCTCCACGCTCCAGCCCGTCTTCCTCGGCGTCAAGCACGCCCAGGTGAAGAACGCGGTGGAGTCGGTCATCTCGGCGCTGGACGACGGCTCGGTGCCGTACGACCAGGCGTGGCAGAAGCTGGTCGACGACGCGGTCAAGGCAGCGGGCTGATCCACCCGCCCGTCATATGAGCACCGGCCCGCCCCGGCGGCACACCGCAGGGCGGGCCGGTCGCCTGCTTCCGCTGAAAGGTGACCCATGAGCCTGCACGTCGACTCGGGACCGTCCACTCGGGCGCCGGTCCCGCCTTCGAGAAGGCACGGGCGACCGGGGACGGGGCGGACCTTCCTGTCCTGGCTGGATCTGAAGGCCGCTCCGTACCTCCTCATCTCGCCGTACTACCTGCTGTTCCTCCTCTTCGGGATCTTCCCGCTCGGCTTCACCCTGTGGTACTCGCTCTACGACTACGACCTCGCGGGGACGGTGAAGTGGACCGGGCTGGGCAACTACACCGCGCTCCTGGCCGACTCGGCGTTCTGGAACGCGGTCGTCAACACGCTCGGGATGTTCGTCATCGCGACCGTCCCGCAGATCCTCCTGGCCCTGCTCCTCGCCAACGCGCTGAACAAGCGGATCAGGGGCCGGCTGTTCGTCCGGCTGGGCGTCCTGCTTCCCCTGGTCACCTCGGTCGTCGCCGTGGCCGTGGTGTTCACCCAGCTGTACGGGCGCGACTGGGGACTTTTCAACTGGATCCTGGGATCGGTGGGCGTCGATCCGATCGACTGGAAGGCCGAGCGGCTGCCGTCCTGGCTGGCGATCTCCACCATGATCGACTGGCGGTGGACCGGCTACAACGCGATCATCTTCCTGGCCGCGATGCAGACGATCCCGAAGGACCTCTACGAGGCCGCCGCCATCGACGGCGCCTCCCGCCGCCGCCAGTTCTGGCAGATCACCATCCCCATGCTCCGGCCGACCATGATCTTCGTGGTGCTGAACTCCACGATCGGCGGCCTGACGCTGTTCGCGGAGCCCACCACCTTCTACGGCGGGAACGTCCACGGCGGCAGCAACAGCCAGTTCCAGACCGTGTCGATGTTCATCGTGGAACAGGGCTTCCGGGAGTTCGACTACGGCTACGCGGCCGGCGCGGCATGGCTGCTCTTCATCATGATCCTCATCGGATCCCTCATCAACTTCCTGCTCATCCGCCGGATCGGGGGCAAAAAGTGACCACGCTCTCCGCACCCGCCGAGACCCGGCGGCCTCGCGCGAAGTGGGCCGGCGGCACCGACCTGTGGAAGGCCACGCCGCTCACGAGGATCGCGCTGATCGTCACGATCGTCATCTCGGCGTTCCCGTTGTACTGGATGGTCGTCATCGCCTCCCGGACCAACCGCGAGGCCACCGACATCCCGCCGCCGTTCCTGCCGGGCGGCAACCTCGGGCAGAACATCCAGCGGGTGCTCACCAACGAGGACGCGCACTACCTGGCCGGTCTGACCAACTCGGTGATCATCGCGTCGACCGTGACGATCTCCGTGGTGCTCATCTCCACCTTCGCCGGCTTCGCCTTCGCGCGACTGCGGTTCAAGGGCGGCCGCATCCTCCTGCTGCTCGTGCTGGTGACGATGATGGTCCCGCTGCAGCAGATGGGCATGGTGCCGCTCTACCGGATGATGGTCAGCCTCGAATGGATCGGCACGCTCAAGGCCGTGATCCTGCCGTACCTGCTGAATGGTTTCGGCGTCTTCCTGATGACGCAGTACACCGAGCAGGCCGTGCCGAACGAACTGGTCGAGGCGGCGCGGGTCGACGGCGCGTCGACCCTGCGAATCTGGTGGAACGTCATCCTGCCCGCCGTACGGCCGGGCATGGCGGTGCTGGGGATCAACACGTTCATGCTGACCTGGAACGACTTCCTGTGGCCGCTGATCGTGCTGACTCCGGACAACCCGACGGTCCAGGTCGCCGTCAACTCCCTCAACGCGAAGTACGGCACGGACTACGTCCTCATCTTCAGTGGGACCGCCCTGTCCGTCCTCCCGCTCATCGTCGTTTTCGTCGTGTTCGGCCGACAGATCATCGGCGGACTCATGGAAGGTGCAGTCAAAGCGTGACCACGCAAGGCACACGACCAGAAACCGAGACACCTGGCCTGACGTTCCCCACCGGGTTCGTCTGGGGCGCCGCCACCTCGGCCTACCAGATCGAGGGGGCGGTCACCGCCGACGGGCGCGGGACCTCCGTCTGGGACACCTTCTGCCGTCAGCCGGGCCGGATCGTGGGCGGCCAGAACGCCGACGTCGCGATCGACCACTACAACCGCTACCGGGACGACGTCGCCCTCATGGCCGACCTCGGCCTGACGGCGTACCGCTTCTCCGTCTCCTGGCCACGCGTGCAGCCCGACGGCGCGGGAGCGATCAACGCCCGCGGGCTCGACTTCTACAAGCGTCTCGTCGACGAGTTGCTCGGCCACGGCATCGACCCCTGGGTGACGCTGTACCACTGGGACCTCCCCCAGGCGCTCGAGGACGCGGGCGGCTGGCCCGCGCGTGACACGTCGAAGCGCTTCGCCGACTACGCGGCCGCCGTGCACGCCGAACTGGGCGATCGGGTGCGGAACTGGAGCACGGTCAACGAGCCCTGGTGCTCGGCCTTCCTCGGGTACGCCTCGGGAGAGCACGCCCCGGGCCGCCGGGAGCCGGGAGCGGCCATCCGGGCCGCGCATCACCTGAACCTCGCGCACGGCCTGGCCACCCAGGCGATGCGCGCCCAGGACCCGGCCTCGCGGATCGGAGGGTGCGTGAACCTCTACGCGATCTCCCCCGCGACCGGGAGCGACGCCGACCTGGACGCGGCCCGCCGCATCGACGGCCTGCAGAACCGGTTCTTCCTCGACGCTCTGCTCAAGGGCGCCTACCCGGAGGACGTGCTGAGTGACGTCGCCCACCTCACCGAGGGAGGGTTCATCGAGGACGGCGACATGGCCACGATCTCCGCGCCGCTGGACATGCTGCTGATCAACTACTACAGCCGGTTCACCGTGTCCGGGGCGCCCGGAGGCGCGTTGTCGGCCGCCGCGGCACCGACCGACTCCGGCTCTCCCTGGGTGGGCAGCGAGCACGTGGGGTTCGTGAACGGCGGCAGGCCCGTGACCGGAATGGGCTGGGAGATCGACGACGCCGGGCTGTACGAGATCCTCATGCGGGTGCACGAGGAGTACCCGTCGATCCCCATGGTGATCTCGGAGAACGGCGCCGCCTTCGACGACGTGGTCGTCGAAGGCGCGGTCCACGACCCCGACCGTGCGGCGTACATCGAGGCGCACCTGCGGGTCTGCCATGCCGCGATCGAGGCCGGGCTGCCCCTCCAGGGGTACTTCGCGTGGTCGCTGATGGACAACTTCGAGTGGGCATGGGGGTATGGCAAGCGTTTCGGGCTCGTCTACGTGGACTACGAGACACAGCTCAGGACGGCCAAGTCCAGCGCGTTGTGGTATGCCGACACCATCAGGCGCGGCGGCCTGCCGAGTCCGGCAGAATGAACGCGTTCGCGATCAGCACGTGCAGACGAGGGGGCGCCGGAGATGAACGGGGATCGCCGCGTGGGAGCGCGACCGACCCTTGAGGCGGTCGCCGCTCGCGCCGGAGTGGGCCGCGGCACCGTTTCGCGGGTCATCAACGGCTCGTCGAAGGTGAGTGACAAGGCCCGGGACGCGGTGCTGCTCGCGATCGACGAGCTGGGCTATGTACCCAACCGGGCGGCGCGCACCCTGGTCACCAACCGGACCGACACCATCGCCCTGGTGGTGTCGGAGTCGGAGCAGCGCGTCTTCGACGAGCCGTACTTCGCCGGGCTGATCCGCGGGATCGGCTCGGCCCTGTCGGAGACCGGCCTGCAGCTGATCCTCACGATGGCGCAGAACCGCCAGGAGCACGACCGCCTGGAGGGTTATCTGACCGGGCAGCACGTCGACGGCGTGCTGCTCACGTCGGTTCACGGGGCCGATCCGCTGCCGGGCCGGCTCGAGGAGCTGGGCGTGCCCACCGTCCTCGGTGGCCGCCCGGTGGCGCTGAACCCGTACAGCTACGTCGACATGGACAACCGGGCCGGCGCCCGGCAGGCGGTCAAGTACCTGGTCTCCAAGGGCAGGACCCGCATCGCCACCATCGCCGGCCCCCAGGACATGGGCGTGGGCGTCGACAGGCTCGCCGGATACCGCGACGCGCTGCTCGCCACCGGCATGACCGAACTGGTCTCCTACGGCGACTTCTCCGAGGAGAGCGGCGAGGCGGCGATGCGGGAGTTGCTGGAGCGGCATCCGGGCCTCGACGCCGTCTTCACCGCCTCGGATCCGATGGCCGCCGGGGCGCTGCGCGTATTGCGGGAACGGGGCAGGTCCGTGCCGGGTGACGTGGCGGTCATCGGCTTCGAGGACTCGAAGGTCGCCCTGCACACAGACCCCCCGCTCACGAGCGTGCACCAGCCGACCGAGGCCATGGGCCGGCAGATGGTGCGGCTGCTGCTCGCCCGGATCAACGGGGAGTCCCTGGAGCAGCCCGTCGTCATCCTCGACACGCACCTGGTGATCCGCGCCTCGGCCTGAACTCCCGCGTCCTGGCCGGGCCGGCGGACTCAGACGCCCCCGACGACCAGGGCCTCCATCCCCCGGAGGAAGGTCTCCAGGTCGCGCGGGGCGACGTGCATCGAGTCGGCCGTGACCAGAACGCGGAGCCGGTCGGGCTCCCCCGTCACGTGCACGCAGAACCTGCAGTTGAGCTCGTCGAGCCCGCTCTGGGGGACGATCTGCGTGAGCGCGAGGGCCGAGCGGATCTCGTCCTCGTCCGGCACCTCCCCCACCGGGGTGACGGCCTCGACGGGTCTTTGGTCGTTGAAGCAGCAGAGCGGGTCGGCCCCGTCCAGCCTGAGGCGCAGCTCCGCCGGGTCGTAGTAGGCGTGCCGATAGGCGCGCAACGCCGAGGCCCTCGCCGACTCCATCAGTTCGTGGAAGCCCTCTTGCCCACCACTCGCGCCCGCGGCCTGGGCGCGGCCGTGTCCGGGCGGGAGCACGAACAGGCCGAGTTGCGCGAGTGAGGTCACCACGTCCCTGTCCTGCTGCCGGAACCGGTTGTTGACCAGCGGGGTCATGGCTGCGCCGGGCCGCCCGGCGATGCGCGCGACCTCCACGCAGGCGGCGGCCAACAGGACGGTCGAGGTGCTCACGCCGTAACGGACGGAGAGCGTCCGGCTCGCACGGTCGAGAGCGGGCGAGACCATCGTGAGGCGCTGGTATCGGGGCGTGGCGGCGGCCGCCTCCCTCGACGGCCCGAACACCGGCCCGCCGAGCTCCGCCATGGCGCGCTCCCAGAACGCCACCGAGCGCTCGCCGCGGGCGGCGTCGGCGCCCTCCTGCCGGCTTACGAGATCGCGGAGTCGCTCGGACGGGCCGGGCAGCACCCCTCTGAGCAGGGCCACCCGCAGGTCACGGGCGACGATGTCCCCCGCGTAGCCGTCCGCGGCCGTGTGGCAGAACGCGAGGATCACCTGCTCCACGACCCCGTCACGGATGACCAGGCCCGCCCGGACCGGCCAGTCCTCCGCCGGGTCGAACCTGTCCTCCGCCACGGCGTTCGCGGCCAGGTCCGCGCCCACCTCTGCCGCGATGCCGCCGCTGACGCCCACGACCTGGTACGGCTCGCCGTCCGGGCCGATCCTGACACGCGTGCGCAGTGAGTCGTGCCGTTCCACGACCATGGACAGAGCACGGGCGACCGTCTCGGGGCCGGGCGATCCCGCGGCACGCGGCACGGCCACCGTCCGCGAGAAGTTGAAGTAGCGGTCGCCGGGGGCGCCGACGAGCCGCATGGCCTCCCAGATGGACCGCTGCCCCCAGGCGAGAGGACCCGTCCACTCGGGATCGTCCGCTCGGAACCCTGCCTGGATCACCGCGCCGCCCGGCCCGGTGCGGGGAAGCGCTCTCGCCGGCGAGCGGCGGTGCGGGCCGATTCCAAGGAGGTCGTGTCGTCCTGAGCCATTCGTCCGGTAACCCCTGTCAGGCGGCGAGTCGCTTCCGTCGTCATCTCGTGCGTATCTCGTGCGTATCTCGCGAGCCGGGACCTACGACGTCTCATATCGCGAGACGTCTCACCGTCCGGCTGGAAACGCCGAGGTGGCCGCGTCAGGTGAGCCCGCGGGTCTCAACAGGAAAAGCGCTTCATTCGCGATCAGGCTAGGGATTATGACTGGCTCGCGTCAAGATGTATGCGCTATTTCCTTACTATATCGGCATTCTTGAACGGCTATTTCCGCATATTAACAACATAATTAATGACAGGCCCGACCATTGACAATGGCCATTCCGTTTTGTACGCTCCTGGGAGCGCTCCCACATGGCTGTCCGAGGCCCCGAGGGAGACCTCGACGAGGAGAGACATGGACGGCCTGCGGTTCCCTGAGGGCTTCGTGTGGGGGGCCGCCACCTCGGCCTATCAGGTGGAGGGGGCGACCACGGAGGACGGGCGAGGCGCGTCTGTCTGGGACACCTTCGCCGCCGTCCCCGGCAACGTCGAGAACGGCGAGTCCGGTGATCCCGGAGCCGGCCACTACCACCGCTACACCGAGGATCTCGACCTCATGGCGGACCTCGGGCTGCACAGCTACCGTTTCTCGATCGCCTGGCCGCGGATCCAGCCCTCCGGGTCGGGCGCCCCCAACCAGAAGGGGCTCGACTTCTACCGCCGCCTGGTCGCGGGCCTGGCCGAGCGCGGCATCCGCCCGATGGCCACGCTCTTCCACTGGGACCTTCCCCAGGACCTCCAGTACCAGGGCGGCTGGGAGAACAGGGACACCGCCGCGCGGTTCGCCGACTACGCCTCGATCGTCTTCGAGGCCCTGGAGATCGGCGACTGGCTGACGATCAACGAGCCCAAGACCGTCGTCGAGAGCGGCTACCGCTACGGGGTCCACGCGCCGGGCATCAAGGACGACGCGCGCGCCTACGTCGCCTGCCACCACCTGCTGCTCGCCCACGGCCTGGCCTCCCAGGCCCTGCACGCCCTGCGCCCGGACGCGCGGATCGGCCCCGCCCTGAACCTGCATCCCACGTATCCGGCGGACGACACCCCCGAGGCCGAGGAGGCCGCCCGGCATCGCGACGGGCTGGAGAACCGCCTCTATCTCGACCCGATCTTCAAGGGCCGCTACCCGGAGGACACCCTGCGGTGGCTGGCCGAGCGCGGGCCGATCAGGGAGCACATCCTCGACGGCGACCTCGCGATCATCAACGAGCCCGTCGACCTGCTCGGCGTGCAGTACTACACGCCCGTCTTCGTGAACGGCGCCGGCGAGCGCGTGTTCCTGCACCCGAGGGCGCAGGCCGAGTGGCTGGAGATCTATCCGGAAGGTCTCCACGACCTTCTCGTGCGGCTGAGGGACGACCACCCCGGCGTGCCGCTGGTCGTCACCGAGAACGGGATGCCGGCCCTCGACCGGCCCGGCCCCGACGGCCGGGTCCGTGACGACGACCGCATCGCCTACCTGCGCGACCATCTCCTGGCCATGCACCGGGCGATCGAGGAGGGGGCCCGCGTCGAGGGCTACCACGTCTGGTCGCTGCTCGACAATTTCGAGTGGGCGGAGGGGTACGGCCAGCGCTTCGGCATCGTGTACGTCGACTATCCGACCCTGCGCAGAATCCCCAAGGACAGCGCGCTCTGGTATCGCGACGTCATCAAGAACGGCGAACTGCGCTGATCCGGGCACGACGTTCGATCGCTCTCCCCCGATGCGGGATCAACCCCTCCGAACTGGGATGATTACCGGCATACGATTACGTGACCAGGTCGTTGTTGACGTGGCGTCAGCGAGAGGACTCCCCGTGCCCGACTTCACCATCATCGGCGGCGGCTACGAAGCGGTGATCAGCGAGAGGGGCGGAGCCCTCCGCGTCCTGCGCCACCACGGCCGCGACCTCGTGACGAGCTGGCCCGAGGAGGGGCCGATCCCCTACTTCAGCGGCACCGTCCTGGCTCCCTGGCCCAACCGGGTCGTCGGCGGCACGTACACGTTCGAAGGCGTCCGGCACGACCTGCCCATCACGGAACCCGACCGGGGACACGCGCTGCACGGCCTGGTCAGCGACCAGACCTGGACCTGTGCCGAGGTGCTCGACGTCGACGACGACCACGGCTTCGTCCGGCTGACGCACACGATCGAGCCGACCGCCGGCTATCCGTTCCGGATCGCGCTCGAGGTCCGGTACGCCGTCTCCGACAGGGGCCTCACGACGACGCTCACCGCTCACAACGTGGGTGAGGAGGCCGCGCCCTACGGCTGCGGACCGCATCCGTGGCTGCTCGCCGGACCCCGCGTGCAGGAGTACGAGCTCGACCTGCCCGCCGGGCAGGTCCTCCTCACCGACGAGGTGCTCGCCCCGCGCACCCTGGAGGACGTGGCCGCGACGCCGTACGACTTCCGGGTGCCCCGCGCGGTCGGGGACACCGCCGTCGACCACGCCTTCACGGGCCTCACCGACGGCCGGGTGCGGCTTCGCGGGCCGGACGGCGGAGTGGAGGTCTCCTGGAACCCCGCGGAGATGCCCTGGGTCCAGGTCTGCACCGGCACGGGCCTCGCCCACCACGGGCTGGCCGTCGAGCCGATGACCTGCCCGCCCGACGCCTTCAACTCGGGCACCGATCTGATCGTGCTGAAGCCGGGAGACACGCACGAGGCGGCCTGGACCGTCGCCTCCTTCGCCCCCGAGGGGTAGGCCGATGGACAGCAGGACCAAGCGGCGGTTGTCGGCCGCCGAGCTGGACGCGCTCGTCCGCGGCGCGCTGGGCACCGGGGTGCGGTCCTCGGAGGAACTGGCCGACGGCTTCGCCAACGCCGTGTGGCGGCTCGACCTCGAGGACGGCCGCCAGGTCGTGCTCAAGGTCGGCCCTCCCCCCGGCCTGCGCCTGCTGACCTACGAACGTCACCTCCTGCGGACGGAGGCCATGGTGTACCGGCTGGCCGAGCCGGCGGGGCTGCCTCTGCCGTCTCTGCTGCACGCGGCGTTCGACGACCCCGTCCTCGGCGGCGACCACCTCATCTTGTCGGCGCTCGACGGCGTCCCCTGGAACCAGGCCTCGCTCAGCCCGGCCGAGGAGGCCCCGCTCCGGCACGAGCTCGGCCGCCACCTGGCCCGCCTGCACACGATCCCCGGCACCGGGGTCTTCGGCTACCCCTTCGCCGGTCTCACCGGCCCGAGCTGGCGGGAGGCCTTCCTCGTCATCGTCGGCGCCCTGCTCGGCGACGCCGTCCACTACGGCACCAGGCTCCCCGCGCCCGTGGAGGAGATCGCCGCGCTGATCACCGCCGCCGCGCCGACTCTGGACGAGGTCGTCACGCCGTCGCTCGTCCACTTCGACATCTGGCCGGGCAATGTGTTCCTGACCGGCGAGGGCCGGGACAGGCGGATCCAGGCGCTGATCGACCACGAGAGGGCCTTCTGGGGCGATCCGCTGGCCGACTTCATCACGCCCACGATCTTCGAGGAGATCCGGGAGGACGACCCGCTCGTCACCGGGTACCGCGAGGCGGGCGGCACGCTCCTGATCACCCCCGGCGCCGAGGTGCGCGCCGACCTCTACCGGGCGTACCTGTATCTGATCCTGCTCGTGGAGAACGGCCCGCGGCAGTATCCCGAGGAGGCCTACGCGCGGCTCCGCGACCTCGCCACCTCATCCCTCGTGCGAAGCCTCGACGCGTTGCGCGTCCCGTAGCCGACCCCTCGGCGTGGCTCCGGGAGTTCCCCGCCTCCGGTGGGTAGATCGGCACGGTGGCGTCGTGTGACAATTTCATGGGGTGATGAATTATGCGGACGACATGTGCGATCGCGGGCGGGGGGCCGGCGGGAGCCGTCCTCGCCCTCCTCCTCGCCCGGGCGGGCGTCGAGGTGACGCTGCTGGAGAAGCACAGCGACTTCCTCCGCGACTTCCGCGGAGACACGATCCACCCGTCGACGCTCCAGGTCCTCGACGAACTCGGCCTGGCCGAGGAGTTCCACCGGCTTCCCCACCGCAAGGTGCACTCCCTGTCGATGGTCACCGACGAGGGCACCATCCCCATGGCCGACCTGCGCCGGCTTCCCGGCAAATACGACTACATCGCCTTCGTGCCGCAGTGGGACTTCCTCAACCTCGTCACCGCCGAGGCCGCCAGGCACCCGAACTTCCACCTGCTGATGGACTCCCAGGTCACCGATCTCATCCGGGAGGACGGCGCGATCCGCGGGCTCCGCTACCGCGACCAGGCGGGCGAGGAGCACGAGATCCACGCCACGCTCACCGTGGGCGCGGACGGGCGGGGCTCCGACGTCCGCCGGGCCGCCGGCCTTGTCCCCCGGGAGTTCGGCGCGCCGATGGACGTCGTCTGGTTCCGCCTGCCGCGGGAGGATGGCGACCCCGACCAGCCCTTCCTGCGCGCGTCGGCCGGCCACCTGATGGTGGCGATCAACCGGGGGACGTACTGGCAACTCGCCTACGTGATCCCGAAGGGCGGCTTCGACGAGCTGAAGTCCGAGGGCATCGAGGTTTTGCGCGCCACCATCGGGCGGCTCCTGCCGTACCTCGAGGGGCGGCTGGACCGGCTCGGCGGTTTCGACGACGTCAGCGTGTTGCGGGTGGCACTGAACAGGCTCGGCCGCTGGCACCTGCCGGGGCTGCTGCTCATCGGGGACGCCGCCCACGCCATGTCTCCGGTCTTCGGCGTCGGCATCAACCTCGCGGTCCAGGACGCCGTGGCCACCGCCAACATCGTGGGTCCCGCCCTGCTGCGGGGCGAGGCGCCGGAGTCCCTGCTGGCCAGGGTGGAGCGCCGCAGGAAGATCCCCACGGTGATCACCCAGGCCGCCCAGCGGGCCGTGCAGAACCGTCTGATCAGCCCCACTCTGGCCGCCAGGCCCGTCTCGCCGCCGCGTGCCCTGTCGCGCCTGCCGGTCCTCAACAGGCTCGCACGGCGGTTCATCGGCCTCGGCGTCCTTCCCGAGCACGTACGGCTGTCGCCAAAAGGCGGCCAAAAGTGATCTCACTGGGCGGACGCCGGACGGGCCGGAGCTTGCCAGGTGCAATAACCTAGTGTGTCGTGAGCGCTATCCATCTCGATACGTGGCGTGACCTGCCCGTCGCCCAGCAACCGGCCTGGCCCGACCGCGGCGAGCTCGCGCGGGTCGTCGACGAGCTCAAGGGGCTGCCGCCCCTGGTGTTCGCGGGCGAGTGCGACCAGCTGAAGCAGAGCCTCGCGGCCGTGGCCAGGGGCGAGGCCTTCGTGCTCCAGGGCGGCGACTGCGCGGAGACCTTCGCGGGCGCGACCGCCGAGAACGTCCGCAACAAGCTCAAGACGCTGCTGCAGATGGCGATCGTGCTCACCTACGCCGGCCGCGTTCCCGTGGTCAAGATCGGCCGGGTCGCCGGCCAGTTCGCCAAGCCCCGGTCCAAGGACACGGAGATCCGCGACGGCGTGGAGCTGCCCGCCTACCGCGGTGACATGGTCAACGGGTTCGACTTCACCCCCGAGGCGCGGCGCCCCGATCCCGGCCGGCTGCTGCGGGCCTACCACTCCTCGGCGGTCACGCTGAACCTCGCCCGGGCCTTCACCAAGGGCGGCTACGCCGACCTGCGGCAGGTGCACGCCTGGAACCAGGACTTCGTCGCCGAGTCGCCCGCCGGGCGTCGCTACGAGAAGCTGGCCAGGGAGATCGACCAGGCGCTCGCGTTCATGCGCGCCTGCGGGGCCGAGCCCGAGGAGTTCCACACCGTCGAGTTCTACTCCTCGCACGAGGCGCTGATCCTCGACTACGACCGGGCGCTCACGAGAATCGACTCCCGGACGGGCCTGCCGTACGACGTGTCGGCCCACATGGTCTGGATCGGCGAGCGCACACGCCAGCTCAACGGCGCGCACGTGGAGTTCTTCAGCAAGATCCGCAACCCCATCGGCGTGAAGCTCGGCCCGACCACGACGCCGGAAGAGGCGATCGCGCTGATCGAGAAGCTGAACCCGGACAACGAGCCGGGCCGGCTGACGTTCATCAGCCGCATGGGGGCGAACAGGGTCCGCGACGCGCTCCCGACGCTGGTCGACAAGGTGCGGGCGAGCGGCGCCACCGTGGCGTGGATCTGCGACCCGATGCACGGCAACACCTTCGAGGCGCCGAGCGGACACAAGACCCGCCGCGTCGACGACGTGCTCGACGAGGTCGCGGGCTTCTTCGAGGTGCACCACGCCCTGGGCACGCACCCGGGCGGGGTCCACATCGAATTCACCGGCGACGACGTCACCGAGTGCGTCGGCGGCGGCCACGAGATCGCGGAAGAGGATCTGGCGCTGCGCTACGAGACGGCGTGCGACCCTCGGCTCAACCGCGGTCAGTCCCTCGATCTGGCGTTCCGGGTGGCCGAGCTCTATCGTTCCACCTGACCCGCCGAACGCCGCGCACCCCCCACGCGACGCCCCGCGAGCCCCGAAAGAGACGAAGATGACGGATCCCCGGCCAGCCCCCGAGGGCGTGGACCCGAACACCCCCAACGTCGCCCGGATGTACGACTACTTCCTGGGCGGCAAGAACAACTTCGCCGCGGACAGAGCGGCCGCCGAGAGCATCCTGGCGACCTTCCCCGAGACCCGGTCGTCGGCCATCGAGGGCCGCGCCTTCCTGGCCAGGGCCGTACGGACACTGGTGGAGGCCGGTGTCCGCCAGATCGTCGACATCGGCTCCGGCCTGCCCACCCAGGGCAACGTGCACGAGATCGCGCATCAGACGGCGCCCGACACACGGGTGACCTACGTCGACTACGACCCGGTGGTGTGCTCGCACGCCCGGGCGATCCTCGGCGGCGACCCGAACGTGTCGGTCGTGCGGGCGGATCTCCGGGAGGCCGACGATCTGCTGGACAAGCTCGACGGGCTGGTCGACTTCGGCCAGCCGGTCGCGTTCCTGCTGTTCGCCGTGCTGCACTTCGTCCCCGACTCCGCCAAGCCGCATGAGCTGGTGGGGCGGCTGCGTGACATGAGCGCTCCGGGGAGCTACCTGGCGATCTCACACGGGCGTGACGCGAGGCCCGAGCTCACGCCCGAGGCCCTCGAGGTCTACAACCGGGCGACCGCGTCACTGGCGGTGCGGTCGCACGAGGAGATCGCCCGGTTCTTCGATGGATACGAGTTGCTCGAGCCGGGGCTCGTCTATCCGGAGGACTGGCGGCCCGACCCGGACGAGCCGCGGCTCGAACAGGCGCCGTCGGCCGGCTTCAGCGGCGTGGGCCGCAAACCCTGAACCGCCGGCGCGGGGCGGGCCGCCCGCCCCGCGTCAGCTCTGCGGGGTCGTCTCAGCCGCGATCTCGGCGCGGATGGCGTCCATGTCGAGAGCGCGAAGCTGGCCGATCAGGTCCGTGAGCGCGGGCGCGGGAAGCGCGCCGGGCTGTGAGAACACCACGATCCCGTCCCGGATCGCCATGATCGTGGGGATCGCCGTGATATCGAACCCCTGGGACAGCGCGGGCTGAGCCTCGGTGTCGATCTTGCCGAACGTGATGTCGTCGTGCTCCTGCGACGCCTTCTCGAAAATGGGTGCGAATGTGCGGCAGGGGCCACACCATGACGCCCAGAAGTCCAGCAGGACGATGCCGCTGTCGGCGATGTCGTTGAAGTTCTTCTCGGTCACCTCAATGGTCGCCACGGGGCGACTCCTTTCATCCGTTCCGTCACTTGGACAACCACACACCTGATCTCAGCATTCCACCGCACGGCGCCGGGTATCAGCACACGGGACCTCCTTCGCGAAAAGGAGCCACCGCATGACCACTCAAGCCGTACGGCCCGTTCCCGACCGACAACGGCTGGGCACCGTCCTGGCCTCCTGGTTGTCGAGCACCGACCACAAGGTGATCGGGCACCTCTACCTGATCACCACCTTCGGCTTCTTCCTGGTCGGCGGCCTCATGGCGATGGTGATCAGGGCCGAGTTGCTCGAGCCCGGTCTGCAGTTCGTCAGCCTGCAGCGCTACAACGAGATGTTCACCCTCCACGGCACGATCATGCTGCTGTTGTTCGCGACGCCGCTGTTCGCCGGGTTCGCCAACGAGATCATGCCGCTCCAGATCGGCGCGCCCGACGTGGCCTTCCCCCGGCTGAACATGGTCAGCTACTGGATGTTCCTCTTCGGCGGTCTCATGGTGGTCTCCGGCTTCGTGGTGGGGGGCGCGCCCGCCTTCGGCTGGACGGCCTACTCCCCGCTGTCCAGCGCGGAGTTCAGCCCCTCGCCGGGCGGGGACCTGTGGATCATGGGCCTGGCGCTGTCCGGCCTCGGCACGATCCTGGGCTCCGTCAACTTCATCACCACGATCATCACGATGCGGGCGCCGGGCATGCACATGTTCCGGATGCCGATCTTCACGTGGAACGTCCTGTTCACGTCGATCCTGGTGCTGCTGGCCTTCCCTGTGCTGGCGGCGGGGCTGCTCGTGCTGGAGGCGGACCGCAAGCTCGGAGCGCACGTCTTCGACGCCGCGACCGGCGGGCCCATGATCTGGCAGCACCTGTTCTGGTTCTTCGGCCATCCCGAGGTCTACATCATCGCGCTGCCGTTCTTCGGCATCATCACCGAGATCATTCCGGTGTTCAGCCGCAAGCCGCTGTTCGGCTACATCGGCATGGTCGGGGCGACCATGGCGATCACAGGACTGTCGATGACCGTATGGGCGCACCACATGTTCGCCACCGGCCAGGTGCTGCTGCCGTTCTTCTCCCTCATGTCGTTCCTGATCGCGATTCCGACCGGGGTGAAGTTCTTCAACTGGACCGGCACCATGTGGCGCGGCCATCTGACGTTCGAGACACCGATGTTGTTCGCGGTGGGGTTCCTGGTGACGTTCCTGTTCGGCGGGCTCACCGGGGTGATCCTCGCGTCGCCGCCGCTCGACTTCCACGTGACCGACAGTTACTTCGTGGTGGCCCACTTCCACTACGTGGTGTTCGGCACGGTGGTGTTCGCGATGTTCGGCGGGTTCTACTTCTGGTGGCCCAAGTTCACCGGAACCATGCTGAACGAGACCCTCGGAAAGATCCACTTCTGGATGCTGTTCATCGGGTTCCACATGACGTTCTTCGTCCAGCACCTGCTCGGCGTCATCGGGATGCCGCGGCGCTACGGCGACTACTCCCCCGTCGACGGCTTCACCCGGCTCAACGAGATCTCCAGCGTGGGCGCGTTCCTGCTGGGCGCCTCGACGCTGCCGTTCCTGTACAACGTCTGGCATACGGCGAGGCGCGGCGAGCGGGTCACCGTGAACGACCCCTGGGGCTCCAGCAATTCGCTGGAGTGGGTCACCACGTGCCCGCCGCCGCGCCACAACTTCACGTATCTCCCCCCGATCCGGTCCGAGCGGCCGGCCTTCGACCTGCGCTACCCGAGGACGGGGGGAATGCCGGGAGATCCCCCCGCCGGGAAGCCCGATGCGATCGGCCCGGCGGAGGGCTAGCCGGCTCAGCCCAGGTCGAGACCGAACAGCAGCGGGTCGTGGTCGGACGAGCGGAACGCGCCCGGCGAGTACAGCGCCGGCGGGTTGAACTCGGTGTTGTAGTCCATGAACCGGCCCTCATCCGCGTTGATGTGCCAGATCGTCGCCCCGGTCACCCGCTTGAGTAGCTGCTTGCCGACCATCACGTGGTCCAGCTCGCCCGACAGGCTGTCGAAGACGTAGCTGTAGCGGTCCTGCTTGTCGAGGAACTTCTTGCTCAGGCTCGTGAGCTTCCCGGCCTCCAGCGTGTGGATGGGGTCCTCCTCGCCGTAGGCGTTGAGGTCGCCCGCCACGACGGGGTTGGGCAGGTTGAACGTGTCGATCAGCTCGAGCACCGCCTGCGCCTGGCGGACACGCTCGGCGTTGAAGCAGCTCTGGCCGTCGCCCTGGTCGACGTCGGCTCCGGTCGCGCCGTCGCAGCCCTTCGACTTGAAGTGGTTGACGATCATGGTGAAGATCCGGCCGTCGTCGTCGTCCCTGGTGCGCTGGAACATCTGGATCAGCGGCGGCCGGCGGAAGACCGGGTCGGTGGAGGACTGGGCGGCTCCCACGGGCTTCACCACGGCGGGCTTGTAGATCAGGGCCACCTGGATCTCGTCGGTTCCGGGGACCGGGGAGGTGATCCCCTTGTACGTGCCCGCGCCGACCTCGGCGTTCAAGGCGTCCACCAGGGTGTTCAGCGCGGTGGTGCCGTTGTTCTCGACCTCCATGAGGCCCGCCACGTCCGGGTCCAGGCCCTTCAGCGTCGCGACGAGCTTGGCGAGCTGGCGCTGCCGCTCCTCGTCGGTGTTGGCGCCGCGCTTGTTCAGCGTGGTGAACCAGTTGAGGGTGTTGAGGCTCGCCACCTGGACGTCGCCGCCCACCTTGGCCGGCTTGGACGGACGCGGGTTGTCGGCGGCGAAGGCCACCGGCGAGGTCGGCTCCACCCGGTAGAGGTCGAAGCCGTAGGTCAGGATGCCGGTCAGCCCGGTGGTCCCGTCACCCACGCGGACGGTGTTCGAGCCGTTCGTGTGGTACGGCAGGACCGGGGGGTTCTGCACGTTGGACCCGTCGTCCAGCAGGATCCGGCGGGCCTGGTTCTCGGCCGGGTCGACGTTGTCGCGGTCGGTCGGCTGGAAGAGCCGGCCCTTGGCGGACAGGGTGAGCTCCCCGAAGCGGCCCAGGTTGAAGACCTCGGAGACGGTGAGTTCCTGGGGGAACGTGACGAGCACGCCCTCCAGCGATTCGAGGGTCGCGCCGGAGGCGAGCGGCAGCCTCACCGCGGCGGTCTTGACCGTCCCGGTGCCGCAGACGTCCACGGCGGAGACCGGGGACAGCTCCGTGAGGCCGTTGAACTCGACGACGGTGCCGGTGACCCGGACCCGGTCGCCGACGGCGGCGGGCCTGGGGGTGAACACGAACACCGCGTCGGAGGTGGCCGGGTTCGCGTCAGGCGTCGAGTCCTGGACGTAGAAGCCGCTCAGCTGGTTCGTGCCCTGGAAGTCCGCGGTCACGACTCCTTCGACCCGGACCGCCTGGCCGACGAGGGGCGAGGCGTCGCCCGCGCCCTGGACGTCGGCGATCTGGTGCGTCACCGGAACGGCGCACGAGGACGGAGTCGTGGGGGTCGGAGTGGGAGTCGGGGTCGGCGTGTCCGACGGGGTCGGGGTCGGCGTCGGCGTGTCCGAGGGGGTGGGGCTCGGGGTGCTCCCCCCGCACGGAGCGGCGGCGGAGGCGGTGTTGTGCGGAGCCGGGGCGCCCGCCTCGAAGTCCGCGGCGTTGCTGTCGGTGTCGGCGCAGCCGCCGTCCTTGCGCAGCGCGGCGGTGCTGTTGGTCAGCGCGGGGGCGGCGGCGCCCTCGAAGTAGTTGGCGGTGCCGTAGCCGACCAGGTCGGCGATGTCGGCGGTCTGCTCGGGCGTGCACGGGATGGAGCCGCCGTTGCAGGCCAGGCCTGTGGCGGACCGGACCAGCGCGACCTTCCCGGCGGTGCCGCTCAGGGCGAGGTTCCCTGTGGTGTCCGGGGTCGGGAGCGGTCCACTCGGGGTCGTGCCCGCCGCGAGCTGGACGAGGTGGTACTGCCCCGGAGTGAGAGAGCCGGAGAGGTCCACCTTGTTGGAGGAGAACGGTCCGGTGCCGGTGGCGCTGGCGTACTGGACCGACCAGCCGTTGAGGGAGACCGTCGCGGCGCTGCGGTTGAACAGTTCCACGTAGTCATTGGTCAGCGGGGCGCCGCTGTTGCCGCCTCCGCCGTACACCTGGCTGATCACCACGGTGCCGGGCTCCGCCGACGCCGGGGTCAGCGAGAGCGTGGTGACACCGGCCACCACGAGGCCGACGGCCGCGAGCGTGGCGACGGCGCGCAGGGCCTTTCTCGGCATGGACCGGAGGCGACCACGGGCATGGTCATAAGCACGGGATAAAGGGCGCATGACCCGGACTTTATGAGGATATGACCGTGCCAGTCGGCCCTACCGGTGACTACAGAATGAAATCGTATGAACTTGCCAATCAGCGGAGTCTCGGGACGTATGGGTCCTGCCGTTGCGCTCCACACCGTTTACGCACCGATTCCTCATGTCGCCCTCAGACGGCACTCAGGAAACGGGAACGAGACTCGGCAATGCGCCACCGGGAAAGGCTAGGAAACGGTTCCGGCGAGCATCCCGCCCACGGAACGGCCGTGCACCATCCCCGGCAGTACGACCACGACCGGGCAGTGCGCCCTCAGCAGGCAGGCGGCCACGATCGGGTTGATGACCGGGTACGGCTCCGCGTCGGCCTCGTCGGCTCCGAGCACCAGCAGGTCCGCTTCGGCGGCGGCGTGCAGCAGTACCCGCGCGGGCGACCCCTCGACGACGGCGGGCTCCACGTGGTCCTCACCGAGCTCGTCGACGACCAGCCTGGCCATGTCGGCGGCGGCACGACGCTCGTCCTCACGCGAGCTCCGGCCGGCCAGTGGTGCGTACGGGGCGTGGAGCCCGCCCGACCATTCCCAGGCGTACACCGCCTCGACGCTCGCGCCGCGCAGGCGGCCCTCGGCCGCGGCCCAACGAAGCGCGGCCGACGACGCCGCCGAGCCGCTGATACCCACCACGATCTTCGCCTGATTCACAATCCCGCCTCGCTCTCCGCCCCAAGTCTCTCCTACCAGGATTAATCAGGTGTTGCCGGGGCGAAACGTCAGAAAGACAAAATAGTCGACGGCATGAACCTCCGGGGTCGGGTCAGGGTTGACCCCGATGGCGGGCCGTGGAGACGGCCAATACGCTGGCGGGCATTCCGGGAGTTCCGGGGGCCGCATAGGAGGGAAGACGTGCCGACGAGTCCGATCGACGACTACGTGGCCGGGCTCCGCCGTCTTCTCCGCGGTCCGGTCCGCGCCAGGCGGGACCTGCTCGCCGAGGCGCGGGACGGGCTGCTCGACGCGGCCGAGGCGTACGAGGCCGATGGCCACACCAGGGCCGAGGCCGAGCGACTGGCGATCGCGGACTTCGGGCTCGCCACCGAAATCGCCCCCGGCTTCCAGGAGGAACTCGCGGTCGGCCAAGGGCGCAGGACCGCGGCGCTCCTGTTCGTCAGCGTGCCGGTCACCGCGTTGATGTGGAGCGTGGTCTGGGAGTTCTTCCCCCAGTCACCGGCCGCGCCCACTCCGCCGGAGTGGTTCTGGACGGTCAGCAGACTTCTGGACTACACACAGTTCGCGACCGGTGTCGTGGGCGGCGTCGCCCTGCTCGCCCTCGGCCGGGGGTTGCGGGTGCTGCGGCGGCCCAGGATCCTGACTCGCGCGCTGGGGCTCCTGGTGTTGGTCCAGATCCCGGTCAGGGTCGCGATGAGCATGGCCCTCGTGCAGGGCGCCGACGGCCCTCCGGGGTTCGGCGACTACGCCCCCGGCGTGGCCGTCTCTCTGATCACCTACGCGCTGGGAACGTGGCAGTTCGTCAGCGCGGTGCTCTGCGTCCACCACAGCCGGGCGTTCGTTCATCGTGAGGGGTCGAGCACGCTCCCGATCGCCGTCGTGAACGACTTCCAGGCCGACCGCTCCCCCGCGAGCGCCGCGCGGCCCGAGTCCGTCAGGCGGTAGGTGCGCCGCTTGCGCCCGCCCGCCACAGCCCACTCCCCGGCCAGGTAGCCGGCCCGCTCCAGCCTGCGCAGGGCCGGGTAGACGGTGCCCGTCGGGACGTCGAGCGCGCCACCGCTGCGCTCGCGCAGCGCCTCGATGATGGCGTAGCCGTGGAGCGGCTCACGCTCCACCACGGAGAGCAACAGGGCATCCATGTGCCCTCGCAGCGTGTCGGCGTTCACGGTCGCAGCCTATCCCGGTCCACATGTAGGGAGTCTACATGTAGGCTGTCTATATGTAGACTCTCTATGTATTGAGGAGCCCCCCTTGGACGTCGTCGACCTCGCGCGGACGCAGTTCGCCGTGACGGGCAGCCTGCACTTCCTGTTCGTCGTGCTGACCCTCGGCCTCGCGCCCCTTGTCGCGATCATGCACACGCGCTACGCGATCACCGGCAATCCCCTCCATGAGCGGATGACCCGCTTCTGGGGGCAGATCTATGTGATCAACTACGCGCTCGGCGTGTTCACCGGCCTGGTCATGGAATTCCAGTTCGGACTGAGCTGGAGCGGCCTGTCGCACTACGCGGGCGACGTCTTCGGCGCGCCGCTCGCCATCGAGACCCTGGTGGCCTTCTTCCTGGAGTCCACGTTCCTCGGCTTGTGGATCTTCGGCTGGCACCGGTTACCCCGGGCGCTCCACGTGACCTGCATCTGGCTGGTGACGCTGACCGCCTACGCCTCGGCCTTCTGGATCATGGTGGCGAACTCGTTCCTCCAGCACCCGGTCGGCTCCGTCGAACAGGGCGGCCGCCTGGTGCTTCGGGACTTCGGCGCACTGCTCACCAATCCCAACCTGGTCTTCGCGCTCCCCCACGTGATCAGCGCCGGGCTGTGGACCGGCGGGTTCGTCGTCATGGGGGCCAGCGCGTACCACCTGTTCCGGCGCACGAAGGAGCAGGAGTTCTTCACCCGGTCGCTCCGGATGGGCGTGGTGACCGCCTTCATCGGCTCCCTGTTCACCGTCGGTTTCGGATACGCCCAGTTCGGCGTGATCGAGGCCACCCAGCCGGACAAGTTCGACGCCGCACCCGAGGCCGCGCTCGGGCTCATGATCGGGATCGGGCAACTCCTCCAGTTCGGCGTGATGTTCCTCCTGCTGCCTCTGCTGTTCCGGAACCTGCTCGCCCGGTGGCGGTGGCTGCACCCGGTCCTGATGCTCATCACCCCGCTGCCGTTCGTGGCGGCGATCGCCGGATGGCTCGTGCGCGAGATGGGCCGTCAGCCGTGGCTGGTGTACGGAAAGCTCTCCGTGGCCGACGCCATGACGCCGGGACTCTCCAGGACCGCCATCACCGGCTCGTTCATCGGCTTCGCCGGCCTGCTCGGCCTGCTCGCGATCATCGACTACCTGCTGATCGCCCGTGCCGTGCGCCGCGGGCCGGAACAGGTGTCCCTCGGCATGCCGGACCGGCCCGCCGAGCCCGCGCCCATGCCCGCCCACTCCCTCTGAGGACCACGACCATGGAGATCATCTGGTTCGGCGCCCTCGCCGTCCTGCTTGTCGGCTACTTCGCACTCGAGGGCTTCGACATCGGGCTCGGCATCCTGCTGCCCGTGCTGGGCCGGTCGCAGGAGGACCGCGACCGGCTCGTCGGGGCCATGGCGCCGTTCGTCCTCGCGGGCGAGGTCTGGCTGGTCGCCCTCGTCGGCGTGCTGTTCGGCGCCTTCTCCACCCTGGAGGGCGCGGTGCTCAGCGGGCTGTACCCCCTGGTCGTGGCGCTGCTCCTGACGTGGATCGTCCGGGACGCCGGCCTGTGGTTCCGCCGCCGCGCGGACGGCGCCGCGTGGCGGACGCTTTGGGACGGCGCCATCTGCCTCGGCTCGGCCGGGCTGGCACTGACCTGGGGCATGACGCTGGTGGCGCTGGCCCGCGGACTGTCGGCTCCCCTGCTCGCCCCGGCAGGCGTCGCCGGGGGGATCGTGGTCGCGCTGGCGTTCTGTCTCCACGGCTGGACCTTCGCGGCGTGGCGGCTGCCCGGCGACCCGGCGGTCCGCGGAGCGCGGCGCACCGGGCGGGCCCTGCTGCTGACGGCTCTGACGGCCGCGATCCCCGCAGTCCTGGCCGTCGCCGTCGTGGCCTCCGCCCTCATCGAGCACGCCGCCCCGCCGGAGACCCTGACCACCCTGGGTGCCATTGTGTTGCCGTGCGTCCCGATCCTCGTGGGCGCGCAAGTATGGGTGTGGCGCACCTTCAGCAGGGGTGCGCTGCCCACGTTCTTCTGACCGTCTGCCGGCCGTCGTCCGATTGGGCCTCCGTTGCACAAGGATCTTCTGCGGCTCGCACGATCCGAACGGACCGTGCGGCCACACCTCGCCGCCTGCCTGGCCGCTGCCGTGGCGGCGGGGCTCCTCGTGCTCGTGCAGGCGGAACTGCTGGCGGGAGTGCTCTCCGGCCGGTTCACCGTGGCCGTCCTGCTCCCGCTTGCACTGGTTGTGGCGGCGCGGGGGCTGCTCGGCTGGGGACGGGGCGTCT
Source organism: Planotetraspora mira (assembly GCF_016863275.1). Taxonomy (GTDB): domain Bacteria; phylum Actinomycetota; class Actinomycetes; order Streptosporangiales; family Streptosporangiaceae; genus Planotetraspora; species Planotetraspora mira. Next base: position 49,534 of record NZ_BOOO01000006.1, read on the forward strand.
TCGCCGGTCGCACGGCCACGGCCCTGAAGTCCGCGCTGCGCCGCCGGCTGTTGCCGCGTTTCCAGGAGCCGGACGCCGCCGTTTCCCGGCGATCCGGTGAGCTCGTCACACTCGCAGGACGCGGGCTGGACGCCCTGGACGCCTACCTGACCGGCTACCTGCCGGCGGTCGCCGTGGCGGGCGTCATCCCGATCGCGGTCGTCGTGCGGCTCTTCGTGGCCGACCTCGAGACCGCCGTCATCGTCCTGCTCACGCTGCCGCTCATCCCGATCTTCGGCGCGCTGGTCGGCTGGACCACCCGGGCGGTGACGCAGCAGCAGTGGGAGGCGCTGACCAGGCTCGGCGGCCACTTCCTCGACGTCGTCCGCGGCCTTCCGACCCTGCGGGCCTTCGGCCGGGCACGCCACCAGGCGTCGGTGATCCAGCAGGTCGCCGCGGCCCACCGGACCGCGACGATGCGGACGCTGCGGGTCGCCTTCCTGTCGTCGCTGGTCCTCGAACTCGTGGCGTCGCTCTCCCTCGCTCTGGTCGCCGTCCCCGTCGGCCTGCGACTGCTGTCGGGCTCGCTCGACCTCCACACGGCGTTGCTGGTGCTGCTCCTGGCCCCGGAGGCCTACATCCCCCTGCGGGCCATGGGCACCACGTTCCACGCCGCCATGGAAGGAGTCGCCGCCGCCGACCAGGCCTTCTCCCTCATCACCCCCACCCCCGCCACTCCCACCACCACCCCCGCCACCACAACCGCCCGTGATCATGCACAGGTTCGCGAACAGCCCGCTGACCTGCCGAAACCTGTCCGTGATCATGCACAGATTCGCATTCACGCCCCTGACCTGCGGATTTCCGGCCGTGATCATGCACCGCCGGGGATCCGGTTCGAGGGGGTGACCGTCCGGTATCCCGGCCGCGAGGAGAACGCCCTCGACGCCGTCACCTTGCGGATTTCGCCGGGCGAGAGGGTGGCGATCGTGGGCCCGAGCGGAGTCGGCAAGAGCACGCTGCTCCACGTCCTGCTCGGGTTCGTCACACCGTCCGAGGGCCGGGTCCTGATCGACGGCGCCGACCTCGCCGGGCTGGACCTCGACGAGTGGCGGCCCCGGCTCGCCTTCGTGCCCCAGCGCCCCCACCTGTTCGCCGCGACGGTCTCCGCCAACATCTCCCTGGGCTCCGACGCCTCGCCGGACGAGGTCCGTACGGCTGCCGCGGCCGCTCAGGCGGCCGAGTTCGTGGCGGCCCTGCCGTACGGCTATGAGACGGAACTCGGCGAACGCGGCGCGAACCTGTCGGCGGGCCAGCGCCAGCGGGTCGCGCTCGCCCGCGCGTTCTGCCGCCCGTCGGCCGAGGTGCTCCTGCTCGACGAGCCGACCGCACGCCTGGACGGCAGGAGCGAGGCCGCGGTCGTCGAGGCCACGCGGAGGCTGTCCGAGGGAAGGACCTCGATCATCGTCGCCCACCGCCCCGCCATGATCGAACTTGCCGACCGAGTCGTCCGCCTGCACGACCACGCGCAGACAGGAGCCGCATGACCGGCATGGCCACCGAATCCGGCACACCTCTGCGGCTTCTCGCGCCGGGGATGCCCAAACGGCTGGTCCTCGCGACACTCGCGGGGGCGGCCGCCGACCTCGCGGGGATCGCGCTGATCGCGGCGGCCGCGTGGATGATCACGAGGGCGGCCGAGCAGCCTCCGCTGGCCGCGCTCTCCGTCGCCATCGTGGCGGTGCGGGCCTTCGCCACCACCCGCGGGATCTTCAGGTACGGCGAGCGGCTGTCCGGCCACGACGTCGCCCTCCGCGCCCAGGCGGGCACGCGCGAACGCCTCTACCAGGCGCTCGTCCCCACCGGGCCGCTGCCGCGGCGCGGCGCCGACCTGCTCAGCCGGATGGTGGACGACACCGACGCGGTCCAGGACCTGCTCGTCCGCTGTCTGCTGCCCGCCCTCGCCGCGCTCCTCGCCGGGACGGCCGCCGTGGTCCTCACCGCGTTCATCCTGCCCTTCGCGGCACTCCTGCTGGCCCTGGGTCTGCTGGTGGCGGGCGTCGCCCTGCCCGCCGGTACGGCCGCGGCCGCGCGGAGATGGTCCGCCCGGATCGCACCCGCCAGAGCCGAACTGGCCGCGCGCGTGGCCGACCTCGTCCATGGCGCGGCCGACCTCGCGGCGTACGGCGCCCGGGACCAGGCCCTTTCCGCCGGGATGGACGCGGACGCACGCCTCGCGAAGCTCGAGCGCGGCCAGTCGCGGGTCAACGCGGCGGCACTCGGGCTCGGCGTGCTCGTGCAGGGGCTGACCGTGGTGGCCGTCGTGCTCGCGGCCCGCTCCGCGGATCTGGACGGCGTCGCGACGGCCGTGCTCGCCCTGACCTCGCTGGTCTCCTTCGAGCCCGTGCTGCCGCTCGGGGCCGCGGGCGAACGGTTCGCCGGAGTGCTCGCCGCCCTGCGGAGGTTGCGGGAGATCGGGGCGACGCCGCCGGCGGTGGCCGAGCCAGGCGACCCCCTCACGTTGCCGGAAGCGCCGCCGACCGTCGAGATCGAGGATCTGGTGGTCCGCCACGGAGACAGGGAACCCGCGCTCAACGGGGTGAGCTTGAGGCTGGCGCCCGGCGACCGGGTGGCGATCGTCGGGCCGAGCGGCGCGGGGAAGAGCACCCTGCTGGCCGCGCTCATGCGGACCGTCGACTTCGAATCCGGAAATATCAGGATCGATGGCGTGGACATCCGGCGGTACGCCTCCGACGACGTCCGTGCGAGGATCACCGGGCTCACCCAGGATCCCTACGTCTTCCAGGCCACCCTCCGTGACAACCTCCGCCTCGCCGGCCCCGAGGCCTCCGACGAGGACCTCGCCCATGCCGTACGGCAGGCCCGCCTGGACGGCTGGACGGACCGGACCGGATGGGACACGACGCTCGGCGAGGACGGGCGGACGGTGTCCGGCGGGCAACTCCAGCGTCTCGCCCTGGCCCGTGCCCTGCTGTTCGACCCGCAGGTGCTCCTCCTGGACGAGCCGGCGGAGGCCGTCGACGAGGAGACGGCGGACGCCCTGCTGGCCGACCTGCTGGACGCCACGAGGGGCCGGACGACCCTCCTGGTCACCCACCGTCTTCGCGGGCTCGAGCAGGTGGACGAGATCATCGTCCTGGAGGGCGGAAGGGTCGTGCAGCGCGGACCGCACGACGCCCTGGTCGCCGCTCCCGGCTACTACCGGGACCTGTGGGAGTCCGAGGTGCTCACGCGTCGCTGACGCGACGTCGAGCCGGCGGCCGCTGAGGGCCGCCGGCTGGGGGACGGTCTCGAGACGCTTCCGGGGAACTCACCGGGGGTGTTCCGGGGACTTGCCGGGGGCGTTCCTGGGAGCCTCAGTTCGTCGCCGACTGCTCCGCGAGAGTGATCGAAGCCGTCGAGGTCTTGCCGTTCCGCGAGTAGGTGATGGTGACCTTGTCGCCAGGGCGGGAGGTGCGGATCTCGCCCACGAGCGTCTCGGCGCTGTCGACCACCTTGTCGTTCACCTTGGTGACCAGGTCGCCCTCTTCGAGGCCGGCCTTGTCGGCCGGGCTGCCGGCCGTGATCGAGCCGATCACGGCGCCTTCCGCGTCTCCGGTGGCGTCGGCCAGGCTCACGCCGAGGAAGGCGTGGGTCGCCTTGCCGGTCTTGATGAGCTGGTCGGCGACCTGCCTGGCGGTGTTGATCGGAATCGCGAAGCCCACGCCGATGTTGCCCGAGCTCTGCCCGGACGTCGCGATGGCGGTGTTGATGCCGATGACCTGGCCTGCCGCGTTGACCAGGGCGCCGCCCGAGTTGCCCGGGTTGATCGCCGCGTCCGTCTGGACCATGCCGCCGATCGTCGTGCCCTGCTGCTGTTCCTGCTGCTGCTGACCGAACGGGAACGGCTGCTGCTGCTGCTGCTCCTCGCCCCCCTCGGTGAGGGTGCGATCGAGCGCGCTCACGATGCCCGACGTGACCGAGCCTTCCAGGCCCAGCGGGCTTCCGATGGCGAGCACCGCGTCGCCGACCTGGAGCTTGTCGCTGTCACCGAGCGAGGCCGGCGTCAGGCCGGACACGCCCTGCGCCTGGATGACGGCCAGGTCCGTCGTCGGGTCCGTGCCCTTGACCGTGGCCGAGGCCGTCTTGCCGTCACTGAACTTGACGGTGACGTCGCCGTTGCCCTGGCCGAGTTCGGAGACCACGTGGTTGTTGGTCAGGATCAGGCCGTCGGCCGACAGGATCACGCCGGACCCCTCACCGCCGCCGTTCTGCGTCGTGATCCTGATCGACACCACGGAGGGCTGAATGGCCTTGGCCACCTCCGCGATGGTGTTGACCGAGGTGTTCGACGCGGGGTTCACGAGCGGGCTGGAGATCACGGTCTGGCCGTCGTGCGTCGCATTGGCGACGAGGGCCCCCGTGGCCCCGCCGCCGATCGCCACGACGGCGAGCGCGAGGCCGGTGATCACCTTCTGCCTGCCGGTCATGCCGGCCTTCTGCCGCTGCGGCGGCAGCGGCCCGCCGTACGGCGAGGTGTCGTACGGCCCCGGGCTGCCATAACCGCCATAGCCTCCGCCGTACTGGCCCTGCTGTGGCGGAGTCCTGCCGAACTGGCTCCAGCCGTGACCGGGGAGCACCTCGGTGTCGTTGCCGCGACCCTGCTCGTCTGAGCTCATCGCCATCCCCCTCAATTGGATCTGCCGGTGATCCGGCTCTCCGCCGGTACAACCACTACGATGGCAAATCCTCGATAAGGTCACGCTAAGCGATCAGCGGTTCCTACCGGCGGATGCCGCACGCGGCTCTTATATCACGACGTCGGGGGCCAGTATTCATCGCGCAACAGGCGCTTGTACAACTTGCCCGTCGGGTGTCTCGGGAGTTCGTCGCGGAAGTCCACCGACTTCGGGCACTTGTAGTGGGCGAGACGTGCCCGGCAGTACTCGATGAGCTCGGCCGCGAGCTCCGGGCCCGCCTCCTCCGGGACGACGGGCTGGACGACGGCCTTCACCTGCTCGCCCATCTCCTCGTCCGGCACGCCGAAGACGGCCACGTCGGCCACCTTGGGGTGGACCGACAACACGTTCTCGGCCTCCTGGGGATAGACGTTCACCCCACCTGAGATGATCATGTAGGAGCGGCGGTCGGTGAGGTAGAGGAAGCCCTCCTCGTCGACGTAGCCGATGTCACCGAGCGTCGTCCAGCCCCTGCCGAGCGGGTCCTGCGCGGAGCGGGTCTTGTCCGGGTCCCCGTGGTAGACGAACCGGGGGCCGTCGGCGAAATAGACCGTCCCGTGCTCGCCCGGGGGCAGTTCGCCGCCCTCCTCGTCGCAGATGTGCACGACGCCCAGCAGCGGCCGGCCCACCGTGCCCTTGTGCTTCAGCCACTCCTCCGAGCCGACGTAGAGGAAGCCGTTGCCCTCGGTGCCCGCGTAGTACTCGTGGATGATCGGCCCCCACCACTCGATCATCTGCTCCTTGACGGGGACGGGGCAGGGAGCGGCGGCGTGGATGGCGCACCTCAGCGAGGACAGGTCGTAACGCGACCGGACCTCGGGCGGCAGCTTCAGCAGCTTGATGAACATCGTCGGCACCCACTGCGAGTGCGTGACGCGGTACCTCTCGATGAGCTGGAGCGCCTCCTCGGGGTCGAACCTCTCCATCACGACGATGGTCGCCCCGGCCCGCTGGAAGTTCATGCAGTACCGCAGCGGGGCGGCGTGGTAGAGCGGAGCGGGCGACAGGTACACGCTGTCGGGGGTCGGGGCGAACAGGAACTGGATGAGCTGCAGCAGCGGCCCGGGAGAGTCGAGCGGCGCCTTGCTCAGTGTTGGCTTGACCCCCTTCGGCCGCCCGGTGGTGCCCGACGAGTACAGCATGTCCACGCCCTGGCACTCGTCCGCGATGGGCGTCACCGGCCGCGTGGCCGTCGCCTCCTCGTAGGACGTGAACCCGGGCGCGGTGCCGTCGAGCATCAGCCGCACCTCGACCCCCGGCGTCTCGCCGGTCACGGAGGTGGCGACGGCGGCCAGCTTCGCCGAGGAGATGAAGGCCCGGGCACCGCAGTTGTTCAGGATGTAGGCGAGCTCGTCGGCCTGGAGGCGGGAGCTGATCGCGGTGTAGTACAGCCCGGCACGGTGGGCGGCCCAGGCAATGGTCAGGAAGAGGGGATGGTTCTCCAGCATGAAGGCGATGTGGTCGCCCGGCTGGAGCCCGGCGGCCCGGAAGAGGTGGGCCAGGCGGTTGGACTCCTCGTCGAGTTCCCGGTAGGTGACCACGCGGCCGGAGCCCGCCATGATCACCGCCGGCTTGTCTGGCGTCTCGGCCGCGACGGCTCCCGGATGCATAACAGAACATTACTCGGGCACCCGGATCCGGCGGAAGATCCTCTTACCGGGCCGCACCCGCACCCGGGCTCGCGCCGTACCGGCGTTCACACACGCATGCGTACGGCCCGCGTTCCCGGGACACGGGAGCGCGGGCCGTACGCGGTGGGTCAGGCGGCGGCGGTCTGCGCCACCGTCGCCGGGGTGAGGGCCAGGTCGAGGACCTCACGGACGTCGCTCACCGGGTGAACGGTGAGGTCGGCGAGCACGTCGGCCGGGACGTCGTCCAGGTCGGGCTCGTTGCGCGCCGGGATGAGCACGGTCGTGATCCCGGCCCGGTGGGCGGCGAGCAGCTTCTGCTTCACCCCGCCGATCGGGAGGACGCGCCCGGTCAGGGACACCTCTCCGGTCATCGCCACATCGCCCCGGACCGGACGGCCCGACAGCAGCGAGGCGAGGGCGGTCGTCATGGTGACGCCCGCCGACGGCCCGTCCTTGGGCACCGCGCCCGCCGGCACGTGGATGTGGACCTGGCGGTCCTTGAGGGAACCGACCGGCAACTCCAGCTCCACGCCACGCGAGCGCAGGTAGGACAGCGCGATCTGGGCCGACTCCTTCATCACGTCGCCGAGCTGGCCGGTGAGGGTCACCCCGGTCGAGCCCGTCTCCGGGTCGGCCAGCGACGCCTCGACGTAGAGGACGTCGCCGCCCGCGCCGGTGACGGCGAGGCCGGTCGACACGCCCGGCACCGACGTACGCTGCCTGGCCTCGGGAAGCGAGGACTCGGCCACGTGCCGCGGGCGGCCGAGGTAGGGCACCAGGTCGTCGGCCGTGACCGCGACCGGCAGCCCCGCCTCGCCGAGCGCGACGTTGGCCGTGACCTTGCGCAGGACCCGCGCGACCGACCGCTCGAGCGACCGGACGCCCGCCTCATGGGTGTACTCCCCCGCGAGGCGGCGCAACGCGCCCTCGTCGATCGTCACGTCGTCGGCCGTGAGGCCCGCCTTCTCCAGCTGGCGCGGGAGCAGGTGGTCACGGGCGATGGCGACCTTCTCGTCCTCGGTGTAGCCGTCGAGCGTGACGATCTCCATGCGGTCGAGCAACGGCCCGGGGACCTGCTCGAGCACGTTGGCCGTCGCGAGGAACAGCACGTCGCTCAGGTCGAGCTCGACCTCCAGGTAGTGGTCGCGGAACGTATGGTTCTGCGCCGGGTCGAGCACCTCCAGCAGCGCCGCGGTCGGGTCGCCGCGGTAGTCGGAGCCCACCTTGTCGATCTCGTCGAGCAGCACGACGGGGTTCATCGAGCCCGCCTCGCGGATGGCGCGGACGATCCGGCCGGGCAGCGCGCCGACGTAGGTGCGCCGGTGCCCGCGGATCTCCGCCTCGTCCCGGATGCCGCCGAGCGCCACGCGGACGAACTTACGGCCCATCGCCCGCGCGACCGACTCGCCCAGGGAGGTCTTGCCCACTCCGGGCGGGCCCGCCAGGGCGAGGACGGCGCCGCTGCGGCGGCCGCCGACGACCCCGAGGCCCTGGTCGGCCCGGCGCTTGCGGACCGCGAGGTACTCGATGATGCGGTCCTTCACGTCGGCGAGCCCGGTGTGGTCGGCGTCGAGCACCGCGCGGGCGCCGGCGATGTCGTACTCGTCGGTCGTGTGCGTGTTCCACGGGATATCGAGGACCGTGTCCAGCCAGGTCCGGATCCAGCCCGTCTCGGGCGACTGGTCCGAGGTGCGCTCGAGCTTGCCGACCTCCTTGAGCGCGGCCTCCTTGACCTTCTCCGGCAGGTCGGCGGCCTCGATGCGAGACCGGTAGTCCTCCTCCTCGTCGGCCGGATCGCCGTTCAGCTCGGCCAGCTCCTTGCGCACCGCGGCGAGCTGCTGGCGCAGGAGGAACTCGCGCTGCTGCTTCTCCATGCCCTCCTGGACGTCCTTGCGGATGGTCTCCGCCACATCCATCTCGGCGAGGTGGTCACGGGCCCAGCCGACCAGCTTCTCCAACCGCTCGGCCGGGTCGGCGGTCTCCAGCAGGAACTGCTTCTGCGGCGTCGTCAGCCACGGCGCGTAGCCGGAGCTGTCGGCCAGGACCGACGGGTCGTCGATCTGGTTGACCGCGTCGACGACCTGCCACGCGCCGCGATTTTGCAGGATCGTCGTGGTCAGGGACTTGTACTCCTTGGCGAGCTCCTCGGCCCGCGGTCCGGCCGCGACCGGCTCGATCACCGTCGCCTCGACCCAGAGCGCCGCTCCGGGCCCCGTCGTGCCGATGCCGACGCGCATACGGCTCACGCCGCGCACGACGGCCGCAGGCTCCCCTCCGGGAAGCCGCCCGACCTGCTCCACCACGGCGGACACACCGGTCGCCCCGTACCGGCCGTCCACGCGGGGCACCAGGAGCACCCTGCTCTCGCCGCCGCTGGCCCGTGCCGCGTCGATGGCCGCCCGGACCTCGGAATCCGACAGGTCGAGGGGGATCACCATGCCGGGCAGGACGACCTCGTCGTCCAGGGGCAGGACGGGAAGTATCTGTGTCATGCGAACTCCCAAGGTTGAGTTATGCCGACTCAACTAACAGGAGCCCGGGTGTGTTCCCACTTTTGCGCGTGTTCGCTGCGAGCGATCGTAATCCTGTAATCAGCCCGTTCAGGGCCCCGCGTCGAGGCTTCGTACGGAGGTCATGGTGCGGAGCCACGGTGCTGAACCGGCCTCCCGGGGGGCGGAGGCGCACTCCGGGAAATGTCGGTGGCGGCGGATAACTTCCCGATCAGGTCGGAGAGGAGTGCGATGTACCGCCAGGGAGACATCCTGATCATGCCGGTGCCCGAAGAGGGGGTGCCCGCGGAGGCTCGGACGGGGCCGCCCGAGCCGCGGGACGCTCGGGGCCGCCTCGTGCTGGCGCTGGGAGAGGCCACCGGTCACGCGCACGCGATCGCCGGGCCGGGGACGCTGCTGCTCGACCCGGATCCGAGCCGCCCGGGGTTCCTGCACCTGCCGTCCGGCGGGCGCCTGGTCCACGAGGAACACGCCGCGATCTCGCTGCCCAAGGGGTGGTATCGGGTGATCCGTCAGCGTGAGTACGTCCCCGGCGCCTTCCGGGTGGTGGCCGACTGATGACCGCCGCACTGAGTTCCGGGACCATGCCGGGCGCCCGGCCCGGCGGCTCGGATTCCAGGTCCTGGGAGGAGACGGCCCTCGCCACGGGTCCCGCCGACCGCGCCGCCGCCGAAGAGGGGGTACGGCAGGCCTACTGGGACGCCGGCCTGGCCAGGCCCGAGCGGATCGTCTGGCTCGGCTCCCCCTTGCGCGGCGCCGTCGCGGCCCTGCTGCTGGCCGACCCCGCGAGCGCGGACGCGCTGGAGCGGGCGGATCTCGGCGGGCTCGCCGGGGGGGTGCTGCTCCAGCTCGAGGCGGCAGGCCGACCGGCGGACTCGCTGACCGGCCGTGCGATGGACGCGTCGGCCGCCGCCGGCGCGTCGGTGCGCACGGCGATCCGCACTCTTCCGTGGGAGCGGGCGAGGGCGGCCGTCCACGCCGCGCTCGGCCCGGCCGGCTGGGCCGAGGCGTGGGCGGGCGGCGGCGGGCGGCTCTGGCAGCCGGTGAACAGGACGGTCTCCGACATTCGGCGCCGGATGTCGGAGATGGGAGGCGAGACCGCGGGCGAGCTTCTGCGTGGGGCGACGCTCGACGCGGTCCTCGGTCAGCACGACGCCGCCTGGTTGTGCGTCTTCGACCCGGTCTGCGGGGTCAGGGCGGGCGTCGCCGAGGTCCCGCGCGCGGCCCTGGGAGGTCTGGCCGCGGTCGCGCGCGCAGCAGGCTGGTGGTGGCCGTTCGAGCGGATCGCGCTCGTCTGCGAGCGCCCGTCGGAGGCGCACCGTGACGACGCCGGGCGGCTTCACCGGGCCGACGGGCCGGCGATGTCCTTCCCGGACGGGTTCGCGCTCCACGCCTGGCACGGCATGCCCGTTCCCAGCGGGTTCGGCGCCGCGATGGCCTCGCTCGACGCCGGGCGGATCCGGGCCGAGGAGAACGCCGAGCTGCGCCGGGTGATGCTGGAGCACTACGGGTTCGAGCGTTACCTCAAGGAGTCCAACGCGTCTGCGATGCACCGGGACGAGACGGGCACGTTGTGGCGCCTCGCCCTGCCCGGCGACGAGGACCTCGTGATGGTCCAGGTCGTCAACTCCACGCCGGAGCCCGACGGAACCCGCCGGACCTACTTCCTCCGGGTGCCGCCGTCGGTCTCACGAGCCCGGGAGGGCGTCGCCTGGACCTTCGGCGTCTCCGAGGCCGACTACCGTCCCGAGAAGGAGACCTGACCGGGAAGAGCGGCGGGCGGCGCCGGCACGCGCTCGAGGATCCCCCCGGCGAAGACGTCGTAGAGGCCCAGCGGCTCCAGGTGCACGTACCCGATGTGGCAGTCGCAGGCCGCCGCCGGGCACGGCCGGGGCCGCAGGGCCTGGCGGAAGGACCCGTCATAGAGGTTGCCGAGCTCGGTGGGGATGAAATGACATCGCCTGACCGTGCCGTCGCCGTTCACCGAGATCACCGTGTCGCCGGTACGGCACGGCAGACCGGCGCTCAGGTGCGGGCGGCGGCTGTACCCGAAGAGGGGGTCGATCGCGGTCCACTCGGCCGCCTCCGCGTCGGTGTAGCGGCGCCCCTCCTCGGCGTTCACCCACAGGTACGTCGGCTCGGGAAGGTCCGCCCGAAGCCGGCGGGCGGGGCCGAGGTGGTCCGGATGGCCCACGATGCCGACGCTGTGCCGTACGCCGATCCGGTCCAGGTCGCGGCATTTGGCGAGGAAGCGGTCGTAGGCGACCTGACTCGGGTGGTACGTGCACCACAAGGCGAGACTGCCCAGGTCGGCCTCGGCGAGCCAGCCGGTGCGGCAACTCAGGTTCGTCTGGATCGCCACCGTTCGGACGTGGCCGAGACGGCTGAGCGCGATCATCGCGTCCCGGTACCACGAGCGGACGAGCCCTTCACCCCACGGCGTGAACAGCACCGAGATCGGGTGGTCCTGCTCCGCGACCCAGGTGGTGAAGCGCTTCAGCGCGGCCCGGTCGGCGCGCAGCCGGTCGGGGTCGTCGCGCCGCTTGGCGAACGGGCAGTAGGCGCAGTCGTAGTCGCAACTCGACAGCGGACCGCGGTAGAGGATCGACAGATGCCCGGCCGCTGTCATCATCGCTCCTCATAGGCCTGCATCAGTGCCTCCACTCGGCCGGAGAACAGGGCCGGGCCGATGGCGTCCGAGTAGGCCAGGCCCTCCGGGGTCAGCCGCACCAGGTCGCGGTCGCTCTCCAGCCACCCGAGGCCGGCGTACCGGGACAGTTCCACGCCGAAGTCGTCCATGACGTCGCCGCCGAATCGTTCCCGGTAGCCCGCGCGCGCCATCCCGTCGGCCTGCAGCAGGGACTGGATCAGATGGCGGCGCCTCATCTCCTCGTCGTCGAGGCGGAAGCCCACGTTCGCCACCGTGAACTCACCGGCGGGCAGGCGGACGAAATCATCGATGATCGCCCGTACATGCCGCGCCGCCACGGCGTACTCGTAGGAGTAGTGCAGGCTCCGCGTGTACGACCGGGCGCCGCAGCCCAGGCCGACCATCCCGTCGGTCTGACAGCAGTACTCGGTCGAGCCGCCGGAGCCCGGCAGGCGGAACATCCGCATCGACACCTGCTCGTAGCCCGCCTCGAGCAGATGGTCGCGGCCCACGCGGTAGAGGTCGAGCCGCTGGTCGTCCCAATCGCGGTCCCTGCGGCCCAAACCGGTGAGCGGCCGCACGTACAGCGGATAGAGGTACAGCTCCTCCGGACGCCACTCCAGCGCGGAGTCCAGGGAGTACCGCCAGGACCGCGGCGTCTGGCCGTCGATCCCGTAGATCAGGTCGATGTTGAGCACCTCGAACGCGGCGTCCCTGATCCGGCCGAGCGCCGCCTCGACCTCCGACCGCCTCTGCGGCCGCACGGCGGCCCGGGCCTCGGCGTCGACGAAGCTCTGCACGCCGATGGAGACGCGGGTGGCGCCCCGGTCGGCGAGCACGGCGAGGCGGTCCGCGGTCGCCGTCGCGGGCGAGGTCTCGACGGACACCGGGATCGCGCGGAGGTCGGTTCCGAGGACGTTCTCCGTGAGGTCGAAGAGCCGGTTCAGCTCCGCCGGGCTCAGGTAGGTCGGCGTGCCGCCGCCGACGGCGGCCACCGCGAAGCGGGGATCCGGCAGCGCCTCCCGAAGCGCGTAGGCCTGCCGCTCAAGTGCGTCGAGGTACGCGCCGACCAGTTCCTCCGGGGCGCCCGTCCGCGTGAACAGGTTGCAGAAGCCGCAGCGCATCTCGCAGAAGGGGATGTGCAGGTAGAGGAAGAGCGCGTCGGTCCGCTCACCCGCCCAGACGTCGCGCAGAGCAGGACGTGGATCCAAGGGCCGATACGCCGTCTTATGGGGATAGGCGTAGACATATCCGTCGTACGGGCTGATTGCGGTGTCGATCTCTGTCATCCCCTGATCCGATCCCATGCGCGCGCACGCCCCCACTGCGGGCGTGGCCTTGCCGGCGTCCGCTCCAGCACGAACTCGGCGTACGGCACCGTCCAGACCACCTCGTGGCCGATCCGGTGACCGGTGTGGCCGCTCTCCCCGTACGCCGTGCCGTGGTCGGAGCAGATGATCGTGAAGCACGGCCTGTTCCTGGTCATGAGGGCGAACAGACGGCCGATGTGCCTGTCGACGTATTCCAGGGCGGCCGCGTGGCTCTCCAGCGTGTCGCCGTCCTCCTGCGCGGCGCCCGCCAGGTGGAACCAGTTGGGCTGATGGAGGGCCGAGACGTTGACGAAGAGGAAGGCCGGCTCGTCCCTGTCGCGCAGCGCCAGCTCCGCCCGGTCGATCTGCCGCTCCAGGGAATGGCGGGAGGTGACGCCGAACTCGGGCGCCCAGTGACTCTCCTCGAACAGTCCCGGCAACGCGGAACCGAGCGGGCTCTGCTTGTTGAAGAACCCGACGCCTCCCACGCACACCGTTTGGTAGCCCGCCTTGGCGAGGCCCGTGGGCAGGTCCGGGGCGTCGAACACCCAGGTGCCGGCGGCGGTCGTCTCGCTTCCCGGGAACCGGGCCGCGAACGGCCGCGCGTGCGCGCCTGGCTCGGCCGGGGTGGGGAGGAAGCCCGCGAACATCGCCGCGTGGGCCGCATAGGTGAAACTCCCCGGGCTGTGCCGGCGCTCCCATCTTCCTTCCGGCAACACGCGGGCCAGGTTCGGCAGCCTGCCGTCCGCCACGAGCCGGGCCGCCACGTCGTAACGCAGGGTGTCCAGTGTCACCAGCAGGATGTCGTGGCTGCCCACGACGGTGTTCATGTCCCGGGTGTTCATGTCCCGAGTGATCAGGTCCCGGGTGATCACATCCCGGGTGTTCAGGTCACGCATGACAACTCTCCCTCGCCTCGGATGTCCCGGGACTGCATGCCCTGCCGCCATCCCCCCGACACCGCCGCGATCTGTGTGGCATAGGTGTCCAGGCCATCACCCGGGCCCCCGGGCAGGCCGGTCAGGCCCGGGAGCAGGTCACCGAAGGCGTTGACCTCGGCGACCGCGGTGGATCTCCAGTCCGTTCCGATCATCAGGTCGACTCCGATCGCCAGGCTGCCGGGGAAGCAGTCCGCGGCTCGGACGCATACGTCGAGCGCGCCCTGCCATCCCGCCGTCCCGAGACGCTCCCGCACCCGGCCGAGGTCACCGCGAACGCCGCCGAGGTGCAGGTTCGTCATCGGCGTGCGGCCCACTCTGACGACGACATGGGTGGGCGCACCCGCGACCACGACGACCCGGAGGTCGAAGGCCCGGCCGTCCATGGACGCCTTGGGAAACCACCGCTCGACGTGCAACCCGTCGGGCGCGAGCGCGCCGACGACCGCCGCCACGTCGGTCTCGCTCTCGTAGGTCCGCACCCGCAGCGAGTTGTACAGCGAGGCCCCGCCTCGTCGGCCGCGCCCGGCCTCGCCCGGACCGTCGGTTCCCGTGCCCCAGCCGTCCGGCAACGCCGCAGACGTCACCGCTTTCACCCGCGCGCCCAGCGCCTGGAAGGCGATCACTCCGGACGCGGACGATCCGTGGGCGGGCTTGACGAACACGCGCGGCCAACCGTCGCGGGTCATCAGCTCCCGCAACTCCCGGTAGGAGCCGACCTGCCCCTGAAGCGCCGGCGGCACGGGCACACCGGCCGCCCGCAGCCGCTCATGACACAGCCGTTTGTCGAACATCACGGCGATCTCGTCGACGTCGCCGAGCAGCGCCGAGCCCGGTGAGGCCTCGACGGCCTCGGCGAGGTTCCGCAGGCCCCCGCGGAACGCCGCGTACCAGGCCGCGCCGCCCCCTGCCCGCGCCGGATCGCCCGGCCCCCGGAGCAGCGCGTCGACCTCGGCGTCCTCACCGGGAGAGTCGACCCGTACGGCACTGCCCGGCGGGATCGGCGCATCGCCTGCCAGCACGTCACGCCAGGAGATCACGTTCGGGTCGGGCAGGCCGGCGCGGGCCGCCGCCGCACGGAAAAGGTCGACCCGCCGGCCGCCCGGGACGCCGACGACGGCGAACCGCGTGTTCGCCGTGGTCACTCGTCGACCGCGACGTAGCGCCACTCGTCTTCCGGGTCCTCCGGCTCGGACAGGTCGACCTGCACTCCCGGCAGCGCGTCCTGGATCCGCTTGATCATCGGCTCCGTCAGGAAGTGATGATGGAGGTCGAGCTCACGCAGATGGGTGAGCGGCTGCCCGCTCAGCAGCGCCTCCGCCCCCAGGTCGGTGAGAGTGCCCATGGACAGGCTCAGCGACTCGAGCCTGGCGATGACCGGGGCCGAGGCGACGGCGGCGGCGATCTCGTCCTGGATCTCGCTGTCCCGCAGGCCCAGGTGCCGCAGCGCCGGGAGCCGCTCACCGGACATGATCGCGTCCAGGTCGGCCGCCGAGCAGTTGCCGCCGTAGTTCTCAACGCCGAGCCAGAGATCGAGTTCCTCCAAGGCGGGGAGATCGCACTGCCCGACCGCGCGGACGACGTCGGCGGGCAGGCCGCCGGACTCGAAGCGGAGCGTATG
The DNA here is from genome assembly GCF_016863275.1 of Planotetraspora mira. Lineage (GTDB taxonomy): Bacteria > Actinomycetota > Actinomycetes > Streptosporangiales > Streptosporangiaceae > Planotetraspora > Planotetraspora mira. The sequence goes on from NZ_BOOO01000006.1 coordinate 64,912, forward strand.
CAGCGCGTCGTGCCGGACGGGGTTGAACTCCAGCCCGGTTCCTCCCCGGACCTCCAGCCGCTCCAGCCGCGGGTAGGCCTCGAGCAGCGGGGTCACGTCCGACTGCTGGATCCAGGAGATCTCGCACTGCTCGGACTGCAGGGCTCCCACGAACAGGGCCCGCAGGGCGGGAAATCGCGCAGCCGCGTCCGCCAGTGGCCGGATCGCCACCTCCGATCCCACCTCGTAGGGGTTCTCCCAGCCGCCCACGACGATCGCCCGGACCGGCTCGGTGTCCACCTGCTCCATGAAGCGAGCGAACAGCGCCGCGAAGGCCCCCTCCTGTGCGTCGTACGGCTCCGCGGCCAGGCGCCAGGCCACCGAGCCGGCCTCCGGAAGCTTCCCGGGGTCGCCTTCGCCGGTGAACTCGGCGACGGGAAGATCGGCGTAGCGATCCCGGTAGCCGCAGACGTGTCTGCGCGGATTGTCGTGCTCGGTCACAGAGGTGCTCCTCGCCTGGGGGGACTGGCGGATCATGTCTTACCAGAGACAGGCGACACTTCGGTCGCATCCGTTCAGTCGACTGCGCCCGTTCAGTCCACCTACCGAAGCGGCGCCCGACGCGACGGACCATGATGGCCCGTATGGAATCAGGCCAGATCCGGCTCAACTCGATCCCGGGCCGTTGGGTCCTTCTCACGACGGTCCTCGGATCCGGAATGGCGATGCTGGACGGCACCGTGGTCAACGTGGCCCTGCCCGCCCTCGCCCGCGATCTCGGCACGGGCATGTCGGGGCTCCAGTGGACGATCAACGCGTACACGCTGACGCTCGCCGGGCTGATCCTGCTCGGAGGCTCCCTCGGCGACCGGTACGGCAGGCGCAAGGTCTTCATGATCGGTGTCGTGTGGTTCGCCTCCGCCTCCGCTCTGTGCGGCCTCGCCCCGAACATCGAGGTGCTCATCCTCGCCCGGGCGCTCCAGGGCATCGGCGGGGCGCTGCTCACCCCCGGCTCGCTGGCGATCATCCAGGCGAGCTTCGCCCATGAGGACCGTCCCCGTGCGGTCGGCGCCTGGTCGGGTCTCGGCGGAGTCGCGTCGGCGATCGGCCCCCTCCTGGGCGGATGGCTGGTGGAGACGGCCGGCTGGCGCTGGGTCTTCCTGCTCAACCTCCCCCTCGCGGCCGTCGTCCTCGCGGTGGCCGCACGGCACGTCCCGGAGACCAGGGACACCACGGCGCACGGCAGGTTCGACGTGCTCGGCTCCGCGCTGGCCGCGCTGGCTCTGGCGGGCGTCACCTACGGCCTGATCCTCGGCGGCGCGGGAGTCTTCCCCCTCGTCGCGGGGCTGGTCCTCGCCGCGTCCTTCGTCGTCGTGGAGATGCGGCGCTCCCCCGACGCCCTCGTCCCTGTGGGGATCTTCAGGTCCCGTGTCTTCACCGCGGTCAACGTCGTGACGCTGATCATGTACGCGGCGATGGGCGTCGTGTTCTTCCTGCTCGTCGTCCAACTCCAGGTGTCGGCCGGGTTCTCCCCTATCGCGGCGGGGTCCGCGATGCTTCCGGTGACGATCCTGATGTTGCTGCTGTCGGCCCGCTCGGGAGAGCTCGCCAAGCGCATCGGCCCCCGGATCCCCATGACCGGCGGCATCCTCGCCTGCGCGGCGGGCCTCGTCCTCATGAGCAGGATCGGGCCCGGCGCCTCCTACATCGTCGACGTGCTGCCCGCGGCGCTCGTCTTCGGCCTGGGCCTGAGCACCGCCGTCGCCCCCCTGACCGCCACGGTGCTGGCCACGGCCGAGGAGCGCTACGCGGGGGTCGCGAGCGGGGTCAACAACGCCCTCGCCCGGACCGGCGGCCTGCTCGCCGTCGCGGCCGTCCCGCCCCTGGTGGGTCTGACCGGGGACGCCTACAACTCGCCGGCCGCCTTCACCCACGGCTTCCACACCGCGATGCTGATCAGTGCCGCCATGCTTGCCGTCGCCGCCGTGACCACCTTCTTCACGATCCGGGGCAACGTGCTGGCCGATGCCCCCGAGCCCGAGCGCAAGATCCACTGCTCGCTCGACGCACCGCCCATCGAGGGTGAGGTCAAGTCCTGAGGCTTACAGCGCCGAGTTAAGACAGCCGACGTGGGCGGTTCATGTGCTGGTGGGCCTCGTGTCCAGATAGCCGGAGACGATCCGGCACATGAGCGTTTCGCGCACGTCCGCCCTGCTCGCGGTGGCTCTGGCCACCCCCGTGGTGGCGCTTCCCTCCCTCCTTGCGGCCTCTCCCGCCTCCGCTCTCACCGCTGCGGGCACCGCGCCCCGCGTGGCCAAGGGCTGCCCGGCGTTCGTCGCCGTGGCCTCGCCGTACGCGACGGTGAACGGGAAGGCCCGCGCGGGAACGGTCACCCTGTACGGGAGCGCGCGAAACGGTCTCACCCCGCAGAAGACCCTGCACCAGGGCTCCGGCGGCATCGGGGGCTCGCCGGAGATCAACGACTCGTTCGGATCGGCGGTCGCCGAGGGCGACTTCAACGGCGACGGCTGTACCGACCTGGCGATCGGCGTCTCTGAGGAGTTCTTCGGCTCCCGTGTTCCCGGGGCCGACGGGAACGGCGTCGTCCACATCCTCTTCGGAACGCGGAGCGGGCTCGGCACGGTCAGATCCATCGACGTCACCCGGCTCGGCCGCAAACACGGCACCGACAGGTTCGGCGCGGCCCTGGCCGCCGGCGACCTCGACGGGGACGGCGACGACGAGCTGATCGTCGGAGCACCCGGCATGACGGGCGGCGGAGGCGTCGGCGTCTTCGGCATGAACCACCGCTCGCCGTACGGCAAGGGCACGCTGGTCACCCAGGCCACGAGCTGGGTCCACCAGGGCCGGGGACAGACCGACCTGTTCGGCGAGTCGCTGGCGGCGGGCGACTTCAACGGAGACGGCAAGGACGAGATCGCGGTCGGGGCACCGGGTGACGGCGGGACCAAGACGCCGGGCTCGGGCACCGTCACGATCATCGATCCGCGCAAGCGGCACGCGAGCGCCTACACGCAGAACAGCCGGAACGTGCCCGGCTCCGCGGAGCGGTGGGACGCCTTCGGCTCCGATCTGGCGACCGGCGACTTCAACGCCGATGGGCGCGACGACCTCGCGATCGGCGTTCCCGGCGAGGACGTCTCCTCCACCCTCACCCGCGGGATGGACTACGGCGACGGCGCGGTCAATGTCCTGTACGGCTCGGCCCGCGGCCTGACCGCGACCCGCAGCGAGATGTGGACGCAGACGATCCTGGCTGGCATCCCGCGTTACTACGACAGGTTCGGCTCGTCGCTCGCGACCGGGGACCTCAACGGCGACAAGGACGACGAACTGATCGTGGGTGCGCCGGGCGAGGGCGCCGTCCAGGTGATCCCCGGGACGCGCAGCGGCGGTCTCACCCGCAACCACAATCTCCTGCTCACGGGCGACAGGACGGGGGCCTTCGGGTCGTCGGTCCTGGCCGAGGGCGGGAAGCTGCTGATCGCCTCGCCGGGCTCCGGCCGCCTGACCACGGTGAGCACCAAGGTGAAGAAGGGCTCCTACCCGGGCGCCGTCCCCGGAACCGCCCGCGTGGCGCGCACGGGCGGCCGGGACGACCTGTACGGCTACGCGCTGAGCTGAGCGTGGCCCGAGGGGATCGTGAAGCTGGCCGCGGTCTTGGCGGGCGCGCCGCGCCTGGTGATGTAGTCGAGCGTGCGGAACTCGGCCCGCATCTCGTCCTGTGACATCGAGCAGACGATGTAGCCGCGGCGCTGGTCGATGAAGGAGAAGTGCGGGTTCTCCCGCATGGTCTCCGCGATGCCGGCCGCGTCACGGTACCCGTCGCCGTCACTCGACACCGACGAGGTGACGAGTTCGACCGCCACCTGCGGCGAGTCGGGGTCGGCGAAGTCCGGCTTCAGGGTCGCGGCGTAGTGCGTGTGGGCGTCGCCGGTGAGGACGACGGGGTTGGCCGCCCCGGACGCCTTGATCCCTTCGAGGAGCCGGGTGCGGTCGGCCGCATACCCGTCCCAGCTGTCCATGTTGACGTCGACGCCCGGGCCGGTCCTGCCGTCGCGCTGCGCCATGATGACCTGCTGGCCGATGAGGTTCCACCGGGCCTCGGACCTGCCGAGCCCGTCGAGGAGCCAGCCGCGCTGGTCCGCGCCGAGGATCGAGCGACCCGCGTCGAGCCGGTCGTCGCAGCCGGAGCGCTCGCCGTCGTCGCAGGCCTGGTCGTCGCGGAACTGCCTGGTGTCGAGCAGGTGGAAGGTCGCCATCGTGCCCCAGTCGATCCGCCGGTTGATCCGGATCGAGCCTCCCCTGGGGAGGTTCCCCCGGCGCAGCGGCATGTTCTCGTAGTAGGCCTGGAACGCGGCGGCCTTGCGCCGGGCGAAGGCCGCGGCGCCGGTGCCGGACACCGAGGACACCGAGCCCGCCCAGTTGTTCTCCACTTCGTGGTCGTCGAAGACGACCAGCCAGGGGGCCACCTGGTGGGCCGCCTGCAGGTCGGGATCGCTCTTGTACTGGGCGAGCCTGAGCCGGTAGTCGCCCAGCGACTGGCACTTCGGTCCCGCGTGGCGGCGGACGACGCCGCTCACCGCGGTGTAGCCGCTGGGGGCGTACTCGTAGATGTAGTCCCCGAGGTGCACGACGAGGTCCGGGTCCTGTTCCGAGATCCGGCGGTAGGCCGTGTAGTAGCCGTGTTCCCAGTGGGCGCAGGCCGCCATCGCGAACTTCAGCGGCGAGAGCCCCGCAGGCGTGGTCCGCGTACGGCCCGCCGGAGACACATGGCCGTCGACGCGGAAGCGGTAGAAGTACTCCGTGCCGGGCTGGAGGCCGTTCACCTCGATGTGGACGCTGTGCGCCTGCGCCGCCCGGGCCGTCGCCGTACCCGATCTGACGATCTTGGAGAACCGTTCGTCGGCCGCGAGTTGCCAGTCGACGTCGTAGGAACCGCTGGGCATGCCGCCGAGTCCGTCGGGCGCCGTGGGCTCGAGGGCGAGCCGGGTCCACAACACGACGCCGTCGGGAGTGGGGTCTCCCGACGCGACGCCGAGGGTGAACGGGTCCCTCTTGAGCGCCCCGCCGTACGGCAGGCGCCCCGGGAGGGCGGACCCCGACAGGAGCAGGCCGCCCGCACCGGCGGCCGCAGCGGACAGGAACACTCTTCGTGACGCATTCGTCTGCACGCTGCCAGTCCAGCGGCCGCGGTTAACGCGCGCCCTTTACAACTGTGGCGGGCGAAGAAACCCATGATGAACAGTGCTTTTGACTTCCCACCTTTGCTGAACGGCATCTGAAGGGGAAGGCTCGAGCGCGTTAATCGGCGTTCATCTCCCCATCAGGAACGCGCATCGGGAACCGTTTTGGAACCCGTTTTGGAACCCGTTTGGAACCCGCGTCAGCGCCGGCCGTTCAGGCCGACGCCGGCTTACGGCTGAGGACGCCGTTCAGAGGGCGAGCTTGAGATCGTCGCGCAGCGTCGCGGCGTCACGGAAGTGGACGCCGGTCATGCCCGCCCGCTCCGCCCCCTCGATGTTCTCCAGCCGGTCGTCGACGAAGACGATGTCGCCGGGGGCGACGCCCATGCTCTCCGCGACGCGGAGATAGATCTCCTGGTCCGGCTTCACCAGGCCCATGCGGCCGCTGAAGAACCGCGGCCGGATCGGAGCCATGAAGGGCAGCAGGTCGACACCGTCCGCGATGCTCACGGGGGCGTTGGACAACAACGCCATCGGGACTCCCCCCGCCGCGAGCTCGTCGACGATCGCCAGCGTCTCCTCGTTGGGGCGCGACCAGCTGGCCACGTCGAGCGCGATGGCCTGGTCGAGCTCGGCGCCCGCGACCGGCCGGCCGTACACGGCGGACCAGTACGCCCCGTCGTCCAGCGTGCCCCGGTCGAAGTCGAGGCGCAGGTCCCAGTACCGCTCCTCGAATCCGGGGATGCCCTGGGCCAGCCGGGCGGCGTCCGCCTCGGACTGGGGCAGGCAGATGACATTGCCGTAATCAAAAAGAACATGCCTCATGATTGAATGAGCATAGAGGATGTTCGTTACGGACGTCCGACCAGGTGCCGTCAGGCCAGGTAAGGTTTGAGATATTCGTTCGCGGCGCCGCAGCCCAGGTAGTTGCGGACCGTGTGGAAGTCGAGCCAGTCGATGTTGCAGGCGACGTCGCGCTCGATCCCGTCGAAGAAGGCCTGAAGATCCGGCGGGATGGCGGCGATGTCGTCCTTGTCGGCGATGTTGATCCAGCGCTTGACGCCCGGAGGCCGGGTGCCTCGCCCGTGGAGGGGAACCGGCGAGAGCCGTTCGAAGACGACGTTCCGCATGCCGAGGGGGCTTCCGAGCGTGATGAGCAACTCGGTGGACAGGTCGGCGTGGGCCCAGAACGCCTCGTAGGCGACCACACTGCCCAGGGAGTGGGCGATCACCACGCGGGGCTGCCTTCTGCGGATCACGTCTGCGACCGTGTCGCGGGCGCGGACGCGCGGGTCACCGCCGCCGAGGTAGGTCGCCACCTCGGGGCAGAAGTCCTGCGCGAACTTCATGGCGTTGGGGCCGAGCCTGGCCAGCAGCCATTCGGCGAGCCGATGGGCGATACCCGTGAGCGACTCCCCCGCGGCACTGCGGATGCGCCCGTCGAGCTGGCCCGCCCAGTCGGCGAAGACCAGCTTCGCCGGAGCGTCCATCTGCTTGGGCGGACGGGGCGGCCCCGAGTGCAGGTGGTGGGCGTAGTAGGCGATCTCGGAGAAGTAGTCTTGACCGCCTTGGGATGCGAGGCCGGCCAGGCCCTTGTGCAGGTAGCCGTTCCACTTGAGACGCATGGTCTCCGCAGCGCGGCCGGGAGAGCCGCCGGACTCCTCGTAGTAGTGGTACTTGCCGATGCCGTGGACTCCGACGATCGTGGTCATGACCGGGTAGCCCGCCTCCACTCGGTAGAACCCTGCGTAAAACCTGCGTAGAACCCTGTCTGCGACCCACAGCCGGGTGACCTGTGGGCGTGAGCCGCAGCCGGGTAGTCCGCAGATGCTCCCGAGACACTGTGCATGAGGGGGTGGATCGTGACAAGGCAACACCTGATTTGCGGGGATAAATCAGTTGATAGGGAATGAGGGTCGATGGCTACGCTTTGAGTCCCACGGAAGCCGGTGGCGGTCCGGCGTCACGACACCGTTGCGGGAAGTCATGGCAGCACATTGAGGTAGGGACCGCGACAGACGCCGCGGCAGACGGCTCGACGGACACCGCGGCAGCGCGCCGTGACAGGTTCGCCGTGACAGGCGCGCCGCGACGGCAAGATGCATGAGTAAGACGTATGAGTACAACGTGCGCGCAAGACGTGCGAGCACGTCGCGTGAGGAGAGGACACAATGCCAGGCCCGCTGCACATCCGCGGCTCGGTCGTCGTACCCGAGGCGGAGCTCGGCTGGCGGTTCTCCCGCTCTTCAGGTCCGGGCGGCCAAGGGGTCAACACGACCGACAGCCGGGTCGAGCTGAGCTACAACGTCGAGACCACGACCGCGCTCGAACCCACGTTGAAGACTCGGGCTCTCGAGCGTCTCGGCCCCCGGCTCGTCGACGGCGTGATCACCATCGCCGCGTCCGAGTTCCGATCACAGCTCCGCAATCGCGAAGCCGCGGAGATGCGGCTGGCTCAGCTGATTCGCGAGGCCATCGCGCCACCCCCCAGGAAGCGCCGTCCGACCAAGCCTTCCCGAGGGGCCGTCGAGAGGCGTCTGACGGCGAAGAAGCAGCGCTCCGACATCAAGCGCCTGCGCCGCTCCGAGGACTGACGAAGCACCTGCCCGACCCATTACCGGCTGGTTGGCCGCTCTCGGGCCGGGTTCGAGCGCGGCTGGATCCGGGTCGCCAAGCCGGGACGAGGTGGCCGCCTGGCCGGGACGGGATGACCGTCAGGCCGAGATGCGGTGGCCGCCGGGCCGGGTCGAGCTGCCGCCGGCGCCTCTCAAAGGTCAAGGCCAGGCACCCCAGGCGATGGGACGCTCTCTCGAGGCCCCGGCGCCGAGGTGGGGTCACCGCGCGTCTCCAGCCATTGGATGACGTCGTCGACCACCTCGTCCGGGTCGGCGTACGTGGTGATGCTGAGCTCTCCACCCTCCCGATACTCGATCTGGTAGAGGTCCTCGCCGATCAGGGACACCGAAGCGCACCAGGCAGGCGAACCTCCGTCCGGCTTGATGGTGACGAAGGTGTTGTCGGCGGGATGCAACTCGGCGATCAGCACGGCGATCGCCTCCGGTGATGGATCATCGATGCGGTAGCCGTCGTCGGTGTCGGCTCCATAGTTCTTAGCGGCCATCGCCGTTCCCTTTCTCCTTGCCGGTCAACGGCTCCACGATCCCAGAATTCGGTTGGAGCCCCGACCTTTTCTCAGTTATTGGCTCCGCTTTTTCGGCGAGAATCGGCTACCGATTGACCAATCAGAACTTTCCATATCCATCGGTTTACGGATACGTCGGTCATCACAGCACGTGCCACATGGCATCTGAGCAGGTTACTTTTAGGGAAGACTGCACACTCCGCACAATCGTTTTAGCCATGTAATTAACCGTCTAACAGCGTCGGTTTTCGACATGTCACCATTTCCTCCGTCGTACTCGACCCCATTCGCGCGGCTTACGCAAATTGCTGCCCATCATTAGACTTCGGACATTTCAGCGGCAAGCGACGGTGTGAAGCGTATAGAAATTCTGTTCGATAGCTGTAGCGCAGTGACTACAGAGTGTGACATGATTAGAACAGATTTTCGATTACGGGGAGGGCGTCATGTCGGGTTCGCGTGTGCGGCGTTCTTCCGCGGAGTCGGGGGCGATGCCCTGTGGGCCGGAGTGGTGGGCCGAGGTGGCTGCGCGGGCTCGGTCGTGGTCGTCGGACGGCACGTCGGCGTTGAAGGTGCCGGAGTGTCCAGAGCCAGATTGTCCCGAGTCGGAGTGCCCTGAGTCGGAGTGCCCAGAGGAGGTGTCCGCTGGAGCTGCGGCTGCCTTTGATTGGGCCTCGCGTGCCGATGCCCGTCACGGTGGCCCCGGTCTGGGGGTCGCAAGTGCTGAGGATGACCGTGCCGAAGGTGCCCGTCCCGAAGGTGTTCGGGTTGATGGGGCCGGCTCTCAGGAGTCGGGGGGTGAGCGGGCCAGGGGCTCTGATCGATCGACGTGGGCGTCCACGCCTGATGGTGCTCCGGTGTCTGGGCTGGGGGTGTCGTCGTGGGAGTTGGTGGCTGGGGTGGAGGCGGCGGTGTCGGGGTTGGTGGTGGGTGGGGTGCCGGAGTCGGGTGCGGAGTGTCTGGCTGAGGTTGAGGTGTTGGTGGGGGCGCGGGATCGGTTGATCTCGGCGATCACGGCTCGGGTGGGTCGGGTGCATGGGGCGGGTGAGGCCAGGGCGCAGGGTTATGCGAGTACGCGGATGTGGTTGCGGGGTGGGTGTGGGATGGATGGGGGTTCGGCTGGTCGTGTGCTGGTGCTTGCAGCGGAGTTGGCTCGGTTGCCGGTGGTACGGGCGCGGTTTGCTGCGGGCAGCCTGTCGGAGGGGCGGGTGTATGCGATCTGTGTGGCGGTCGGTGGGTTGACCGATGAGCAGGCGCAAGTTGCTGAACCGATTTTGGTGGGGCTGGCGGATCAGGCGGGTCCGGCGGAGGTGGCCAGGGCGGGCCGGTTTTTGCGGGCGTTGTTGGATCCTGGCCGGGCGGGCAAGGACGAGGACGCCGATTATGAGCGGCGGTTCTTGGTGGTCCGTCCGTCGGGTTCGGGTGGGATGGAGGGGGAGTTCCGGTTGCCGCGGGAGGCGGCGGCGCGGTTGCGGACGTGGTTGGACGCCTATGCCAAGCCCAAGGTCGAGGGTGATGAGCGGCCGTTGCGGGTGCGTAACGCGGATGCGTTGATGGCGTTGCTGGAGAACAAGATCACTACTGAGTTGCTCGTCCTGGTCAACGCCGAGTCCCTACCTGATGACCACCCGGCCGATGCCGCCCGCGCCGACAGGGCTCGCACCAGTACCGCTCGCCCCGACACCGCCGGCACTAACGCGGATCCCGGCAACCCCGTTCCCACCGATCCGCACCCCGGTTCCGGTTCCGTGCACCCGGATGCCGGTGACCCCGCGGATGCCGATGTGGGCGGCGGCAGCGCGCAAACGGGTGGCGATGCCAAGGCCAGAAGCAACACCGACGATGGCCATGCTGGTGGTCGGGAGGGTGAGTGCGGGCGGTGCGGGCGTGCGCCGAACCGGGCGACGCCCGGGTTGCTGCTGGCCACCGGTCAACTGCTGTCCTCCGACTCCATCGCCCGGCTGGCCCGCACGTCTTCGCTGGTCCGGATGGTGATGGACGCCGACGGACAGGTCCTGGACATGGGCCGAGCCGTACGACTGGCCACCGGAGCCCAAAGAAGAG
>NZ_BOOO01000007.1 GCF_016863275.1 Planotetraspora mira
TACACCTACACCAGCCGCATCCGACGCTGATTCGCACGCATATAGAGCAATCAGACACGCGGGGGATCCACGCGCGAAGATCAGCGATCACGCCGTAAGGCCACCACACGCCAAAAATGCCCTCGGCGGTCAACAGAACTAGTGGGGCCGGCGAGGTCGGCAGCGCTAAATCACGCCGCGAATCGACATGTGGCAATCCCGCGTGCCACGGCATCCGACTCAGCGCATCCGACTCAGCACATCCGACTCAGCGCATCCGACTCAGCGCATCCGATTCGGTCCAGTGCGGGACCCTTAGACGGCCCGATCCTCCATCTCCCAGATGTGGTCGATGACGTGCCAGGCGATGCGGCGTGCCGCGTAGCGGGCGGACCAGCCCTGCTCGACCATCAACCCACCGGCCGACGGCCGGCCGAGGACATCGGCGATCTCCGTCCGCATAGCGGCGAGGGCCGCCTCGTCCTTCAGGGGCTTGTGCCGTACGCCGATCTTCCTGGCGTACGCGCGCTCGGCCTCGATCACGTGGGAGACCATCTTGTCGCGGTCTCGGCCGCCTCCTCGGGGGCCCTTGCGCAGCTCCTCGGGCGAGACCGCGGCGACCTCCCCGAACACGGCCCAGGAGGCCTTGATCAGCGCGACGGCGCGAGTCGCCTCGTCCTCCGGGATCGGCTCCTGGTCGAGATCGGGCATGGCGATGGGCGCGCCGAAGTCGGTGATCGCATCGCCCTTGACCCGTTCCACCACGACGGGGTCACCGGGATCGAAGTCCAGGCCGGCCCGCCCCGCGATGACCCGGTATCTCTCGACGTAATGCATCAGGTTCTCGAGGGCGGCCTCCTCGGATTTGCCGATCCTGCACCAGCCCGGCCAGTCGACCGAGCACGCGAAAACCTTCTTGGGGCCGAGCTCGAGATACACGCGGTTCATGTCGCCCAGCATCACACGCAAACCTGCCAGGGCCTGACAGGTTTCGGCCCCGACCCCAGAGCGAACCGATCTACGCCACATCTCTCCAGGCCGGATCAGACCAGCCCAGCTCAGGCCCGGTCCAGGGCCGGCTCAAGCCGTTCAGACCAGATCGATGAGGTCGGCCACCGAGGTGACCACCTGGGACGGCCGGAACGGGTAACGGTCGATCTGCTCCTTCTGGGTGACTCCGGTGAGCACGAGGAACGTGTGCAGGCCCGCCTCGATGCCGCACACGACGTCGGTGTCCATCCGGTCGCCGATCATGGCCGTGCTCTCGCTGTGCGCGTCGATCTGGTTGAGCGCGCTGCGCATCATCATCGGATTGGGCTTGCCGATGAAGTAGGGGTCCACCCCGGTGGCCTTTGTGATCATGGCGGCCACGGCGCCACAGGCGGGCAGCGAACCTTCGTTCGAGGGTCCCACGGCGTCGGGGTTGGTCGCGATGAACCGAGCGCCGTTGTCGATCAGCCGGATGGCCCGGGTGATCGCGGTGAAGCTGTAGGTCCGCGTCTCGCCGAGGACGACGTAGTCGGGATCGAGATCGGTGAGCACGTAGCCCACCTCGTGCAACGCCGTGGTGAGACCCGCCTCGCCGATCACGTAGGCCGATCCCTCGGGCCGCTGAGCGGCCAGGAATTTGGCGGTGGCGAGCGCTGACGTCCAGATCGCCTCCGGCGGCACCTCCAGCCCCGCCGCGCGCAGCCGTACGGACAGGTCCCTGGGGGTGTATATCGAATTGTTCGTGAGGACGAGGAACCGCTTCCCGGACTCGCGCAGACGCTTGATGAACTCGTCGGCGCCCGGCACCGGCTGACCCTCGTGAACCAGTACTCCGTCCATGTCGGACAACCAGGATTCGATCGGCTTTCGCTCGCTCATGTGCCCAGCATGTCAGCTCGGCCGGAGTCCGGCATAACCGGAGATCGTCCCAGGGGACCCGGAAGTGGGCCACCCCGAGAAACAGCCGGAATTCCGCTGGAAAACCCGGGACTCCCGGAAATAACCGGAGCCGGCCGCCGGTTAGCCCCTCCATGGGCAAGGACAACATCCGCGGTGTGCCGCACGGGTCGGCCGAGGTACCGCTGTCGATTCTGGAGCTCGCGATCGTCAGCGAGGGAAGCTCCCCGTCCGAGTCGCTCGCCGAGGCCACGGAGCTGGCCCGCAGCGCGGAAGAGTGGGGCTACCACCGGATCTGGGTCGCCGAGCACCACGGCATGCCGGGCATCGCGAGCTCCTCACCGGCCGTCGTCATCGCACACCTCGCGGCGGCGACCCGCTCCATCCGCATCGGGTCCGGCGGGGTGATGTTGCCCAACCACGCTCCGCTGGTCATCGCCGAGCAGTTCGGGACCCTGCACGCGCTGCATCCCGAGCGCATCGACCTCGGGCTCGGCCGTGCTCCCGGCACCGACATGGCGACAGCCAACGCCCTGCGCCGCTCCGCCGAGGTCGATCCGGACGACTTCCCGCGCGCATTGGCCGAGCTCACCGGCTTCCTCGACGGCTCCTTCCCCGCCGGGCACCCGTACGCGAAGATCCAGGCCGTGCCCGCCTCGGCCACCCGCCCGCCGATCTGGCTCCTCGGCTCGAGCGGCTTCAGCGCGCAACTGGCCGGGATCCTCGGACTCCCGTTCGCTTTCGCGCACCATTTCAGCGCCGCCAACACCGAGCCCGCGCTGGACCTCTACCGGTCGACGTTCCAGCCGTCCGAGGTGCTCGACGAGCCGTACTCCATGATCGGGGTCGCCGCCATCGCGGCCGACACCGACGAGGAGGCCCTGCGCCAGGCCATGCCCGGCGCGCTTTCGTTCCTGCGCCTGCGGTCCGGCCGTCCGGGCCGGTTCCCGACGCCGGAGGCCGCGCAGGAGTACCAGTACTCGCCTCTGGAGGCCGAGTTCGTCCGCGATCGCCTCTCCACCACGGTGTACGGCGATCCCGAGACCGTCAGGAACGGCCTGGAGGAGCTCCGCAAGCGCACCGGCGCCGACGAACTCATGATCACGACCATGGTCCACGGCGCGGCGGAGCGCCGGCGGTCCTACGAGCTCATCGCGAAGGCGTACGGCATGGCGTGAGACGGCATGGCGTGAGACGGCATGGCGTGAGACGGCATGCCGTACGCCGGCACGATGTGTGACGGATGAGACGCGAGGACAAAAGCGCCCCGGGACGAGCGCCGAGGTGAGCACGGCGACGCTCACGAAGCCGGGGCGAGCTCCTCCAGCGCCTCCTCCGCACGGCACATCGACTCCCGCGGATCGGCGTCGGGGTTGCCGATCTCGGGATTGAAGTTGAGGTCGTGGAACACCTCGGTCACGCCCTTGGCGGCGAGCATCTCGACGTCTTCACGGATCTTCGCGTACGGCCCGACCAGCGGTCCCGCGGCGTCCCTGCCCGGCTGGGTGACGCCGCGGACGATGAACCGGAGCGCGGCCGGGTCACGCCCGGCCTCGCCGGCCGCCTCCTTCACGATGGAGATCTGCTCATCGATCTTCGACAGGTCGGCCCGGCTGGAGCTGATCCACCCCTCCGCCAGCCGCCCCACGCGTCGGAGGGCCACCGGAGCGGCTCCTCCCAGCAGGATCGCCGGCGGCGTGGACGGCCTGGGGGCCTGGTTCACCGGGGGCACCTCGTAGAACTCACCCTCGTGCTGGACCAGGTCCTCGGTCCAGAATCTCCGGAGCAGTTCGATGGCCTCCTCTGACCGCTTTCCGCGCCGCTCGAGCAGGACCCCCGAGGCGATGAACTCCTCGGGGAGCCAGCCCAGGCCGAAACCCGCGTCCAGCCTGCCGCCGGAGACGATCTGCAGAGTGGCGAGTTGCTTGGCCAGCAGCGCCGGCGAGTAGAAGGGCAGATTCAGCACGGCGACGCCGAGTCGTATCCGCTCGGTGAGCCCGGCCAGGAACGAAAGGACGACAGTGGGGTCCTGCACGCTGCGGTAGGCCGGCGCGAGCGGGTTCTCGGCCGGGTGGAGCAGCCGCTGGAAGGTCCACAGCTCGTGGTAGCCGAGATCCTCGGCCCGGCGCGCGACCTTCTTCATGTTCTCCGGCGTGGACCACGAGCCAGAGACCGGAACGGCAAAGCCAATCTTCATACCGGCACCCTAGGCTAGAGCGGTGAACGATCAGCATCTCCTCGCCCCCATCGGCTGATCATGTTGAAGGAGGACGCCGCCTCGGCGACGCTCATCGACGAACTCGTACGGCTCGCGCCCGGCGACGGGCCCGTCACGGTGCTCAAGGACACCCGCGTGCTGGTCGTGCGGGTCGGCGACGTGGTGGTCAAGGCCCACCCGCCCGGAACCGTCGAGCGTGATCTGCGCAGCCGCCTGGACGCCGCCCGCGGGCTGCCGGGAGTGATGCTCGCGCCCCTGGCTCTGGAGCACCTGGAGCACCGCGAACGCCCGGAACACCGCAAGCAGCCAGAACACCGCGAGCAGCCGGAACATCCCGAGCGACCGGAACACGCGGGCGACCGGCTTGTCACGATCTGGCCCGCCGGCGAGGCCCTCTCCCCTGACGACCTCGCCGATGGGACGATGCCGCAGGACGCCTGGGAAGGGGGAGCACGGCTGCTCGCACGGCTGCACGCCACCCCTCCGCCCGGCGGGATTCCACAGGCCGGCGGCCCCGATCGGCTGGGCAAGGCCATCGCCGAACTCGCCCGGGTCGCCGACTCGGCGGACACCTGGCAGATCAGGGACGTCATGCGGATCCGGCAGGCGTACGAGACTCTCGCGGGACCGCTTCGCGCCGCCGATCAGGGCGGCCCGCCGCCCGGCGCCCGGCTCGCGCTGACACACGGCGACTGGCACCTCGGGCAACTCGTCCGCCATGAGGGTGCGTGGCTGCTCATCGACCCGGACGACCTGGGCGTGGGCGATCCCGCGTGGGATCTCGCGCGTCCTGCGGCGTGGTTCGCGTCCGGACTGCTCGATCCCGACCTGTGGCACACCTTCTTATCCGCATATATCGGTGCGGGCGGAACCGCCGTGTCACATGACGACCCCTGGCGGGAACTCGACCTGCCGGCCCGGGCGTTGACCGTCCAACTGGCCGCGACGGCCACGGCTACGGCGATGAGGGCGGGAAGCGCCCTCGACGAGGTGGCCGCGGCCCTGGTGTCTTCCTGCGGAAGGATCGTCGCGGCGGCCGGCTAGAGACGAGAGGGAGAGGGTTAGTCATGGAGTGTCCCAAGTGCCGGGGCCACATGCGGATGTTCGACCGCAACGGGATCCACATCGAGCAGTGTGACAACTGCAAGGGGATCTTCCTCGACTACGGCGAGCTGGAGACGCTGACCCGGATGGAGACCCAGTGGGCGCAGCAGCAGTACGCGCCCCCGCCCGCCCCCGGTGGCCCCGCCTGGGGCGCGCCGCACGGCGGGCACGGCGGCCACTACGGCCACCACGGTCACCGCAACCGCAGCTGGGTGGGCATGCTCTTCTCCAGCTGAGCCCCCGAACTTCATGAGAAAGGCCGCGGTCTCCCGACCGCGGCCTTTTCACATCCCGGCGGGCCTCACATCACATCCCGGCGGGCCTCACATCGCGCTGTACCTCACAACCTGGCCGACGTCACACCTCGGCCGTAGCCGGGCCGTAGCCGACCTGGGACGAGCCGGTCAGGATGGGAAGTCGTCCGGGTTCACGGCGCTGGAGCGGGCGTTGCCCCCCTTCACCCGGTTGAGGGTGATCGTCCAGGTGCTCCAGCGGACCTGCGTGGCCGTGTACGTCGTCCGGAACGGCAACGAGTCCTCGAACCGCTCGAAGGTGCAGTTCCGGGTGAAGGCGCGCGCCGCGCGGTCGTAGTCGGCCCCGGTGGTGAAGTAGACGCGGTAGCTGCCGTCCTTGATGTTGGAGACCCTGGCGGTGGACTTCTTCCGCACGTACACGCTGACGGCCTTCTGCTTGCCCTTGAGGAGGGTGACGACGCCGTCCTGCGTGCCTCCGTTCTTGATGGTCAGGCTTCCCCGTCCGCCACGGATGCGCGAGCTCACCACGGTCCCGTTGCCGAGGCGGCGGGACCGCTCTTTGGGCGGCTTGAGACCGATCGCAGCACTGCTGTAGTTGCCGCCCTTGTCCGCGAGCGCGGCGCCGGCCTCCTTGAGCCCGGTGAACTCGTCCGATTTGCCGAGCCGGGCCAGCACCGCCGCGGAGGTGCAGAGGGACTGATCGCTGATCGCGTCGCGAATCGTGACCAGTTCGCCGTCCATCCGGCGCAGCGCCTCGACGTAGCCCTCATGCTGCGGGCTCGTCTCCGCGGGCGCCTGGAGGTCGCCGAGCCGGTCCACGGCACCGTCGACGGCGTCTTGCGCCTTCTGGATCCGCTGGTCGAGCGACTTGAACGTGCGGGCCTTGGCGATGGCCGCGAGCGCGGCGCCGACGGGCTTGCCCGCCGTATCCAGATCGATCTGGTACGCCTCGGGCGTCATCCCCGCGGGAACCGGCGGCGATGAGGGCGGGGAGTCCTGCGAGGCCTGCGATGGCGCGCCCGAGGCCGCCGCCGAGCCGGAGTTGTCAGAGCCGTTGTCTCCGGTGCAGGCCGCCAGGGCGAGCATCGCGGCCAGGGAGACGACCGTGAGCCGAGAGGTGATCACCTGCACCACTTTTTCCGGATTGGTCAGGGCGTGTCAATGTACGCGAAGTGTCGATACGGGCACCTCTCGGCCGACACGCCTCACGGCGACACGTGCGCCTGACGTCCGCTGGTCTCAGGCGACCCTTGAGGTGACAGATGACTACCCCCGTCACATCGACGATCGCCTCTTGCGAGTAAGGTAACCCTGACCTAATTTAGGTGAGGCTAACCCCACCCCCGGAGGGCCCTGTGTTCGCGAGCTACCTCATCGGCCTCCGAGAAGGCCTGGAGGCCACCCTTGTGGTCTCCATTCTGGTCGCCTTCCTGGTCAAGAGCGACCGTCGTGACAGGCTCCCCCTCGTGTGGGCGGGCGTCGCCGCCGCCGTGCTGCTCTCCGTCGGCTTCGGCGCGCTGCTCACCTTCACCGCCGCCCATCTGGATTCGCAGCAACACGAGTTCTTCGACGCCGTGACGTCCTTGGCCGCCACGGTGTTCGTGACCTTCATGGTCTTCTGGATGCGGACGGCGGCACGCCGGATGTCGGGCGAGCTCCGCGAGAAGCTGAGCGAGGCGCTCCAACTCGGCGCGGGCGCGGTCGTCGTCATGGCCTTCCTTACCGTTGCGCGTGAGGGGCTGGAGACCGCGCTCCTGTGGTTCGCCGCGGTGCAGGGCGCCACCACGACCGCCACTCCCCTGATCGGCATCAGCCTGGGTCTGCTCACGGCCGTCGCTCTCGGCTGGGGCATCTACCGCAGCGCGCTGCGGATCAACCTCACCAAGTTCTTCACCTGGACCGGCCTCCTGTTGATCCTCGTCGCCGCCGGCATCTTCAAGTACGGCGTGCACGACCTGCAGGAGTCGGGTGTCGTGGGCGGCCTCGCCACCCACGCCTTCGACATCAGCGGCGTCCTCGACCCGAGCGCGTGGTACTCGGCACTGCTCAGCGGCATGTTCAACATCACCGCTCAGCCGACCGTCCTGGAGACCGTCGCCTGGGTCGTCTACGCCGTGCCTGTCCTGGTCCTGTTCCTCCTTCCCGCAGGCCGGCGACCGGCCAAGCCTGCCGCGAAGTCCCCAACGCCTCCCGTCACCGCTTCCTGAGACTCGTTTTCTTACTTTTTCTGGAGTACCTGATGCGCACCACCCCCGCTGTCGCAGTCGCCATCGCTTCCCTTGGGCTTCTCGCCGCGGCGTGCTCCAGTGCTGACAACCCCACCACGGCGTCGAGCGGCCAGGCCAAGCCCGGCAAGATCGCCGTCGCGGCCAGCGACACCGACTGCAAGGTCGCCTCGACCCAGCTCCCCGCCGGCACCTCGACGTTCACCATCACCAACGGCGGCAGCAAGGTCACCGAGTTCTACGTGTACGCCGCCGGCGACCGCGTGATGGGCGAGGTCGAGAACATCGTCCCCGGCCTCACCCGTGACGTCATCGTCGAGTTGCCCGCCGGCACGTACGAGACCGCCTGCAAGCCCGGGATGATCGGCAACGGCATCCGCAACCCGCTCACGGTGACCGGCGAGCACAAGCCGCTGACCGACGACGCGAAGCTGGCCGACGCCACCGCCAGCTACAAGCGGTACGTGCAGACCCAGTCCGAGACCCTGCTCACCAAGACGCAGGAGTTCGTGGACGCGGTCAAGGCGGGCGACGTCGACAAGGCCAAGGCGCTCTTCCCCGTCGCCAGGACCTACTGGGAGCGCATCGAGCCGGTCGCCGAGGTGTTCGGCGATCTCGACCCGGCCATCGACGCCCGCGAGAACGACGTCGAGAAGGGCCAGGAGTGGACCGGCTACCACAGGATCGAGAAGGACCTGTGGGTCGACAAGGACATCAGCAAGGACGGCCCGCTCGCCGACAAGCTGATCGCCGACGTCACGACGATCACGCAGAAGGCGAACGCCGCGACGCTCTCCCCCGTGCAGCTCGGCAACGGCGCGAAGGAACTCCTCGACGAGGTCGCCACCGGCAAGATCACCGGTGAGGAGGACCGCTACTCGCACACCGACCTGTGGGACTTCGACGCCAACCTCCAGGGCTCCCAGGCGGCCGTCCAGGCACTGCGGCCCGTCCTCGAGGAGCGCGACCCCGCGCTCGTGAAGACGCTCGACGAGAAGTTCGCCGCGGCCGAGGCCGCTCTCGAGGTCCACCGCCAGGGTGACGGGTGGAAGCTGCACAACGAGCTGACCAAGGACGACCTGAAGAAGCTCTCCGACACCATCAACGCGCTGGCCGAGCCGATCAGCAAGGTCGCGGCGGTGATCGCCCAGTGACCCGGATCAGCCGACGCGGGCTGCTCGGCCTCGGGGCCGCAGGCATCGCGGGCGTGGCCGCCGCCGGCGCCGGCGCCGTGGTGACCCGCTCGCTGATCGACGAGCCCGCGGCCCACGCCGCGTCGACGGCCGACCCGTTCCCGTTCTACGGCGCGCACCAGGCGGGCATCATCACCCCGGCCCAGGACCGGCTGCACTTCGTCGCGTTCGATGTGATCACCTCGGACCGCGCCGAACTTCTCGACCTGCTCCAGGACTGGACGTCCGCGGCCGCGCGGATGACCCAGGGGAAGGACGCGGGGACGTTCGGCGCGGTCGGCGGGTCTCCCGAGGCACCGCCGGACGACACGGGCGAGGCCCTCGGCCTGCCCGCGTCAGGCCTGACCCTGACCGTCGGCTTCGGCCCGTCGCTGTTCGACAAGCGCTTCGGGCTGGCCGATCGCCGGCCCCCCGCGCTGGCCGACCTGCCGCCGTTCCCCGGAGAGAAGATCTCGGCCGACATCTCCGGTGGAGACATCTGCGTGCAGGCCTGCGCGCACGATCCGCAGGTGGCCGTGCACGCGATCCGCAACCTGGCCAGGATCGGGTTCGGCAGGGTGTCGGTCCGCTACTCGCAACTGGGCTTCGGCCGCACCTCCTCGACCTCCAGGGCGCAGGCGACTCCGCGCAACCTGATGGGGTTCAAGGACGGGACGGAGAACATCAAGCTCGAGGACACCTCGATGCTGACCGACCACGTCTGGGCGGCCTCCGGCGACGGGCCCGCGTGGATGGACGGCGGAAGCTACCTCGTCACCCGCAAGATCCGCATGCACATCGAGACCTGGGACCGGACGTCGCTCACCGAGCAGGAGTCGATCTTCGGGCGCGACAAGGGCAAGGGTGCCCCGCTCACCGGCAAGGACGAGTTCGACCAGCCCGACTTCGCGAAGACCGGCCCGGACGGCCTGCCCGTCATCGCCGCCGACGCCCACGTACGGCTGGCGCACCCGTCCATCCACGGCGGGGCCCGCCTGCTGCGACGCGGTTACAACTTCGTCGACGGGTCCGATGGCCTGGGACGGCTCGACGCCGGGTTGTTCTTCATGGCCTACCAGCGTGACCCGCGCAAACAGTTCGTCCCCATCCAGACGGAGCTCGCCGCCAAGGACTCGCTGAACGAATACATCCAGCACGTCTCCAGCGGCCTGTTCGCGTGCCCGCCGGGTGTCACCGACGGCGGCGATTTCTGGGGACGAACGCTGTTCGCGTGAAACTCCAGTGAACGGCCGCTGAATTTCCCCTGCAGTTCCTTCCCTGGACCGGTGTATTCCGGTTTTCTCTGCTTATCCCGGCGTTATCCCGCAATCTCACGGCGATTCCCATGTGATCTCCGAGACGGCTGAATAATCCGGGAGCCAGGCCGTACCGGCCTACGGGAGCGGGCGAAGGAACAACAAATGAAGCGATGGATCGGCGTCGGACTGGCGCTGCTCCTCGGCGGGGCCGTCGTCGTGGCCCTCGTCCTGGGCGGCGGGGGAAACGGGGACGAGGGTGACGCGAAGGGTCTGAGGACGGTCCGCGGGGTGATCGGATCGGAGAAGAAGCCCTTCTTCGACGACCCGCAGGTCCAGGCGGCGTTCGCCAAGCACGGACTGCGGGTCGAGGTCGACACGGCCGGGTCGAGGCAGATCGCGACCTCGGTCGACCTCGGCAAATATGACTTCGCCTTCCCCTCCAGCGTCCCTGCCGCGGAGAAGATCAAGTCGGATCGGAAGGCCGCGCGCACGTTCTCGCCCTTCTATTCGCCGATGGCGATCGCCACCTTCGAGCCGATCGCGGACGTGCTGACGAAGGCGGGCGTGGTCCGCGACTCGGGCTCCGGCTACCAGGTGCTCGATGTCAAGAAATATCTGGACATGGTCGCGAAGGGCACCCGGTGGGACGCCCTGCCGGGCAACACGGCCTACCCGGCGCGTAAGCGCGTCCTGCTCACCACCACCGACGTGCGGACGTCCAACTCGGCCGCCATGTACCTGGCCATCACCAGCTACGTCGCGAACGGCGACGACGTCGTGAACTCCTCGGCGCAGACCACGAAGGTCGCCGAGACGATCTCCCCGTTGTTCCTCGACCAGGGCTACTCGGAGTCGTCGAGCGAGGCCCCGTTCGAGGACTACCTCGCGATGGGCGCGGGGAAGACGCCGATGGTCGTCATCTACGAGGCGCAGTACGCCTCCCATCTGTTCGCCGGCGACGGGGCCATCCGGCCGGACATGCGGCTGCTCTACCCGTCCCCGACCGTGCTGAGCAAGCACACGCTCGTGCCGTTCAACGACGACGCCGCCGAGGTCGGCAGGCTGCTGCAGGAGGATCCGGAGTTCGCGCGGCTGGAGACGCGGTACGGCTTCCGCACCGCGGACCCGAAGGTCTTCGCGGACCTGGTGGCCTCGTCCAAGGCCGGGATACCCGGCAGCCTCGTCGACGTGGTCGAGCCGCCCACCTACGAACACCTGGAGCGGCTGATCTCCACCATCGAGCAGCGCTACCTGGCGAGCGGCAAGCCCTCCTCGTGAACCACCCCCTAAAGGAGAACCGAACAGTGTCCAACGACCTGGTGCTGACTCCGCCCGCTCCCGTGGCGGCGGTGCCGGCTGAGAAGGCGGCCACGATGTTGCCGCTGCCAGACGAGCGCGGCGCCGAACTGGCCCAGAAGGCGGCGGGATTCGCCGAGGAACTCGCCACGATCGACCCGCGGTCGCCCGAGTTCACCAAGAAGGTGCACGACATCTCCTCCATGGGCGACTCGGAGATCAGGGCGTCCTCACAGGTCGCCAACCGCATGCTGAAGCGCCCGGTCGCCGCGCTCGCCTCGGCCAAGGGCGAGGGCGCCGACGGCCAGGTCCAGGTGGCCAACCAGCTCGTGGCGCTACGCCGTACGATCGTGGACCTCGACCCCAAGCAGGCCGCCAGCGGGACGAAACGCCTGCTCGGCCTCATCCCCTTCGGCGACAGGCTGCGCGACTACTTCGCGAAGTACCAGAGCGCGCAAAAGCACATCGACGACATCATCCGGGCCCTCAAGTCGGGGCAGGACGAGCTGCTCAAGGACAACGCCGCGATCGAGGGCGAGAAGGCGAACCTCTGGGAGTCGATGACCAAGCTGCAGGAGTACGCGGTGCTCGCGGCGGCGCTCGACTCGGCTCTGGAGCAGAAGATCAACGAGATCGAGCTGACCGACCAGGAGAAGGCGACGGCGCTGCGCTCGGACGCCCTGTTCGGCGTACGGCAGAAGCATCAGGACCTGCTCACCCAGCTCGCCGTCTCCGCGCAGGGATACCTGGCGCTCGATCTGATCCGCAAGAACAACCTCGAGCTCATCAAGGGCGTGGACCGCGCCACGACCACGACCGTCTCGGCGCTGCGCACCGCCGTCACCGTCGCCCAGGCGCTGGCCAACCAGAAGCTCGTGCTCGACCAGATCTCCGCGCTGAACGCCACGACCTCGGACCTGATCCTCGCCACCAGCGAGATGTTGAAGACCCAGGCCGGGCAGATCCAGACGCAGGCGGCCTCCACCTCGGTGGACATGGACGCGCTGCGCAAGGCGTTCGACAACATCTACTCGACCATGGACATGATCGACACGTTCAAGGCCAAGGCCGTGGAGAGCATGGCGGTCACGGTCGACAGCCTGACCCTGGAGATCGACCACGCCAAGACCTACCTGGAGCGGGCCCGCCGCGGCGACGAGGCGATCGGCTCATGATCCGGTTCACGGGCAGGCGGATCGCCGCCGCCCTCCTCGCCGTGCTGATCACGGCGACAGCCGCCGCCTGCGGCGGCGACGACGGCGAAGCGGCGAACCAGGACGGGCCGGACGTCCTGCGCGTCCTCGCCGGCAGCGAGGTCAAGGACCTGGAACCACTGCTGAAGGAGGCCGCCGGGGCCGTCGGCGTCCGGGTGGCGCTGACCTACACCGGGACCCTCGACGGCGCCGAGATGGTCGCGAGCGGCGGCGCCGACGGCCACTATGACGCCACGTGGTTCTCCTCCAACCGCTACCTCTCGCTGATCGACGGGGCGCCCGCCCGGCTGTCGACGCAGACCAAGGTCATGGTCTCCCCCGTCCTGCTGGGGCTGAAGTCGAGCAAGGCCCACGCCCTCGGCTGGGACACCAAGCAGGTCACGTGGGCGGACATCGCGGCGGCGGCCAGGGAGAAGAAGTTCACGTTCGGCATGACCAACCCGGCGTCGTCCAACTCGGGCTTCTCCGCCCTGGTCGGGGTGACCGCCGCCCTCTCCGACGCGGGCGAGGCGCTGGACAAGGCGCAGATCGCGGCGGCGACGCCGAAGCTCAAGGAGTTCTTCTCCGCCCAGACCCTCACCGCGGGCTCGTCGGGCTGGCTGGCCGACGCGTACGCGAAGCAGGAGTCGGTCGACGGCCTGATCAACTACGAGTCGGTGCTGCTCGGCCTGGAGGGCAGGGTCAAGGAGCCGCTCACGATCATCTACCCGAGCGACGGCGTGGTGACCGCCGACTATCCGCTCACGCTCCTCGCCTCCTCCGCCAAGAAGGACCTGTACGGCAAGCTCGCCACCTGGCTGCGCACGCCGGACGTCCAGCGGAAGATCATGACGACGACCTTCCGGCGGCCGATCGTGCCCGAGGTCCGGCCCGACCAGAGGTTCGGCTCGGCCCAGCTCGTGGAGCTGCCCTTCCCCAACCGGCGCAGCGCCGCCGACGAGCTGATCAGCGCGTACCTCAACCAGGTCCGCCGCCCCTCACGGACGCTCTTCGTCCTCGACACCTCCGGCTCGATGGGGGGTGACCGGATCGCGTCGCTCAAGCAGGCGCTCAGCACGCTGACCGGTGCGGACACCTCCGCGTCCGGGCAGTTCTCCCGGTTCCGCGACCGCGAGACCGTCACACTGCTGCCGTTCAACTCACACCCTGGCCTCCCGCGGACGTTCACCGTGCCGGAGACGAGTCCCGACCCGGTCCTGCGCCAGATCAGGTCGTACGGCGACAGCCTCGCCGCCGAGGGCGGCACCGCGATCTACGACAGCCTCAGGGCCGCCTACGACACGGTGGCGCTCCAACCGAGCGACGGCGACTTCACCTCGATCGTGCTGATGACCGACGGCGAGAACACCGACGGTTCGTCCTACGAGGACTTCGCCGCGTACTACGGCACGACGCCGAAGAACGTCCGGACCTTCGTGGTCCTGTTCGGCGACAGCGACGTGGAGGAGATGGGCAAGGTGGCCGCCCTCACCGGCGGAGCCACCTTCGACGCCCGTGAGGGCTCTCTCTCGTCGGCGTTCAAGGAGATCCGTGGCTACCAGTGACCGGATCCTCGGCTACCTCGGGTCGACGAAGAACATCGTCGGCTCGGGTCTGGCCATCGGCGGCCTCGTGCTGCACTTCCTCGGTCTGGCGGGCTCCCTGTGGCCCGTCGTCGTCGGCGGGCTGTACGGGGTCGGCGCGCTGCTGACGCCGCCCGACCGGGTGCGGCTGACGATCTCCCACGCGGAGGTCGAGACGAAACAGCTCCGGGCCGACCTCGACGCGCTCGTGTCCAAGGTGTCGGGCGCCAGGTTCCCCGAGGACGTCGTGGCCAGGGTGGAGGGGCTGGCCGGGATCCTGCGGGACATCCTGGCCAGGGCCGAGGCGCTCACGTCCTCCCCCGACCAGCTCCACGTGGTGTCCCAGGCGATCCGCGACTACCTCCCGACGAGCCTGGAGGCCTACGCGAACCTGCCCAGGTCGTACGCCCTGACTCGCCGGGGCGAGCGCGAGCGCAGTGCGCACGAGGAGCTGATCACCCAGCTCGACCTGCTGGACAAGGGTCTCGCCACCATCGCGGACGCCGTCTACAAGGGCGACGAGCAGGCGCTCAGGGACCAGGGCAGGTTCCTGCGGGACCGGTTCGGGGGCTCCCAGCTCGACCTGTGACAGCCGGTGAATCAGGGGTGCCGGTCAGACGTGATCGCCAGGCGCGCCGCGTAGACCGTGCGGGCCTTCTCGATGAGGTCGAGGTGGTCGTCGAGTTGCGCGGCGTCCTCCAGCCGGGCGTGACCGCTCACGAGGTCCTCCAGCAGGTCCAGCCACCTCATGCACCAGCGGACGTCCTCGGGCCGCGCGACGTGCCTGCACGCGACGTCGAGATAGACGGGGCTGGAGTGGGCGAACGTCTGCCCGTTCGCCGCCAGCGGGTGGCCGCGGCCCGTCGCCACCGCCACCACGTAGGTGGGGGCGTCCACGACCAGAGAGGTGACGAGCTCGCCTTCCGGACCGGCGGCGAGCACGCCGTCGGCCGTCCGGAGCTCCAGGCGTTCCACCCCGTGGCCGTTCGCCCGCGCCGTGATCGTCACGCGGTCGCCCGGAGACAGGTCGAGCGTCTCCCCAGGTTCGTTGCCGTCCACCGTCAGCTCGAGCCAGGGGCCGTTGGTGGCGAAGGTCCTGCCCTGCCGTACGGCACGGGCGAACGACTCGGCCGACAGGGGGCCGTCCGTACGGGCGTAGACCCGCTCCCAGCCGGGCGGGTTGGAGACCGTCTCCTGACGGGTGAAGGAGAGCATCGTGTCGGTGCCCGCGAGCGCGGCGAGCCGGTTGCCGGCGCCGATCAGCCTCCGGTAGACCTCCACGGTGCCGGACAGCTCGGAGAAGTGCAGGAGCTCCATGCCGTCCATCAGGCCGAGCGCGGCGTCGACGACGAGCGCCCGTCCCGAGCAGTTCCGCCGCCCGCCGGCGATGACGTCCTCCGGCGAGGCGACGGGCCCGTGAAACGGGTGGGCGTATCCGAGCACCGCGTTCAGCTCGCGCAGCTCGCCGCAGGCCGTGGCGTTGGGCGGCCAGTCGGGGGCGTCGGAGAAGCCGGTGTGATAGATCGACGGCGGCGCGGCCAGGCCGAAGGCGTGGACGTGCCCGAGCAGGTCGTTGCGGTATTCGACGCCCATGCGCGCGATGTGGGTGGCGTCCGACCACGGCAAATCGCGCCCGGCCCAGTGCTGGAGCGCCTCCCGGTCGTAGACGCGCTCGCCTGAGACGTTGCCCGCGACGAGGTTGAGCACGTGCAGGTCCTCGCCGTGCTGCGCCGCCGCCGCGTCGGCGGGTCCCGCGACCAGGTCGCCCGCCCAGTTGAGGTGGACGTGGAGGTCCGCGCCGTACCACCCGCGTGCGGCGGCGTCGAAGATCCGCTCAGGCGTCAGCTCGACGAGCGTCTCGCACCAT
This sequence comes from Planotetraspora mira, assembly GCF_016863275.1. GTDB lineage: Bacteria > Actinomycetota > Actinomycetes > Streptosporangiales > Streptosporangiaceae > Planotetraspora > Planotetraspora mira. The sequence goes on from NZ_BOOO01000007.1 coordinate 16,038, forward strand.
GCCCGCGGGGTCACGGTCACCTCCTCCGTGCCGTACTCCATGCCGCGGCCGACGCGGACGGTCAGCGGCTCGGCGGCCGGGACGTCGAGCACGAGGTCGTCACCATGGAAGAAGGGGATGCCGTGGTAGTCCCGCCGGCGGGGCGCCCCCTTCGGATACCACCCCTGCCCGCCCTCCGAGAGCACGGTCCAGCGGCACGGGAACCCGGCGCGCAACCGCAGCCTCGCGGGAACGGCGGCGCGTGTCAGGCCCGACAGGTCCACCGCCTCACCGCCGACGGTCACGGTGGAGGAGTTCGTGGCCTCGAGCAACCTGGCGCCGCGCGGCCGGATCTCGTACGGCACGCCGTCGACGGTCACCACGATCCCGGCGTCCAGCGCGGAGTCGACGAGCAGGATGACGGGCAGGGGGTCCGCGGACAGGACGGCGCCCACGGCAGAGGCCTCGAGCCGGTGCCCGTGCGCGGACAGCCTGAGCACCGTCAGCCCGCTGGGCACCCCGCCGTCGAGCACCCGGCGGAACGCCTCGCCGAGCTCGTCGAGCCCGTCCGGGGCGTCCATCCTGCCGGCCTCCTCGGGAAACCGGAGAAAGGGCATCAACCGCACGTAGGGCACCGGCGGCTCGCCCCAGGTGAGCCCGTGCTCGGCCAGAAGCGCCCGGTACTCCTCCAGAGCCCGCGCGACCGGTGGCGGCGTCATCGGATCCTGATGCATCGTGCCTCCCCGCTTCGACGACACCGCGATCGTCTCCGCAGGCGTTCTACCTCGGCAAATATGCAATCGTGCATTAAAGGGCAGGCGGGTAGGCATCTATACGACCGGGGAGTAAAGGTGATACCCCGAACGTCAATCGGTCCCCGCCGGGCGGCTATTCGGAGCGTGTTTCCCGGTCCGGCAGGAACGCCCCGAGGATGCGGTCGGCAGCCAGCGACGGGGTGAGAGTGCCGTCGAGCACCTGCCGCTCGATCGCGGGCGCGATGGGGGCGGCCTTCTCACCCAGCCGGGAGAGGAGCCGATCGCGGACGAGCGCCCAGGTCCACTCCACCTGCTGGCGGCTGCGCTTGGCCGCCAGGTCGACGCCCTCCTGATGGCGCACGACCTGGCTCCACAGCTCCTCGAGCCCGGCGCCGGTCATGCCGCTGCAGGTGAGGACGGGCGTGGACGAGCGCAGCAGCCGCAGGGCCCCGGCGAGCTCACTGGCCGCCTTGCGCGCGGCCAGTTCGTGCTCGCCGTCCGCCTTGTTGACCGCGATCACGTCGGCCAGCTCCAGGACGCCCTTCTTGATGCCCTGCAGCTGGTCACCCGTACGGGCGAGGGTGAGCAGGAGGAACGTGTCCACCATGTCGGCCACCGCGGTCTCGGACTGGCCGACCCCGACGGTCTCGACGAGCACGATGTCGTACCCCGCCGCCTCGACGACGACCATCGCCTCCCGGGTGGCCGTGGCGACGCCGCCGAGGGTCCCCGCCGTCGGCGACGGGCGGATGAACGCGTTCTGGTCGGCCGAGAGCCTCCCCATGCGCGTCTTGTCACCGAGGATGCTGCCGCCCGAGCGTTTGGACGACGGGTCGACCGCGAGCACGGCCACCCGGTGCCCCCGCGCGGTGAGGGAGGTGCCGAGCGCCTCGATGAAGGTGGACTTGCCGACGCCGGGAACGCCGGAGACGCCCACCCTGCGGGCCTTCCCCGCGTGCGGCGTCAGCTCCACCAGGAGCCGCTGGGCGAGCTCCCGGTGGTCGGGCCTGGTCGACTCCACCAGAGTGATCGCCCGGGCGATCCCGCGCCTGTCGCCCTTCAGCACGCCCCGGAGGTAGTCATCGTGCGTGGTCACGGAGGTCGTCACGGAGAGGAGGGGCGACGGCCGGTGGACAGGTCCTTGAGGAGCTCGAGGGCGGCGTCCGCGATCACCGTGCCGGGAAGGAAGATGGCGGCGGCGCCCGCGGCCCTCAACTCGTCGATGTCGCCCGGCGGGATCACGCCGCCGACCACGATCATGATGTCGTCCGCCCCCAGCTCGCCCAGGGCCCGCTTCAGCTCGGGCACCAGGGTCAGGTGTCCCGCGGCCAGCGACGAGACGCCGACGACGTGCACGTCCGCCTCGACGGCCTGGCGCGCGACCTCCTCGGGCGTCTGGAACAGCGGGCCGACGTCCACGTCGAAGCCCAGGTCGGCGAAGCCGCTCGCGATCACCTTCTGGCCGCGGTCGTGGCCGTCCTGGCCCATCTTGGCGACCAGGATCCGGGGCCTGCGGCCCTCGGCCTTCTCGAACTCGGCGCACGCCGCGCGGACCTCGTCCACCGCGTCGCCGGCCTCCTGGCGGTACACACCGGAGATCGTACGGATCTCCGCGGCGTGCCGTCCGAAGACCTTCTCCAGCGCGTCCGAGATCTCCCCGACGGTGGCCTTGGCACGGGCGGCGGCCACCGCAAGCTCCAGCAGGTTTCCGCCACCGGCCGCCGCCTTCGTCAGCGCCTCCAGCGCCTCGGCCACCGCGGCGGGTGAGCGCTCCTCACGGAGCCTGCGCAGCTTCTCGATCTGCTGGTTCCGCACGGCCGTGTTGTCGACCTTCAGCACCTCGATGGGCTCGTCCGCCTCGGGGCGGAAGGTGTTGACCCCGATGACCGGCTGGCGGCCGGAGTCGATCCTGGCCTGGGTCCTGGCGGCGGCCTCCTCGATGCGGAGCTTGGGCAGCCCCTCACCGATGGCGCGGGCCATGCCGCCCGCCTGCTCGACCTCCTGGATGTGGCCCCACGCCTTGCGCGCGAGCTCGGCGGTCAGCCGCTCGACGTAGTAGGAGCCGCCCCAGGGGTCGATCACCCTGCCGGTCCCCGACTCCTGCTGGAGGAGCAGCTGGGTGTTGCGGGCGATCCTGGCCGAGAAGTCGGTCGGCAGCGCGAGCGCCTCGTCCAGCGCGTTCGTGTGCAGGGACTGGGTGTGCCCCTGGGTGGCGGCCATCGCCTCGACGCAGGTGCGGACCACGTTGTTGAAGACGTCGTGCGCGGTCAGCGACCAGCCGGAGGTCTGGCTGTGCGTCCGCAGCGACAACGACTTGGGGTTCTTCGCGCCGAAGCCTCTGACCAGAGTCGCCCAGAGCAGGCGGGCGGCGCGGAGTTTGGCGACCTCCATGAAGAAGTTCATGCCGATGCACCAGAAGAACGACAGGCGCGGCGCGAACGCGTCGATGTCCAGCCCGGCCCCCACGCCCGCGCGGAGGTATTCCACTCCGTCGGCGAGCGTGTAGGCGAGCTCCAGGTCGAGCGTCGCCCCCGCCTCCTGGAGGTGGTAGCCGGAGATCGAGATCGAGTTGAACTTCGGCATGTTCCGCGAGGTGTATTCGAAGATGTCGGAGATGATCCGCATCGACGGGCCCGGCGGGTAGATGTAGGTGTTGCGGACCATGAACTCCTTGAGGATGTCGTTCTGGATGGTCCCCGCGAGCCGGTCGGGCGTCACCCCCTGCTCCTCGGCCGCCACGATGTAGAGCGCGAGGATCGGCAGCACCGCGCCGTTCATGGTCATCGACACGCTCATCCGGTCGAGGGGGATCCCGTCGAACAGTTGCCGCATGTCGTAGATGGAGTCGATGGCCACCCCCGCCATCCCCACGTCGCCCGCGACCCGGGGGTGGTCGGAGTCGTAGCCCCGGTGGGTCGCGAGGTCGAAGGCGACGGACAGGCCCTTCTGCCCGGCGGCGAGGTTGCGCCGGTAGAAGGCGTTCGAGTCCTCCGCCGTGGAGAACCCGGCGTACTGGCGGATCGTCCACGGCTGGGTGGCGTACATGGTGGGGTACGGCCCGCGCAGGAACGGCGCGATGCCCGGATAGGTCGGCAGGTAGTCCAGCCCGTCGAGGTCGGCGGCCGTGTACAACGGCTTCACCGCGATCCCCTCGGGCGTCTCCCACACCTGTTCGCCGGATCCGGGCGCATCGGAATCAGGCGCACCGGCGCCGGGCCGGTCACCGAGATCCGGTACGGCTTCCGCCTCCGACTTCAGCCCAATTGCCGAAAAATCCGGAATCATCGGCTCACTCCCAGGTCGTCGAAGGTCGTGCGGAGCACGTCGAGCGCGTCACATCCGGCGTGGAGCGTGGCGTCCACACCCTCATAGTGGCCCTTTCCCGCCAGCCAGATCGTGGCGGCCCCCGCCTCCCTGAGCGCACCCGCCACGGCCGCCGCGTGCTCGCCGTACAGGCGGTCGCTGGAGCACAGGCACGCGACGGAGGTGCCTGAGTCGCGGAAGGCCTCGGCCATGGCCGCAGGGTCGGTGCCCGGCCCGCTGGTCACGGTCGCGATCCCTCCGGCCGCGAAGAGGTTGGCCGCGAACGAGGCTCGTGCCGTGTGGACGGCCACGGGGCCGATGGTGGCGAGGAACACGGTGGGGCGGGCCTCCTGTGCGTCGGCCAGATCGCGCAGCGCCTCGAACTCCTCGGCGTACCGCACGGCGGGAAGCCCTCCGTGCACGGCCCTCCGCGCGAGCCCGTGGCCGCCCTTCCGGGTGACCGGGCGTTCCTTCAGGTCGGGGAACTCGCTGACGCCCGTGATGGGGTCGCGCCTGTGCGCGATGTTCGCGGCCCGGCTCGCCCGGGTGGCCGCCAGCCGTTCGGGGACGAGCCGCTCCAGCGCGTCGGCCATCCCGCCCGCTCCCTCGATCTCCTGGAACCACCCCCACGCCTTGTCCGCCAGGTCGGCCGTGAGCCGCTCGACGTACCAGGAACCGCCCGCCGGGTCGATCACCCGGGCGACGTTCGACTCCTCCATGAGCAGCGACTGGGTGTTGCGGGCGATCCGCCTGGCGAACCCGTCCGGCAGGCCCAGGCACGCGTCGAACGGCTGGACGGTCACCGCGTCGGCCCCGCCCACGCCCGCGCCGAAGCACGCGAGGGTGGTGCGCAACATGTTCACCCAGGGGTCGCGGACGGTCATCATGGCCGAGGAGGTCACCGCGTGCTGGCGCTGCTCCGCCGATCCGCCGACCACCTGGACGACACGGGCCCACATCCTCCGGGCCGCCCTGAGCTTGGCGATCGTGAGGAACTGGTCCGCGCCGGCCGCGTACCGGAACTCGAGCTGTTCCAGCGCCCGCTCGACGGGCATCCCCGCGTCCGTCAGCGTGCGCAGGTAGGCCACCCCCGTCGCGACCGAACAGCCGAGTTCCTCCACGTCGCCGCCGCCCGCGTCGTGGTAGGGGAGCGCGTCGACGGTGATCGCGCGCAGGCCGGGGTGGTCGTCCGCGCACCGGCGGGCGAGCGAGACCGCCCCTCCCATGTCGCCGGCGGGCACGCCCGACCGTGCGGCGAGGCCGATCGGATCCGCGCCCAGATTGCCTCCCGCCAGTGCCGTCCCCGCCGCGAGGTCGAGGAAGATCTCCGCGGCCTCGCCCGTGCGGCTGCCCGCGTCGAGGACCACGGGGGCGAGGTCGAGGTAGACGTTCTGCAGCACGTCGGGCAGCGCCGTGGGGTCCAGGGCGGTGAGGTCGAGCCAGATCGACGTGGCGCCGTTCTCGAGATCGGCGTGGATCGCCGCCCGGGTGACGTCGGGATCGGGATCCGCGTGCCGCTGCCGTACGTCCCACCGGCCGGTCGAGCGGACGACGCGCGGCCCTTCCGGGAGGTCGGACGGGTCGTGGAGCGCAGCGATCCGGACGTCGTCGTAGGTCGTGGTGGACAGGGCCGCCTCCACCCCGGCGGCGTCACCGGAGCCGCCTGGGCCGGCGGCCTCGCCGGGCATGTCAGCCGGAACGGCGAGCCCGGACTTCCGTAGCACGCCCAAGGCGAGGTCCCGCCACTGCTCCCGGGAGGCGGGCGGGAAGTCCGAGACGAGGTCGGCGAGATCGTGAGGCGGCACCGTCATGCACCGGATGCTAAGCCGAGCCCGGGGCGATCAACGCCATGGGCCCCCGCCTAGCGTGTCGTGGCCGTTCCGGCCGGCCGCGTCCCGCTGCGACGGGGCGTACGGCCGGCCCGGCCGGACCTGCGTCTTCTCCCGCAGTCCAGATCACTTGCCTGATCACTTACCTGATCACTTGGCGGCGAACGACGCCTTCCAGGTGATCGGGCCGACGATCCCGTCTGCCTCCAGACGCTCTTCCTTCTGGAACTTGACGCACACCGCCTTGGACTTGGGCCCGTAGTAGCCGTCCGCGACGATGTCGTAGCCGATCTTCTTCATCTGGGCCTGCCACTTGCGGACGTCGTCGCCCTGCATGATCGGCGGGTACCTCAGCAGGCGGCCGGGGTACTTGGGCGCCTGCGTCGAGGGGGGAGGGCTCTGGGTGCCGCCGCCAGGCCGGGGGGCGCCCTTCTTGACCCAGGCGTAGAGCTGGTCGCCCGGGCAGTCGGTCGCGTACCCGTCGCGGTGCCCCTTGATCTCCTTGCCCGCGTTCCCCTTGTCGCGGAGGTACTCGATCGCGTCGAGGATCGCGAGAAGCTGGGTGTCGCTCGGCTTGACGAGCCCGGAGTTGCCCACGAGGGCGAGCACGGCGTAGTGGCCGGAGTTGAGCCCGGCCCCGTTGGCGGCGGGCAGGTGCTTGGGCCCGCGCCCGACGAAGACCTTCCGGTGCGGGCAGGCGACCATCGAATAGCCGATGTCGAGCCAGCCGTTTCCGTCCATGTGGAAGTTCTGGATCGACTTCACCATGGCGACGCACTTCTTGTGGTCGTCCACGATCGCGGGGTCGACCCGCCCGCCGGTGTAGTGGACCTTGACGCCCTTCGTGGAGGCGAGTGAGGAGTAGGAACCTTTGGGGGCGCGGGCTCCCCATTCGGCACGGGTCACGAGATCGATGGCCACAGCGTTCTCCACCAGGGGGATTAAATTTGCGGATTGATCGTAATCGGGATCGGTCCAACAGGTATGCACTTTTACCGATATCCGCCTGCCTAAACACTCGGCAATGCCGACGACTCCGGTAAATCAATCGACATCGGGATCACTGCCGGAGATCATGGAAACATGTCCGTTCTTAAGGAGGTTCACTTCTCCCCCAGCTCAGAGCCGGTTCCGGCGGCCGCGCCGCGTCCGGTGCCCGAATCCCTGCCGATGCGGGTGTGGCTGGACGACGGTGACAGCCCGGCCGACGTCATCGACGCCCTGGCCCTGTCGCCCTTCGCGACCGGCGCCCAGCCGTGGTCGCGCACCGCCAACCTGGACCGCGTGCGCTCCGACGCCCTGCTCACCGCCGCGGGCGGGCGCGTGCTGCGTGTCGCCCAGCACGTGGACGGTCCCGAGTCCAGGCTCATCGAGGGTGACGGCTGGATGCTCCGCGTGGTCCGCCACGGCAACCGGTCGGCCACCGTCACCGTCACCGCCGTCAGCGAGGACCTGGTCTGCTCGGTCCTCGAAGAGGCGATCCGCGACGCCGAGGAACCGGCGCCCGACGACGACGATCACGTCGAGATGGGCTTTTGGTGGATGTCCGCCCACGGGCCGCGCCGTTCCAACAAGCCGATCAGCACGTCCACGTGGGAGTCGGTGCGCCGGAACTACTCGCGCGCCGCCGCCGGCCGGCTCGACGGTCTCATGGCCGTCACTCCGGACGACATCACCGGCAGGCTCCTGCTGCTGCACGGCCCGCCGGGCACGGGGAAGACGACGCTGCTACGCAGCCTCGCGCGCGAGTGGGCGTCATGGTGCCAGGTCGACTGCGTTCTGGACCCGGAACTGCTCTTCGGCAGTCCCGGATACCTGATGAGCGTGGCGGTCGGCCATGACGGGCCCGACCAGGAGGAGTCCCGCTGGCGGCTGCTCGTCCTGGAGGACTGCGACGAGCTGATCCGCACCGAGGCCAAGCAGTCGACGGGCCAGGGCCTGTCGCGTCTGCTCAACCTGACCGACGGCCTGCTCGGGCAGGGCAGGGACGTTCTCGTCGCCATCACGACGAACGAGGACTTCGACCGGCTGCACCCCGCCGTCGTACGGCCCGGCAGATGTCTCGCCCAGATCGAGGTCGGCAAGCTGGACGCCGAGCAGGCCGCGACCTGGCTCGGCGGCCGCGAGGGCATCGGGGCGGACGGCGCCACGCTGGCCGAGCTCTTCGCCCTCCGCGAGGGCCGGGCGCCCGAGCCCTCCGCGGTTCCCGCCGTTTCCGCGGAAACGGGGCTCTACCTCTGAGCAGCCGGTCCCGCGGAAAACCGGTTGCCCCGCCTGCGGCTGCCACGGGATCATGAACGCATGTTCCGGCACGCCCTCCTCGTGACGCCCGCCACCGCGGGCGCACCGGCGCGTGCCTCGATGCCGCTCGACGGCGCGGAGCGCTGACCCTTTCCCGTTCGTCCTCAGTGACCCGGCGGGGAAGGGTCGACCATTCCGCGCGGGTCACGATCTCAGACGAGCATCGAAGGAAAGGGACATGGCCACCAACACGGCCAAGCAGGCCTACGTACGGGCCAAGCCGCACCTCAACATCGGGACGATGGGGCACGTCGACCACGGCAAGACGACGCTGACGGCGGCCATCACCAAGGTCCTCAGCGAGCGGGGCGGCGCGAAGTACGTGCCGTTCGACCGGATCGACCGGGCTCCTGAGGAGGCCATGCGGGGGATCACCATCAACATCTCCCACGTCGAGTACGAGACCGCCACCCGGCACTACGCCCACGTCGACATGCCGGGCCACGCCGACTACGTGAAGAACATGATCACGGGGGCGGCGCAGCTCGACGGTGCGATCCTCGTGGTGTCCGCCCTGGACGGGATCATGCCGCAGACCAGGGAGCACGTGCTGCTCGCCCACCGCGTGGGGGTGGAGCACGTCGTCGTCGCGCTCAACAAGGCCGACGGCGCGGACCCGGAGCTGGCCGACCTGGTCGAGCTGGAGTTGCGGGACCTGCTCGCCGAGCACGGTTACCACGACGTCCCGATCGTGCGGGTGTCCGGGCTGCGGGCGCTCGAGGGCGACCCGGAGTGGGAGGCGTCCATCGTGGCCCTGCTCGAGGCCGTCGACGACACCGTCCCCGTGCCGGTCCGCTACACGGACGCGCCCTTCCTGCTGCCGGTGGAGAACGTCATCAGCGTCACCGGCCGCGGGACGGTCGTCACCGGGGCGATCGAGCGCGGCACGGTCGAGGTCGGCGACACCGTTCAGGCGGTCGGGATCGGCGATGGCGTCACCGCCGTGGTCACCGGGGTGGAGACCTTCGGCAAGACCATGGACAGGGGCGAGGCCGGCGACAACGCCGCCCTGCTGCTCCGCGGTGTCCGCCGCGAGCAGGTGCGGCGCGGCCAGGTGCTGGCGGCCCCCGGCAGCCAGACCGCTCACCGGCGGTTCACGGCCAGGGTGTACCTGCTGACGGCCGCCGAGGGCGGGCGTCACACGGCCGTCGTCAGCGGTTACCGCCCGCAGTTCTTCCTCCGGACGGCCGACGTGCCCGGCCGGATGGAACTGACGGGACCGGGAGACGGCGCGGAGCCCGGCGCGGTTGTGGCGCTGCCGGGCGACACCGTCGAAGTGACGGTCGAGCTGGGCAGGCCGGTGGCGATCGAGGCGGGCCTCGGCTTCGCCATCCGTGAAGGCGGCAGGACTGTCGGCGCGGGGACGGTCGTCGCGCCGCTCGACTGAGCGGCAGGGCGCTGTCCGAACGCGGCCTGCGAGACGGCGGAGGGGTTCCACGGGAGCCCCTCCGCCGTGCCGGCCGCCAGGCGTCGCACCCCGCCTGGCGATGGACGGTCACCGTGAGCTACCGCGAGACAGCCATGTAACGTTCCACATGACGGATACGTAAACCATCCGATGTGCCCCATCAGGGTGGAAACAACAATCGGCGAGGTGGTCACCCTGCTACCGGCCGGACTGAGCCGCGTCGTCCTTCACCGGTGGGCCGTCGAACCGCGGGAGAGCGGGGTGGCGACATACACCGACCCTTTCGGGGCCGGAAGGACCACGGCCTGGCCGTACGTCCGATGGACCTCCGAGGAGCGGGAGATCGGCTTCCCCGCGACCGCTCTGGTGCCTTCGTGGATCGCGCGGACGCCCCCCGGTACGTGGCTGGAGATCGAGTTGCGCGCCCGCACGACGAGCGGCGCGCTCACCAAGTGGTACGTGATGGCCCGCTGGGCTGAGGGCGACGCCGACATCCACCGCACCTCCCTGCCCGGCCAGGGCGACGGGGACGGCGACGTCGCGGTGGACACCTTCGTGGCCGCCCGGCCCGTCACGGCCTACCGGATCCGGGTCACCCTGCACGGCGAGGGCGCCCGTGTGGGCTCGATCGGCGTGATGGCGTCGGCCGTGCGGCCGGGGAGCCGGCCGAGCGCGCCGGGAACCGCCGGCGTCGAACTGGACGTGCCGCCCAGGTCGCAGAAGAGCCACAGCGGGCACTACCCGGAATGGGACGGGGGCGGGGACTCGTGGTGCGGGCCCGCCTCGCTCGCCATGGTGCTGGGCTACTGGGGGCGGGGGCCCGCACCGGCTGAGCTGAGCTGGGTCCGGCCGGGCGATCCGTGCCCGTCGGTCGACCATGCCGCCCGCGACGTGTACGACCACAGCTACCAGGGAACCGGCAACTGGCCCTTCTGCGTCGCGTACGCGGGCCGCTACGGGCTCGAGGGGTTCGTGACCCGGTTGCGCTCGCTGAACGAGCTGGAGAGGTTCATCTCGGCCGCGATCCCGGTCATCACCTCGCAGTCCTTCCGGGATCACGAACTGCCCGGCTCGGGATACTCGACGAGCGGCAACCTCATGGTGGTCGTCGGCTTCACCCCGGAAGGCGACGTGGTCGTCAACGACCCCGCGGCGCCGACGGACGACACCGTGCGGAGGATCTACCCGCGCGCCGCCTTCGAGGGGGTCTGGCAGCGAGGCAGCGGGGGCATCGTCCATGTGGTGCATCCGCCCGGTATTCCACTTCCAGACTCCGAGGGAAACTGGTGAGAATTCACGCCTCCGACGTCGCTCGTACGGATGACCATCCACTTTGGGTCGAAATATCAGGCGATGAGGCCTGGTGGGATGAGTCGCGGCCCCATGAGGGCGGCCGCCGCTGCGTCGTACGAAGGACGGCGAGCGGGATGGTCGAGGACGTGCTCCCGCAGGGCTGGAATGCCAGGAACAGGGTCATCGAGTACGGCGGGCGATCATGGCGATCGCACCGGGGCCGGCTGATCTTCACCAACTGGGACGACGGGCGGATCTACGTGTGCGCCCCGGGCGAGGAGCCCGTCCCGCTCACTCCGGAGGGCCCGGCGCGCTACGGCGACCTCGTCGTCCACGAAGGCAGGCCCAGAGACGAGCACGGAGACGACGACAGAGACGGAGACGGACGCGGCGACGGGGAGAGCGGGGGGCAGGGCGGCGAGATCCTGTGCGTCCGTGAGATCGGCGGCGGTCGCGAGGTCACGAGGGAGATCGTGGCGGTTCCCCTCGACGGCGTCTCCCCGATACGCAGCCTGATCAAGTCTCATCACTTCCTGATGAATCCACGGATTTCGCCTGACGGGCAGCACATCGCGTGGATCGGCTGGAATCACCCGGACATGCCGTGGGACGCCACAGAGCTCTGCGTCGCGCCGGCAGAGGGCGGCCCATACCGGGTCCTCATGGGCGGCGGGGACGGCCGCACCTCGATCGTGCAGGCCGAGTGGCGCGACTCCGGCAGCCTCTACGCGGTGGCCGACCCGACCGGGTGGTGGAACATCCACCTCGTCGGCATGGACGGCACGAGCCGCAATCTGACCCCGGCGGACCAGGAGTTCGGGGACGCCTCCTGGAGGATCGGGAACACCTTCTTCGCCCTCGCCGGCCACAGGATCGTCGCCATGCACGGGACGGCGGACGAGCGCCGCCTCGGCGTGATCGACGACCCCGAGGCGGGCACGCCGATCAGGGACATCGGCGGCTCCTACGCGTTCTGGAGCCCGACGGTGTCCGCCGACAGCCGGTACGCGCTCGGCGTGGGCGCGTCGCCGTACAGGCCGCATGAAGTGGTCCGCATCGATGTGGAGACCGGCGCGCGGACCGTCTTGTCGGCGGGCAAGACGCTGCCGCCGGGCGAGTTGCTGCCCACGCCTGAGCCGGTGACGGTCGACGGCGTGCACGTCCACCTCTACGCGCCGCGCGGCGCCGCGGGGGTCCCCGACGGCGGACCGGCGGGCGGCGCGCGGCCTGACGGACGCGCGCCGTACGTGGTCTTCGTCCACGGCGGCCCGACCAGCTCGGCCGCCCCGATCCTCGATCTGACCGTCGCCTACTTCACGAGCAGGGGCATCGGCGTCGCGGAGGTGAACTACGGCGGCTCCTCCGGGTACGGCAGGGCCTACCGCGAGCGGCTCAGGCACAACTGGGGGGTCGTGGACGTCCGCGACAGTGAGACCGTGGCACGGTGGCTGATCGCGTCGGGGCGGGCGGAGAAGGTGGCGATCCGGGGCGGCAGCGCCGGCGGATGGACCTCGCTGGCCGCCCTCGTGCACAGCGACGTCTTCTGCGGCGCGGTCTCGCACTACGGCATCTCCGACCCCGAGGGCTGGGCGGCCGAGACGCACGACTTCGAGTCGCGGTACCTGGACGGGCTGATCGGACCGCTTCCCGAGGCCGGCCGGCGGTACGCCGACCGCTCCCCCCTGCTGCACGCCGGCCGGGCGTCCGGTCCGGCTCTGCTCATGCACGGCCTGGAGGACGCGGTCGTCGACCCGTCCCAGTCCGGGCGGTTCGCCGCGGCCCTGGCGCGGCACGGGGGCCGGTGGGCGTACCGCACCTTCCCCGGGGAACAGCACGGATGGCGGCGCGAGGAGACGATCGTCGCCGTCCTGGAGACAGAACTCGCCTTCTACGGCCTGATCTTCGGCTTTCCGACGCCGGAGGTTCCCTCCCTTACCTTGGAAGGCCCAGGCGCCCCCGACATGGGCGGACGAGGCGAGGAGACGACATGACCGACGTGGCGACGATCTGTTCGGACCTGCTGCGGATCGACACCACCAACGACGGCACGGGCGACGGGCCGGGTGAGCGGCGGGCCGCGGAGTACGTCGCGGGGCTGCTCGACGAGGCCGGCATCGAGCCGATCTTGTTCGAGTCGGCGCCGCGGCGGACGAGCGTCGTCGCGCGGATCCCCGGGGACAGCGACGACGCGCTGCTGATCCACGGGCACCTCGACGTGGTTCCCGCCGACACGTCCGAGTGGCGGATCCACCCCTTCTCCGGGGAGGTGCTGGACGGGTGCGTGCACGGCCGGGGCGCCGTCGACATGAAGGGCACGCTGGCCATGACGCTCGCCTGGGCGAGACAGGGCCGGCGACCCAAGCGCGACCTCGTGCTGGCCTTCCTCGCCGACGAGGAGGCGACCGGCGAGTACGGCGCGGGCCACGCGGTCGAGCGGCATCGTGACCTGTTCGAAGGCTGTTCCGAGGCCATCAGCGAATCGGGCGGCTTCAGCTGGCACGACGGCGGCACCCGGATCTATCCGATCGCCGTCGGCGAGCGCGGCACGGCGTGGATGCGGCTCACCGCGCGGGGAGTGGCCGGGCACGGCTCCAAGCCCGCGGTGGACAACCCGGTCGCGGAGCTCGCCCGGGCGGTCGCCAGGATCGCCGACCACCGGTGGCCCGTACGGCTCACGCCCGAGGTGGCCCGGCTGATCGACGAGTTGTCCCAAGCCCTGGGCACGCCGATCGACCTCGAACGGCTGGACGAGGAGATCGAGCGGCTCCCCCGTGCGGGCATCCTGTTCAAGGGCGTGCTGCGCAACTCGGCCAACCCGACGATGCTCGACGCGGGATACAAGGTCAACGTCATCCCGGGCACGGCCGAGGCCCACGTCGACGGAAGGTTCCTCCCGGGCATGCGCGAGGAGTTCCTGGCGACGATCGACCGGCTGCTCGGGCCCAAGGTCACCCGGGAGTTCGTCAGCTTCGAGGAGGGCGTGTCCTCCCCCGCCGACGGGCTCTTCGACGACCTGGCCGCAGCCCTGCTCGCGGAGGACCCCACGGGCAGGCCCGTGCCGTACGTCATGACGGGCGGGACCGACGCCAAGTCGTTCGCCAGGATCGGCATCAGGGGGTACGGCTTCGCCCCCCTCCTGTTGCCGCCCGGTCTCGACTACTTCGGCATGTTCCACGGCGTGGACGAGCGGGTCCCCGTCGAGGGCCTCGAGTTCGGCGTCCGTGTGCTCGACCGGCTGCTCGCCGCGGAGCCGGCCACAGAGCCGGGCGCGCGGTCGGGCACGGAAACAGCGGCGGACTCCCCCACGGAATCCGCGGGCGCGGGCGGCCTCACGAGCGGGTAGAAACGTTCATGGGAGGTGGACCATGGGCGACGGGCTGCGTGTGGCGGTCACCGGCCACCGTGACCTGACCCCCGCGACCACCGACCTGGTGGGCTCCGCGATGCGGCGGGAGCTCGCCGAGCACGCTCCCGCCATCGTCGGGGTTTCGTGCCTGGCCCCCGGCGCCGACCAGATCTTCGCCGACCTGGTGCTGCGCCTGGGAGGGACGCTGGAGGCGATCGTCCCAGCCCGCGACTACGGCGGCTGCCTGCCCGCGCGTGACCGCGCGGCGTTCGAGCGGCTGCTCGGGCTGGCGCGCAGGGTCCTCCACCTGCCGTACGACGCCCCCACTCCGGCGACCTACCACGCGGCGAACACGGCCCTGCTCGTGGACGTCGACCTGCTGATCGCGGTGTGGGACGGCCGGCCGGCGCAGGGGCAGGGCGGCACGGCCGAGGTCGTCAGCGCGGCGCGGCGGCGCTCGATAGAGGTCAGGATCCTCTGGCCGGAGGGCGCCACCCGCACCGGCGCCCCGTGAGCCTGCCCTGGGCCCCGGCGGGTCAGCGGAGGCGGGGGTCCAGGGCGTCGCGGACGACGTCGCCGAGCGTGAGGAAGCTCAGCACGGTCGCGGTGAGGAACAACGCGGGGAACATCAGCAGGTGGGGGTACTCGGCGAAGAACGACTGGGCCACGTTGAGCTGCAGGCCCCATGAGACGTCGGGGTACTGCAGGCCGACGCCCAGGTAGTCGAGGGTCGCCTCGCCGGCGATGACGTTGCCGACGTTGAGCATGGCCACCACGAAGACCGGCGCGATCGCGTTCGGGAGGATGTGCCGGAACATGATCCGCCGGTCGCTCGCGCCCAGCATGCGGGCCGCCTCGACGAAGTCCATGTTCCGGACGGCGATGACCTGGCCGCGCATCAGGCGGGTCATCGTGGTCCATCCGAGCAGGACGAGCACCAGCGTCATCGCCCAGATGCCGTGGTCGGGGAAGGCCACCAGGACGACCGTGGCGCCCAGCACGAAGGGAATGCCGAAGAACACGTCGGTCACCCGCGAGATGAGCGCGTCGAGGAGACCCCCATAGAACCCGCCGAGCAGGCCGAGCACGATCGCGATGGCCAGCGCGGCGACCGTGACCGCGATGCCGATCATGATCGACGCCCGTGTGCCGTGGACGATCTGCGACCAGTAGTCGCATCCCTGGAGGTCGTAGCCGAAGGCCGCGCCGGATGCGGGGCCCTTCTTGGACATGCGCAGGTCGCAGCCGTCGTTGGGGCCCATGGCCGCGAAGACGCCGGGGACGGCCGCCATCGCGACGGCGACGGCCAGGACGACCGCGGACAGCCAGAACACCACCCGGCCGCGCATCTCCCGCCAGGCGTCACGCGCGAGCACGGCGGATCCTCGGGTCGAGCAGGCCGTACAGGAGGTCGACGGCCAGGTTGGCCGCAATGAAGATCATGACGAGCACGGTGGTGACGCCGACGACGACGGGCCCCTCCTGGAGCTGGATCGACTGGAACACCTGCTGGCCGATCCCCGGCAGGTTGAAGATGCCCTCGGTGACGACCGCCCCCGCCATCAGGTTGCCGAAGTCGACCCCGAGAAAGGTCACCACCGGGATGAGCGAGTTGCGCAGGGCGTGCAGGCCGACGACCCGTCTTCTGCGCAGGCCCTTCGCCGTGGCCGTACGGACGTAGTCGGACCGGAGGTTCTCCACCAGGGAGGTCCGGGTGAGACGGGCGACGTAGGCGAGCCCGAACGAGCCGAGGACCATTCCGGGCAGCAGGTAGCTGCCCGGCCAGCCCTCGTCGGTCCCCGCCGTCGGGAACAGCCCCAGGTTGAGCCCGAGCACGATCTGGGCCGTGTAGCCGACGACGAACACCGGCGCCGCGATGACGAACGTCGTCCCGGCGAGGACGGCGGTGTCGGCGACCCCGCCTCTCCGCACCGCGGCGACGACGCCGAGGCCGACGCCGACGGCCAGTTCGAAGATCCAGGCGGTCGTCGCGAGCTGGGCGGTCACCCCCCAGCGGTCCTGAAGGAGCTCGCTCACCGGCTGACCCGTGAACGTCTCCCCGAGGTCGCCGTGCAGCAGGCCGAGCATGTAGCGGCCGTACTGGACCAGGAGCGGGTCGCCGAGGTGGTAGTGCTCCCGCATGACGTCCAGCACCTGGTCCGGCACCGGCTTGTCCCCGGCGAGCGCGAGGATCGGGTCGCCGGGGAGCACGAACACCATCGCGTAGATCACGAAGGTGGTCGCGAAGAACACCGGCACGGCCTGGGCCAGGCGGTGCGCGGCGTACCTCACTGCCGCTTGACCGTGATCTTGTCGAGGTTGGCGCTGTAAGGGGTGATCTGGACGTCGCCGAGCCGGGTGGAGTAGCCGATCTGGTCCTGCCAGTTCCACAGCGGCATCATCGGCATCTCGGCGAGCGCGATGTCCTCGGCCTGCTGGTAGATCGGCAGGCTGGCGTCGAAGCTCGGCGCCGCGTTCGCCTGTTTGATCAGGTCGTCGAACTCCTTGTTCTCCCAGCCCATCCGGTTGCCCGCGCCCCACATGTACTCGAGGTAGTCCTGCGGGCTCGGGTAGTCCATCACCCAGTTGTTGCGGTACGGGCCGTCCTGCTTGTGCGCCCGGAGCGTCGGGAGGTAGTCGGCGGCCGGGAGCTTCTTGAACGTGATGTCCTTGATGCCGAGGTTCTGTTTGAGCTGGTTGGCGACGGCCGTCATCCACTGCTCATAGCTGGGATCGGCGTTGGAGAAGTAGAGGTTCAGGGTGCCGCTGAATCCGCCCGCCTGGTCGAAGAGCTGTTTGGCCTTCGCGGGGTCGTAGACGCAGGCCTCGCCGCAGGCGTCCGCCCGGTATCCGGGGACCAGTGGCGCGAGCAGCGACGACATGGGCTGGAACGCGCCGTTGAAGACGGCGTCCACGATCGCCTTCCTGTCGATGGCCATCGAGAACGCCCGGCGCAGATCCGCGCTCGCGAACCGCTTGTCGAACAGCGGGAAGCCGAGATAGTCCATCGTGCCGCCGGGCGTCGCGAGGAACCGGTCGCCGAGCAACCGCTTCGCCTCGGACGCGCTCGCCGGCGGGATGGTCTGCAGCAGGTCGACCCGGTCGGCCCGCAGGTCGGTGTACGCGGTGTCGCGGCTGGCGTAGATCTTGAACAGGACGCCGTCGGAACGCGCCGGGCGCTCACCGGTGTACGTCGGGGATTTCTTGATCTTGATCTGCCGGTTATGCTGCCACGCTCCGTCGAGGACGAAGGGGCCGTTGCCGATCGGCGCCTGGTCGTAGGCCTTGAGGTCCTTGAACGCGGCCTTCGGCATCGGGACGAACGCCATCCACGCCAGCGTCACGGGGAACTGGCTGAACGGCCCGGTGAGCGTGACCTCCAGCGTGTCCGGGTCGACCACCTTGAGCCCGGTCATGGTGTCGGTCGCCGGATCGCCCTCTTCGGGGTTGAGCGCGTCGTAGCCCTCGATGTTGGCGAAGTAGTAGTTGTTGGTCCAGCCGTTCGGGGCGTAGGCGGCGGCGTTCCACGAGTCGGCGAAGCTCTGGGCGGTGACCGGCTCGCCGTTGCCGAACTTCCGGCCCGGCTTGATCTTGATCGTCCAGACCTTCTGATCGGTGCTCGCCACCGACTCGGCGGCCCGCATCTGCGGCTTTCCCTGCGCGTCGATGTAGACCAGCGTGTCGAAGAGCGCGTCGATCACGGTCTGGGAGTAACTGCTCGAGGTGTTGCCGGGAGTGAGATGGTCGGGCTCGGTCAGCGCGACCGAGAACTCACTCGTCGCCGACGTCGCCGGGGACCCCCCGCACGCGCCGCCGAACATGACCGCCGCCACCGCGAGGGCCGCGGTCCCTCTTCCGCTGAATTTCATCGGCCCCCGTCTCTCCGTCGTGTTGCCGGTGAGGGTAGATAACGGGCCACTCCACTACATCGGAAGCTTTACGTATTCCTTTGCAGATTGTGGTGCGGGAGGCTGACCATGGAGGTCCCATGGAACGGATCAGCCTGAGCGCGCGCCACCTCCAGGCCCTCGCGGAGCTGGGATTCCAGGTGGCCCGGCAGGGGGCGCACGGTGCGATGGCCGCGTTGCGCGAGGTCATCCCGGTGGAGGCCTACGAGTTCGTCGGGTTCGACCCGGCGACCGGCCGCCACCGCTCTTTGGTGTGCGAGGGGTACGGGCGGGTGGACGACGACGCGGCCGAGGAGTACGCGCGCCTGGCGCCCTATCGCAGGGCCATGAACCTCAGGGAGCCGGTCGCCATGGGCTCCCCCGGCACCGAGCGCTACTTCCGCCGCCACCTCGAGCCGTACGGGTGGCGTGCCGGGATCACCGCACCGCTGTTCCTGAGCGAGGGCCGCTATACCGGCCTGCTCCATCTCGGCTCGCGAGACGACCTCCCACCGGAGACGGGTGCGGTGGTCACCGCCGTCTCGCCCGCGCTCGCCCACCTCACCGACATGACCCGGTGCGTCATCGACCCGCTCGGGCTGCCGCCGGGCTTCCGCGCCGCGGCCTTCGAGCGCGGCGGGCGGCGCAGGGACGTCGCCGGCTGGCCCTCTTCGGAGGCGCTCGCGTCCGAACCCGCCATGGCCGAGCTGGCCAGGTCCTTCATCGACTCGCGCGAACTGTCCCGCCGGGGGCTCTGGCTGGACGGGGACGGCCGGTGGCGGGAGGTGCGGATCCACCGGGCCGGAGTCGGGTTCCGCGGCGCGATCCAGGGCGCCGTCGTCGCGGAGCGCCCGTGCGAGCTTCCTTACGACCTGACGGTCAGGGAGGTCGAGGTGCTCACCCGGGTCGCCCAGGGCGACTCCAACCCGCAGATCGCCGCCGCGCTCGTGCTCAGCGTGCGGACGGTGACGACCCATCTGGAGCACATCTTCGCCAAACTGGGCTGCGACAGCCGTACTCGTCTGACCACGAAGGTCATCGCCGAGGGGCTCTGCCGACTCGACATGGCATAGGGAGTCGGCCCTCGCCGGGCATCTCCGCACAAGGTCCGACATTATTGACGCATGGCGGATCACGAGCTACGGCAGCTTCCGCTCGACCTGGAGTTGCTGTTCGGCGACGGAGGCGACGGGCGGGCGTTCGGCATCGACCTCCCGTCCGGCTCCCTCGTGTGGCCGGATCCCGAGTACGACACGCTGCGGACGCATCACCGGCCGTCGTTCTGGCTCAGCGACGCGCCGGTTCAGGCCGGGTTGTGGGCCCGGCTGCGGAGCGAGCATCAGCGGTCGGGACTCTGGCCGGTGCTGCTGGAGGACGGCGTGCAGCCCTGGTCGGCCGGGCAGATCGCCCCCGACTCCGTCGCGGAGATCGGCCACTACACGGCCGCGGGGTTCATGGCCGAGACCTGGGGCGACCTCACCAACAGAGAGGTGGACCTGGCGCCGTTCGGAGACGAGTGCCCGGGACTGGCGAACCCCGGCGAGGCGGTCGCGCACCCGGACGTCGTCGCCGACTGGTACGCCGGGGTCGTGGCCGAGCGCAGGACTCCTCTCGGCCTGGCGGCGGTGGACCGGGGGGCGGACGCGCTCGTCGCCATCGGCTGGCAGGGCGCGCTGCACCACAACGAGTGGACCGTCCCGCTCGCCGCCGTCGTGCGCAGCTGGGAGGAGCGGTTCGGGGCGCGTGTGGTCGGCCTCGGCTTCAACACGCTGGACCTGAGCATCGCCGCTCCCCCGGCGACCTTCGATCACGCGCTCCGCGTCGCGGCGGAGCACTGGACCTTCTGCCCGGACAGCCTCCTGCAGGGCCCTGGAACGCTCGTGGATTACGCCGAAGAGATCGTCGGACAGAACGCATGGTCGTTCTGGTGGGATTAACGAGCGTTATCTGGGCACAAAACGATATTTGTTAAGCAATAATCGTCAAGGCACAGTCAACGGCAAGGAGGCTGCTGTGGGTGGCGCGGAGCGGCGCGGAGTGGCGGGTTTCGACACGAGCACGGCCAACATCGCCCGCATGAGCGACTATCTGCTCGGAGGCAAGGACAACTTCGCCGCCGACCGGGAGCTCGCCGAGCGGCTGCTCACGATCGCGCCTGAGATCAGGCTCATGGCCACCGAGGTCAGGGACTTCCTCGAACGTGCGGTGCACTACCTCGTCGACCAGGGGATCAAGCAGTTCGTCAACGTGGCCTCCGGTCTGCCGACACAGCGCAACACCCATGAGGTCGCCCAGTCCCTGATCCCCGACGCCCGGGTCGTTTACGTCGACGACGACCCCGTCGTCCTGACGCACGGACGCGCGATACTCGCGACCAACCCCAACACCGGCGTCGTCAAGGGCAACATCCTCCAGCCGGCCGAGATGCTCGACAACCCCGACATCCGCCGCCTGATCGACTTCGACAAGCCGGTCGGGCTGCTGATCCCCGCCCGGCTGCAGTACCTCCCCGACATGAGCGACCCGTACAAGTGCGTCGCCTACCTGCGCGACCACGTCGCGCGGGGAAGCCACCTCGCCATCGGCCACGCCGTCTTCGACGCCCGTCCCGACCTGGTGGGCCCGATCGTCGAGGCGTTCCGCCGCATCGTGCCCAACGCGGACGACGCGCCGCGCAAGCGCGAGGACGTGATGCGTTTCTTCGACGGCACCGAACTCGTCGACCCCGGCCTCGTCTACATCCGGCAGTGGCGGCCCGACAGCACCGTCGCCGCCTCCCGGCCCGACAAGGCCTGGATCGTCGGGGGCGTCGCGCTCATCCCGTAAGGCACGCCAGGACACGCGGCGCGCGCCGCAGTACGCTGTGGCCGCTTCAGCGCATGAGGACGCAGGAGGGGCTGCCGGCCTCGAGGGTCGTGCCGGTCGGCGTGGGGATCCCGTCCTCCAGCGTGAGGACGGCTATCGCATCCGACCGCTGGTTGGCCACGTAGAGCCGGTCGCCGTCGAGGGCGAAATGCCGCGGCCAGACGCCGCCGCCCGGCACCTCCGCGACGCGGACCGGGAGCGCGCCGTCGAACGCGAAGGTCGTCACGGTGTCCGGGCCCCGGTTGGCGACGTAGAGATGGCGGCCGTCCTCGGACACGGCGATGTGCGAGGGATGGTCGCGTATGCCGCTCTCGCTGGCGGGCACCCGGGCGACCTCGCGCCAGTCGCCGTCGTAGACGCCGACCATCCCGTCCAGCTCTCCGGCGACGTACCAGTGGCCCTCGTGATGGAGGAAGTGCCGCGGCCCTGTCCCGGGGGTCAGCCGCACGGGACCGTCGGGGTGGGGGGTCATGTCGGGCAGAAAGCGCCGGATCTCGTCGGTGCCGAGGTCGCTCACGTGGAGCACGCCGTCCGGGCCGAAGACGGCCTGATGGGCGTGCGGCCCCTCCTGCCGCTCCGGGTCGGGGCCGTGTCCCTCGTTGGGGAACAGCAGCGGCTCGGGCTCGGGCATGCCGTCCGCCGCGAGCCGGAAGACCGCGACGGTCCCGTCGCCGTAGTTGGCCACGGCGAGCCAGGCACCGGCCGGGTCCGCGGCGACGTGGCAGGGGAAGGAGCCGCCGCTGGAGTGCTCCGCGAGCAGGCGGGGGCCGTCGGAGTCGTCGGGGTCGTCGGGGTCGTCCGAGAACACCGCCACGCCGCCCGCCTCCTGCTCGAGCACCGCGTAGAGCAGCGGCAGCCGGGGATGCGCGGTGACGAACGAAGGACCGGGCACGACCGTCCGCGCGACGGCCTCCATCCGGCCCGCCGCGTCCACGCGCACACGGGTCAGCCCCGGTCCCGAGCCGCCGGTGTCCGGTGTGTATCCGCCGATGACGAGGTCCCGGAGTTCCGCGTGGCCGATCGCGTCGGGAAGAGGTCGCGTCATCGTCGCTCCATCGGGTAGCCGTCCGTTCCGCCGCCGATGGTATCGGCGAACCGCCCCCGCTGATCTTTTCATCGGGCTCCCTCCGCCGGGGCCGCATACCGGTTCGCGGGCCTCGGCAGGCGGAGGAGCCCGCGCAGGGTCACCGCGTCGTACCGGATCCGGAAGGCGTCGGCTCGCTGCAACTCCGGCACGAGCCCGCGGGTGACGCCCCCCAGGTCGTACGGCACGGCGCCCGGCCCCCTGAACTCGTCCAGGGCGTCCGGTCGCAGCTCGGGGCAGCCCTGCGACGGTGACGTCCGCTACGGTGCCGGCCGTTCGTACAGCCGGGCCAGGTCGCTCTCCATCTTGGAGATGACCCGCTGGTAGCCCTCCCACCCGTACAGCCGGACCAGTTCGGACTTCATCCGGAGCGTCTCCTCCTCCACCGCTTCCGGACCCTGGCGGCGCACCGCGTCGAGCGCGCGGCGGGCCCGCAGGTCCTGTTCGGGGAGACCATCGAGGCCGTCGCCTCGGAAATCAGGAGTAGGCATGGGCCCTGCCATCTTGCGTCTGTACGAACGATGCCTAGTCCTGACGCACTACGCGGGCGGAAGGTTGACCGCTTCCGTGAAATCTTGGCTAGGGCGTGATGGAGGCGGCCCGGGACGCTGAAGCGGGTGGGATCTCGACCGCGATCTCACCGCCCAGCCGCGCTCCCCCGAGCAGGGCGAGGTCGTCGCCGCTCCAGAACCGGCCGGGGTCGTACCAGTTCGGGCGGCGGCCCCCGGGAAGCAGCCCCATGGCCTCATAGGTGAGCGCGACGACCTCGGCGCAGTAGGCCGTCTCGAGGGCGGTGTCGCCGCGCAGGAAGTTGGGCAGCCGTCCGCGCAGCCATCTGCCGGCGAGCTGGGCCGTCGAGGGGAAGGGCGTGCCGTCCAGCCGGGCGATCACGCGCAGCGCCGCGTCCTCCATCGACCGCGACGCGGGCGGCTCGAGTTGACGCAGCCACGCCCGCTGGCCGTATCTGTCGGCCCACACGCGGACGGCCTCCCGCATGTCGTGGAGCTGCACACCCCGTTGATGGGTGCCCGACCACATGTCGGGCAGCGAGCGGCCGAGCTCCGCATGCCACATGAGCGGCGGCATGTCCTCGATGACGACGGCCATGCCCACGTGATTGACAGGGCTGTTGGTCGTCATCTGGATGGCCCGGTCCGGCACCGTGCGTCCGCGGAAGACCCAGACGTCCCCCGTACGGCTGAGCTCCACGGCTTCATCGAGACTTATCCGCATATCCGGC
Organism: Planotetraspora mira; assembly: GCF_016863275.1. Classification (GTDB taxonomy): domain Bacteria; phylum Actinomycetota; class Actinomycetes; order Streptosporangiales; family Streptosporangiaceae; genus Planotetraspora; species Planotetraspora mira. The sequence goes on from NZ_BOOO01000007.1 coordinate 39,328, forward strand.
ACAGCAGTAGCCTAGGCACATGCGGTGGTGGAAAGTGCTCGGACTCGCGGCCTTCGCGGGCGTGGCGGCAACGGGTGTCGTGGTCGTGCGGGCGGAACGCCGGCGGCGGGCCTACACACCCGAGGAGGTCCGCGACCGTCTGCGCGCACGCGTCGCCGAGGCCGGCGAGCCGGGGTAGCCGAGCTGAGGTAGCCGAGCCGGGGCAACCGAGCCGGGGTAACCGAGCCGGGGTAACCGGCCGCTCAGACGGTGAACGCGTCGAAGGCGAGCTTGGCGGCGACTCCGAGACCACACAGGGCGGCGACGATCCGGAGCGCCTGCCCGGGAAGCCGCCGCGCGATCGCCGGACCGAGCCAGCCTCCGATGAGGAAGCCCAGCGCGAGCGGCGCGACCGCCGTCCACCGCACAGGTCCGAACAGCGCGAATCCGATCGCGGCGACGCCGTTCGCGAGGGCGGACACGATGTTCTTCACGGCGTTGACCCGTGCGGGCGCCTGGTCGAGTGCCGCGCCGAGCACCGCCAGCATGAGGATCCCGCCCGCGGCTCCGAAATACCCGAGATAGACCGCCACGGCGAACAGGGCGACGCGCAGCGCGCGGCCGTTCTCCCCGCCGAGCCGTACGTGCCCCGGCCGCCAGCGGCGGAGCAGCAGCAGGACAGAGGCACCCGCGATCAGGAACGGCGCGATCGCCTCGAACGTCTCCGCCGGTGTCGCGAGCAGGAGCGCCGCCCCGGCCGCACCTCCGAGTGCGGTGACCCACCCCAGGCGCAGGACCAACCGACCTTGCCCGGCGAGCTCCGGCCGTGACCCCGCGGCCGCGCCCAGACCGGTGAACATCAGCGCGACGGTGTTGGTGACGTTCGCACTGAGCGGCGGGATGCCGAAGGCCAGCAACGCCGGATAGGAGACGATCGACGCCAGGCTCACCACCGTGCTGACCACTCCGGCCGCCAGGCCCACGGCGATCAGTCCGAGCGCTTCCCCCATCACAGGGATGACCCAATCACACCGCTCCCGGCGCACCGTGCGCGGCATCCGGCACCACGCCGCCCTGTGCGTGCCTCCGCTCTCATCACGCGGTGCTCCGGCGACCGTATGCGAGCGACCGGGCCGCCGGGATATTCCGCCGGACCGAGGAAAGCTCCCGCCCGGCACGACTGGCTGGACATACGAGGACGGACAGCTCCGAGGCGCGGTCCCGCACCCGGAGCTGTCCGTCCTGGTCGCTACTCCCTCGATTTCAGTATCAGGGAGTGGTGGAGGGCACGGCCGCCCATGCGCTGCAGTTGGTCAAGGGTCCCACCGTCGGGAACAGGACATTGGTGGCGGCGGTCGCGATGCCGCACGTGGTGGAGAAGAGACCGGAAACGGTTCGCGCGGTGATCTTCAGGGCGCGGGTCGTCCCGACCACAGGAGACTCCGAGTTGTCGCCCTGAGCGACGGAGATGTTGATGACGTTGCCACCCTGGCTGCCCGGAACCCGTCGAAGGTTCTGCCACCTCGGCTGCCCCGACGGCTCCCGCGGGTCATAGACCCACGGGACGCCGCCGTTGGCCGTCACGTTGAAGACCACCGGGTTGGCGGCGAACGGCGCCGGCAGGCCGGAGACGTCATCCGTGTCGAGCCACGGTTCTCCGTCCTGCTGGCTGGCGGGGACGGCCTTCGCCATGGCGGTGTCGGCGCCGGCGGCCATCGAACCTGACAGGCCCACGGCTCCGCAGGCCACCGTCGTCGCGACGGCCCACATCAGCAGACGGCCGGTGGTACGCGGGTCCGAAGTCGACCGACTCCTACGAGAAATCAATTGATTTCCCTCCAAAGTGAGAATGGATTTCCGAGTTCACCGCAGTGAGCGATGCGATCCGGAGATACCCGGCCGAGAAACGTGAACACTCGAGGACATATTCAATGACGGCAAATAGATGCTACGCCGACACAAAAGTGGACCACTTAACTCCGATCTTTCCTGATCTTGCGCAATTTAGATACTTGAGGAGCATTTCCGAGGCGATCACTGACGCCACTCAAGGCGATTTGTCGGAGTTTCCGGAGAGGAAATTCGGCCGCCTCGGCCTACATGCGACATAGCGGGAAACATTGATCTAGGAGTCGGATATATCCGGTCATTCTGGTGGTTACGCCAAGGTGTCATGATTCACCAGCGGCCCGCCCGGCAACGGCACCACCACCATGTGGACCGTGCCCACCGGCATCCGAACCGGCCGCGTCGGAATCACCTCCACCTCGGCCGGCTTCGCCTACAGCCTCATCTGCGAGTCTCGCGCCCTCCCGCGTACTCTCGCCCACACAGGGCGGGAGCACGCACGGTTTGGTCGAAAATAATGCAACTTCGCGCTACAAACAGCTTTCTAACGCCATCTGCCAGCTTAATTGATTCCATTTAGCACAATTAGATCGTTCATCCTATTTATATCTACTGCGACAGGACTACCGGCAAGCCGGCCGGTTCTCCTACTTCGTGTCCACATCTTGGTAGCGTGCCATTCGCCGTCCAATTCAATCTGGAGTGACGGAAAAGGTGTCACCGATCCGGCAATACATCTTTTCGGGGAAAACATTATGCTTTCATTTCCGACCACAAGACGTACCCTGACAGCAATGGCGTCGGGGTGACGCTCGCGGCCCTGATTGTGGGCACCGCATCGTCACCCGCGTCGGCGGCACAGGCGATCCGCGTCAAGTCCTGGGGCGCCAACGGCAGCGGCCAACTCGGCGACGCCACGACCACGGAGCGGCACACGCCGGTGACGGCGGCCGGGGTAACGGCGGCTGACGTCACCGCCGTGTCCGGTGGTCTCAACTTCAGCCTGGCCCTGCTGCAGAACGGCACGATCGAGGCTTGGGGCAACGACACTCTCGGTCAACTCGGTGACGGCGCGTCCGGAGTGGGCGCCAACAAGCTCACACCGGGAACCGTGACCGGCCTGCTCAGCGTCCGCTCCATCGCAGCGGGCTCCGAATTCGGTCTGGCGAGGCTGTCCAACGGCAGCGTCCAGGCCTGGGGCGACAACGACAACGGCCAACTCGGCAACGGCGCCATGGTCGATAGTCCCGTCCCAGTCACCGTCGTCGGAGTCGGCGGAGTCGGCGTGCTCAGCAACGTCAAGGCCATAGCCGGAGGTGGCGTCCACGCGCTGGCACTGCTGAACACCAACACCGTCCGCGCGTGGGGCAACAACGGCTCAGGTCAACTCGGCAATGGTGTCGCCGGCCCCGACAGCCCGACACCGGTCACCGTCCTGGGAGTCGGCGGAGTCGGCGTCCTGAGCGACGTCGCGCTCATCGCCGCCGGCGGCCTCCACACCATCGCCTACCAGATCAACGGCCCCGTCAACACCTGGGGCTCCAATCTCCTCGGCCAACTCGGCGACGGCAGCACGACCTCTCGCAACACACCCATCGGCATCCCAACCGGCCTCCTCGGCATCGAGTCCATCGCCGGTGGCGGCTCCTTCAGTCTCGCCGCCTGACCGAGAGGCCATCATCCGATCCATCCGCACGGCCCCGCCCATTCGGACGGGGCCGCATGCGTGTCACCCCACCGACGCCGCTCGCACTATGGATATCAACCCGAAACGCCTCAACGAACATCTTATGGATGAAATATCCGACCTACCGATATCTCCGCTGCGCGACGCGTTGATTTTGACGGCGATCGCTTTCTCGGGCCGTACCCAGCCATTCTGCTAGCGTCCTGGTTCGTTCGTTGTCTGATCCATCGTGACCGGCGGGAAAGGCGCCGCAATCGAAGCACACCTGTTCTTTCGGGGGAAAATAATGAATTCACTTACGGCGGTGGTTCCGAGAAATCGGCGCCGCACGGCCTCTGTCGCGGTCGGAGTGGCAACGGCCATCCTGATGGCCGGACTCGGGTCGGTGCCCGCGTCGGCGGCCCAGGCCATCCGGGTCAAGTCCTGGGGCGCTAACGACAGCGGCCAACTGGGCGACGCCACGACCACGGACCGGCACACGCCCGTGACAGCGGCCGGAGTTACGGCGGCCGACGTCACCGCCGTCTCCGCGGGTCTGGCCCACAGTCTTGCCCTGCTGGCCAACGGCACCATCGAGGCCTGGGGCGACAACGCCGCCGGTCAGCTCGGTGACGGCACATCCGGAGTGGGCGCCGACAAGCTCACGCCGGGCACTGTGACCGGCCTGCTCAGCGTCCGCTCCATCGCGGCCGGCGACTTCTTCAGCCTGGCGAGACTGGGCAACGGCACCGTCCAGGCCTGGGGCGACAACAGCAACGGCCAGCTCGGCAACGGCATGGTCGGCGGCATCAACCCGCTGCCCGCGCCGGTCACCGGTCTGACCGGCGCGGTGGCCGTCGCGGCCGGCCAGGACTTCGCCCTCGCGTTGCTGTCCAACGGCACCGTCCGAGCCTGGGGCGCCAACAACGAGGGGCAACTCGGCAGCGGAGCCATAGGTGGCAGCAACCCGGTTCCCGCCCCTGTCGTCGGCCCCGGCGGCGTGGGAGTCCTGAGCAACGTCAAGGCCATCGCCGCCGCCGACGATATGGGCATCGCGCTGCTCAACGACGGCACCGTCCGGACCTGGGGCGACAACGATTTCGGCCAGCTCGGCAACAGCACCGTCGGCGGCGACTTCCCGACTCCGGTCACCGTGCTCGGAGTCGGCGGCGTCGGTGTCCTGAACAACGTGAAGGCCGTCGCCGGAGGTTCGAACTTCGCCATGGCCCTGCTCAACGCCGGCACTGTCAGAACCTGGGGCTCCAACGGCAGCGGCCAACTCGGGATCGGGGCCACGGGGGGCAACAGTGCCACACCGGTCGCCGTCCTCGGAGTCGGCGGCGTCGGTGTCCTGAGCGACGTCGCACTCATCGCAGCCGGCGACCTCCACAGCATCGCCTACCAGACCAACGGGCCCGTCAACACCTGGGGCGCCAACGGCACCGGGCAACTCGGCGACGGCAGCACCACCACCCGCAACACACCCGTCGGCATCCGAACCGGCATCCTCGGCGTCGAATCCATCGCCGGCGGCAGCGTCTTCAGCATCGCCGCCTGACCGGAAATTCACCACCTGACCCACCAGTCGGCCCCGCTCGCCTGAGCGGGGCCGCCTGGGTACCTCTTTCATCCGGCGCCGTGCTCCGCGAAGAGCCCATCCAACTCAGGCGGCCGGCGGCGCCGGCCGTACATATCAATTCGCCGATCCATCATTAGCGGCGGAAAAGGCCGCACGCGCTTCACCCCCAGGCATACGGGTGCCCGCCTGACGTCGCGATCATTGTTCAATCCACCATGAGCGGCGATAAAGGCGCCGTACGCGACACGAGAAATTGCTTTTCAGGGGAAGAGTAATGAATTCACTTACAGCGGCATTCCCAGGAAACCGGCGCCGCGCCGCCTTTGCCGCGGTCGGAGTCGCGCTGGCGGCCCTGCTGGTAGGTGCGGGGGCCCTGCCCTCCGCTGCGGCACAACCACTACGGGTCAAGACCTGGGGCGACAACGACAACGGCCAGCTCGGAGACGCCACGACCATGGAGCGGCACACGCCGGTCACGGCCGCCGGTGTGACGATGGCAGACGTCACCGCCGTCTCCGGTGGTCTCAACCACAGCCTGGCCCTGCTGGCCAACGGCACCATCGAGGCCTGGGGCGACAACAGCAACGGCCAGCTCGGCGACGGCACCACCACCGACCACTCCGCCCCGGGCACCGTGACCGGTCTGCTCAGCGTCCGCGCCATCGCCGCAGGTGACGACTTCAACCTGGCCAGGCTGGGCGACGGCACCGTCCAGGCCTGGGGCGACAACGACTTCGGTCAACTCGGCAACGGCATGGTCGACCCCGACAACCCGCTACCCGCGCCGGTCACCGGCCTGACCAACGTGGTGGCCGTCGCCGCCGGCCAGGACCACGGGCTGGCGTTGCTGTCCAACGGCACCGTCCGCGCCTGGGGTGACAACAGCTTCGGTCAACTCGGCAACGGCGTGATCGGCGGCAACAGCCCCACCCCGATTCCGGTGCTCGGCGCCGGCGGCGTCGGCGTGCTCGGCAACGTCAAGGCCATCGCCGCCGGCGACAACAGCAGCATCGCCCTGCTCAACGACGGCACCGTCCGAACCTGGGGCGACGGCTCCAACGGGCAACTCGGCAACGGTGTCGTGGGTGTCGACAGCCCCACCCCGGTCACCGTGGTCGGAGTCGGCGGCGTCGGCGTGCTCGGCAACGTCAAGGCCGTCGCCGGAGGCGGTGACCACGCACTGGCACTCCTCATCGGCGGCGCCGTCCGAGCCTGGGGCGACAACGACTTCGGTCAACTCGGCAACGGCGTCACCGGCGGCAACAGCCCGACACCGGTCACCGTGCTCGGCCCAGGCGGCATCGGCGTCCTGAGCGACGTCGCGCTCATCGCCGCCGGCGACGACTTCAGCATCGCCTACCTGACCAACGGCCCCGTCAACACCTGGGGACGCAACAACGAGGGCCAACTCGGAGACGGCAGCACCACTGACCGCAACACACCCGCGGGCATCCGGACCGGCCTCCTCGGCATCGAGTCCATCGCCGGGGGCGGCCTCTTCGGCATCGCCGCCTAGCCGCTCCCAGCCGGAAGGCTCACGCCTGATCCACCGCGGCCCCGCCCCACCAGAGCGGGGCCGCAAACATTTCGCCCCCGCCGCCTCCAGCAGAAGAACGCCGATGAGCACGAAAACGCCATATGCAACCGGTCTGAAAGTTCGACGAGGAATGTCGAACGGCGGAAACATTGACATTTGTGCATGCCCGGCCCTGCGACGCGCTCATTTTCCCGGTGATCGCCTCCTCAGATCGAGCATGGCCATGCTGCTAACGTGCCGCTCATCGTCTGATCCACCATGTGCGTCGAGAAAGGCGTAGCAGACGAGATATCCGTGTCTTTCGGGGGAATGAGCAATGAATTCACTTACGGCGGCGTTTCCGAAAAATCGGCGCCGCGCCGCCTCTGCCGCAGTCGGAGTGGCAACGGCCATCCTGATGGCTGGACTCGGGTCGGTGCCCGCGTCGGCGGCGCAGGCGATCCGGGTCAAGTCCTGGGGCTTCAACGCCACCGGCCAACTCGGCGACGCCACAACCACGGACCGGCACACGCCGGTGACGGCCGCCGGGGTGACGGCGGCCGACGTCACCGCCGTCTCCGCCGGCTTTACCTTCAGCCTGGCTTTGCTGGCGAACGGCACGATCGAGGCCTGGGGCGGCAACAGCGCCGGTCAACTCGGCGACGGCACGTCCGGAGTGGGCGCCAACAAGCTCACGCCGGGGACTGTGACCGGCCTGCTCAGCGTCCGCTCCATCGCGGCCGGCGACGAATTCAGCCTGGCGAGACTGGGCAACGGCACCGTCCAAGCCTGGGGCGACAACGACAACGGCCAGCTCGGCAACGGCATGGTCGGCGGCATCAACCCGCTGCCCGCGCCGGTCACCGGCCTGACCGGCGTGGTCGCCGTCGCCGCCGGCAGCAACCACAGCCTGGCCTTGCTGTCCAACGGAACCGTCCGGGCCTGGGGCGACAACGCCTCCGGTCAGCTCGGCACCGGCGTGGTCGGCGGCGACAGCCCCGTCCCGGTCCCCGTCGTCGGAGTCGGCGGAGTCGGCGTGCTCGGCAACGTCAAGGCCATCGCCGCCGGCGACAACTTCAGCATCGCCCTGCTCAACGACGGCACCATCCGGACCTGGGGACTCAACACCCAAGGCCAGCTCGGCAACGGCGTCCTGAGCCCCAACAGCCCCACCCCGGTCCCCGTCGTCGGAGTCGGCGGAGTCGGCGTGCTCGGCAACGTCAAAGCCATCGCCGGCGGCGGCACCCACGCTCTCGCGCTGCTGAACACCAACACCGTCCGCGCGTGGGGCAACAACGGCTCAGGTCAGCTCGGCAACGGCGTCACCGGCCCCGACAGCCCGACACCCGTCACCGTCCTGGGAGTCGGCGGAACCGGCGTCCTGAGCGACGTCGCACTCATCGCCGCAGGCGACACCCACAGCATCGCCTACCAGATCAACGGCCCCGTCAACACCTGGGGCGACAACAGCTCCGGTCAGCTCGGCGACGGCAGCACCACCACCCGCAACACACCCGTCGGCATCCGGACCGGCCTCCTCGGCATCGAGTCCATCGCCGGCGGCGGCGGCCACAGTCTCGCCGGCTAACTGCGCCCAGCCGAAAAGGCACCGCCTGATCCACCACGCGGCCCCGCCCCACCAGGGGCGGGGCCGCACACGTTTCGCCGTCGCCCACCGCTGCCGCATCCGGCGGAAGAACGCCGATGAGCGCGAAAGCATGATGTGCGCCCGCCTGAAAAGTCAGCGACTAATGCCGCATGGCCGAGCAAGCGTAAAGAGTCATTTGTTTCCAGCTCCAAGACGCGTTCATTTCGTCGGCGATCGCTTCTCAGATCGGGCCCGGCCATTCTGCTAACGTGCCGCTCATCGTCTGATCCACCATGTGCGTCGAGAAAGGCGTCGCAGACGAGATATCCGTGCCTTTCGGGGGAAGAGCAATGAATTCATCAACGGCGGCGTTTCCGGGAAATCGGCGCCGCGCCGCCTCTGTCGCGGTCGGAGTGACACTCGCGGCCCTGATCGTGGGCACCGCACCGTCGCCCGCGTCGGCGGCACAGGCGATCCGGGTCAAGGCCTGGGGTGCCAACGGCAGCGGCCAACTGGGCGACGCCACGACCACGGAGCGGCACACGCCGGTGACGGCGGCCGGAGTGACAGCGGCCGATGTCACCGCCATCTCCGCAGGTGTCTCCCACAGCCTGGCTTTGCTGGCGAACGGCACGATCGAGGCCTGGGGCGGCAACGGCTCCGGTCAGCTCGGCGACGGCACCACGACCAACCACCCGACGCCCGGGACCGTGACCGGGCTGCTCAGCGTCCGCTCCATCGCTGCCGGCGAAGACTTCAGCCTGGCGAGGCTGGGCAACGGCACCGTCCAGGCCTGGGGCGCCAACACCGCGGGCCAGCTCGGCAACGGCGTCGCTGGCGGCATCAACCCGCTGCCCGCACCGGTCACCGGCCTGACCGACGTCGTGGCCATCGCCGCCGGCCAGAATCACGCCCTGGCGCTGCTGTCCAACGGAACCGTCCGGGCCTGGGGCGGCAACCTCAGCGGCCAACTCGGCAACCCGGGCGCCGGCGCCGGCAGCCCCACCCCGGTCCCCGTCGTCGGAGTCGGTGGCGTCGGCGTCCTCGGCAACGTCAAAGCCATCGCGGCCGGCGACAACTTCAGCATCGCGCTGCTCAACGACGGCACCCTCAGGACCTGGGGCGACAACGCCGCCGGCCAACTCGGCAACCCGGCCGCGGGCGCTACCAGCCCCACTCCGGTCACCGTCGTCGGAGTCGGTGGGGTCGGCGTCCTCGGCAACGTCAAAGCCATCGCCGGCGGCAACTCCCACACGCTCGCATTGCTCACCGACACCACCATGCGATCCTGGGGCAACAACGGCAGCGGCCAACTCGGCAACCCGGCCGCCGGCGTCGGCAGCACGACACCCGTCACCGTCGCCGGCCCCGGTGGCGTCGGCGTCCTGACCGATGTTGCGCTCATTGCGGCAGGCGACAGCCACAGCATCGCCTACCTGACCAACGGCCCCGTCAACACCTGGGGCGCCAACGGCAGCGGCCAACTCGGCGACGGCAGCGTCTTGCAGCGCAACACACCCGTCGCCATCCGCACCGGCCTCCTCGGCATCGAATCCATCGCCGGAGGCTCAAACTTCAGCCTCGCCGCCTGACCGGAGGATTCACGTCTGATCCACCACGTGGCCCCGCCCCACATGGGCGGGGCCACGTGCCTGATGTCCGGCCGTAGATCACGTTGTGCTACTTGTAGACCCCGAATTCCCAGAGCGAGTAGCCGTACGCCGTCCCACGCTGGGTGAGGTTCACCCGGACGTACCTGGCCGAGGCGGTCAGGTCGAGATCGTCGAATCCGCCGTCACCTGTGGTGGTCGAGTAGACCGTGGCCCAGTCGACGCCGTTGGCCGAGGTCTGGATCTGGTACGCCTTGCCGTACGCGGACTCCCAGCCGAGTTGGACGTGCTTGATCGCCGTCGTCTGCCCCAGGTCGACCTGCAGCCACTGCGGGTCGCTCCACTCACTCGCCCAGCGGGACGTGAAGCTGCCGTCGGTGGCCCTACCGGGATCGAACGGCCCGCCGTCGCCGGTCGCCTGGTAGGTCGACGCGGTGGTGGGCCTGCCGACGGCCGCGTTGGTGCCGGCGACCCGCGGGGGCACGACGCGGAACGACTTCTGCTCGATGCCGACGTTGCCCTGCCCGTCGTAGGCGTAGACGTACACCTTCCACACGCCCATCTGCTGCGGCGCGGTCACCGAGAACTGACCGGGGCCGGTCTGGGTGAACCGGACGTGCCGGAAACCGGTGCCGCCGCTGATGTGCTTGTCGCTCATCATCAGGTTGTAGCGGATCGCGTCCCCCTGCGGATCGGCGGCCGACACGCTGACGGTGAACTGCCCGCCCGCGGGGACGGCGGTCTGCGAGCCGACGGTCATGGCGGTGATCTCCGGCGGCGTGTTGGCCGCCGGCTGACCGGTGTAGGCCTGCCTGAGCGCGTAATAGCCCAGGCGCCGCCACCCGCCGGTGAAGGTGTTCAGCCAGACGCCGCCGAAGTCGTTCTCCAGGCCGTAGTGGAACTCGGTGGCGCCGAGGGCCACGCCCGGATGCGCCTTGATGGCATTCCAGCTCGCGGTGTAGCCGGTTCGTTTCTGCAGGTCGGTCGGCTCGGTCGGTGCTCCGTTGACGTCCGCCGGCACCTCCCACTCACCGGCCGGGCCGCCTTCGGTCAGGATGTAGGGCTTGGTGTATCCGCCGTCGATCCAGGCCTGCTTGACGCCGCCGATGGCGCCGTAGGAGTTCACCGCGAGCAGGTCGAGTGCCGGGGCGTACGCCTTGTAGTACGGCCAGGCCCCGGTCCAGGCGTCGGTCGAGGTGACGGGATGGTTGGGGTCGGCGGCGTGGATCGCCACGGCCACCTCGTTGACGAACTTCGCGTACGCGACGCGGCGCGCCTCGACCTCGGCGGCAGGCAGGCCGTGGTCCTGCATGGTGAGGATGACCTCGTTGCCGACGTCCCACATGAGAACGCCCTGGTACCCCTTGAGCGTGTTGACCCGCGCGACGATCTCGTTCTTCACACTCGTCTTGTACGCGGTGTCGTTGACGTAGTCGGCGCCCTGGTTGAGCCAGTGCCCGACGATCACCTTGACGCCCTGCTGGGCGGCCCTGTTCAGCAACGTCGGCGTGGCCGCGTCGTCGACTCCCCAGGTGCGGATCGTGTTGACGCCCATAGACTTCAGGTCGCGCATATAACCGTCGGCCGCCGCCTGCGGCGGGCCGTAGGTCAGACCCCGGATCTCGTACGGCTCGCCGTTCACCGACAACTGCCAGTTGCCCTGGCCGCCGGTGACCCGGACGTTGCTCGGGCCGGCAGGGGTTGCCGGATCGGTCATGGCGGCCGGCGCGGAACCGGTCTTCTTCGACACCGAGACCGACTCGACGCTCAGGACGCCGCCGGACGTCGTGGTCGCGGTGGGTGTGGTGAAGCCCGCGAGGGCGTTGGGCAGCGAACCGCCGATCGCCAGGTCGAACCTGAGGTAGAAGCCGTGGTGGACCGCCGCCTGCCAGGCGGTGACGCCGACCTGGCTCTCGCGGACGACCCACGTCTGCACGCCGTCGAGGTAGAAGCGGATCTGCTCGTCAGTGGTGCTGCGGTCGATCACCTGGGTGTACTCGTGGTAGCCCGTCTGGCACCCCGCGCAGGTCGCGAACCCGCTGGTCCTGCCGTCGTACTCATTGCACGCTCCGCCGGGGGCGGTGCCGCAGTGCAGGGTGTTGGACAGTTGGCTGCGGCCGTTGACGTCGGTCATGATGTCGGTCTCGCCGACGCCGGGCCAGTTCGTGTAGACGCCGCGGTAGGCCGCCCCCGTGGCGCGGAAGCCCGGCCAGTAGCCCATCGCGTCGGCGACGTCGGGCTGCTTCAGCCTCGCGGTGAACCTGACCTGCTCGCCGGGCTGCGCGGCGAAGTCGGTGCGCTGGGTCTCCACGCGCCCCGACGTCCAGTTGCCGGCGCCGTCCCTGATCGCCTTGATGTTGAGCCGTCCGGCGCCGTCGAGGTAGACGTTGGCGGTCGAGGCGGTGGCCGTCTCGACCTCACCGGTCCCCCACTTCTCCGCGCCGCCCGGGAACTGCGTTCCGGTACGGAGGATCCAGTTGGCGGCCGACGGAGAGGTACCGGCCGGGCCGTCGAAGTCGTCCTTCCACACCTCGGTCCAGTCACCGGTGCCGGGGCCGGTGCCGCCGCCCGTGCCGGTGTTCACCGCGACCTCCCAGAGGGAGTAGCCGTAGCCGGTGGCTCGGGCGGTGCCGTACACGCGCAGGTAGCGGCCGGTGCCCGACACGTCGAGGGTCTGGGTGCCGCCGGTGCCGTTCGTCGTGGAGTAGACGTCGGTCCAGGTCGTGCCGTCGGCGGAGGTCTGGATCTTGAACGCGGTCGCGTAGGCGGCCTCCCAGATCAGGACGACCCGGCAGATCTGCTGGGACGAGCCCAAGTCGACCTGGAGCCACTGCGGATCGGTGTACGCGCTGGCCCAGCGGGTGCCGGTCGCGTTGCCGTCGAAGGCGGCCGAGGCGGGAGTGCCCGCACCCTCGGTCGAGGACGCCGTCGCCGGCCGTCCGAGGGCGGCGTTCGCGGAATCGCAACCGGCGGAGGGACTCGGCGAGGGGGTCGGAGAGGGCGTCGGGGAAGGGGGCGTCGTCCCGCTCGTGCCGTAGATCTGGAACTCCCAGAGGGAGTAGCCGTAGCCGGTGGCTCTGGTGGTGCCGTACAGGCGGATGTAGCGGCCGGTGCCCGACACGGCGAGGGTCTGGGTGCCGCCGGTGCCGGTGGTGGTGGTGTAGGCGTCGGTCCAGGTCGTGCCGTTGGGTGAGGTCTGGATTTTGAACGCGGTGGCGTAGGCGGATTCCCAGGTCAGGACCACCTGGCTGATCGTGGCGGTGGCTCCCAGGTCGACCTGCAGCCATTGCGGGTCGCTGAACGTGCTCGCCCAGCGGGTGCCCGGGTTCCCGTCCACGGCGAACGCGGCGGAGTAGCCGGCGCCCTCGCTCGACGACGCGGTCACCGGCTTCCCCTGCGACAACAACGTGTCCGCCGCGAAGGCCGGGCCCACGAGCGCGGAGGCGACCCCGATCACGGCGGCCACCACGGCGACCAGCGTGGCGATGACCAGGCCTGACCGCGGACGGCCTGGACTACGAGATGGAAGCACGACCTCTCCTCACTACCGGGGGGGTGCCTGCCGTACCCGTGCGAGGACATGGCAGGAGATGGGAGAGCGCTCTCCAGAGGAGAGTGGACCCATGACAGACACCTGTCAAGTCCCTTCCCGTCCGCCCGAAACCCTCCGCTGACATTCCGGAAACGACCGCGGCATCACGGGACGGACACCCGGAGCCCCGATTCGCACCGGCATCCCGGGCGGACGGAAACGATTACCGGACCCGGCCCGGCGTGTATGTCGCCCCAGGCCACGGCTCGGTCTCCGCCATTGACAGGTCACCGCCGCCGCATCGACGCTGTAACGATGGAGAGCGCTCTCCTACAACGCTCCGAAGAGACGAAGGGGTGTCGCGTGACCGACGACGAGCTCGACCACCTGGTGGAAAAGCTGGACCTCGACCAGAAGGTGCGGCTGCTCACCGGCGCGACCGTATGGCGGACCGGCGCGGAACCGGACATCGGGCTGCGTTCCATGGCGACCTCGGACGGCCCCGCCGGTGTGCGCGGCGAGGGCTGGGACGAGCGCGACACGTCGTTGACGCTCCCCTCCGCCACGGCGCTGGCCGCCACCTGGGACGACGACCTCGTCGCGCGGCTCGGCGCGCTGCTGGCCGGCGAGGCGCGGCGCAAAGGCGTCGACGTCCTGCTCGCGCCCACGCTGAACCTGCATCGCTCCGCGCTCGGCGGGCGCCACTTCGAGTGCTTCTCGGAGGACCCGCTGCTGACGGGGCGGATCGGCGCGGCCTTCGTGCGCGGCGTGCAGTCAGGTGGCGTGGCCGCGACGGCCAAGCACTACGTCGCCAACGACTCCGAGACCGAGCGGCTCACCCTCGACGCCCGTGTGGATGAGCGGACTCTCCGCGAGGTCTACCTCGCGCCGTTCGAGGCCGCGGTCGACGCGGGAGTGTGGGTGGTGATGTCGGCCTACAACGGCGTGAACGGCGCCACGATGTCGGAGAACGCCTTGCTGGCCGAGCCCCTCAAGGGTGAGTGGGGCTTCGACGGGGTGGTGGTGTCCGACTGGGGCGCGGTGCGGTCCACGGTGGCGTCCGCACTGGCCGCCCAGGATCTCGCCATGCCGGGCCCCAACGAGCACTGGGGCGACGCGCTCGCATCCGCCGTTCGGTCGGGGGACGTGCCGGAGGCGGCGATCGACGACAAGGTGCGCCGCCTGCTGCGTCTCGCCGTCCGGGTAGGCGCGCTCGCCGAAGGCGCGCGTGGGGAGACGCGCCCGGCCGAGGAGGCCGGCCGTACGCTGCTGCGCCGTGCCGTGAGCGCCGGCACGGTGCTGCTCCGCAACGAAGGCGGCCTCCTGCCGCTCGACGCGGGGCGGCTGCGCAGGGTCGCGGTGCTCGGGCCGAACGCGGCCACCGCCCGCATCCAGGGCGGCGGCAGCGCGGGGGTCTACCCGGCTTCGGCGGTGTCCCCGCTGGAGGGTGTCCGCGCCGCGCTGGCGGGCAGAGCCGAGGTGACCCACGCGGCCGGGGCGCATCCCGGCGACCTCCCCACGCCCGTGGGGACCGGCGACGCCCGCGACCCGAGGAGCGGCGAACCCGGCGTCCTGGTGCGACTGCTCGACGCCTCGGGTGACGAACTCCACGCCGAGCGCAGGCTCACCGGGAAGATCCTCGAATCCGCGCCCGTCCGCGGCGCCCGCACCGTGGAGATCCGCGCCCTCGTGCGCCCGGACGTCGGCGGGCGGTGGCGCGTCGCCGTCGGAGGGTGGGGCCATGTGTCACTCGCCGTGGACGGGCGACTCGTCGTCGACACCGAAGTGGCGCTCGACACCGCTGATCCGGCGACCGTCCACCTCTCTCCTCCCTACCGGCGCGCGGAGGTGGACCTTGAACCGGGCCGCGAGGTCGAGTTGGTGGCGCGGCGACGGCTCGACCGCGGCACCGGGCGTGCCTCGGCGCTGGCCATGGACCCGCCGCGTCTGAGCGACGACGACGAACTCGCCGCGGCCGTGGCGCTCGCGCGCGACAGCGACGTCGCGGTGGTCGTCGTCGGCACCGACGAGGCGGTCGAGAGTGAGGGACGCGACCGCGAGTCCCTCGACCTGCCCGGCAGGCAGGGCGACCTCGTCCGCGCCGTGGCGGAGGCCAACCCGAACACCGTCGTGATCGTGAACTCCGGCGGGCCGGTCGCCCTGCCGTGGCGGGAGCAGGTGCCCGCCGTCCTGCTGAGCTGGTTCCCCGGTCAGGAGGGCGGGCACGGGCTGGCCGACGTCCTCCTCGGTACGGCGGAGCCTGGCGGCCGCCTGCCGACGACCTGGGCCGATGAGGCCATCGCCGGCACGACGCCGGTGGAAGGCGTCCTCCGTTACACCGAAGGCCCGCACATCGGTCACCGGGCGTGGGCGCGCACGACCGACGCCCCGGCCTACTGGTTCGGGCACGGACTCGGCTACACGTCCTGGTCGTATGAGGCCCTGGCCGCGCCGGCGGAGGTCGAGCCCGGCCGGCCTTTCACCGTCGCGGTACGGCTGCGCAACACCGGCGACCGGGTGGGGCGCGAGGTGGTGCAGGTCTACCTTTCGCGGCCGGGGAGCGAGGTGGAACGGCCCGCGCGGTGGCTGGCCGGATACGCCCTCGCCGAGGCCGGGCCGGGCGAGGAGACCGAGGTCGCGGTCACCGTCCCGGCGCGCGCCGTGCAGCACTGGTCCGTCGAGGATCAGGCCTGGCGCACCGAGCCGGGGATCTTCCGTGTTCTCGCCGGCCGGTCCGCCGGCGATCTCCCCCTCAGCGCCGCGACAGCCACCGCGACGGGCAGCGCGACAGGCAACGTGCCAGACACCGCGACGGACACCGCGACGGGCAGCGCGCCAGACACCGGGGAGGCACGCCCATAGCCGCTCCCGTACCCGAGCGGGCACGGGTACGGGAGCACGGGTACGGGAGCACGGGTACGGGAGCACGGGCGGAGAGCGCTCTCCACCTCGTGTTATAAAGACCCTATGAGTACGGATCTCCCGCCGGTGCAGGGAACTCCGACGCTGGAGGACGTGGCCCGGGTGGCGGGAGTCTCCCGGGCGACGGTGTCCCGTGTGATCAACGGCATCCGCAACGTCGCGCCGGACATCCAGGAGACCGTCCAGCAGGCCATCGCGACCACCGGATACGTGCCGAACCGTGCGGCCCGCTCCCTCGTCACACGGCGGACCGGCTCGGTGGCGCTCGTCGTCTCGGGCGCCGGCGGCGACGTGGGCGGGGAACCGTTCGAGAGCCAGGTCTTCGCCGATCCGTTCTTCGGGCGGGTGGCCGGCGGCGCCGTGGCCTTCCTCCGCCCCCGGGGGATCCATCCCGTCCTGATGTTCGCCGAGACGGCCCACGCCCGCGACCAGGTGATCGGCTACCTGCGACAGGGCAGCGCGGACGGCGCGCTGCTCGTGTCCACCCACGGCGAGGACCCCCTGCCGCGCCTCATCGTGGAGGCGGGGCTCCCCGCGGTGTTGTGGGCCCGGCCGGCCAGACCCACGCCGATCAGCTACGTCGACCTGTCCCACCGGGCCGGGGCCGAACTGGCCGCCGACCGCCTGGTGGCGCGTGGCTGCCGGCGCGTGGCGACCATCTCCGGCCCTTTCGACGTGCGCGCGAGCCAGGACCGGCTGTCCGGTTTCCAGGACGCCATGGCCAGATACGGTCATCCGTACATCCCGGGTGTCGAGGGCAACTTCACTCATGACAGCGGCGAGGCGGGCATGCACCGGCTGCTCGCGGAGCATCCCGACATCGACGGGGTGTTCGCGGCCAACGACCTGATGGCGCAGGGGGCGCTCCTCGCGCTCCGCGAGCACGGCCGCGCGGTGCCCGACGACGTCGCGGTGATCGGCTTCGACGACAGCAGCGCCGCGACGGCCTGCCGTCCGCAGTTGACCACGGTCCGCCAGCCCATGGAGGACATGGCGGGAGAGATGGCCCGGCTGCTGCTGGCCCATATCGAGGACCCCGACTTCCAGGTGACCTCGGTCATCTTCCCGCCCGCCCTGGTGGTCCGTCAGTCCGCCTGAGCGTCGCGGACACCTCTGGCCGACGGCGTCGACATGCCGATCCCGCCCGTTTTCCCGGTTTCGAGCGGATGAACCGGAAATTTCATCGAGTTGAAACGAGCTCCTTGACAACCCCTGACAACCAGGTTCACTCTCGTGGAGAGCGCTCTCCCACCTCCTTTCGCCGTCGCCCTGCGACCGGCACCCCCGTAGTGAGGAGAGAACATGCACCAACCCCGCAGTCCCGGCCGGTTACGGCTCGGGCTGGTCATCGCCGCCGTGGCCGCGACGGTCGCGGCCCTCATCGCGATCGTCAGCCCCGCGGTCGCCGCCGACTCCCTGCTGTCGCAGGGCAGGCAGGCGACCGCGTCGTCCAGCGAAGGAGGGGCCTACGCCGCCTACCTCGCGGTGGACGGGAACCCGGGCACCCGCTGGGCGAGCACGTTCAGCGACCCGCAATGGCTGCAGGTCGACCTGGGAGCCACCGCCACGATCAGCCAGGTGGTCCTGACCTGGGAATCCGCCTACGCCACCGCGTTCAAAATCCAGACCTCACCCAACGGCACGACCTGGACCGACGCCTACACCACCACCACCGGCACCGGCGGCACCCAGACCCTCGCCGTGTCGGGCACCGGCCGCTACATCCGCCTGTACGGCACCACCAGAGCCACCGGCTACGGCTACTCCCTCTGGGAGTTCAAGGTCTACGGGACCGGTGGCACACCGGCGCCGACCCCCTCGCCCACGGGCACCTCTCTGGTCACCCATCACGAGTTCCAGGCGAACTGCAGCGTGACCCAGAGCCGTCCTGACGACCCGATCGTCTACCCCGGCCTGCCGGGCGCGTCGCACATGCACACGTTCGTCGGCAACGTGACGACCACCGCGAGTTCGACGCTGGCGTCGCTCCTCGCAGGAGGGACGTCGTGCGTCGTCCCCGCCGACAAGTCGAGCTACTGGTTCCCGCCGGTCTACAAGGGTGACCAGCTCATCGTGCCGGTAGGCCCGCAGGTGCTCTATTACAAGTCCGGCGTGCTCGACTACACCTCCGTGCGCCCGTTCCCCCAGGGACTCAGGTATGTGGTCGGCAGTCCCACCGCGACCCAGGCCGACTTCCAGCGCGCCCCCGGCGCGGTCGAAGGCTGGGAGTGCGGGGAGAGCTTCCACAACTGGGACTTCCCGGCCTCCTGCCCCGCCGGAAGCCAGCTCAACATCCGCTACCAGGCCCCGAGTTGCTGGGACGGCGTGCACCTCGACAGCGCCGACCACAAGAGCCACATGGCCTACCCCGTCAACGGCGAGTGCCCGACGACGCACCCGGTCGCGGTGCCGATGCTCGAATACAAGATCGCTTTCCCGGCCGACGGCGACATGTCGCAGGTGAGGCTGTCGAGTGGCCGCGGCTACACCTGGCACTACGACTTCTTCAACGCCTGGGACCCCGCCACGCTGGCCGCCCTGGTCACCCACTGCATCAACGGCGGCCTGCAGTGCAACGCCCGCGGCTACGACCTCTACAAGCCCGAGCGCGGCGCGGCTCTCGACGAGAACTACCGGTTGCCCGGACACCCGTGAGGTCTCCGAGCCTGATGACTCCCGGGTCCCCGCCGTGCCGTACACGGCGGGGACCCGCGACGTCAGCCGCCTTGGAGACCGTCAGGGGAGGATGTGGTCGACGTAGCCGCCGTCCACGCGCAACGCGCCCCCCGTCGTCGCCGAGGCGAGGTCGGAGCTGAGGTAGACCACCATGTTGGCGATCTCCTCGGGGTAGATCAGCCGCTTGATCAGTGAAGTCGGGCGCAACCGCGACATGAACTCGGCCTCGGCCCGCTTCCAGGGCAGCTCGTCGCCGAGGAGCCCACGGACGAACTCCTCGACGCCCTCGGTCCGCGTCGGGCCGGCGATCACGGCGTTGACGGTTACGCCGGTCCCCGCCATCGCCTTGGCGAAGCCGCGCGACACCCCGAGCAGCGCGGTCTTCGTGACCCCGTAGTGGACCATCTCCTCGGGGATCACGACGGCGGAGTCGCTGGCCATGAACTGGACACGACCCCAGCCGCGGTCGCGCATGCCGGGCAGGTAGTGGCGCGCGAGCCGTATGCCCGACATGACGTTGGCGTTCCAGAAGCTCTGCCAGGTCTCGTCGTCGATCTCCAGCAGCGGCCGGGGCGCGTAGATCCCGAGGTTGTTGACGAGGATGTCCACGGCGGGGAGCGCGGCGAACACGGCCGCCGCCCCCTCCGGCGTCGACACGTCGGCGGCGATCCCGTCGATCCGGGCCTGCGGATCGCCGGCCCGCAACTCCCCGATGACGGCGTCGACGCGATCCGCGGCCCTGCCGTTGATCACCGTGGCAGCCCCGGCGGCCGCCAGCCGCGCCGCGATCACCCGGCCGATCCCCTGCGTGGAGCCGCTGACGAAGGCAGTACGTCCTGTGAGATCGATCTGCATGCCGGATCCCTACCCACGTCGGTGGTGTCACCCCTGCGTGTCGGGCCGGCGGGGCTCGGTGCGGCACTGACCGCCGACCGCGACATCGGCGCAGGCGAGCGCCGTCAGCGGCAGATCTTGAACAGTACTTTGCATACGCCTGGATACCTTGGGGCTCTGCATGGCTTCGAGGGGAGCGAGCATGTCCGATGCTCGGCAACTGCCGGACCTTCTGTACGAGCTGTACGAATCGATCAACAAGCACGACCTGGACGACCTGGTGCGCCACTTCCGGCCGAATGCCGTCCTCGTCTCACCCGCGGGCGTCGCGGAGGGCCACGAGGAGATCGCGTGGCACTACGAACAGATATTCACCGCGTTCCCCGATGTCGCCTTCACGCCGTGGGAGTCGGCCGACCCCGGCGATCCCGCCCTGACCGAGTGGACCGCGAACGGCACGCACACGGGGCCCTTCCTGATGCCCAACGGACACGCGCTGGAAGCCACCGGCCGGCGCATCACCGTCCGCGGGTGCTCCGCGTGCGAGTTCGAAGACGACTTGATCCTCACCCACCGCGTGTACTTCGACCAGCTCGAGCTCTACTCCCAGCTGGGGTGCGACCTCTCCCCCACCGCCTCCTGAACGTAGTCGCGCGCATCCCGCACCACCCCGCTCAGACGGGCAGGAAGATCCACGCGGCCGATTCCCTCCCGGGCTCGTAAGCGGAGTCGAGCCGCTTGCCGACCACTCCTGGCAATCCCTGCTCTCGCGCCGCCTGCCGTACGGCGGGCAGTCCGCCGGGCCAGCTCGGCGCGGTCTGCCAGCGCGGGCCCGCGAGCCGAAGATCCTCCAGCGCGGTTCGGCGGCGCTCGTACGGCTCGGCGAGAAGAGACCGCCCGTCGTCGTAGACCAGGTCGTAGCAGACATAGACCGAGCTGCCCGCCAGCGTGACGATCTCGCCGTCGAGCACGACGGCCCTGCTGCCCAGGGCAGGTCCCATCGCGCGGAGCCATCCGTGCCCCGCGGTGATGTCGGCGCCTCCCGGGGAGCGGACCGCCACCCTGCCGCCCTGGACGTGGACCAGTGCGCGCGCGCCACCCCAGGCGAACTCCCAGGCGAAGCGGGCGGCGTCGCGAGGCGCCCGGCTGCGGGTCACCGCTTCCATGGGCGACAGGTCGGCGGGCGGCGGCTCCCACGAGCCGTTCGGGGGATCCATCCGGTGGATCATCCAGTTCCGTCCGTGCGTCTGGAACAGGACATAGCGGCCGGACGCGCGGGAGCCGTTCAGCACGATCTTGACTTCGCGGTCGCTCCACTTCTCCGTCTCGTAGCCGCCGCGGTCCCAGACCGTCATGGTGCCGCCGCCGTACTCCCCCTGCGGGATCTCTCCTTCGAAGTCGGCGTACTCCATCGGGTGGTCCTCGGTGTGGACGGCGAGGTGGTTCGTCGCGGGGTCGGGAGGCAGGCCCTTCGGGATCGCCCAGGAGACCAGCACGCCGTCACGCTCGAGGCGCAGGTCCCAGTGCAGCGACCGCGCGTGGTGCTCCTGGATCACGAAGGTGTCGCCGCCGCCGCCTTCCCGAGGCGCGGCCTCGGGGATCGGCTCGCGCGTGCGCCGGGGGTCGCGCTTCCCTCTGTAGGGCTCGAGTCTGTCCGCCACGCAGAGGCCCCTACCCCCGGAGCACGCTCCCGATCTCCCCGGCGGTCAGGCCCGTTTGGCGATGGCGGTGATGAACGGCTGGACCAGCCGCGCCGCCAGCGGGCCGAACGCCGCGAGGATGAGCACGTATGCGGCGGCCACCGGCCCGAGGTCCGGATGGGCCCCTGACGCGACCGCCAGACCGGCGATCACGATGTTGAACTCGCCCCGGGGGATCAGCGCGATGCCGGCGCGGGCCCATCCCGCTCTCGCGATGCCCGCCCGGCGGGCGGCGTACGCCCCGGAGAGCAGCTTAGTGATCATGCTGACCACCGCGAGCAGGGCGGCGAGTCCGGCGACCGGGCCGATCTTCGCCGGGTCGGTCTGCAGACCGAAGAAGACGAAGAACACCGCCGCGAACAGGTCCCGCAGGGGCGCGAGCAACGCCTGGGCGTCCTCGGCCAGTTTCCCCGACAGCGCGATGCCGACCAGGAACGCGCCCACCGCCGCGGACACCTGTAACTGCTGCGCGACGCCGGCGACGAGCAGGGCGAGGCCGACCACCTTCAGCAGGAGCACCTCGGAGTTCGGGCTGGCGACGAACGCCTGGATGAGCCTGCCGAAACGTAACGCGACCACCAGCACGACGCTGACCGTCGCCAGCGCGATCGCCACGGTGATCGCGCCGCCGACCAGGCTCAGCCCGGCCAGCACGGCCGTCAGGACCGGCAGGTAGATGGCCATGGTCAGGTCTTCGAAGACCAGCAGCGACAACACCACCGGCGTCTCGCGGTTGCCGATCCAGCCGAGGTCGGACAGGACCTTCGCCGTGATGCCGGAAGACGTGGCATAGGTGACGCCGGCCATCGCCAGGGCGGCGACCGGACCCCAGCCGAGCAGGAGTGCGAACGCCGCCCCCGGCAGGGCGTTGAGCACCACGTCCACGACTCCCGCGCGGGCGTTGCCCTTCAGGCTGGTCACGAGTTCGTCGGCGTTGTACTCCAGGCCGAGGGTAAGCAGCAGGAGGATGACGCCGAGTTCGGCGCCGACGGAGATGAACTCCTCACTGGTCGCGAGCGGCAGGATGCCGCCCGTGCCGAACGCCAGCCCGGCGATCAGGTAGAGGGGAATGGGTGAGATGCCGACGCGCAGGGCCAACGCCCCGAGGATGCCGAGCCCGAGCACGACCGCGCCGAACTCCAGGAACAGTATTGCCGTTTCGTGCACAAGCCGGCCTAACCGTTGGACAGGATGTCGGCGACGGCGGCGGTGCTCTCCGGGCTGCCCACCACGACGACGACGTCACCGTCGGCCAGCGGGAAGTCGGGTCCGGGGCTGGCGGCCACCTGTCCCGAGTGGACGATCGCCACGATGGAGGCGCCGGTCCGGGTGCGCACGCGGGCGTCCCCCATCGCGCGGCCGGCGTACGGCGAGCCGGGCATGATCGGCAGTTGCAGGCTGACCAGCCCCTCGACCTCGCGGTGCAGGTCGTTGAGGCGCTGAACGATACGAGGAGCGCCGAGCAGCTCGGCCAGCGCGTCGGCCTCCTCGTCGTTCAGCTTCACGGTCTCGCAGGCGCGGTCGGGATCGTCGGGGTCGTAGATCACCAGGTCACGGCGGCCGGTCCGGTGGGAGACCACTCCGATCCGCCGTCCGGACCGTGTCGTGAACTCGTGCCGCAGCCCGATCCCCGGCAGCGCCGTCTGCTCGACCTCCACCTGTACCTACCGCCTCACTTGATCTCGGACCTTTCGGACCACCGTACCTAGACGGGCAAGTCGGCGGCGCACCCGCGCGTCTACGGTTTCCTGGCCCTCTGGATGACCTCCTCCGTCGTCAGCGGGCTTCTCGGATGGTGACTCAGGCACATGGGGGCCTGGATCCTGGCGAACGCCGTCCCCTCCACGCCCGCGTAGAACTCACCGGGGCCGAGGTGCCCCACATCCCCGATGGTGCTGTTCTTGGACCGCGCCACCTCCTTCGCCGCCTCGATCTGGGCGGGGCTGTTGAGCAGCCCGAAGAACTGGGTGGCGGAGTTCCCCGGGATCCGGTTGTGCAGCCCCTTCGGTGCCTGCGTCGCGAAGACGAGGCCGAGGCCGTACTTGCGGGCCTGCGAGGCGAGCGCCAGCGTGCTGTGCGTGCACGCGGTCATCGCTCCGGACGGCGCGAACGTCTGCGCCTCGTCCATGACGAACAGCCCGCCCAGCGGGCGATCGCCGGCCGGGTGCCTCCTGATCCAGGAGAACAGCGCCAACTGCAGCAGGTTGACGAAGCTCTGCCGTTGCTCGTCGGACGGCAGCCCGACGAAGCTGATCACTGATATCCGGGCCCTCTTGCCGGGCGGCGGGGTCAGCAGCACGCCGGGGTCGGCCGCCGCGCCCTCGCCGCCGAACAGCGGATCGCTGACCATCGTCGCCGTCAGGTTCTGCGCGACCTCCGCCGCGATCTTGTCGGCGTTGGCGAGCGCGCTGACCCCTTCCGGCAGTTCGGAGAGCAGCGCGATCAGGCCGTGGAGGCCGGCGGTGCCGTGTCGCCCGTAGTACTCGACGGCCTCCTTCAGGACCGCCCGGCCCAGATGCGCCTTCTGCGTCTTCGCGTCGAGTCTCGCCCGGGGCACGAGGGACGCGACGGCGGCGCCGACCGCCTCCTTGAACTCGTCGGCGTCGTCCATCAGTCCGCTGAAATCCGGGAGCGGCTGGAAGGCCAGCGGGCGTCCCCCGACCCTGCCCGGCGTCCAGACCGTGACGTCGGTGTCCGCGAGGTATCGCTGTGCCCTGGCCGCGTCGCCGTCCCGCCATCCGGCGGGCGGTTCCGGCCAGCCGTCACCCAGGCGCGCGAGGTCGTTGTTGGGGTCGAGCACGATGGCCGACACCCCCTGGAGCGCGCACTCCTCGATCAGCCGGCGGATCAGCACGGTCTTCCCCGAGCCCGAGCCGGCGAAGATCGCGGTGTGCTTGCGCAACGCCTCCAGGTCCACCCGGGCGGGAGCCTGGTCGGCGGTCGTCCCGATCACGATCGACGGGGCGTCCGCGCTCCCGTCTGAGACGGCCGGCGCCCGTTTCGCCGCCGGCACGGCCGGGGTCTCTGGCGCGAGATCCCCAGCTGGGACGTCCGTCCTTCCTCTTCCTGAATCACCGCTCGTGGCGGCCACCGGGTCCGGCGTCGCGGTGTCCCCTCCTGCGTCGGGCATGCCGTACGGAACGGTCCACACGTCGCCGAGTGCGTCGCCGAGCAGCTTGATCTCACCGGTCGGCCGCCGGGCGGCGAGCCACGCATGGAGGTCGGGCGGGTTGTCCTTCAGCAGAGCGCGAAGGGCCGCGAGGATCTTCAGGTCCTCCTCCTCGACCTGCAGGGTCCTGCCGCCCGCCCGCTCGAAGGCCGCGACGGCCTCGCGCGTCTTGGCGCCGCCCGACCACTCCGTATTGCGCAGCAGGAACAACCGTCGTTTGCGGTCACCGATGATCAGGCCTGCCGCGACGGAGGCGTTGCGCATCCGGGTGAGCGCGGCGACCGCGTTCGTCGCCGCTATCGCGCGGAAGCTCCAGTGCTCCTCATCCTCGGTGGCCTCATCGAGGCTTCGTCGTAGCCGAGCGTGCAGTGGCGGCTTCGCACTGGGCGGCGCGTCCTGGCTGTACACGCCTCCCGTCTCGCCCTGCTCAACGATCCACGCGCTCAGGCCCGCCGCCAGGAGTGCGGGCATCGCCGTGTCCTCCGTGGCCGGATCGAGCGCGGCCGCTGCGTCCGCCGCGACCTGCGCCGTGCTCCTCAGCTCGGCGAACCGCGTGTCGAGGTCCTCCAAGGCGACTCCCGGCGGCACGGGGATCCGCACAGGCGGACGCGAGGTGACGCCGCCGACGACTTCGTCGTCCGCCACGGCCTCGAAGCTCTCCAGCTCCGTGATCTCTCCTCTGATCCGGCAGACCCTGATATGGGCGTCGATCGCCTTCAGCAGTTGTCGGGGAGTGAGGCCGGGGGCGGTGGCGAACGCCGACGGGCTGACCGGCCAGGTGGGGTGGGGCGCGCGGAAGCCCATCGAGCGGAACTGGGTTCCGAGCCGCGTCTCGACCAGGGCCCGGCCGGTCTCCGCGTCGGGGATGGCATGGAGCGAGATCGGCCGGCGGAAGCGGTCCTGGACCGTGTCGGTGGCCTCCTTCTTGATGATCACCCAGGTAGCGGGGATGCACGAGACGACGGTGAGGGTCCTCCGCGTGAAATCCCTGAGCGCCATCAGGCCGGCAGCGATCTGGTCGATGGCCAGCGCGTCGTGCCGGCGTCCTCCCAGGTGGACCACGGTCCTGGTCGTGGCGGTCGTGATGAGGGGGTCGATCTGGTCAACCGCGACGACGGACGGGCCGGTGAGCGCGAGCAGGCGCGACAGGTCCCTGACGACCTCCTGCGGCGACTTCTGCCCTCGTCGTATGCCCCACTTGGCACGTTCCCCCGGTTCCTCTTCCGGCTGGGAGCCGAGGAGGGTGTCCGCGACGTCCTGGGCGTGACGGTCCGCCGAGGCGCGCAGGACGAGGGCCCGCGCGACATCGCGGCTCTCCCGGCCCACGTGCCCGTCGAAGCTGATCAGCGAGTCGATGAAGCCGTCGAGGGCCTCCGTCGTGAGAGGCGCGTCACCGATCACCGTGCGCCGCACCATGCGCGGGACGCCGATCTGCGACGACAGGCGGCGCAGGAACGCCTTGAGCTGGCTCTCGCCGTCCAGCTCGCGGGAAAGGCCGTCGAGCATCGCCACGACGACGCTGTCCCAGAAGATCCCGGCGTCGAGCAGTTCGACGAGGAAGAAGTAGCCTCCCTCGTCCTGCACCTTCTCCCGGATCCAGCCCAGCAGGTGCGTCTTGCCCGCGCCTCGCTGCCCCTGTACGACCAGGCCGATCGGGCTCGTGTCGGGACTGCGCGTCGCCTCGCCCACTCCGTCGAGGACGGCCTGAACCGTCTGTAGATTCAGCGCTTCGACATGGAACGGCGACGGATGCCACACGTCCTCGGTTCCGCTGACCCAGTTGAAGTCGAGTCTCTCCAGAGCGCCGTGCTCGTCGACCGCCATCATGCTCCGATCGAGATGAGGTGCTTGTCCTGATCGCCGATGATCAGCGCCGCTTCCCGGTCCCGCCGGGTGAGGGCCTTCTGATTCGACTCGGGGACGATGTTCACGTCGGGCATGGCGGCCATCCGCCGCAGCGTCTCATCGGCCTTCGTCCTGGTGACATCGCGGAGAAGGACGCGCAGTTCCGTGAGGCTCACCCAGCCTCCCGGTTCCATGACGAGCTCACCGTAGGCCTCGCGGATGAGGGCCTCGACATCGGACGCGGGCCCGAAGACGTCGGCGAGCCTGCGATCCGTCCGCTCCATGAACCCCTGGACACCGCCCATCAGGGCCCGGGCCATCGCCCAGGGCGACCCGGTCGCCTTGACCGTCCCGGTGCGGAACTCCTCGGCCACGCGCGCCCAGCCGGCGTCGGTCAGCATGTGAACGTACGCACGGCCCTGCTTCCAACTGTCGACGAGTTTCAGCTCGTTCAACGTCCGGCGGTTGGCGCCGTCGAGCGTGATGCCGTGGCGCGCCCTCATCTCGGTGTTGGAGATCTCACCCGCCTCCACCATGAGCACGACGAGGGCGGCGATCTGGGGCAGGGACAGATTCGTGTCAGACATGGCGTGATCCTTCGAACGTTCCAGCGCGGCGGCTCACGACGAACCGCTCCAACTGGCGGACGACCGTTTCTAAATCGGAGGCGATCTGGGCGTTGGTGAAGCGCAGCACGGCGTAGCCGTCCAACTGGAGTTGCACGTCGCGGCGCCGGTCGGCCTCGAACCTGACCGCCTCCCGGTGTTCGGGGCCGTCGATCTCGACCACACATCGCTCCTGCCGCCAGAGGAGATCCAGCCGTATCGACAGGGCGAGCGGATGCGACTGGTGGGTCTGGTTCCAGGCCCGCCCGGCGGCCCAGTCGCACACGGCCAGCGCCCGCTCCAGGGCCTGCTCGGCGGCGCTCGCCGGGTGCGGACGCCCGGCGACGGCCGGATATCGCACAGCCGGTCGCCTCAGATCTGGTTCCCGCATGCCGGACGGCGGCAGGAAGGCGCCCCGGTACGCCGCCGGAGCGGATCCGGCCCGTGCGGGTCCTTCGGACGCGTGAGCGGTCACGGTCGGCCGTACAGAGGTCTCCGGCACGTCGCGGGCGATGGCGGCGACCTCGGCCGGCAGCCTCACCATCACGGTCTCCAGGCGATCGACGGAGGCGAGGCGAGCGCCGGTGAGCCACACGCCCATCCCGGCACGGTGGGCCAGCCACTCACCGCCCGCGAGCAGCACGTCCTCGTCCCGGGCGGAAAGGCCCTCAGGCACGTCGATCAGCAACGCCACCCGCGGGCGGCCGAACGCCGCCGCGAGGACACGGGCGAGGCCGGCGGCCCGCACCTCAGGGGGAAACCGAGTGGGTCCCGGCGCCTCACCTCTGAGGGACGTCTGCGCGAGGTCGGCCACGAAGGGGCCGAAATGATGCGTGCCGGAGGCCATCTCCAAGGCGAGCGCACGGACCGCGCCGACGCCTGCTCCCCCGGGCGCGATGCCTTCGGCGTCCGGCAGCCAGGCCGGATAGAGGGCGACGGCGGCCGTCTCGAGCTCGGACAACACCGACTCGACCATGGCGGACGCGGTGGGTGCGGCGGTCGCGGCGTAAGTGAGGACGGCGGGGGCCCCGTCGGGCAGCGGTTCCAGGGACAGGGCGAGGGCCTGGGGACTCGCTCCCGTCAGCCCTATGACGCGGTTGGTCGGCAGCTCCGCCCACGAACGCGCCACGCCGCTTCACCTGATTTCTGGTGATCCCCGGGTAACTCGACCTGCCGACGCTATAGGGGATCACTCACCCGCGCAGGGACTTTCCCGAAGAGCCAGACATTTTGTTATTTCCGCAGGGAGTCCCCGAGCGTGCGGCCCGGGACTCCGGTCAGGTGACCGTCGGGCGCCTCATCCGGCAAGTCGCCCGACGACGCACCTGACCAGGCATCAGACGGCCAACAGCACCGACGTGGGCGTGTGCAGCGCGACCTTCTCGCTCACGCTCTCGCCGATCAGCACGCCGATCTGGGTGTGATGGGCGGGGCCGAGCACGATCAGGTCAGTGCCGAACTCCTGCGCCCGGTCGACGATGATGTCGGAGATGTCGCCGCGAAGTCCCGTCAGCAGTTCGCCCCGGGCCGCGACACCCGCCTCCTTCAGCCGGGCCAAGGCGTTGTCGATGACCGCCTGGGCCTCCTTTTCGTCCTCGACCTGGACCACCGTGTCGTACACCACCTGAGACGCGCCGACGTGAACCACGTCGACGGCCGCACCGGTGAGCTTGGCAAGGTTCTCGACCGTTTCCAGGACCCGGTCCGAGCGCGGGGAGTTGTCGACCGCCGCGAGGATGCGCTTGTACATGGCTGTTCCTGTCCTCGACGCCTTTTCAGGCGAGAGCTTCATTTAACGGATTAGAGTCTCCTCCACCACCAGAGACCGGCTCATATCGGGCGGCCGATAAGGCCGTCCTGAGGATCATCCGAACCGGCGGCCCGCCTCTTTACCCAGTTGACCGGTAGGTTCCCGGCACCTTGAGGTACGCGCCTTCCACGGCTCGAACCGAGGGCGGACGTTACTTACCGTAGACACGCGAACGGATAGCGTCATTTCGGACAGCACGCCCGATCCAACCGAAGGCGCGCATATGACTGCTCAGCTCGACATCACCATAAATGATCATCCGGCCGTCACCGTGGTCGCCGTAGCGGGCGAACTCGACATCGCGACCGGCGGACAGTTGCGCGGCACGCTCAGGCAACTCGTGTCCGAGGGACGCGTCAGGCTCGTGGTGGACACCTCAGGCCTGCGGTTCTGCGACTCGACCGGACTGGAGGTCCTCCTCGATGGTCTCGACGACAGCGTGAGAGCGGGCGGGACGCTCCACCTCACCGGCGTGCACGGCACACTGGGCGTGGTTCTCGACGCCACCCGGCTCCGTGACGCCTTCCGGATCGAGGACGCACCGATCGAGTCCCTCGCCCGACGCTGAACTCGCACGCCGCTGAACCCGCACACCCGCTGAACCCGCACACCGCCGGATGACCGGCATGATCCCCCCGAAGATCCCCCATCGGACTGGACTGTTGAGTCCAGGCTTGTATCCTCCTGGCATGACCCGTGCTCTCACCGCCAAGGGCGCCGCGACACGGCAACGGATCGTCGCCGGAGCGGCGGAACTGGTCCGCACCAGGGGCGCCGACCAGGTCGGCCTCGACGACATCCGCGCGGCGACGGCCACCAGCAAGAGCCAGCTGTTCCACTACTTCCCCGACGGGCGCGCCGAACTGCTCCGGGCGGTCGCCGCACACGAGGCCGGTGAGGTGCTGAACGACCAGCAGCCCTTTCTCGACGAGCTCGGCCCCGCTGGAACCTGGAAGGCCTGGCGTGACGCGGTCGTGCAGAAATACCAGGAGCAGGGCATCCACTGCCCGCTGAGCGCGCTGACCACTCAGCTCGGGCCGGCCGATCCGGGCATCCGCGTCATCGTGGCAGACCTGCTCGAGACATGGCACACCCGGATCGCCGACGGAATTCGCCGCGCGCAGGGAGAGGGACTCGCCGAGCCGTCCCTCGAGGCGGAGAAGACCGCGTCCTCGATCCTGGCGGCGATCCAGGGCGGTGTGGTCATGATGCAGGCCACCGGGAACATCGAGTTCCTGAAGGTGCCGCTCGACGCGGCCATCGCCGATGTCGAGCCCGTGGCCGGCGCCTGACCCGCGTCACCTGCCGCGCCCCCGGACCAGCGCCGTCCTAGCGCAGCGTGTCCAGAGGAGTCGTGGGGATCGCGATCCAGCCTTCCGTGACGGCGTTCGCCGCCTGCGCCGGCCCGGGCACGGTGACGAGTCCGCACGCGGCGGCCCGGGCCGTCAGAGCGGCGATGACCGCGTCGGCGGCGTCGTCCGATCTCCGGCAGGCGCCCTCATGATCGCCCAGGCTCAGCCACGGCGCCGCAGCCAGCAGAGCGTCGATCATCCTGCCCAGCGCCTCGGCGTTCTCCGTCCGCTTGTACCCGCGGTACGGCAGGCCCCATTCCTTGAGCGACGCGGCCGGATAGACCTCGACGACGGGGCCGCCGCCGTCGCGGGCCACCGCCGTGCCCGTCTCCCCCGCGAGTCTGGCCAGCAGTGCCGCACACCGCATCGCGGGATGGGCGATGCGGTCGGCCGAGACGCTCAGCGGGCGGAGGCCGGTCCGCTCATGGACGGCCCGGTCGGTCACCCGGAGCGCCAGATCCCTGCGCCAGTCACGGCCCAGACCGCCGGGCACGGCGACGTCGCCCGCGCGATGCGCGGAGACGAACGACACGAACAGATCCGGCCAGCCCAGCGGGCAGTCGATCCCCGCCTTGCCGGCTCCTTTGATCGCCTCGACGATCAGGTCGTCGTCCGCGCCCACGGCGACCTCCTTGACGAAGGCCCGTCCCGCCGACCATTCCACCCAGGCCACGGCCGTCCGTACCGCCTCCGCCGCGAGATCCACCCCGACCGTCAGCACCCCTTCACCGTACGGCCGGGCGGACACCGGCGCCCTCGGCTTCGCCGTACGGATATCCGGGACCGGTGCCCACGGATCGGTTCCTGGCCATCGCTTGGTCGGGCGTACGGTACGGCCAGGCCGCACGACTTACCGACAACTTCTTATGCGTTGACAATTGTTATTGTCGGTGGAATGGTGGGGTCATGTTCGAGGTGGCGGTGATCGAGGATCCGGCGGCGGCCGAGGTGTCGCTGGATCCGGTGCGGGCGCGGTTGCTGGCGGAGTTGGCGGAGCCGGGGTCGGCGACGATGCTGGCGGCGAAGGTGGGGTTGCCGCGGCAGAAGGTGAATTATCACCTGAAGGCCTTGGAGCGGCATGGCCTGGTGGAGTTGGTGGAGGAGCGCCGCAAGGGCAACATGACCGAGCGGGTGATGCGGGCGACGGCGGCCTCGTATGTGATCTCGCCGGCGGCGTTGGCGGCGGTGCAGCCGGATCCGTCGCGGTCGCCCGACCGGCTGTCGGCGCGGTGGCTGCTGGCGGTGGCGGCGCAGTTGGTGCGGGATGTGGGCGAGCTGATCACCGGCGCGACGGCGGCACGGAAGCGGGTGGCCACGTTCGCACTCGACGGGGAGGTCCGCTTCGCTTCGGCGGCCGACCGGGCGGCGTTCGCGGAGGAGTTGGCGGGCGCGGTGGCGGCCCTGGTCGGCAAGTATCACGACGAGACCGCCGAGGGCGGGCGTGACCACCGGGTGATCGTCGCCGTCCATCCCAGCGTCAAAACACACGGCGCGTGAGACCGACCCGAGACCCGGCCCACCGTCACACCGACACCGACACCGACACCGACACCGACACCGACACCGATGAAGCCGAGATCACGAAGGCCCGGCGACTCCTGACACGCGCATCCTCCTGAACCTTCAAACCCTCCGTCTGCCCGATGAGCACCGCGCTCATCGGGCAGGCCTTTTTTACGCCCGGCAATCGGGCGAGGGGCCGTTAGCGGCGATACGAAGATCGAGTAGCAACGGTTCCACGTCTCTGATATCGTTGATAACGTAAACGCGAAAGCGATGTTACGAAATTGTGGGAGACCTCGATGTCCATCACCACGGACAACGAATCCGGCCAGGCACGCGTCGCCGTCATCACCGGAGGATCGCGCGGCATCGGCAATCAGGTGGCCAGGAGCCTCGCGGCGGACGGCCTCGCCGTCGTCGTGGTCTACGGGGGCAACCAGGCCGCGGCGGAGGCCACGGTGCAGGAGATCCGCGAGGCGGGCGGGCAGGCGATCGCCGCCCAGGCCGACGTCGCCGACGAGAACGACATGGCCGCGGTGTTCGACCTGGCCGAGCAGACGTTCGGCGGAATCGACGTCGTCGTGAACGCCGCCGGCCGGATGGTCCTGTCCACCCTCGCCGAACTCGACCTCAAGGTGCTTGACGAGATGCACCGCACCAACATCCGCGGCACGTTCGTCGTCTCCCAGCAGGCCGTCAGGCGCCTGCGGCCCGGCGGCGCCCTCATCAACTTCTCGTCGTCGGTCGTCGGGCTCGCATTCCCGCGTTACAGCGGATACGCCGCCAGCAAGGGCGCCGTGGAGGCCATGACGCTCATCCTCGCCCGTGAGATGCGCGGCCGCGACATCACCGTCAACGTCGTGGCCCCCGGCCCGACCGCCACCGACCTGCTCTACGAGAACAACACCGAGGAGAACCTCGGCCGGCTGGCCGCCGCGCCTCCGCTGGAGCGCCTCGGCACGGCGGAGGACATCACCGCGGTCGTCGCCTTCCTCGCGAGCCCCGAGGGCCACTGGGTGAACGGCCAGGTCGTCCGCGCCAACGGCGGCGCCATCTGACGCGCGGCCGAACACCAGAGGAGAACTCCCAATGAACGCCGAAAAGATCATCGTCGTCACCGGCGCGTCGAGCGGCTTCGGCGCCCTGACCGTGCGCGCCCTCGCCCGCGCCGGTCACACCGTGTACGCGGGGATCAGGGAGACCGGGGGCCGGAACGCCCCCGCGGTCGCCGATCTCGCGCAGTACGCCCAGAGCAACGGCGTCGACCTGCGCCCCATCGAACTCGACGTGTCCTCGCAGACATCGGCGGACGACGCTCTCGCCGAGATCACTCATGCGCACGGGCGTCTCGACGTCGTCGTGCACAACGCCGGGCACATGGTGCTCGGCCCCGCCGAGGCGTTCACCCCCGAACAGATCGGCCAGGTCTACGACACGAACGTGCTGGGGACCCAGCGCGTCAACCGCGCGGCTCTGCCGTACATGCGGAGGCAGAACGAGGGACTGCTCGTGTGGGTCGGCAGTTCCAGCACGCGGGGCGGCTGCCCGCCGTTCCTCGGTCCCTACTTCGCCGCGAAGGCCGCGATGGACGCCCTCGCCGTCAGCTACGCCGGTGAGCTGATCCGGTTCGGCGTCGAGACCGCGATCGTCGTCCCGGGCGCGTACACCGAGGGGACCAACCACTTCCTCCACGCCGGGCGGCCCGACGACGCCGAGCGCGCCGCGGCGTACGACGAGAAGTACGCGAGCCTGATGGACGACGTCAACGTCCGACTGGCCGGGTTGCTGCCGCCGACGGCCGACGTCGCGGAGGTGGCGGAGGCCATCGTGCGAGTGGTGGACATGCCCGCCGGGACCAGGCCGCTGCGCATCCACGTCGACCCGAGCCGTGACGGCAGCGAAGTGGTCTCCGCGGTCGCCGACCGCATACGGACGGACTTCTTCCGCCGCATCGGCCTGGACGACCTCCTGACCCCCGGCAGCAGCCTCTAACCTCTCACCCCCATCCCCACCCTTGGGCGTGATCATGCACACCTTCGGAGAATGCCCGGTTGAGCTGCGAAAACCCGTTTCGTGATCATGCACGGATTCGGAAAAACCTACGGTGAGCTGCGACGACTCTTGGCGTGATCATGCACGCGACCTGGAAGTGCATGATCAGGCCCGGCATACGGCCAGGTCAGCGGCGCTCCATCCGAAGGTGTGCATGATCACGCTCGGCGTATGGGCAGGTCGGCCTGGCTTCACCCGAATCTGTGCATGATCACGACCAGGGAAAGGCCAGGTCGCCGCGGATACGGCAGAACCTGTGCATGATCACGGCCAGGGAAAGGGCAGGTCACTGGGGGTGCGGCCGAGCCTGTGCATGATCACGCGGGGGTTTTGTTGTGGGGAGTGGGGCTTACCCCACCGCCACATGGGCGGACCTCGCTGACATATCCTCCCCTGAGTGGTCCCCCACCAGACGGAGCAGCACCGACCGGAGAAGGGCGAGGCACAGGACGTGACGGATCGACCACCCGTACCGCAGGCGGTGCTGTCCCCGCTCACCAGCTCCGCGATCTTCCTGGTGGTGACGGTCGACCCCGGCGGCGAGCCCGTCATCCGCGAGTTGCTGCCCGACGTGGCGGGGCTGGTGCGATCGGTGGGGTTCCGCATCCCCTCCGGCGCGCTGACCTGTGTCACCGGCATCGGATCGGCCGTGTGGGACCGGCTGTTCGCGGGCCCCCGACCTGCCGAGTTGCATCCCTTCCGCGAGGTGACCGGTGCGCGGCACACGGCCGTCGCAACACCGGGCGACCTGCTCTTCCACATCAGAGCCGGCCAGATGGACCTGTGCTTCGAGCTCGCCTCGCAGATCATGGAGCGCCTGCGCGGGGCCGTGACGGTGTGCGAGGAGGTGCAGGGGTTCAAGTACTTCGACGAGCGCGACCTGCTCGGCTTCGTCGACGGCACGGAGAACCCCGAGGGAGTCGACGCGTACGCCGCCGTGAGCGTCGGCGCCGACGATCCGGACCAGGACCCCGACTTCACGGGCGGCAGCTACGTCATCGTCCAGAAGTACCTCCACGACCTCGCCGCATGGAACGCCCTGCCGGTCGAGGCGCAGGAGCGGGTCATCGGCAGGACCAAGCTGTCCGACATCGAGCTTCCCGACGACGTCAAGCCGGGCGACTCCCATGTGGCGCTCACCACCATCACCGACCCCGACGGCACGGAGCGCCAGATCGTACGGGACAACATGCCGTTCGGCGCTCCCGGCCGCGGCGAGTTCGGCACGTACTTCATCGGCTACTCCAACACGCCCGCGGTGACCGAGCTGATGCTGGAGCGGATGTTCGTCGGTGATCCGCCGGGAGACCACGACCGGATCCTCGACTTCTCGACCGCGGTCACCGGCGGCCTCTTCTTCGCACCGTCGGCCGACTTCCTGGACGACCCGCCTCCGCCTCCCGGGCCACGGCTCGAAGCCGCGCGGGCGACCGACGGGCCCCAGGCCGAGCCCACGCACGCGTCCGACGGTTCCCTGGCGATCGGCGACCTCAAGAACCTGAAGAGGAGCACACCTCGATGAACAACCTCCACCGCGAACTCGCGCCCATCTCGGAGGCGGCCTGGGCCGACCTGGAGAGCGAGGTCCGCCGGACGTTCATCCGGCATCTCGCGGGACGCCGGCTGGTCGACGTGCCCGAGCCGGGCGGTGTCACCCTCTCCTCGGTCTCCACCGGCCATCTGTCACCGGTCGAGTCGCCCGCACCGGGGGTCGCGGCCCGCCTGCGCGACTCCCAGGCGCTCGTCGAGCTGCGTGTGCCGTTCACGGTGGACCGCCAGGCCGTCGACGACGTGGAGCGCGGGGCCAAGGACTCGGACTGGGACCCGGTCAAGGAGGCCGCGCGGCAGATGGCCTACGCCGAGGACCGTGCGGTCTTCGAGGGGTACGCCGCCGCGGGCATCGAGGGCATCCGGCGCGGTTCGACCAATCCCGCGCTCACGCTGCCGGCCGAGGCGCGCGACTACCCCAACACGATCAGCCAGGCGATCACCACCCTGCGCCTGGCCGGAGTCGACGGCCCCTACTCGCTCGCGCTCAGCGCCGACGCCTACACCGCGGTCAACGAGACGTCCGACCACGGCTACCCCATCCACGAGCACCTCGCACGGCTCATCGACGGGGAGATCATCTGGGCTCCCGCCATCAGCGGCGCGTTCCTGCTGACCACCCGTGGCGGAGACTACGAGCTGCGCATCGGCCAGGACCTGTCGATCGGATACGAGTCGCACGACGCGACCAGCATCCGGCTGTACCTCCAGGAGAGCCTGACCTTCCTCGCCTACACCGGCGAGGCCGCCGTCGCCCTCACCTGAGCCCGCGTACGGCGGAGGCCGCCAAAGGTCGGTCCGCGGACCGACCGGCGAGGGGTACGCGCTGGACGAAGGCGGCGCCGCCGCGCGTCACGTCAGGGCGCCGGCATCCCCGAAGAGCGCGTGACTCGAGGCCTCGAGCAGCCACCGCTCCGCCTTCTCGTATGACCATTTGTTGTCGTCCACGAGGGCGAAGAATCCGGCGTAGCCGAAGTAGAGCCACAGGATGTCCTCGGCGTCCCGGGCGTCGAGACCCGGACGCAGCGCGCCCAGATCGGCCATGCGCCGCGCGGCGAACCCGTTCCCCGCGCGATAGCGCGCGGTGGCCGTCGCCAGGCTTTCCGCGACCCCCGGGTCGTGCGGCGCAGTGGCGATCATGACGCGCATGATGTCCCCGAACTCCTGCCGCATCTCCCGGGTGACCGTGGCGACCGTGCGCAGGATCGCGTGCGCGTCCTCGAGCCTCCCGATGCGCTCGATGTTGTCGGCCACGATCGGCGCCGTGGTCCAGACGTCCATCAGCGTCCCGAGCAGCCCCTGCTTCCCGCCGCCGACCGCGTAAACGGTGGCCGGGGCCACCCGGGCGGCGGCCGCGATGTCGTCCACCTTGGTGGCGAAGAACCCCTTCTCGCCGAAGAGTGTGCGGGCCGCGTCGATGATCGCCTGTCGCGTCGCCTCGGCATACTCGGCCCGCCGGCTGACCGGCCTCCGACCTGCGGCCGTGTTGTCACTCATATCACCACCCTAGGACTATTCTCATCGGAGTCGCACTCTGGTAAGCATGTCCGGAGTGTTCTCAATAGAGCACAGATCCACCTCGACTGCGGCGGCCCGGCGACCGGGCCCGCCACGCGAAGGGAGTGATCGTGGGCACACATGACAGGGCCCGCGCCGCCGCGCGCGACCTGGAGACGAGACTCGGGCCCGGGCGAGTCTCGACGTCCGGCCCCGCCTACGACCAGGCCATCCGCATCTGGAACGGTGCGGTGGCTCATCGCCCCGCGGTGATCGTGCACTGCGCGACGCCGTCCGACGTCCAAGCCGCCGTCGACGCGGCCCGCGCGCACGGCCTGCCGCCATCCGTCCGCGCGGGCGGGCATGACTGGGCGGGCCGGGCGTTGCGGCACGACGGGCTGGTCATCGACCTGACCGGAATGACCGCCGTCGCCGTCGACCCGGATTCCTCCGTCGCCACAGTCAGCGGCGGCGCCACCGTGGCCCACGTCATCGCGGCCGCCGCACCGCACGGCCTCGTCGCGGTGACCGGCACCGTGGGGCACGTCGGCATGGCGGGCCTCACTCTCGGCGGCGGATACGGGCCGCTCGGCGGGCGATTCGGCCTGGCGCTCGACAACCTGCTCGCCGCCGAGGTGGTCCTCGCGGACGGGCGTCTCGTGGTCGCGGACGAGACCCACGAAAGCGAGCTCTTATGGGCCCTGCGCGGCGGAGGCGGCAATTTCGGCGTCGTCACGTCGATGCGCCTCCGGCTGCACGAGATCCCGGGGCTGATCGCCGGGCTCATCGTCTACCCGTGGTCACAGGCGGCCTCCGTGCTGCGCGGCTTCGCCGACCTGATCGCCTCCGCGCCGGACGAGCTGACCGTCCAGACCGGCGTCCTGTCGGGGCCGGACGGCTCCCCCACGCTCTTCCTGTCTCCGGCGTGGAGCGGCCCGCCGTCGGAGGGCGCCAAGCACATCGACGAGCTCACCGGGCTCGGCACGCCGCTGTTCTCCCAGGTCGCGCCGATGAGCTATGGGGACATGCTCGGCTTGTTCGATGCGCACATCGCCACAGGCAGGCACTACTCGATCCGCACCCGGTCGCTCCCGGCCTACGCCCCCGAAGCGATCGCCGCGATGGTGTTCGCCGGCGACACGCGGACGTCCCCGCTGTCCGGCATCGCCGTCCACCACTTCCACGGCGCGGCCGCCGCGGTGCCTCCCGGCGAC
Source organism: Planotetraspora mira (assembly GCF_016863275.1). GTDB lineage: Bacteria > Actinomycetota > Actinomycetes > Streptosporangiales > Streptosporangiaceae > Planotetraspora > Planotetraspora mira. The sequence continues at coordinate 77,373 of NZ_BOOO01000007.1, forward strand.
ACGGCGTTCGGCGAACGGCGTGACCACTTCGCAGCCGAGATCGTCGCGGCCTGGGAGCCGGACGGCGATGGCAGCGCGCACCGCGCGTGGGCGGGGGCCGTCTCCTCCGCGCTCGAACCCTGCGCGCTCCCCGGCGGATATCCGAACCTGCTCGGCCCGGACGACCGGGACCAGGCCGAGCTGGCGTACGGCGGCAACGCGGGGCGCCTGCGCGCGGCGAAGAGGCGGTACGACCCCGACGCTGTCTTCTCCGCCATCCCCCTCCCCCACGCCGACTGAGATCGCCGAGCCGGCCGGGTTCCCCGACCGGCCGAGCCCGGCGCCCGCGGATCCGGACGCCGCCCCTCAGGCGGCCGCGGCCTCACGCACGGCGGCCCTCGCCGCGCCCGGATCGGCGGCCGCCAGTGCGAGCCGGGCGTGCTCCCGGCATTGGTCGAGCGTGTGGCGGGCGAGCGCGTCCCGTACGGCCGGCACGCTCCTGGCCGACATCGACAGGCTCGTGACGCCGAGCCCGACCAGCACGGTGGCCAGCAACGGATCGGCCGCGGCCTCTCCGCAGACCCCGACGGGCTTGCCTGCCGCGCGCCCCGCCTCCGCGCACTGCGCGATCAGCTGGAGGAGGGCCGGCTGCCACGGGTCGAGGAGATCGGCCAGCTCGCCGTGCTGCCGGTCGGACGCGAAGGTGTACTGGCTGAGGTCGTTGGTGCCGATGCTGAGGAAGTCCAGCTCGTCCAGGAGCCGGTGGGCGTGCAGTGCGGCGGCGGGTACCTCCACCATGACGCCCACGTCGGCGAGCCCCCGCGCGCGAGCCCGCCGGGCGAAGTCGGCCGCCTCCCCCGGCGTCGTGACCATCGGCGCCATGACCCACGGCGAGGTGCCGCTCGCCCGGGCCGCCTCGGCCAGAGCGTCGAGTTGGGCGTCGAGCACCTCGGGCGACCGGCGCGACACCCGCAGCCCGCGCACGCCGAGCGCGGGGTTCAGCTCCTCGGGCAGGCCGAGGAAGGGCAGCGGTTTGTCGGTGCCGGCGTCCAGGGTGCGGATGACGACCGTGGCCTCGGGGAAGGCCCGCAGGACAGCCTCGTACGCGCCGGTCTGCTCCTGGTGGGTGGGGGCGGTCCTGCGGTCGAGGAAGAGGAACTCGCTGCGGAAGAGCCCGACTCCCTCGGCTGGTGAGCCGGCGGGGATGTCCGCCACGGATCCGATGTTGAGCAGCAGCTTCACCGGGTGCCCGTCGGCGGTGCGTCCCGGGCCGGTCGCCGTCGCGAGGCGGTCGCGGGCGGCGCGGGCGGAGCGCTCGACCTCCGCGGCCGTCTGCTCGTCGATGCCGGCGCGGACCTCGCCGGTGCCGCCGTCGACGGACGACCAGGTGCCGTCGGCGATGGACATCACCCCGGGACAGGCCACCACCGCGGGGATCCCGAGGGCCCGCGCGAGGATGGCGGTGTGGCTGGTCGGCCCGCCCTTCTCCGTGACCAGCGCGACCACCACGCCCGGGTCGAGGTTCACGGTGTCGGCGGGGGCGAGGTCGTCGGCCGCCAGGACGAACGGGTGGCCCGGTGCCGGGAGGCCCGGCATGGGCAGGCCGAGCACGGCCGCGACGGCGCGGTTCTTGATGTCGTCGAGGTCGCTCGCGCGTTCCGCGAAATAGCCCCCCGCGGCCAGCAGCGCCTCCCTGTGCTCGGCGCACGCGGCGTCGATGGCGTGGGCGGCGTCGGACCCGGCCGCGACCCGCTGCTCGACCGACTCGCGCAGCAGGGGATCGGCCGCGATCATGGCCTGCGCCTCGAGGATCTCCCGAGCCGCGGGCTCGGCCGCGCCTTCCGCCCGTGCGGTCAGTTCCCCTGCCGCCGACTCAAGGCCGCGCACGGCCCGAGCGGTCTCCACGCCCGTGTCCGCGACCGCCACGGGCGCGGGCAGCAGGGGCGGGCCCGCCATCTTGTGCACCCGCCCGGCGGCGCGGCCCGGGCTGATGCCCAGACCGCGCAGGGCGTCGAGCACCGGCTCAGGCACCGGGGGCCTCTTCGGCGTCGAGGTCACGCGAGAGCAGGTCGGCGAGCGAGTCCAGGACCTCTTCCGCACCCGGCCCGTCCGCGTCGAGCGTGACCTCGGTGCCGTGCCCGGCCCCGAGCGACAACACTGCCAGCATGCTGTTGGCGGGGACCGGCTTGCCGTCCCCGACACGGATGCGGACCGCCGTGCCCTGCCTGGCCACCGCCTGGACGAAGATCTTGGCGGGCCGCGCGTGCAGACCGGACCGTGAGGCGACGGTCACTGTCCTTTCCGGCATCTGGACTCCTCCTTCTCAGGGTTCGATCGTGACCTTGATCGCGGCACCGCGGCTCACGATGTCGATGGCGTCGAGGACCTCGGCCAGCGGGAGGCGGTGGGTGATGAGATCGGCCACCGGCACCGATCCGTCGGCGATGAGCCGCAGCGCCCGCTTGTTGTGCGCCGGGCTCGATCCGTTGGCGCCGACGATCGTGAGCTCGCGGTAGTGCACGAGGTTGGAGTCGAGCCGGATGATCGGGTCGTCCTTGGGCAGGCCGCCGAAGAAGCTGATGCGTCCCTGCCTCGCCGTCATCTGCAGCGCCTGCTCCTGAGCGGCTCCGGAGGCGGCGGCGGTGATGACGACGTCGGCTCCCCTCCCCCCGGTGAGCTTCAGCACCGCGTCCACGACGTCCGTGTCGGCGCCGCAGATCGCCGCGTCCGGCCGTACGAGATCGGCCGCCATGGCCAGCCGCTCGGCGTTGAGGTCGACGAGGAACACGCGGGACGCGCCGCGCGACCGGGCCAGCCGTACGTGGAGGCAGCCGATGGGGCCCGACCCCACGACGACCACGTCGTCGCCCTCGCCGACGCGGGCCAGTTCCTGGCCGTTGAGGACGCAGGCGAGCGGCTCGGCCACCGACGCCTCGGCGAAGCCGAGCCCGTCGGGGATCCGGTTGAGTCCGTCCACGGCCAGGATCTTGGCCGGGACGATCATGTACTGCGCGAAACCGCCGTCGTAGTGGTAGCCCATCGACTCCTGGTTCGGGCAGACCGTCATGTGGCCCCGGCGACACTCCTCGCACTCGCCGCAGGGGATCGCGGCGATCACCTGGACGCGGTCCCCCGGCGTCCAGCCGGTCACGCCCTCCCCTACGTCGACGACCTCACCGGCGATCTCGTGCCCCATGACCCTCGGCGGCCTGATGTGGTGGTGGCCGAACTTGAAGATCTTGACATCGGTGCCGCAGGTCGAGCAGTTGCGGACACGGATCTTGACGTCGCCGGGGCCCGCGACGGGTTCCGGCACATCCTCGATGCGGATGTCGCCGGGAGCGTGGAAACGGGCGACCTTCACTCGGATGGTTCCTCTCTGGAGGGTTGCAGCAGGCGGATGACGTCGGAGACCTCGGTCGCCTCCCGCAGGGCCTGTGCCTGCTCCGGTTCGAGCAGGATCTGGGCGAGTTCGGACAGCAGCCTGATGTGGCCGTCGCCGCGCGCGGCGATGCCGACGCAGACGGCGACCTGCTCGCCGTCCCAGTCGACGCCGCCGGGAAAGCGCAGCACGCAGATCGCGTCGTGGTGGACGGCGTCCTTGGCGACCAGGGTGCCATGTGGGATGGCGACGCCCTCGCCGACGTAGGTGGAGATCGAGCGCTCGCGTTCGAGCATCGCGTCGATGTAGCTCGCCTCGACGGCGCCCACCTCGACGAGGACCTCACCGCAGCGGCGGATCGCGTCGTCGCGGCCGTCCGCCTCCTCGTTGAGGCGGACGGCGCGCGGGTCGAGCGGCAGCGGTGCCGTCTCAGCCATTGATGGTGCCGCCGCTCTTGATGGTGCTGACCAGCTTGGTGACCGCCGGGTCCCCGATGAAGACCTGGAAGGGGATCAGCACCACGTCGGGAGCCGTGGCGCGGGCGCGGGCGGCCAGCCCCACGTGGCAGACCACGACGTCGGCGTCGGCCGGGATCGAGTTGACCGGGGTGTGCTCCACCTGGACCTGCGCGCTCTTCAACTGCTTGCGGAGTTGGCTGGCGAGCATGACGCTGCTGCCCATGCCCGCGTCGCAGGCCACGACGATCTTGTGGACGTCCTTGCTCTCGATGCTGGACATGGTCACGTCTCCTTGGTGGCGGGCACGGACTCGCTGCCGATCGCGCCGTCGGTGTGGGTGGCTGTTCCGGTGCCGGTCTCGTCCTCGGGCAGGGCGCCGGGCTCGGCCTCCGCCCGCTCGTCGCCGTTCTTCCTTCCGAAGCCCAGCAGTGCCGACGCGACCGCGAACGAGACCGCGGCGGCCACGACGATTCCGGCGATGACCCCGAAGTAGCCGCCCTTCGGGGTGACCGCGAAGTAGGCGAAGATGCTGCCCGGTGACGGCGAGGCGATGAGCCCGGCACCCGTGACCAGGAAGGTGAGGATGCCCGCGGCGCCACCGGCGATCGTGGCGAGGATGAGACGGGGCTTCATGAGCACGTACGGGAAGTAGATCTCGTGAATGCCGCCGAGGAACTGGATGACTATCGCCGCCGGCGTGCTGGCCCGCAGCGCCCGAGGCCCGAACAGCATATACGCCAGGAGGAGGCCCAGACCGGGGCCGGGGTTTGACTCCAGCATGAACAGGATCGACTTGCCGACGCCGGCCGACTCCGCCACGCCGAGCGGGGTGAGCACGCCGTGGTTGATCGCGTTGTTGAGGAACAGGACCTTGGCCGGCTCGATCAGGACCGACGCCAGCGGCAGCAGGTCATGGTGGACCAGCCACTCCACGACGTTGCCCGCGGCGTCGGTGATCGTGCGGACGACCGGCCCGATGGCCCAGACGCCCAGGATGGCCATGATTCCGCCGACGATGCCCGCGGAGAAGTTGTCGACGAGCATCTCGAAGCCCGCCTTGATGCGGTCCGCGAACAGCCTGTCGACCTGCTTGATCACGAACGCCCCGAGGGGACCCATGATCATGGCGCCGAGGAACATCGGGACGTCCGCGCCGACCACGACGCCCATGGTCGCGACGGCGCCGACGACGGCGCCGCGCTGTCCGTGCACCATGCGGCCACCGGTGTATCCGATCAGCACGGGAAGCAGGACGGTGATGATGGGGCCGACCAGTTCGGCCAGGGTCGCGTTGGGCACCCAGCCTGTCGGGATGAACAACGCGGTGATCAGGCCCCACGCGATGAACGCGCCGATGTTGGGCATGATCATGCCGGCGAGGTGACCGCCGAATCGCTGGACGGTCGCCCGAATCCCGGTCCCCTGGACCGGCGGTGTATAGGGAGTGGCCAACTGAATGTGCTCCTTCCGGGGAGCCGGCCTGGCAGGCCGGCTGGGTGGTGCCGGGTGGTTACGTGCCGCTTCTCATCCCCCGGACATAAGCGGCTGGGCCGGATCAGGAGTGCTGATCCGGACGGCTGAGCGATCGATGTCGGCTGGGGCTGGCATCCGGCTTCCCGGCAGGCCCACGGCGGCGCTCGCCCAGGCGAGACCTTCCGCCAGGGCCGTCTCGCCGGTCGCGCCCGCGGCCAGAAAGCCGGCGAGCATGGCGTCGCCCGCCCCCACACTGCTGCGCGGCTCCTCGACGGGGCACCTGCCGTACCAGACCCGGTCGCCCTCCAGGAGGAGCGCGCCGTCCGCGCCGAGGCTGGTGAGCACGGAGCGCGCGCCCATCGCACGCAACTTCTCGGCGGCGTCGATGACGTCGCCGAGGCAGGCGATCGGCGTCCCGGTCGCCTCCGCGAGCTCCTCGCGGTTGGGCTTGACGAGGGTGGGGCCGGCGGCGACGGCCGCGACGAGGGCGGGCCCGCTCGTGTCGATCGCCGTCTCGATGCCCGCGGCGGCGAACCTGCGGCACAGTCCCGCGTACACCTCGACGGGCACTCCGGGCGGCAGGCTGCCCGAGGCGACGACCCAGTCGGCCGACTCCGCCGCGTCGAGCACCGCGCTCGCCAGCGTGTCGAGCTCGGCCGGCGTGAGCGCCGTGCCCGGCTCGTTGATCTTGGTGACCGTTCCGTCGGGCTCGGCGAGCGTGACGTTGGACCGGGTCGCCCCGCCCACGGGAACGGGGATCATGTCGATGCCCTCGGCGGACAGCAGGCCGACGAGCTGCCGCCCCTCGTCGCCCCCGAACGGGATGACCGCGCACGAACGCACCTGATTGGCCAGCAGCGCGCGCGAGACGTTGACGCCCTTGCCGCCGGGGTCGAGATGGGCGGCGGCCGCCCGGATGACCGCTCCCCTGGTGAGCGAGCCGACCTCTATCGCACGGTCCAGGCTCGGGTTCAGCGTCAGTGTGAGGATCATGCGCGGACGACCTCCGGTCCGGCGGCGGCGAGGTCCGCCGCCAGCTCGAGATCGAGGCCGGCGTCGCTGACGATCACGTCGATGTCCGACAAGGTCGCGAACCGGGCCAGGTAGTTGCTGGAGAACTTCGTGTGGTCGGCCAGGAGCACGGACCGCTGCGCCGAGGCGACCATGGCCCGCTTGATCGCGGCCTCGGACGGGTCGGGCGTCGTCAGCCCCCGGGCGACCGAGCAGCCGTTGGTCGCCATGAAGGCCACGTCGACGTGCAGTTGCGAGAGCTGCTGGAGCGCCCAGTCCTCGACGGTCGCCAGCGTCCTGCCGCGAACCCTGCCGCCCAGCAGGAACACCGTCAGGTTGGGGCGGGTCGCCAGCACGGTCGCCAGGGGCGGCGAGTTGACGATGACGGTGAGCTCGCGGTCGGGCGGAAGCGCCTGGACCAGGCGGCCGGTGGTGGTGCCCGCGTCGATGACGATGGCTCCGTCCTGGGGCAGCTCGGCGAGGGCGGCCTTGGCGATGCGCTCCTTCTCGGCGGTCATGACCTCGTCACGCGTCGCCACGGCCGGCTCGAAGCCGAGCCGTTCGACGGGGATGGCGCCGCCGTGCACGCGTCGCAGCACGCCCGCGCGTTCGAGGACGGTCAGGTCCCTGCGGATCGTCTCGGTCGTGACGCCGAACTGCTCCGCCAGGGTCACCACGTCGACACGTCCGGCGGCACGGGCCTCACGGAGGATTTCCTGCTGCCGTTCCTCGGCGTACATCCTGTTGGTTCACCGCCGTTTCATGTTGTTTCGCCTTTGTTTATACCCGTCTCTGTTGGGCCGTCAAGAGGTCGACACATGGTGTTTGCAGGGTCGTAATACAGGGGCGTAAGTAGGAGCCCCGGATGTCTCCGCACTCGGCCCGGTGGGCCGGCCGCCGGGCCCGTACGATGGGCGAGCCCGTTGAGGGCGCGTCCACTACGGCTTATGCGCCGCCCGCACGTGCCGTCGCCTCGGCGCCCCGCGGAGCGGAGGATGAGGAGATCACATGGCGGGCCCACGGGTGGGCGGCTGAGTCCATGACCTCTTCGCACCTCATCGAGACCGTTCCCGAGGCGACTCCCCCGCGCCGCTGGTTACGCCGGACCCTCCTCGGCCTCGGGGTGGCCGCCGCGGCGGGGACGGTCGGTTACTGCGCGGCCGCGGGTGCGCTGGCGGGCGAGGTCCTGCCGGGCACCCGTGTCGCTGGCGTCGACATCGGCGGCCTGTCCCCCGCGTCCGCGGAGGCGGCACTGCGGCAGGGAATCGCGAAATCGGCCGAACGGCCGCTGATCGCCCACCTCGGGCCCGCCGGCTCGGACACCGTCGACGGGCGCGAAGTCCTCCCGCCGGGCGAGATCGGACTGTCGGTGGACGTCCCGGGAACCGTGGCGGACGCCGGAGCGGGATGGCCGACCCCGGTCGCGGTGGCCCGCGTGCTGCTCGGCGGGCAGGAGGTCGCCCCGCGCGTGGCCGTCGACGGTGAGCGCCTCACCGCACGCGTCGCCGAACTGGCCGCGGCGATCGACGTCCCGGTGCGGGAGGGCTACGTCGGCTACCGGGGCCTCGAACCCCGCGTCACGCTTCCGAAGGACGGACGCGCGCTCGACCAGGCGGCGGCCGCGCGGTCGCTCCGCGCGGCCTATCTGCACTCGCAGGAGCCGGTCCGGCTGTCTGTCGGCGTCGTCAGCCCCCAGGTCTCCGCCGCGGTGATGCGCCGTGTCGCGCAGACCACCGCGCGTACGGCCGTCGCGGCTCCCTTCACCCTGAGGAACGGTTCACGCGAGGTGGTGCTGAGCCGGCAGGACCTCGCGGCCGACCTGCGCTTCGTCGCGGCCGGCAGGGACGTGATGCGCCCGTCGTTCGACGCGGACGAGGCCGCCGCGGCCTTCAGGTCGGGGCTCATCGGCGACGACCGCGCCCCCAGGGACGCCACCTTCGAGATCGTCGAGGGCAGGCCACGTGTGGTCCCGTCGCATACCGGGCAGGCGATCGACGCCGACGGCCTCGGCCGCATCGTCTCCGGCGTTCTCACGGACGGCGGGAGCCGGACCGTCGACGTGCCGGTCACGAAGGGCGCGCCACGGCTGACCACCGCGCAGGCGCGCAAGCTCGGGGTCGCCGAGCAGGTGAGCTCCTTCACCACCTACTATCCGTGTTGCGCCCCGAGAGTCACCAACATCCACCGCATCGCCGAGATCGTGAACGGTCACCTGGTCAGGCCCGGGGAGACGTTCTCCCTCAACGGGCTGGTGGGCAGGCGCGACCTCGCGCGGGGGTTCGTCGAGGCTCCGATGATCCTCGACGGCAGGTACGTGAACGACGTCGGCGGCGGCGTCTCCCAGTTCACCACCACGATGTTCAACGCCGTCTTCTTCGGCGGCTTCCAGGACGTCCAGCACACGCCGCACTCGTTCTACATCTCCCGGTATCCGGCGGGGCGGGAGTCGACGGTCTCCTTCCCGCAACCCGACTTCCGGTGGCGCAACGACTCTCCGTACGGAGTCTTCATCACGACGTCGTACACGAACACGTCCGTCACGGTGCGGTTCTGGAGCACCAAGCGGTTCGACGTCGAGGCGGAGAGTTCCGCGCGCTACGACGTGAAGGGCTTCCCCACGCTGGCCGACGACGGTCCCGAGTGCATCCCGATGACGGGCGTCGACGGATTCACGATCGACGTGTGGCGGATCTTCAAGAAGGACGACGAGGTGGTCCGCAGGCAGAGGTTCCGGACGACCTACACGCCGGAACCTCAGCTCACCTGCCGTCCGTGACCCGGGACCGGGGCGCTCAGCCCTTCCACTGGGCGCCGCGGGCGTCCCAGTCGGTGTAGGTGTAGGGGTTGTCGAACACCTTCGTCTCGGGGACGTCGGGGTTCATGCCCTTCGCCCACGCCTCCTCGCCCAGCGCGCCGACGAGGTGCTCGACGGTGCTCTCGACGCTTCGCCTCGCGGCGGCGAGGTCGATTCCGACCAGCCGGTGGTCGAGCTTGACGATCCGCCCGTTGACCACGACGGTGTGCACGTCGCCGCGCTGCGCCTGGAAGGCGACGTGCCCGTACGGGTTGAACAGCGGGAACATCACCGGCGAGTGGTCGTTCTTGATGAGGACGACGTCGGCCTTCTTGCCCACCTCCAGGCTGCCGACCGCTCCGTCCAGGCCCAGCGCCCGGCTTCCGCCGCGTGTGGCCCAGTCGACGACGTGTTCGGCGCGGAGATGGGCGTGGGTGATCGTCTCCTGCTTGCCGTGCGCCTCGAAGTGCTCCCTCGACCTGTCCGCGCCGAGCGTGGTGCGCATCGCGGAGAACAGGTCGCCGCTCCACCACACGCTGGTGTCCATCGACAGGGACACGGGGATGTCGTGCCGGCGCAACCGCCAGGTGGGCGGGTAACCCTGGCCCGCGCTCTGCTCGCTCTCCGTGGACACCGAGACCGAGCCGCCGGTGGCGGCGATCCGGTGGTAGGAGTCGGGGCTGAGCGTCGCGGCGTGGACGTAGACGGTCTCCGGCGTCATGAAGCCGTTCTCGTGCATCAGGCGGATGCCGTCGTCGTTGGTCGCGCCCCAGACGCCCGCGTGGGTGGTGACGGGGACGCCGAGCTCACGGGCGACCTCGAAGGCGGCCCGTTCGGGGAACTCCGGGTCGCCGGTGACGTCGAAGGCCATCTGGAACCCGAGCATGTCCCCGCGCCCGTGGATCCGGCGGCCGACGAAGTCACGGAACTCGGGAGTGGTGGACCACGCCCACGGGCCCTGCTGGATGTTGCCGTAGGCGAGGACGAAGCGGCCGGGGACCGCCTCGAGCGCGTCGACCGCGGCGTCCGCGTGGTCGACGGTCTGCAGGCCGTGGGACCAGTCGACGGTGGTGGTCACGCCCGAATCCAGGGCCTCGATCGCCGCCAGCAGGTTGCCCGCGTGGACGTCCTCGGGGCGGAAGACCTTCCCCCATTCGAGGTAGTACCAGACGAAATACTGGGTGAGCGTCCAGTCGGCGCCGTATCCGCGCATCGCCGTCTGCCACATGTGGCGGTGCGTGTCGATCATGCCGGGCATGACGATCCCGCCGGCGGCGTCGATCTCGAGGGTGCCCTCGGGGACCTCCAGGCCGTGCCCGACGGCCGCGATGCGCTCGCCCACCACCAGCACGTCGGCGTCGCGCAGAATGTCGTGCCGGTCGTCCATCGTCAGGACGGTGCCATTCCGGAACACCACCGGCCGTCCCGGTCCGAGGTCACCGCGGCTCGTGTCGTGGGTGGTCGTCGTGCTCATCGTGCCCCACTTCTTCCCTGGGCCTTCATCCGCCGCCGCGGGGGATCGCGGCACACGGGCCTCCACGGACGAATGTCCGTAGAGCGGTCAACGCAATGTGGATGTAACAATGAGGTGAGCTACCGCCCCTGTCAAGGGTGCCGGGGGAGCACAAATCGCGGCCTCACCCTCTCCTCCGATCCGACATACGGACATCACGCCGCACCACGGTTAGAGTCGGATGGCCAGCGAACCGACACGAAAGAAGCCCACATGGCGCGCAAGGACACCGGACCGGACTTCATCGAGGCGCTCGCGCGCGGCCTCGATGTGATCAAGGCGTTCCAGCCGGGGCGGCCCGTCATGTCCCTCACCGAGGTGGCGACCGCCGCGGAGCTGGCCCGCCCGACGGCGCGCCGGATCCTCCTCACTCTCGAGGAGCTCGGTTACGCCAGGAGCGAGCAGGGCGGCTTCGCCCTCACGCCGCGCATCCTGGAGCTCGGGGTCTCCTACGTGCACTCCACCGGGCTGTGGGAGATCGCCCGCCCGCACATGGAACGGCTCGTGACGAGGACGCGGGAGTCGTCGTCCATCGCCCAGCTGGACGGCTCCGACATCGTCTATGTCGCACGCGTGGCCGTGCCGAAGATCGTCACCTTGTCGGTGAGCATCGGGACGCGCTTCCCCGCCCTGCAGACGTCGCTCGGGAAGGTCCTGCTGGCGGGCCTCACCCCCGCCGAGGTCGCCGAGGTGCTCGCGGAACCCAGCCGGTCGGGGATCTCCGCGCGCCGTCAGCCCTCGCCAGACGAGCGGGAGGCCGAGCTCCGGGACGTGCGGGCCAAGGGCTGGGCGCTGACCGACCAGGAACTGGCGCTCGGCATCCGGTCCGTGGCCGTGCCCCTGCGCGACGGGACCGGCCGGGTCGTCGCGGCGCTCAACGTCAACGCCCACGCCGCCGAGACGCCGGTCGAGAAGCTCACCGAGGAGCACCTGCCGCTCCTGCTCAGGACGGCCGGGGCGATCAGCGCCGACTGGGCGCTCTACGAGTCGATCCCGCAGGTGACCGCGTCCTGACGCCGCGCGGGTCCCTGAGCGGTCCCGGCGCGGGCGGCGGGCGGCCCTCGTCCCATCCCCCGAAGTGCCAGGAAACGGGCGCGCCGGCACCTTGACAGGACGGTTGGCGGCGCGCAGACTGCCAGACGGACAGTCGTCCGCTCAACGGACGAGCGGGTCGATCGGCCAACGATCAATCGTTCAGAGGGGAACCCGCTTCTTCATGACCGCCGCCAGCGCCGCGATCCCGCCCGCCGCGTCCGGACCGTTGTCGGGCCTGCTCGTGGCCGACTTCTCGCGCGTCCTCGCGGGGCCGTACGCCACGATGCTCCTGGCCGACCTCGGAGCGGAGGTCGTCAAGGTGGAGAGCCCCGCGGGAGACGACACACGCACGTGGATGCCCCCGGTCCGCGACGACGTGTCCACGTACTACCTGGGCGTGAACCGCAACAAACGATCGATCGCGCTCGACCTGAAGGACTCCGGTGATCTCGCGGCCGCCCAGGAGCTCGCCCGCAGGGCCGACATCATGGTCGAGAACTTCAAGCCCGGCGGCCTGCGCAGGTTCGCGCTGGACTACGAGGCCGTGAGCGGTTCCAACCCCGGCGTCGTCTACGCCTCGATCAGCGGGTTCGGCTCGGGCGGCGGCGCGGCCCTGCCCGGCTACGACCTCATCGTGCAGGCCATGTCCGGGCTCATGAGCCTCACGGGCGACCCGGACGGGTCGCCGTACCGGGCCGGGATCTCCGTCTTCGACGTGATGGCCGGCCTGCACGCGAGCATCGGCATCCTCGCGGCGCTGCACCACCGGGCGGCGACCGGCGAGGGCCAGCACGTCGAGGTCAATCTGCTGAGCACCGCGCTGTCCGGGATGGTCAACCACTCCAGCGCGTACGTCGCCGCCGGTGTCGTGCCGCTGCGCATGGGCAACGCCCACCCCAGCCTGTTCCCGTACGAGCCGCTGCCCGCGGCCGACGGCGAACTCATCATCGCGGCGGGCAACGACGGCCAGTTCCGGAAGCTCTGCGAGGTCCTCGGGGTCCCCGAACTCCCCGACGACCCGCGGTTCGCACGGACCAGGGACCGCACGGCCAACCGGGAGGCTCTGCGCCCGCTCCTGCTGGAGCGGCTCGGCCGCCGGTCGAAGATGGAGTGGTTCCACGAGCTCACCGCGGCCGGCGTGCCCTGCGGCCCGATCAACACGATCGACGAGGGCGTCGCCTTCGCCGAAGGGCTGGGCCTCGATCCGGTCGTGACGCCCGGCGACGGCGACCAGGCCGTCCCCTCGGTGCGCAACCCCATCACCTTCTCCCTGACCGAGCCCTCCTACCGGCTGCCCCCTCCGGCGCTCGACGAGCACGGCGCCGAGATCCGCAAATGGTTGAGCGAGCCGGAGCATGCTCCCTGACGTGCCCCACGACACGTACGGCAGGTGCGGTACGGCGGCAGCGGTGACAACGACGATGACGGCGACAGCGAGGGACAGACATATGGACGGCGCGACGTTTCCCACCTCGATCGGGACCTCCGATCCGACCAGCATCCGGTTGCTCGGGCAGGACCTGGCGGCCGACCTCATGGGGAAGGTCGGTTTCGGTGAGCTCGCGTTCTGGCTGGTGGCCGGGCGCCGCCCCAGCCCGCAGGAGACCCGGGTCTTCGAGACCGTCCTGGTGGCGCTCGCCGACCACGGATTCACCCCGACGGCGATCGCCGCCCGGCTGACCTACCTCAGCGCGCCCGAGTCCGTGCAGGGGGCGCTCGCCGCCGGTCTGCTCGGCGGCGGCTCGCGGTTCCTGGGCGTGACCGAGGACAGCGGGCGGTTCCTCGCCGGCGTCCTCGCCGCGAACGAGGGCCCCGTGCCCACCGACGACGAGGGCTGGGACGCGCTCGCGCTCGCGGCCGTCACCGAGGCGCGCGAGGCGCGCCGCCTGGTTCCCGGGCTCGGCCACCCCGTCCACAAGGTGCAGGACCCCCGGACGCCCGTGCTGCTCGCCATCGCCGACGAGGAGGGCCTGCGGGGACCGCACCTGCGGCTGTTCGAGGCCATCGGCCGGGTCCATCCGCGGGTCCTGGGCAGGACGCTGCCGCTGAACGGCGCCGGAGTGTGTGGGGCCGCACTGGCCGACCTGGGCCTGCCGGTCGACCTGCTGCGCGGATTCGCCCTGCTGGCACGGGCCGCGGGACTCCTCGGCCACCTCGCCGAGGAGCACCGCCGGCCGATCGGCATGGACGTTTACATGACCGTCGACCGGAACGCGACGTACGTGCCGGACGAGGACTGATCGATTTCCCATCCCGCCCCGGGAGGTCTCATGGCAGAACTGGTCGCGGTGATCGCGTCCACGCATCACCCCTTCTACTACCGGGCGAGCACGGCCCCGCCGGAGGAACGCCCGCCGTTCGCCGACGCCTGGGTCGCCAAGATCGCGGCCTTCCGCGAGACGCTGACCCGGGCGAACCCCGACGTGCTGGTGATGGTCGGCTCCGACCACTTCCACCAGTTGTGGCTGGACAACATGCCGCAGTTCCTCGTCGGGAAGGCGCCGTTCTACGACGCCAACTTCTACAACGAGGAGCGCGAGTTCGGCCTGCCGCGCATGTTGCTGCGGGGCCAGGAGGACCTGTCCGCCCACGTGCTCCGCGAGGGACTCGACGCCGGCTTCGACCTCGCCTTTAGCAACGAACTGCGCATCGACCACAGCGTGACGTGCCCGATCATCACGCTCAGGCCCAAGGCCGACCTGCCCATCGTGCCGATCTACACGAACATCTTCGCGCCGCCGCTTCCCCGGCCCAAACGCTTCGTCGACCTCGGCAGGACGATCCGGCAACTCGTCGAGTCGTGGCCCAGCGACAAGAGGGTCGCCGTCATCGGCACCGGCCACCTGTCCCTGGAGCTCGGCGGGCCGCGCCAGTTCGGCCCGCACGGGCCGGATCCGGAGTTCGACCGGAAGGCCGTCGAATGGATCGCCTCCGGCGACATCGAGGGCTGTCTGTCGGAGGTCACGCTCGACAGCCTCTGGGAGCCGGGCAACGCCACACACGGCTTCATGGACTTCATGCTCATGATGGGCGTCGCCGGAGAGGGCGCGAAGGCCGACTACGTGGACACGCTCGACCTGTTCCACACCATGGAGGCGTACTTCACCTGGTATCCCAATGGGGTGACGGCATGAGCAAGTACCTGATCGACAAGTTCCTGTTCACCGTCGACCGCGATCCCGACCTCGTCGAGCGCTACCGGGAGGACCCCCGCGGCACCGTCGACTGGTGGGAGACGGAGCGGGCCAACTCGATCCTCGGCTGCCACTCCGGCGAGGCGAGCACCTGGCTGCGGTTCGAGGACACCGAGCGCGAGGCCCTGGCGAGCCACGACTACGTGCGGCTGTTCGAGCTGGGCGCCCACCCGTTCCTCACACTCACGCTGTTCATCGCCATGTTCGAGCGTGACTACGACGAGCCGCTCGCCTTCCAGAAGGAGTACGGCATGCGGCTCCAGCACTTCAGCCTGCCGTACCCCGACATCGCGACGTGAGCGACGCCAGAGACATGGACGACGTGGGCGGCATGGACGACGTGATGCGCGCGGCGGTCATCCGGGCGTGCGGGGACGCGCCGGCAGCGGGAGAGCGCGACCGGCCTCGGCGGGAGAAGGGCCGGGCCGTCGTGAGCGTGCTGGCGGCGCCGATCACGCCGCTCGACCTCCTGTGCGCCTCGGGCACGTCGTACTTCGGCGTCCCGGAGTTGCCGTACGTGCCGGGCGTGCAGGGCGTCGGGTTCGTCACGGAGGACACCGAATGGGGACCCGCGGGGACTCGCGTCTGGTTCCCCACCCCGGCCGGGATGCGGCCCGGTGACGGCAGCCTGGCGCAGTACTGCTCCGTCCCCGAGGACGACCTCGTGCCGCTCCCCGACGGCGTCGGGGAGGCCCAGGCCGCGGCGCTCGGTCTGTCCGCGGTCGCGGCCTGGATGGCGCTGACCTGGAGGGCCGCCCTCCAGCCGGGCGAGCAGGTGCTCGTCCTCGGAGCGGGCGGCGTCGTCGGGCAGGTGGCGGTGCAGGCCGCGCGTCTGCTCGGCGCGCGCCGGGTGGTCGCCGCCTGCCGGTCCGACGCGGCGCAGGAGACGGCCCGCGCCGCCGGAGCGGACGCCGTCGTCCCCATCAAGGCCGGCGACGACGCCGCGACCCTGGCGGAACGGATGGCGGCGGCCTGCGACGGAGGGGTGGACGTCGTCATCGACCCGCTGTTCGGAGTGCCCGCCGAGGCGGCTGTGCGAGTGCTCGCGCAGGGCGGCCGTATGGTCAACCTCGGCGGGTCCGCCGGGGAGACCGCGACCTTCGGCTCCTCGGCGCTGCGCAGCCGCTCGGCCTCGGTGCTCGGGTACACGAACAACGACCTCACCAAGGACCAGCGGCGGACCGCCTTCTCGCAGGTCATGGAGCACGCCGTCGCCGGTCGGCTGAAGGTCGCGTTCGACACGGCCCCGCTCGACCGCGTCTGGACGGCCTGGTCGAGTCAGGCCGCCGCCACCGCACCCCGCCGGATCGTCGTCCTCCCCTGGTCGACCTCTCTGTGATCGTTCCGACGGCACGCACATCGATGTGTCATGCGCACATCAATGTGCCTTTTGCGCCACCTGTGATCATGGGGCATCATGAGCATGCGTACAAACAGTAACTAATAGCGCCGACCTGCGCTTATTTGGTTGCCGCCGCCTGCGCTTCGCACCCGCCGGCCGCCTCGCGCGGCGGGCCTCCCCCACGGAGATTCCATGAACGTCGTCCTGTGGGTGCTGCAGAGCATCCTCGCCCTTCTGTATCTGTTCGCGGGCATCAAGAAGACCTTCCAGTCCCGGGCCGCACTCTCCCCGCAGATGGGCTGGGTGGACGACCTTTCCGACGGCCAGGTCAAGCTCATCGGCATCGCCGAGTTGCTGGGCGCGATCGGCCTGATCCTGCCGGCGGCCCTCGACATCGCGCCGATCCTCACACCGCTCGCGGCGACCGGCCTGGTGATCGTCCAGATCGGGGCCATCCCGGTTCACCTGCGCCGCGGCGAGACGAAGCTCGTGCCGTTCAACGTGGTCCTGCTCGTCCTCGCCGCGATCATCGCCTGGGGACGCTTCGGACCCTGGGCCTTCTGAGACCCGGTTCCGGGAACGAGACAAGACGCGCGGCCGTCCCCGCGTGCCGGCCGAATCAGGTCGGCCGGCACGCGGGGACGGCCGCGTTAGTCATATCTAGGGATTCTCAGCTTGATGTACGCAATAGGATGATATTTGAGTATTAGGAGACGGGCCGAATTCACCATTCTCTGCCCTCACGGACCTGGAGATGCGATGGCGGACCGGAAACAGTCGCCGAACCCATGCGACCGCATCTCGAGCGAGGGTCCGATGGTGCGCGAGGTCCTCGACCGGGTGGGCGACAAGTGGAGCCTGCTCATCATCGGCACGCTCCAGCGGGGGCCGCGGCGGTTCGGCGAACTCCACCAGGCCGTCGAGGGGATCTCCCAGCGCATGCTGACCCTCAACCTGCGCCATCTGGAGCGCGACGGACTGGTGACCCGATCGGCCTATGCCGAGGTTCCCCCGAGGGTGGAGTACGAGCTCACCCGGCTGGGCGAGACCCTGCTCGAACCCGTTCTCGCCCTCGCCGCCTGGGTCAGCGAGAACCACTCCGCGATCGAGGCGAACCGCAAGGCGTTCGACGCCCGCTGACCCCACGGGAAGCCCTCGGGCCCCGATCCCGCCCGCCCTCGGCCTCGCCGGGAAACCGAAACGAAAAAGGTCCTCGACATCGGCACATGATGTTCGCTTGCGTTCAGCAATTGTCCGATTGAATTCGCGCGCGACTCAGAGCATTGTGCAGATGACCATGTCTTCGCACATAATTGCCGTTAAATGAGCATTTCTCGGCAACGATGCCGCGGTCACGCCTGCGCCGTCACGCTTCCTGATGGGAAGGCCACGGCCGCGTTCCCGGTCGGCCCTCTCGGTCGGGCACGCCGGTTCAGCTCTGGGCCGGCAGGTGCGCAGCCAGACCGTCCAGTATCCGCTCCAGCCCCGCCTCGAAGCCCCGGTCCTGACGGTCGGCCGCGTGCGGGGTCTCCGCCTCGATGATCACTCTGGTGAACCGCGGGTAGAGGCCGCTGTTCACGATCGTCGGGCCGTACTCGCCCTGCTGCTCCAGCCACTGCTCATGGGTCAGCCCGGACCGTCGCGCCGCCTCCTGGTCGCCCAGTTCCCCGAGCACGTGGCCGAGCACGAACGCCGAGAGCGTGCCGAGGTTGGCCAGCATCTCGTCGGTGTCCAGGTCCATGCCGTCGAACACCGACAGCGTCAGCTCCATCCAATGGAGGCTGTTCGGGCCGTGGTTGGCGCGGCCCGAGGACAGCGCCGGCAGCCACGGGTGCCGCAGCCCCGTCTGCCGCAGCAAGCGCGCGATGGTGCGGAGGTCGGCCCGCCAGTCGCCCGACAGCGTCGTGCCGCGCAGCTCTCCCATCACCTCGTCGCCCATCAGCTCCAGCACGTCGTCCTTCTTCGACACGTACCGGTACAGCGACGTCGTCCCGGTGCCGAGCTCGGCGGCGATCCGGCGCATGGACACGGCGTCGAGCCCCTCCGCGTCGGCGATCCTGATCCCGGCGGCCGCCACGTCCCGCCTGCTGTGGGTGGGTTTCGGACCACGCGTCCCGTGTTCGGGGCGCATCCAGATCACCGGGTGGTCATTCGCGGGCACTCCCACCTCCTCGCCTATTGCGAACACTGTACTCAGTTGGCTAGCGTGACAATACCGAGAACAGTGTGCCCGGGTTTTGAGGTGGAGAAATGGACTACGACGTGGTGGTGGCGGGCGCGGGTCCGGTGGGCCTGCTGCTGGCCTGCGAACTCCGGTTGGGCGGCGCTCGTGTGCTGGTCCTCGAACGCGAGGCGGACACGCCGCCGTCCCGGTTCGGGTCCATGGGTGCCCGTGCTGTCAACACGCCATCGGTGCACACGCTGCACCTGCGTGGTCTGCTGCCCGCCGTCGAGAAGGCCGCCATCATGTGGATCGGCGCGACCTCCGAGGCCCCCGCCGAGTTCGCGGCCGGCGAATCGGGCGAACGTCCGGAGATCTTCGCCGGGCACTTCGCCGGAATCGGCATCCGCGTCGACCGGCTCAAGCCACCCGGCCCCGGCGAGGAATTCCTCGGCGCGGGCGTGATCAGTCAGGCCGACCTGGAGGCGATCCTCAGCGAGCGGGCCTCGGCACTGGGCGCGCAGATGCGTCGGGGAGTCGCGCTGACCGGGTTCGACACCGACGCCGAGGGCGTGACCGTCCACACCGGAAACGGCGATGTCCGGGCGGCGTGGCTGGTGGGCGCCGACGGCGGGCGCAGCACCGTGCGCGCACTCGCCGGGTTCGACTTCCCTGGCGTGGACCCGGTGTTCACCGGCCGCCAGGCCGTCGTGGACCTCGATGCCCCGGAGAAGCTCATCGCAGGCGGCTGGCAGCAGGGCGAGAACGGCTCCTACACGCTGGGCGGCTGGGCCGACGGCGACGGCCCGCCCCGCGTGCACACCGTCGAGTACGACGCCGCGCCCGCCGACCGCAAGGCCCCCGTCACGGCAGAGGAGATGCAGGCCAGTCTGCGCCGGGTCAGCGGCACCGACGTGCGGGTCACCCACGTGTACGTCGCCACCCGCTACGCCGACACGACCCGGCAGGCCGCCACCTACCGGCGGGACCGGGTGCTGCTGTGCGGGGACGCGGCGCATGTGCACTCACCAGCGGGCGGGCAGGGCATGAACCTGGGCATCGGCGACGCGGTCAACCTCGGGTGGAAGCTCGCGCTCGTCGCGCGCGGCGCGGCGCCGGACTCGCTCCTCGACACATACACGGCCGAGCGTCACCCGATCGGCGCGTGGGTGCAGAGGTGGAGCATGGCGCAGACCGCGCTGAGCGCGGCACAGGGGCCGCGCGCGGACGCGCTGCGCGACGTGATGGCCGACCTGCTCGACACGCCCGACGGGGCCACACACGTGGTGTCGATGATCAGCGGGGACTGGCAGCTCTACGACCTGCCCGGCGATCACCCGCTGATCGGCCGCCGGGTGCCCGACCTGCCGCTCGACGACGGCACCACCCTGGCCGGACGCTTCCGTGACGGCCGCGCGGTGCTGCTCGACGTGGACACGGGCGCCGCCGCGGTGGCCGAGGCGTGGGGCGACCGGGTCACGGTCGTGACCGCGCGGCCGACCGCGTTCCCCGATCAGCCGATGGCCGCGCTGGTCCGTCCGGACGGCCACATCGTGTGGGTCGCGTTCGGCGAAACCGACACAGACGGCCTCCGCACGGCGTTGACCACCTGGCTCGGCACGCCCGCCTGACCACGCCACCGGCATGCCGCGGGGCCCGGCGACGGATGCGCCGGGCCCCGCGGGTGTCGCGGACTACGCCCGGGGGGCGATGAGTCCGGCGTGGTAGGCCTTCACGAGGCGCCGGGGCACGAGCATCCGCTGCCCGTCGACCACGATGGGCACCAGGTCGAGGGCCTTCGCCTTCCACTGGGAGCGACGGCTGCGGGTGTTGCTGCGGGAGGTCTTCCGCTTGGGGACGGCCATGTCTCTCCTACCAGCTCGACTTGGTGACACCGGGGAGCTCTCCCCGGTGGGCCATCTCACGGAAGCGGATCCGCGACAGCCCGAACGTGCGCAGGTAGCCCCGAGGCCGGCCGTCGACCGAGTCCCGGTTCCGCACGCGCGTGGCGCTGGCGTCACGCGGCTGCCTGCTCAGCTCCCGTACGGCTCTCGCACGCTCCTCGGCGGAACCCGTCCTGACGACCTCCTTGAGCTCGGCACGGCGGCCGGCGTAGCGGGCGGCGACCGCCTTCCTGCGCTCGTTGGCCGCGATCTTGCTCTTCTTGGCCATCAGATCTTCTCTCCCCTGGCCCGGATCCGCGCGACGGCCCGCTCGATGCCGATCTTGTCGATGGTCTTGATCGCCTTGGCGGTCAGCGTGAGCCGTACGAACCGGCCCTCGCTCGGCAGCCAGTAGCGCTTGCGCTGGACATTGGGCTCCCATCGGCGCCGGGTGCGCCGGTGGGAGTGGGAGACGTTGTTACCGAAGACCGGTGCGGCCCCGGTGAGCTGGCAGCGAGCCGACATCACCGGCTCCCGTAGCGCTGCCGGAAACGCTCGACGCGGCCCTGGGTGTCGAGCACGCGCCCGCGACCGGTGTAGAACGGGTGGCTCGCGGAGGACACGTCGACGTCGACCACGGGGTAGACGTTGCCGTCCTCCCATTCGACGGTCTTGTCACTGGTGACGGTCGACCTCGTCAGGAAGGCGAAGTCCGCGCTCGGGTCGCGGAAGACGACCGGACGGTACTCGGGGTGGATGCCCTTCCTCATGGTTATCGGTCCTCTCTGAACAGCACGTGCTGCCGGGCGATGGGGTCGTACTTGCGCAGGGTCATCCGGTCGGGATCGTTGCGCCGGTTCTTGCGGGTCACGTAGGTGTAGCCGGTTCCCGCGGTCGAACGCAGCTTGATCACGGGACGCACCTCGTTTCTGGCCACTCCAGCTCCTTTCGAGTCGTAGAATGAAAATGATAACCGTTTTATTCCTGAAGGGAGACCTCGTGTCCGTCCCTGTTGTCCTCGTCGCGGGGCTGCACGACTCGGCCAGGACCGCCGCCGTCGATCGGCTGCTCCGCGCCCACCCCGGCTCCGTCGCGGTCCATCACGACCTCCGCGACGTGACTCGCGGCCGGGTGGAGCGGGTCGTCCGCGACGCCTCCCGGATACGTGACAGGACCGACGTCCGGCTGGCCCACGGCTGCGTCACCTGCACGGTCCGCGAGGATCTCGTCCCCGAGCTCGTACGGCAGGCCGCCTCGGCCTCGCTGCTGATCGCTGACCTGTGGGACTCGGTCGAGCCCCGATCGGTCGCCGAAGCGCTCGACTGCGAGGAGGCGCGCGACCTTCTCCGGGTCACCGCCGTGCTGACCGCGCTGGACTCCGTGCACATGCCCGTCGACATCGCCCGGGCCGATCGTCTCTCCGAGGTCGGCCGGCAGGCCGCGCAGGGCGACCAGCGCTACCTGGCCGAGGTGCTCGCGCGGCAGATCGAGTACGCCACGGGCCTGATGGTCCACCGCGGCGACGGTGACGAGGGGGACGTGGAGCTGACGCGCGCGGTGCTGGGCCACCTCACCCCGCTGACCCCGGTCACTCTGGTGGACGGACCGCTTCCCGAGGTGACGGGCGCGGCCGTGCGGGCCGAGGAACTGGCGGCGCGCGTCGACCCGGCGACCGCGCAACTGCCGTGCGAGGCGGTGACGGACGAGATCACCACGGTCGTCTGGCACCGCCTGCGCCCGCTCCACCCGGACCGCCTGTTCGAGGCCGTCGACGAACTGGTGACGGAATCGGTCCGCAGCCGCGGCCGCTTCTGGCTGGCCACACGGCCGGAGCGGTTGCTGGCCTGGGACGCGGTGGCCGGCGTGGTCTCCGTCGAGGACGCGGGCCCGTGGCTGGCGGCGCTGCCCGACGCGGCGTGGGAGCTGATCTCACCCGCGCGCCGGACGGCCGCCGCCCTCGACTGGGCGCCGACGGTGGGCGACCGCGTCCAGCACCTGGTCTTCACCGGTCCCGAGCTCGACCGCGAGCGCATCCACACGCTGCTCGACTCCTGCCTGCTCACCCCCGAGGAGTCCCTCGCCGGGCCCGATGTCTGGGCCGCCTACGACGACCCGTTCGCCGCCGTCCTCGATCTGGAGGAGATCGCATGAAGCCCCGTCGCGTCCCGCGGAAGAAGTCCAACCCCCTGCTCGGCGTCGGCTACATCGACTACAAGGACACCGACCTGTTGCGGAAGTTCATCTCCGACCGCGGGAAGATCCGCAGCCGCCGGGTCACGGGGGTGACCGTCCAACAGCAGCGGCAGGTCGCGCGGGCCATCAAGAACGCTCGCGAGATGGCTCTGCTCCCCTACTCCTCCCGCGCCCGCTGAGCCCTCGGCGTTCCGCCGCCGAGGCCTTTACATCGTAGATTCATAAGCGGATCCCGCCGGGACGATGTTCCGGCGGGATCCACGTGTGGCGTCGCCACGGCCGCGAGGCGTCTCAGTACGGGTAGTGGACGGGCACGTCCGTGCTGGTGAGCCGGCGACGCTGAGCGAACCCCCACACCGCTCTTGCGCCCCTGGACCGATGAGGGACAGGGGTTCTGCTACAGGCGGGCTCTCTCCACGGTTGCCTGGAGGACGGCCCGAAGTTCCAGATCGTCGTGAATGGCTGCCCAGCCGCCGTCCCAGCTGTGGCGGCGGTCGTCAGCGAGGACCGCTTCCATCGTCGAGAGGTACCTACCGGGGAGATCCTCGTGCCCGGCCAGGTAACGGACGCAGGCCCGGACGACGGGCATCGCCTTGCCCTCGAGCAGATCCGCTACAGGACGTATGAGGACGTGGCCGCCTTCGGCGATGTCACCGGTGATCCTGATGAGGGCATGGGCCGCCTCCACGGCGGTCCATGGTTCGAGGGCCCCGGCGAGCAAGCGGAGAGTCGACACGTGCCCGGACGCGTGCGCGCCGAGGTCGGCCAGGCGGCGGGTGGCCAGGTGCCATTCGCCGAGCCGGGGGCCGAGGGCCCGCAGGGCGGGTTCGGGATCGCCAGTCACCCGCCAGTAGGCCCACGGGACGGCGACGGCCGCTCCACTACGGAACGCCGAATTGTCGAGGCCCGCTTCGGGGTCGCCCAGCAGGTCCCGCAGGGCCGGTCCGGCGGACGCTGCGTCCGGGCCGATCGCACCGAGCGCTTCAGCCGCCCAATGCCGCAGTCGCCCGTCGAGCAGCCCGGTGATGTGGGAGACCGCCGGGGCCGCGGAGGGACCCCAGGCTTCGAGGGTCTGCAGGAGTGCCCTTCCCAACTGCGTCTCCACATCTGGGTGGAGCCGCCGGAGGATCACAGGGAGCAGCGTCTGCGCCCAGCCGGAGCAGGGAGCGAGGATCTCCTGGAGCGACGGGGTCCACATCGGGTACCCGAGGGTCTTCCCGGTGCGCATGGACGACAGAGGCAACCCCGGCCGCTCCCGGCCGATCCGTTCCGCCAGTTCTGGCACGCAGCGTTCATCGCCCGACCAGGCCAGGCCCCAGACGGCCACGTCAGCGACCACCGGAAGTCTGGAGACGTTCGCCTGGTCGTCCAGGCGCCCGGCGAACAGGTCCGCGTCCTGCCCTCCGGGCTGGGCGTGCGCGGCGAGAAGATGCAGTGCTCCGGTGCGTGTCTCCGCGTCGGGATCGACGGCGCCTTCCCGCAGAGCCGGGAGGAGACGGCGAGGACGACGCGAGACCGAGAGCAGACTGGCCGCGGCATGGACGGCACCGCGACGGCGGCCGGGATCGGGATGCGCGATCAGCGCGAGGCAGACCTCCTCCCTGGCGTCCAGGTCATCGCCCAGCCGATCGATCGCCCACCGGACCGATAATGCGGGAGTCCCTGAGAAGCGTTCGCTGCCGGACCAGGCCGACAGGTCCCCGGATAGAGCCGTCACGACCGGTTCGACTTCGATGGGGCGGCCCGGCAGAGCCTCTTTGAGGGCCGAAGCGGCGGCGAATCTCAGCTGCTCGTCCGGATCGTGAGTGAGCTCGCGGAGCCAGAGCAGGGTTTCGGGGAGGGTTGCTGCCGTCAGAGAGCGGGCGAGCGAGCCCACCACGAGCACCTGATCCAGCCGGGTGACTCCGTCCTGCGCGGACCATCGGCGACGGATGGCTGCAACGACCTCGTCGGCCCAGGCGACGGCCTCCTCCAGCACCGAGGTCGCAGCCCGGCGCACCTTGGGGTCGCCGTCGTCCAGGAGAACGAGCAGCCGGGGCACGGCCTCCGCCCACGCCTCCGCCCAGCCGTCGGCGATCCAGCGCGCGGCGACCTCGCGCGCCGTCAACGCGAGACTCCCCACGATCTCCAGAACCTCGCCGCGGCAGGGAACCCGGGCCGACTCCGCGGCTTCCAAGAGGAACGGCATAGCGGCCACCGCTGCTGAGCACACGAACCCGCCCTGGTGGTAGAGCTCGTTCAGCAGTTCGTCCGCGGCCTGGAACGCCTCGTCCTCGTCCAGCAGGGCACGGAACAGGGACGGCATGTCAGCCTTACCCCAGTAGGCGTAGACAAGGTCATGCCAGGGCACGTGATCGAGACCGTCGAACATGCGGGAAAGGCTATCCAGCACCACGAGTTCCGTCGCGCCGACGGAGTCCGGATGGCACCCAGGCTCCGCCGTACGAGCCCGGCCTGGACGGAGAACCGGGGCCGTGCGGCCGTCAGCGGGAAGCGGGGAAGCGCCGCGCGAACTCGGCGGTGTACGCAGGCCACGCCACCGGGTCGTGCCCCGGTATCAGCGGATACCCCTTCGCCTCGGCGATCTTCTTCAGTTTCCTGATCTGCTCGACGGTGGCCTCCGGCTCGCAGTCGATGAATCCGCCCACCGCGAGTTCCCCGTCGATGTTCTCGGTGAGGTCGGCCGCGTCGAAGGCGAAGACGAAGCCGCCGCCGCCCACGGACTCGTCCAGGTCGACGACGAAGCTCTGGTGTCCCGGGGTGTGGCCCGGCGTCGGCACGGCGGTCACCCCCGGAGCGATCTCCGCCTCCCCGTCGGCGAGGCGCCAGTCGATGCGCGGGTCGTCGAAGTCGATGCGGAAGATGGCGTGCGCCTCCGCCGCGTCGGACAGGCCGTACCGCAACTCGGTCCGCTGGGCGTGCACGGGCACGCGGCCGGCGAAGTGTTTAAGCCCTCCCGCGTGGTCGAGGTGCAGATGGCTGACGGCCACCGCGTGGATCTCCTCCATCGGGATGCCCGCCTCGGCGAGCGTCTCCTCCAGCGGCTCACCCGGGCCGGGGAGGAGGGGAAGGTACTCCGGCCGCTGGTAGAACCGCCGGGCGAGAGCCGTGTCGCGGATGAGCGCGGTGTTGAACCCGGTGTCGAGCAGCACCCAGCCGCCGTCGACCTGGAGCAGCACCCCGGGCACGGGCTCGCGCAGCCGCGCCCCCGAGGTGTCGCCGTGCACCGAGACCGTCTTGGGCAGATCCTCCCAGCCGAGTGTCAGCAGGACGATCCGCCGGACTCCGCTTCCCATGGCCTCAGCCCACCCGTCCGGCGGCCGGCGCCGCCAGGTCGAGAGAGGTCGGCGCGAGCGTGACCAGTGCGCTCGTGTCGTGCGGGATGTTCTGCGGGGCCTGATCCTCGGGCGTCATGTGCGCAGGGTACCCCCGGGCTCCGCAGGGCCGCGGACCGCGTGCACCTGCCCGGACAGAGTGCGACCATCATGTACCCCTGGGGGGTATATTGAGCACGTCGACGGAGCCAGAGGGAGATCATCATGTCCGGATCCGCACCCGAGCCGACCCCCACTCACGACCCCGCACCGGGCGGTTCACCGGCCGTCCACGCCGAGCACCGCCACGCGGGGCACCCGCACAGCGAGCACACGGAGCACGGGCACGGGGAGCACGAGCACGGGCACGGGCCCCAGCCGGCGACCTGGCGGACGGCCGCCTCGGCGACCCTCCACTGCCTCACCGGATGCGCCATCGGCGAGGTGCTCGGGATGGTGATCGGCACGGCGCTGTCCTGGAGCAACGCGGCGACGCTGATCCTTTCGGTCGCCCTGGCGTTCTTCTTCGGCTACGCGCTGACCCTGCGGGGCCTGCTCCGCGCCGGCGTGGACTGGCGGCAGGCCGTACGGCTGGCGATCGCGGCGGACACGCTCTCCATCCTGATCATGGAGATCGTGGACAACGGCTTCATCGTGGTCGTTCCCGGCGCCATGGACGCGGGCCTGGCCACCGGGCTGTTCTGGGGTGCACTCGCGGCCTCGCTGGCGCTGGCCTTCGTCGTCACCACGCCGGTCAACAAGTGGATCATCGGCAGGGGCCGGGGCCACGCCGTCGTACACGCCTACCACTGATGTTCAAGCTGTGACCGGCAGAGCCGCCAGATCGACGGGGTGGCGCAGCGGCTCGCCGTCGATGACCCGGAACACCTCGTCCAGGGCCTGCGAACCTAGCCGAGCCAGTTCGTTGCCCAGTGATCCGGCGACATGGGGCGTCAGGACCACGTTCGGAAGCTCCCACAGCGGCGAGTCCGGCGGGGTGATCTCGGGTTCCGTCACGTCGAGCACGGCGGAGATGCGGCCGCGCCGCAACTCGGCGACGAGGGCGTCGTGGTCGACCAGCGACCCCCGCGCGGTGTTGATCAGTGTCGCGCCCGCGCGCATGGCCGCGAGGCGCGACGCGTTCACCATCCCCCGCGTCTCCTCGATCGCGGGCGCGTGCAGGGACACGACGTCGCAGGACGCGAAGAGGTCGTCGAGACCGGCCTTCCGCACCCCGAGCGCGGCGGCTCCGGCCTCGTCGAGGTAGGGGTCGCTGACCAGCACCTCGAGATCGAACGGCCGGAGCAGTTCGGCGACCCTGCGGCCGATCTTCGACGCCCCCACCAGGCCGACGGTCTTGCCGTGGTTGCCGATGTCGGGATACTCGCCGATGAGGTCGATCGCCTCGCGCCGTGCGCGATACTCGCGGGCCATCGCGGGGACCGCCTTGTTGGCGAGCAGGATCATCGCCACGGTGTACTCGGCGACCGGGACCGCGTTCGCGTCGGCCGCCGAGCTCACCAGGACGCCTCGCTCGAACACCTCGGCGCAGACGTGGCTCTTCACCGTGCCCGCCGCGTGGACGACGGCCCGCAGGCGCGGCGCGTGGTCGAGCACCCTGTCGTCGATCACCGGGCTGCCCCAGCCGGTGAGCAGGACGTGTGCCCGCGCGAGCCGGTCGAGGGCCTCAGCGGAGTCGAACCCGGTGAGGGGCGGCCCCCAGTCGGGGCCGACCAGAGCGCGGAGCCGATCCGCGCCCGGTCCCCGGAAGAGCCTGTCGGGCAGGCCGGGCGGCATCGCCAGCACGACGGCGCCGGGATCGGCGCGGCCCGCCGAACCGCCCAGCGGGGCGCTCATCGTGCCGCCCAGACGAGGCCGCGCTCGGTGAGCGTCCGGACGACCGGCTGCTCCAGGTCGGCCACCCGGTGGCCGATCGCCGAGAAGAAGATCTTTCCGGCGCCCCATCTGCGGGTCCACACCACGGGCATGTCGACGGGCTCTCCCCCGTGCTCGCCGTCCTCGGGCGTGAAGGTGGTGCCGGCCAGGACGGTGTTCAGCGAGTCGGTGAGCATCCAGTACTGCTCGGTCGTCACGGTGAAGTCCGCGAGACCCGCGACGATCGGGTGGGCGGCCTGGCCGGGGACGATCGTGACCTCGTAGTCGAGGAAGTTTTCGGGGTGCCAGAGGAACAGCCCGCCCACCATCCTCAGGTAGTCGTGGCTGTCGCCGAAGGTCCCGACCACGCCTCCGTGCCAGCCGGCGAAGCCAGTGCCGGCGTACACGGCCGAGACCAGGCCGGCACTCTGCTCCCTGGTCAGCCTGCCGATCGACCAGCACTGGACGACCAGGTCCGTCGCGGCCATGAGCTCCGGATCGGTGTAGACGTCCAGATCCTCGCTGACGGTCACGTCGAACCCGGCCTCGGTGAGCGACGGGATGAAAAGCTCCGTGGCCTCGACGGGCACGTGGCCCTCCCAGCCGCCGCGGACGACCAGGGCCCGGCGGCTCCCGTCGCTCATTGCCGGCCCGCCGGGTCGGCGGTCCAGGCGGGAACGTCGAGCGGCGTGCGCTGGACGCCGATCCACTGGCGCCGGGTGAAGCCCGGCATCTGGTTCTCGGCGCCGTGCCGGGCGTGCGCGTCGTTGACGTGCACCTCGCCGGCCTGCAACCGCTCGGCCACCTGCATGCCCCGCATGAGGTCGGCGGTGAACACCGAGTTCATCAGCATCGGATACCCGTTCGTCAGGGCGACGGCCTCCTCCTCGGTGTCCACGACCGTGATCGGGACGACCGGGCCGAAGATCTCCTCGGTGAAGGCCGGCATGTCCGGCGTGACGCCGGTCAGCACGGTCGGCCGGTAGAACAGGCCGTCGTAGGTCCCGCCCGCGACCAGCTTGGCGCCCATCGCGATGGACGGCTCGACGATCGTCTGGTGCACCCGGTCGCGCTGCGCGGCGCTGATGAGCGGGCCGAGGTCGGCCTCGCCGGACAGCGGGTCGCCCACGCGCAGGGCCTCGACCCGGCGCGTCACCGCCGCGATGTACTCATCGGCCACGTCGCGGACCACGATGTGCCTGCTCGAGCTGATGCAGGTCTGGCCCTGGAACTCGAGGGAGGCGACCATCGCGAGGGAGGCGGCCAGGTCCACGTCCGCGTCGGCGAGCACGAGGAAGGCGTTGTCACCCCCGAGCTCGAGGCGGATGGGCCGCAGGGTCGCGGCGGCCGACGCGGCGATGTCCAGGCCGACCTTGCGCGAGCCGGTGAAGTCGATCAGGTCCAGGCCGTCATGGGTGGCCAGCGGCCATCCCGCTCCGGGCCCGTCGCCGGTGACCACGTTGAGGACGCCCGGCGGCAGGCCCACGTGGTCGGCCGCCTCGGCGAGCACCTGCCCGCCGATCACGGGCGTGAGCTCCGCGGGCTTGAGCACGATCGTGTTGCCGAACGCCAGGCCGGGCGCCACCGCGCGCATGGCCAGGTTCATCGGGTAGTTCCACGGCGTGATGATGCCGAGCACGCCGAGGGGCACCACCCGGGAGAGCGAGAGCTTGCCCGCCTTGTAGGGCGGCAGGATCTCCCCGGCGTTCTCCGTCGCCTGCACCGCCGAGATGCCGAGCTGGCGGATCGTCGTGGAGACCTCGTCCTCACCCTTGGCCCGCACCCCTCCGGTCTCCCGCATGCTCAGGGTGACGAGCTCCTCGAAACGGCCCTGGAGGTGCTCGGCCATCCGGCGCAGGTAGCCGGCGCGCTCGGGCGCGGACAGGGCCGCCCATCCGGGCTGCGCGGCGCGGGCCGCGGCCACGGCCTGGTCGACGTCTGTCGCGTCGCCCAGGGCGTAGCGCCCGATTCGAGCGCCGGTCGCCTTCTCCTCCACATCGGCGAAGCGGCCCGACGTGGAAGGACGCCAGGCGCCGTCGATGTAGAGGTGGCCGTCGGCATGACGAGATGGCATTCGAACTCCGATGGATCTTCCGGTGCGCGGCACCAGGGTCGCGATACTTAGTCCACGACTTAAGCTAAGTACCATTCGTTCGAAGGTCAACCGCCGATCCCGGCTGCCCCTCCTCTGC
Source organism: Planotetraspora mira (assembly GCF_016863275.1). Taxonomy (GTDB): domain Bacteria; phylum Actinomycetota; class Actinomycetes; order Streptosporangiales; family Streptosporangiaceae; genus Planotetraspora; species Planotetraspora mira. The sequence continues at coordinate 107,172 of NZ_BOOO01000007.1, forward strand.
GGCGGACGGCCCGTCCGCGTCGAGGAACGCCGCCACGACACGGGTGAGGCCACGCGGGTCGTCGAGCCACGGGAAGTGGCCGGCGCCCGGCAGGACGGCCAGTTCAGCCCGGTGGAACATCCCGGCGACGACGGCGGCGACGCGGGGAAGCGGGGTGCCGTCCAGCTCGCCCGCGAGGACCAGGACCCGCGCGTCCAGCGCGGCCGCGGCGGCGCACGCGGCACCGGGGTCGAAGGCGCCGGCGGACGCGTACAGCTCTCCCGCCTCCAGGTTGCTCTGTTCGAGGTCGGCCGCGGCGTGCGCCTGGGCGGCCGCGTCCCAGCGGCCGTAGAAGAACGGGGCGACGGCGTCCCAGTCGGCGTCGGTGGCCGAGCCGGCCCAGACGGCTTCGTAGGCGTCGTACGCGGCGCCGTACCAGGGCTCGGCCACGCGCAGGGCGGCCGCCTCCCGCCGGTGTTCTTCGGTGAAGTCCACGCCCAGGGCGCGGGCGCGGGCCGTGACCAGGATGAGCGTCCGGACGCGACGCGGATGCGCGGCCGCGTACAGCAGGGCGAGATCGCCGCCGGCGGAGTGCGCGAGGACGTCGACGCGGTCCAGCCCGAGGTGCTCGCGCAGGGCCTCGACGTCGGCGACCTGCCGGTCGCACCGATACGTCGCCGGGTCCGCAGGGACGGCGGAGTCGCCGGTGCCGCGCAGGTCGAGCATGATCAGGCGGCGGTGCTCCGACAACCCGCCGAGGTCGCCCAAGTAGGCGGAGGCCCGCATCGGGCCGCCGGGCAGGCAGATCAGCGGCTCGCCCTCACCCGTCACGTGGTAGACGAGCTCGGTGCCGTCGGGAGCGGTGAAAGCAGGCATGGCCCCCATCCTCACGACCGCGTGACGATCATGGCAAGTGGGTTTCGCCGACCGCCGGGCGGGACGGCGGGCGCCGTGCCGCTCAACGCCGTTTCGCTGGACGCCGTGCCGCTAGGCGCGGAGCGATCCTCCGCTCGCCAGCACCTGGACCACCGGCAACGTGGCGGCCCCCAGCGCCACGGCCTCCTGCCCGAGCTGGCCGAGCTCGATGCGGGCCTGGCCGTACATGTAGGTGAGCGCGTGGCGCCGCACGGTCTCCCGGACGGCGGGCAGGATCGCGGGGCCCATGGTCTCCCCCGCCCATCCGGACAGGACGACCCGGTCGGGGCTGAGCAGGTTGATCAGGTTCGCGATGCCGATGCCGAGATACTCCGCGGTCTTGCCGAGGACCTGGGACGCGCCGCCGCCGTCCTCCGCACGCGCCACGAGCTCCGCGAGGCGCGCCTCGGTGCCCTCCGACTCGAACGGCCGGGCGTCCGGGAGCGCCAGGTAGTCGTCGAGGACCGCCTCCGCCCCCACGTAGGCCTCCAGGCAGCCGCGCGACCCGCATCTGCACGGCCTGCCGTCCACGTTGATGACCGTGTGGCCCCATTCGCTGGTCGTGCTGGTCGTGCCGGCCATGTCGCGGAACGACTCCGACGACGTCGCCACGGCGGCTCCCACACCGACGCCGAGGAGCGCGACGACCGCCCGCCGCGCCCCGCGGCCGGCTCCACGCCACATCTCGGCCTGCCCGAGCGTGCGGGCGCAGTTGTCGAGGTAGACGGGCACGGGAAGATCCCTGCGCAACATGTCGGCCAGCGGCACCGCCGACCAGCCGAGGGTCGGGGCGTACACCAGCTCGCGCCCGCCGATCTGCACCGCGCCGGGGACGCCGACGCCGATCCCGAGCAGGCTGCCCGTCTCGACGCCGACCTGGGAGACGACCTCCTCGACCCCGGCGAGCACGAGGCCGGCGACCGACTCGGGCTCCAGCCTGGTGGCGGCCACGGAGTAGGTGGCGGTCGCCAAGGTCTCGAGCGTGTAGTCGAACAGCCCGATCTGGACATGGGTCTCACCGATGTCCACCCCGACGACGTGGCCGAACTCGCCGCGTACCTGGATGAGGGTGCGCGGACGGCCGCCGTCCGAGCCCACCAGCCCCGCCTCGGCGACCACGCCGTCGTTGATCAGGTCGGAGACGACGTTGCTCACCGTCGCCGAGCTCAGCCCGGACGCCTTCGTCAGATCCTGGCGGCTCGTCGGCCCCTGGACGTACAGGCGGGAGAGCACCGCGGACCGGTTGTGGCGACGCAGGTCGCGTGTCGTCTGCTGCACCGCGCGGGTCACACGGTGAATTCTGCCAGAGCACCGGCCGCGTCCGAGATCCCCGCCCGGCCCGTGGATCCGGCCCTCCCCCCGGTGCGTCAACGAGGCGTCAGCGTTCGCGCGGATCACGTCGGAATTCCGTAGCGAACGGGCTTTAGACGGAAATCCGGGTCTAGCGTCCTCTTTGTACGAGTTCTCCCTGGAGGCGACCCATGCTGGAAGATCCTTTATATGTGCCCGTCAACCACGGCACGCTCTCCCTTTCCCTTCGCCTGTTCCGTACGGCATCGGGCAAGAAGACCTCAGTGGCCTTCACCTCGCCGCTACGGCTGGCCAAGGTGCTCGGCACTGACCAGGAATGGATCCGCCTCAGCGAACCCGCCCTTCGGTGCATGATCAACGATCTCGACGTCATCGGGATCGTCATCGACCCCGCCGGGACCATGTCCCGGCCCGTCGCCCGTACCGCCTGATGTGCGTCCTCGAACAGGACCTGGCCGACCAGGACGAGGATTCCACGTCGATCGCGACGCTCCTGACCGCTCGCCTCGGTGAGCCCTCGGTGAGCGAACCCGAGCCGCAGGGCTGAGCCGCGGCGCTAGCAGAACAGCCCTGCAGAGGACATCACCGCCTTTTGGCGGTGATGTCCTTCCATTCTTGCTCCCAACCGGCCACGGCCCGCCGCGCCGTCCACGACCGCCGTCCGATGCGCAGGAGCTGACCGGCCGACCATGCGGCACTCGCCGCGGCGAGTCCCCCGAGCACCGATCCCAGGATGATCGTGCCGTTTCCCGGGGGACCCCAGTCCAGCCGTTCCCCCGCGTCGGTCCACACGCGGACGGGACCGTTCAGGTCCGGAAGCGGGCCCATATGCGTCCTGCCGGTGTGAACGGCCCCGTCCCGGCCCGTCCACGACACTTCCACATCCGCTCCCGGCGCCGGCAGTGACCGCCCGCCGCCGCCCGGAGGCCCGACCACCCGCACGATGCGGGCGGTGACCCGCCGGTGGCTCGCGGGATACGCGTCCGCTGCACGCGTCATGACGAAGCAGGCGACGACACCGGTCACACAGCCGACGAGCACGATCACCATGGCCGCCACGCTCCACCGCGCGCCCGCGTTCGTCCCCGCTCCCGGAGACCCTCCGGCGGAGTCGCCGAAGTCATGCCCGGAGATGCGGGGACTCATCTGACCGTCTTCTCGCGCCGGCCGCCTTCCACGTCCTCGCCCGGACCGCCGATCCGGAACCGCATGCGGCAGACCACGACATCGGTACGGCGGCGCAGCGCGCGGGCCAAGATCACGCCGCGCTGGTTCTGCAGCAGCCGCTGCCAGACGTGCTCGGGCTCGACCTCGGCGATCAGCACGAACACGTGGGGTTCCGGAACGCTCGCGAGGTAGCCGACGAGGGGCTCGTCCAGCCGCCAGTGGGCGTCGAAGAGCCGCACCAGTTCGACGTCGGGCGCCCAGCGTGCCCAGTCCTCGCCGAATCGGCGGCTCCCCTCCTCGTTCTCGGGATGGGCGATGTTGACCGCCACCACGCGGTCGCCGAGGGAGAGCGCGGCGGACAGCGCGTCACGCGTGAGCCGGTTGACCTGCTGAACGGGGACCACCACGAGCGACCGGCGCGGCCGGGGCGGGGCGGGGGTCCTGCCGAGCTCGAGGCGCGTCCCGATCCGGGCGTACGACCGGTTGATCCGCGTCATGACCAGCACGATCACCGGAAGCGCCACCACGATCAGCCAGCCGCCCTCGGCGAACTTCGAGATCGTCACCACGATCGCGGCGACGGACGTCAGCAGCGCGCCGAACCCGTTCAGCGCCGCGTGCCGCCGCCACCCGGCGGGCCGGTTCGTCACCCAGTGCCTGACCATGCCGGCCTGGGACAACGTGAAGCTGACGAAGACCCCGATGGCGAACAGCGGGACCAGCAGGTTCATCTCGCCGCGGGCAGCGACCAGCAGCGCGGCCGAGGTCACCGCGAGGAAGGCGATGCCGTACCGGTGGACGTTCCTGTCGGCGCGCACCGCGAACAGGTGCGGCAGGTTGTTGTCCTGGGCCAGCAGCCGGGCCAGCACGGGCAGGCCGCCGAAGGAGGTGTTGGCCGCCAACGCCAGCAGGATCACGGTGACGAACTGCACCAGGTAGAACAGCGGCCCGTCGCCCACGGACGCCTGGGTGACCTGCGCGAGCACGGTGACCCCGCCGACGGGATGAATGGCGAACTTGCCGATCAGGACGGCGATGCCGATCAGCATGAGCGCGAGCAGCGCGCCCAGGGCGACCTCGGCGTTCTGCGCCCTCCTGACGCGCGGCGTCCTGAAGGACGGGACCGCGTTGGCGATCGCCTCGACGCCGGTCAGCGCCGCGCAGCCGTTCGCGAACGCCTTGAGCAGTAGCAGGACGCCCACAGCCTCCAGGTTGTGCGCCTGCGCGGTGTGCTCGACGGCCGTCGCCGGTTCGCCGCGGACCAGACCGGCGACGATCACCAGCAGGATCGCCCCGACGAAGAGGGCGGTGGGCGCCATGAAGGCGCGGGCGCTGTGCGCGATGCCCCGCAGGTTGATCGCGGTGACCACGGCGAGGACCGCCAGGCACAACCAGACGGTGTACGGCAGAAGCCCGGGGAACGCGGAGGTGAGCGCCGCCACGCCCGCGGCCACGGAGACCGCGACGTTGAGCACGTAGTCCACGATGAGACTCGCCCCGGCGACGAGGCCCGCCGGACGGCCGAGGTGGGTCCTGGCCACGCCGTAGGCGCCGCCGCCCTGAGGAAAAGCCGCGATGACCTGCCGGTAGGACAGGGTCAGCACGGCCAGGAGCAGAGCGATCCCCAGCGTGATCGGGAGGGCGAAGCCCAGTCCCGCACCCCCCGCGACGGCGAGCACCACGACGATCGCCTCGGGGCCGTACGCCACCGACGCCATCGCGTCCAGCGAGAGCGCGGCCAGGCCCCCGACCACTGTCAGCCGGTGCCTCTCACCGGTATCGGCAGGCTCGTCTCCGGCGGGCGCGACCGCCGGGGTCGCTACTGCGGACATCGTGTCCTCTCAGGGTTTGAAGCGGTAGCCCATGCCCGGTTCCGTGATGAGGTGGGCAGGATGCGCCGGATCCCGTTCGAGCTTCCTGCGCAACTGGGCCATGTACTGGCGTAGGTAGTTGGTCTCCTTGACGAACCCCGCGCCCCAGACCCGGGTCAGCAGTTGCCGCTGGCTGACCAGCTTGCCGGGGTTGCGCACGAGGATCTCCAGGAGATGCCATTCCGTGGGCGTGAGCCGTACGGAGCCGGAGACCGTCTTGTCGACGAGGTCGATCGCGTGATCACCGATCTGGATCACGGCCGGTCCCGGTTCCTGGGCCACGACACGGCGGCTGACCGCCCGGACACGGGCGAGCAGTTCGTCGATCCCGAAGGGCTTGGTGACGTAGTCGTCCGCGCCGGCGTCGAGGGCGTCGACCTTGTCCTGGTGCCCGGTGCGACCGGAGAGCACGATGATCGGGACGCTGGTCCACCCGCGCAGGCCGTGGATGATGTCCACACCGTCGATGTCGGGCAGCCCGAGGTCGAGCACGACCAGGTCGGGATGCCAGTCGGCGGCCTCGCGGAGCGCCGACGCGCCGTCGGACGCGACGGCGACCTCGTAGTGGCGGGCGACCAGGTTGATCCGCAGCGCCCGGATGATCTGGGGCTCGTCGTCGACGACGAGAACGCGCGTCACGAGGGCCTCCGCACCTTCCCGCGCGGCGTCAGGCGCCGCGCGGAGCACCGGGCGGGCCGCCGCCGGGCGTCGCCGCCCGGCACGCGCCCGCCGCGGAGGCCCGCGCCGGCCCCGGAAACGAGTCCGGAGCCGGTGCGGGAGCGTCCCCCTGGCACCGCGGTCACTGTCCCGTGCCGGAGGCCAGGTCGTCGAGGGCCAGGTTGAGCTCCAGGACGTTGACTGCGGGCTCGCCCATGAAGCCGAGAGCCCTGCCGGTGGTGTTGTCGGCGATGAGCGACCGCACCTTCGTCACGTCGAGTCCGCGCTCCTTGGCCACCCGAGGCGCCTGAAGGTCCGCGTAGGCCACCGAGATGTGCGGGTCGAGCCCGCTGCCGCTCGCGGTGACCGCGTCCGCGGGGACCGCGGGCGTGGGCGCGTCGCCCCGGACGGGCACGGTCCTGCCGGCCGAGTAGTCCTCGGCGGGCTTGCCGCACTCCACCTTCACGCCCTGGTAGTCGGCGATGAAGGGTGTCGCGGGGCAGGCCTGGTTGACACTGACCGCCCGGGTGGGCGTTCCGACGGCGGGGAAGACCTTCAGCACCGCGCCGACCCCGTCGGCGGTGCAGTACGGCCGGGCGCCGCTGACGCCGTCCAGCTCGCCGATCGCCTTGGAGCGGGCGCAGACCGTGGTGAGCAGCGACTGGCTGCCCGCCTTCGCGTCGTCGTCGGCTCCGTTCGGGTCGGGCAGGGTGTCGACGACGTCCTCGGGACCGAGGTTGCTCGCGGCGGTCGAGAGCATGTCGTACCCGTCGCCCGCGGCGGACGGACGGCTCTGGAAGTACTTCCCGATCGGGTTGCCGTCCTTGTCGGTGAAGAGCTGGCCGATGATGGCGCTGCCGACGTCGGCGCCCTTCTTCTCGATGATCTGGCCGTTGGCGTTGGAGTTGAACAACGCCTGGGCGACACCGGTGACGACCAGTGGGTAGATCCCGCCGAGCAGCAGGGTCAGCACGATGACTGCCCTGAGCGCGGCGAGGTGCTGGCGGATCCAGCTGGGCAGACGGTCCATTACGACATCCCCGGAAGGAACTGGATGAGCAGATCGATGAGCTTGATGCCGATGAACGGCGCGATGATGCCGCCCAGGCCGTAGATGTAGAGGTTGCGCGACAGCAGCTTGGACGCGCTCGAGGGCCGGTAGCGCACGCCGCGGAGGGCGAGCGGGATCAGCACCACGATGATGATCGCGTTGAAGATGACCGCGGACAGGATCGCCGACTGCGGGCTGTTCAGCCGCATGACGTTGAGCGTGTCCAGGCCGGGATAGACCGCCGCGAACATCGCCGGGATGATGGCGAAGTACTTGGCGATGTCGTTGGCGATGGAGAAGGTCGTCAGCGCGCCGCGGGTGATGAGGAGTTGCTTGCCGATCTCGACGATCTCGATGAGCTTGGTCGGGTTGGAGTCGAGGTCGACCATGTTGCCGGCCTCCTTGGCGGCCGACGTTCCGGTGTTCATCGCCACCCCGACGTCGGCCTGCGCGAGCGCGGGCGCGTCGTTGGTGCCGTCACCGGTCATCGCGACCAGCCGGCCGCCCTCCTGCTCCTTGCGGATCAGGGCGAGCTTGTCCTCCGGAGTCGCCTCGGCCAGGAAGTCGTCCACCCCGGCCTCGTCGGCGATCGCCTTGGCCGTCAGCGGGTTGTCACCCGTGATCATGACGGTGCGGATGCCCATCCGGCGCATCTCGTCGAACCGCTCGCGCATGCCCTGCTTGACGACGTCCTTGAGGTGGATGACGCCCAGCACACGGGCCTTGCCGCCGGCGACCTCGCCCACCACCAGCGGCGTGCCGCCGGAGCCGGAGATGCCGTCGACCAGGGGGCCGACCTCCTCGGTCGGGTGACCGCCGTTGTCGCGCACCCACTTCATCACCGAGGTCGCGGCGCCCTTGCGGACCTGCCGCCCGTCGACGTTCACGCCCGACATGCGGGTCTGCGCGGTGAACGCGACCCACTCGGCGTGGGCCAGCTCGCCCGGCTGCCGCTCCCGCAGGTTGTGGGCCTGCTTGGCGTGCACCACGACGGAACGGCCCTCGGGCGTCTCGTCGGCGAGGCTGGCGAGCTGCGCCGCCTCCGCGAGCTCCTGCTCGCTGACGCCCGCGACCGGGACGAACTCCGACGCCTGCCGGTTGCCCAGCGTGATGGTGCCGGTCTTGTCCAGCAGCAGCGTGTTGACGTCGCCCGCCGCCTCGACGGCGCGGCCGCTCATCGCGAGCACGTTGCGCTGCACCAGCCGGTCCATTCCGGCGATGCCGATCGCGCTCAGAAGAGCGCCGATCGTCGTCGGGATGAGACACACCAGCAGCGAGACGAGCACGACGCCGCTGACGCCGTCGGCGTTGAGCGCCAGGGAGTCGGGGATGCCCGGGTTCGCGATCTTGGAGTAGATCGCGAGCGGCTGCATGGTGATGGTCGCGATCAGGAAGATGATCGTGAGCGCGGCCAGCAGGATGTTGAGCGCGATCTCGTTCGGCGTCTTCTGCCGGTTCGCGCCTTCGACCAGCGCGATCATCCGGTCGATGAAGCTCTCACCCGGCTTCTGGGTGATCTTGACGACGATCTGGTCGGACAGGACCTTGGTGCCGCCCGTCACCGCGGACCGGTCGCCTCCGGACTCCCGGATGACCGGCGCGGACTCGCCGGTGATGGCCGACTCGTCCACCGACGCGATGCCCTCGACCACGTCGCCGTCACCGGGGACGATCTCCCCCGCCTCGACCACCACGTGGTCGCCCTGCTGGAGTTCCGGTGCCCCGATCACGTCCCACTGGGAGACGGACGAGCCGGGCTTCCAGCCCTTGAGACGGCGGGCGGTCGTGTCGCGCTTGGCCGCGCGCAGCGTCGCGGCCTGGGCCTTGCCCCGGCCCTCCGCCACGGCTTCGGCCAGGTTGGCGAAGATGACGGTGAGCCACAGCCACACCACGATCGCCCACGCGAAGAACGACGAATCGGTGATCGCGAGCGCGGTGGTGAAGACCGCGCCGACTTCGACGATGAACATGACCGGGTTACGCCACAGCGTGACCGGGTTGAGCTTCTTGACGGCGTCGGGGAGGGAGGCGACGAGTTGCTTGGGGTCGAGCAGGCCGCCTCCGACCTTGTCGTCCTTCTTATGCGGCGCGGGCGCGCGGCCCGGGCTTTCGACAACTTGTGATGACACCTGGGTTGCCATTTCTACGAAAGTCCTTCTGCGAGAGGACCCAGCGCCAGAGCGGGGAGGAAGGTGAGGGCGACCACGATGATCGTGACGCCGACCACCATGCCGACGAACTGCGGCCGGTGGGTGGGCAGCGTTCCCGCCGACACGGGCACGGGGGCCTGCCTGGCCAACGACCCGGCGAGACCGAGCACGAAGATGATCGGCAGGAACCGGCCGAAGACCATGCACAGGCCGAGCGCCACGTCATACCAGGGGGTGTTGACGGTGACACCGCCGAACGCCGAGCCGTTGTTGTTCGACGCGCTGGTGAAGGCGTAGAGGATCTCCGAAAACCCGTGGGGGCCGCTGTTCAGCATCGCGGCGAGCCCCGACTGGTTGCCCATGGCCGCGGCGGTGCCGACGAGCACCAGCGTGGGAGTGGTGAGGAAGTACAGCGAGGCGAGCTTGATCTCGCGCGAGCCGATCTTCTTGCCCAGGTACTCGGGCGTCCGGCCGACCATGAGCCCGGCCACGAAGACCGTGAGCACCGCGAGGACGAGGATGCCGTACATGCCGGCGCCGGCGCCTCCCGGCGCCACCTCGCCCAGCATCATGTTGAACATCGTCATCATGCCGCCGAGCGGGGTGAAGGAGTCGTGGAACGAGTTCACGGCTCCGGTCGAGGTCAGCGTGGTGGCTGCGGCGAACGTCGCGGAGTCGGGTACTCCGAATCGCACGTCCTTGCCCTCCATCGCCGAGCCGATCGCCTGGGTCACGGTGGCGTGCCCGCCGATCTCGAAGACGTTGGTCAGCACGATGCTGGCGAGGGCGAGCGTCCCCATGACCGCGAGGATCGCGTAGCCCTGCCGGTTCTGGCCCACGAGCCGGCCGAAGGTGCGCGGCAGAGAGAACGGGATCAGGAAGATCAGGAAGATCTCCAGCCAGTTCGTCCAGGTGGTGGCGTTCTCGAACGGGTGGGCGGAGTTGGTGTTGTAGAAGCCGCCGCCGTTGTTGCCGAGTTCCTTGATGACCTCCTGGCTGGCCACGGGGCCGCCGGTGATCGACTGGGTGCCGCCCGCGAGGGTCGCCACGTCATGGGGAGAGGCGAAGTTCTGCACCACGCCGCCCGCGACCAGCACCAGGGCGCCGATGACGGCGATGGGCAGCAGGATGCGCACGGAGCCGCGGACGAGGTCCACCCAGAAGTTGCCGATGTTCTCGGTCCGGTTGCGGGCGAACCCGCGGACCAGCGCGATCGCGACGGCCATGCCGACCGCCGCGGAGACGAAGTTCTGCACCGCCAGGCCGGCCATCTGGACCAGGTGGCCCATGGTGGACTCGCCCGAGTACGCCTGCCAGTTGGTGTTGGTCACGAAGCTGATCGCGGTGTTCCACGCGACGTGGTCGGTGACGGGGGCCATGCCGAGGCTCAGGAACAGCTTGTCCTGGAGGCGCTGCATGCCGTACACGAAGAGGATCGAGATCACCGAGAACGCCAGCACGCTGCGCGCGTACGCGCCCCAGCGCTGGTCCCGGTCGGGGCGCACGCCGATCAGGCGGTAGATGCCGCGTTCGGCGGCGTTGTGCCTGGTGCCGCTGTAGACCCGGTACATGTAGTCACCGAGCGGCTTGTAGACCACAGCCAGCGCGACGACGAGGGAGACGATGAAGATTATTCCGGCCGCGGTAGGACTCATCAGAACCGCTCCGGGAACAGCAGGGCCGCGATCACGAAGATCACAAGTGCGGCCGACACCGCCAGGCCGATGGCATTGATGGCGCTCACAGGCGCTCCACCGCCTTGACGACCAGCCCGAAGATCACGAAAATCGCGATCGTCAGGGCGACGAAGATGACGTCCGCCATCCCCACTCCTCAGATCCGTAAGGATTACTCCGCGCCACCAGGACAGGTGGCGCAGACAAAGCAAAGACCTATATTTCGGGCCTTCCGCACTCCTTGACGGGTTCCATACGGGCGCTGCTCGCGTATTGACGCGATCTCTACGGCGGTGATCCGCCACACACCCCGGCGGACGGATCACTCCGGGCGGTGATACCGAGACGTTATGATTCCCGGGCATTGACGGCCGAAATCAGCACATTCGTGGCACTTGTCCATTCGGCCGTCGCCGTCGACACTCCCCGAGAGAAGGCCGTGATCCCGTCACCGTCTGGCCCCCGGAAACCGACCGCCTCCATACGCGACCGGGACGACATGCGGCGGCTCGTCCGTGAGCTGACGGAGCCGCTGATCCCCCATTTCAGCGCCGGCCGGGCCCGCCTCAGGCTGGGGGTCAACACCGCGCACCACGACGACGCCGCCGCGGAACTCGAGGCCTTCGCCCGGCCTCTGTGGGGGCTCGCCCCGCTCGCCGCGGGCGGTGGCGAGTTCGCCCACTGGGACCTGTGGCGGCGCGGGCTCGCCGCAGGAACCGATCCCGGCGACCCCGAGTTCTGGGGGGCGGTGGGCGACACCGACCAGCGACTGGTGGAGACGGCCGCTCTCGGCCTCGCCCTCGCCCTCGCGCCCGAGGAGGTCTGGGATCCCCTGACCGGCCGCGAGAGGGACGCCCTCGCCGCCTGGCTGCTGGCCGCCCTCGACGCTCGGCCCGTGGACAACAACTGGCAGTTCTTCCCCGTGATGGTGGGGTCGGGCCTGGACCGCGTCGGCGTCGCCTTCGACCGCGGGCCGAACGCCGCGCGCCTCGACCGGCTGGAGTCATTCGACCTCGGCGGCGGCTGGTACAGCGACGGCCCGACCGAGCAGCGCGACTACTACGTCCCGTTCGCGATGCACTACTACGGGCTGATCTACGCGCGGCTCGCCGGAGACCGTGACCCCGGCCGAGCCGGCCGTTTCCGGGAGCGGGCCGCCGCCTTCGCGGAGGACTTCCAGCACTGGTTCGCGTCGGACGGCGCCGCCGTGCCGTACGGCAGGAGCCTGACGTACCGGTTCGCGCAGGGCGCGTTCTGGGGGGCGCTCGCCTTCGCCGGCGTCGAGGCGCTCCCCTGGCCGGTGGTCAAGGGGCACCTGATGCGGCATCTGCGCTGGTGGCTCGACCGGCCGATCCGCGACGCGAGCGGGCTGCTGACCGTCGGGTACGGCTACACGCAGCCCATGCTGGCCGAGCAGTACAACGCACCGGGCTCTCCGTACTGGTCGATGAAGGCGTTCCTGCCTCTCGCGCTGCCCGCCGGGCATCCCTTCTGGGCGGCGGAGGAGCGCGAGGCGCCCGGCCTCGCCCCGGTCAGCACCCAGCCGCAGGCGGGCGCGGCGCTGATCCGCGACGAGGGTGGGCGGCACGTGGTGCTGCTCAGCGCGCGGCAACACCACAACTGGGTACGGCACGGCGCCGCCAAGTACGCCAAGTTCGCCTACTCGACGCTCTTCGGCTTCAGCGTCCCCGCCGGATCGTGGGGACTCGAACAGGGCGCGTTCGACAGCACGCTGGCGCTCAGCGACGACGGGGCACACTGGCGGCCGTGCGAGGTCCCGGGAGACTCCTCGGCGTCGGACGGCGTGCTCCACACCCGCTGGACCCCCTGGCCGGACGTGGAGGTCGAGACCTGGCTGCTCGCGCTCGCCCCCTGGCACGTCCGCGTGCATCGCGTCCGATCCGGCCGGGTCCTGCACGCGGCCGAGGGGGCGTTCGCCGTGGACCGCGATCCCGCGCCCCATCGGACCGGGTCCGGCCCCGGTCACGCGAGGATCGACTCCCCCGCCGGGCTGTGCGTGATCGAGGACCTGCGCGGCGGCCGGGCGGGTGAACTCGTCCGGGCGCTGCCCGGCACCAACGTCCTCGCCCGCCGCACGGTGATCCCCACGCTCGTCGGCGACCTCGGTCCTGGCGAGCACCTGCTGGCCTGCGCCGTCCTGGGCTCGGCGGGCTCCTCCGGCACCTCTGACGGCTCCGGCGGTCCCGGCTCCGGCTCCGGCGGCTCCGGTTCGCCGGAGACGGGGCCGCCCGGCGCGTGGCCGGCGCCTCCGACGTGGGAGGCCGTCGGCGCCCTCCTCCACGCGTTCCGCGAGCGGGGACACCCCGGTCTTCCCGAGGACCGCTGACACCGGACCGCGACGCGACGACGGTACGGCGGGCCCGCCGAGTGGGCCC
>NZ_BOOO01000008.1 GCF_016863275.1 Planotetraspora mira
GGGCCCGCCGAGTGGGCCCGCCGTACCGGATCGGTCACCGGCGGGGCTTCATCACGGGAAGTTCACCAGGTAGCTGGGAACCGTCGCCGTGCCCTGCGCCGGGCCTCCTGTGTTGTTGATGACGTGGGCGATCGTGCCGTTGCCGCCCAGGGACACGGTGAGCAGGTCGTGGAACTTCACGCCCGAGGCGGTCGGCGCCTCGAAGCCGCGCGCGGCCACGATCGAGGGATCGACGTTGAAGTAGCAGTAGCTGCCGAGTCCCCAGGCCTCATGGGTGGTGACGTTGTTGGCCACCTTGTAGGCCGCGTACCCGACGGTCGACCCGTTCATCCAGGAGCCCGCGTTCGGCGGGTCGTAGGGCATCTCGTTCTGGAAGAAGATCGTCCGGCCGCCCTGTCCGTTCCAGATCACCTCGTATTTCTGGTAGTGCTCGACGAACAGGCCGTAGGCCGTGACGTTGTTGCCGTTGACGATCAGGCCGGTGTCGGCGGGGTTGGTGGTCCAGCCGACGCCCGCGCCGTGGTCGGCGCGCCACGCCCAGATGTGGTCGATGATCGCGTTGCCGCTGTTCACCACGAGACTGGTCGTCGCCTTGCCGGGGCCCGCGCCGCCGATCCGGAAGAAGACGTCCTGGATGGAGCTGGGGTTGGCGGCGTGGGCGGCCGACGATCCGTCCTGCCCGAGGCGGAGCAGCACCGGCGAGTTGACCGTGCCGGCGTCGAAGAGCAGACCGGCGATCTTCACGCCGTCCACGTCGGCGACGCTCATCGGGACGACGCCGTTGTCAGGAATGATCGTGGCGTAGCCGAGGCCGAGGACCACGGTGTCGGCCCTGGTCACGTTGATCGTCTGGTTGACGTGGTAGATGCCGGGGGTGAACAGCAGGTTCAGTCCCTGGGCGAGCGCCGCGTTGATGGTCGCCGCGCTGTCGGACGGCTTGGCGACGAAGAACTGGGTGAGCGGGATGGACGTGCCGGGGGTGGCCCCGTTGGCCCAGCTGGCACCGCTCGAGTTCTGCCGCAGCGACGGGACGAACACCCGGTAGGCGCCGCCCCCGTCGAGGTACAGGTACGGCTTCTCCCGGGTCACCGGGCTCTGGGCCAGCGTCGTGTAGGGCGGGTTCGGGAAGCTCTGCGCGGGAGCGCCGACCACTCCTGAGAACACCATGTTCCACACGGCGTTGGTCCATCCGCCGATGTTGCTGTTGCGGGTGAACCACTGCTGCTGGGAGTACGGCCCGACCGTGCCGTCGATCTTGCTGTCGGCGATGTAGCCGCCGCTGGCCCAGCCGTAACCCGCCGGTGCCAGGTTCAGCCCGCCACGGACGTGAACGCGCCGGAACGGCGCGGCCTGCGACACCGCCCACCGGTCGGTGCCGTTCGACGGGACGATGGCCAGATTCTCGACGGAACGCCAGAAGTTCTGGGTGGCGTTGCCGCCGAACCAGCCCGCGTCGACGGTGACGTCACCGTTGATCGTGACGTCGTCGGGCGACTGGCCGAGGCCTGCGATCGAGGTGTAGAAGCCGATCTGGGCGTTGAGGTTGTTGTAGGTGCCCGGCTTGAACATCAGCGCGTACCGCTGGGAGCCGAACTGGTTGGACTCCTGGGTGGCGAACACGCTGTTGAGCTGGCTCTGGATGGTGGCCGCCGACTGGGACGGGTCGAAGACCAGCACGTTGGGGCCGAGCGAACCGCCGCCCTGGATGGGCCCCCCGCCGCCCCCGCCGACGAGTGTGCCGTAGACCTGGAACTCCCACAGGGAGTAGCCGTAACCCGTGTTGCGGACGGTTCCGTACATCCGCACGTAGCGGCCGGTGCCCGACACGGCCAGGGTCTGCGTGCCGCCCGTGCCGGTGGTCGTCGAGTAGACGTCCGTCCAGGCCGACCCGTCGGCCGAGACCTGGATCTTGAATGCCTTGCCGGACGCGGTCTCCCAGTTGAGCACGACGCTGCCGATGGTGGCGCTGGCGCCCAGGTCGACCTGGAGCCACTGCGGGTCGCTGAAGGCGCTCGACCGGCGGGTGCCCGTGTTTCCGTCGACCGCGGCGGACGCCGGCGTGCCACCGTTCTCGGTCGACGAGGCGGTCGCCGGCTTGCCCTGCGACAGCAGCGTGTCCGCCGCGGCGGCGGTACCGATCGTGAGATAGGACGCGACCAGGGCGAGGGCCGCGACGAGTGTGGCGAGGAGGCCTAATCGGCCTGACCTGCGGGATGGGTGCACTGCTTCTCCTCGGGGCGGGGGGCCGTCGCATGAGCGGCGACGGGGCGGGGAGAGCGCTCTCTACCGGGTTGAGCGTGCACTTGCGCGGTCAAGGCTGTCAATACTTAATTTAACCCTTCGGCAATAGGGTCGACTTATCCGCGAAACGCGCCGGCAAGCAGGCACGGCCAGGAAAGATCACTGAACCCCGCACTCCGAACGGCTCCGGCCGGACGGCGCCCGGGGACGTCAGGGCACTTGACCGCGGCCGGTCGGGGCCTGCGATGATCGCGCTCTCAGGGCAGCGGCGGCCCGCTCCCGGCGGGTGACCGCCGCCGGCCTCAGACGACCGCAGGTGTGCGCGCGGCGCCGCTGTCGCGCAGGAAGTCCTCCACCACGAGGGCCGCGGCCCCGAGCGCCACGGCGTCGGGGCCGAGGCTGCCGAGCACGATGGCGTCGGACGGGAGCGGGTGGACGAGGCAGTTCTCGGCCACGACCGCGCGGATGTCGTCGAGCCGGTGCCGGCCGAGTATGAGCCCGGCCCAGCCGCCGATGACGACCCGCTCGGGATCGAACAGGTGGATCATGTTGGCCAGGCCGATGCCGAGGTACGCGATGGTCTCGTCCACGACGGGTGAGCCCTGCTCCAGCAGGCCGGTCAGGGCCTTCTCCTCGTCGGCCGCGTCGACGCGGATCCCGGCGCGGTCAAGGATGCCCTCGGCTCCGGCGTACGCCTCCAGGCAGCCGCGCCCGCCGCACCGGCAGGTCCGCCCGCCGATGGTGACCTTGACGTGACCCAGCTCGCCCGCGGCGCTGGCGGCGCCCCGGTAGGTGGTGCCGTCGGTGACGAGCGTGGCGCCGATGCCCGACCCCAGGAAGACGATCACCGCGTTGCCCGCGCCCCTGCCGGACCCGAACCACAGCTCGGCCTGGCCCATCGTCTTGGCCCCGTTGTCGACGAACAGCGGCAGCGAGGTTCCCTGACGCAGCAGCGCCTTCAGCGGCACGCCCTCCCAGCCGAAGGTCTTCGCCTGGACGAGCCCGTCGGGACCGCTCTCCACGATGCCGGGCACGCCGACCCCGACCCCGAGCACCTGCTGGGTGGTGACGCCGCCCTCCGCGAGGACGACGTCGATGCCGGCGAGGATGTGCCGTACGACGAGCTCGACCTCGTGCCTGGCCGTACGCAGGGCGTACTCGACCTTCGCGCGTTCCTTCATGTCGAGGTCGAACAGCTCGACGCGGACGTGGGTCTCCCCCACGTCGACCCCGACGGCGAAGCCGAACTCGGGGTTGACGCGCAGCAGGACACGG
Organism: Planotetraspora mira; assembly: GCF_016863275.1. Classification (GTDB taxonomy): domain Bacteria; phylum Actinomycetota; class Actinomycetes; order Streptosporangiales; family Streptosporangiaceae; genus Planotetraspora; species Planotetraspora mira. The sequence continues at coordinate 3,517 of NZ_BOOO01000008.1, forward strand.
GGGCGGCCGCCGTCGGAGTCGACCTGACCGGCCTCGACGATGACGTTCTCGCCCAGCAGGTCACCCGTCATGTTGCTGACCGTCGCGGCGCTCAGGCCGGTGGTGGCGCTCAGTTCGTTGCGGCTCGCCGGACCACCGAAGTACAGCGCTCGCAGCAGCACCGCCCGGTTGCCTCGCCGAAGATCGCGGACGGTCCTGCGCACGGGCCTCGTCATGCTGTTCCCCTGCCTCCCCTATCTGCCGGGACATGTTAGTTCAGGGTCCGAAACCAGTCATCAGCGGGCCATGCGACCCGCCCGAATTCAACCGGATTCGGCAGAAAGAAAGGCGTGACAGCGCGTCTCGCCCGCGTTACCGAAGCGTTTCCAAGAGAGGTCATGACTTTTTTTTACACTTACATTATCTTCTGATCACCCCCCAATTAGGAGAAGTGAGATGAGCCGAAGAGTCGCAGGAGCCGCTGCCGCCATAGCTCTGATCGCCGGGCTCACCGCATGCGGCGGTGGTTCCGACGCGGGTGACTCCCCCACGCTGACCTTCTGGATGTACCAGCCGCGAACGCCGCAGGCCGGTCAGATATACGAGGACCTGCGCAAGGGCTTCGAGAAGGCGAACAACGTAAAGGTCAAATACGTCCAAATCGCCAAGGACGACTACAACACCAAGCTGAGCAGCGCCATCGCGAGCGGCACGGCGCCCGACGCGGGCGTCCTCGACCAGCCGCTGGTGTCCCGCTTCGCGCTGGACAAGACGATCGTGGCGGTCCCCGACGGGACCATCGACGAAAGCGCCTACTACAAGGGCGCGCTCGACACCAACCTCTCCGACGGCAAGCTGTTCGGCCTCCCTCTCGACCAGACGACGGTCGGCCTGTTCTACAACAAGAAGCTCGTGCCCACCCCGCCCAAGACCTGGGACGAGCTGAAGGCGACGGTCAACCAGATCCACCAGGCCGACTCCAAGATCGCCGGCATCGTGGTGCCGAAGGGCGACGGCTACGGCGCGTGGATGTGGCCCGGCTTCGTGGCCGGCGCGGGAGGCGCGCTGACCGACGACGCGAACAAGAAGGTCCTGTTCGACCAGCAGCCCGCGGTCGACACGCTGCAGATGTGGGTGGACCTCCTCCCCTCGTCGCCGCGGCAGATCACCGACTCCGACAACGCCTTCGCGAACGGCCTGGCCGCGATGATGATCTCCGGGCCGTGGGACGTCGCCACCATCAAGGACCAGTTCCCCGACCTCGACTTCAACGTCGCGCCCCTGCCGTACAAGACCGAGCCCGCCGGCAACATCGGCGGCGAGAACGGCGTGGTGTTCAGCACCAGCAAGAACGCCGGCCTGGCGTGGAAGTTCCTGCAGTACATCACCGACGGCACGAACAACGCGAAGTTCGCCGACGCCTTCGGCGGCTACCCGACCAACATCAAGGCCGCGGAGCAGACCGCCGCGACCATCGAGCCCCAGCAGGCGGCGTTCCTCGAGCAACTCAAGGTCGCGCACGCCCGCCCCGCGGTCCCGCAGTGGATCCAGGTCAACGACGAGATCATCGCCCCCGCCCTGGAGAAGGCGCTCAGCGGCAAGGCCACCGCTCAGGAGGCGCTGACCGAGGCCGCCGACAAGACCCGCAGCCTGCTCGGCTGGAACAGCTAGCCGAGAGCGCGAGGATTCTCCGTGACAAATCCGGTGTCGGCCGACAGGCCCGCCGCGACGTCTGACCGGCCTGGGCGGCGACCCCGCCCAGGCTTCGGGCGCCGCGACTCCATAGTCGGGTGGCTGCTGATCGCCCCCGCATTGGTCTACTTCGTCGCCTTCCTGCTCTATCCGGCCGTCGCCGCCCTCTACTACAGCTTCACGGACTGGAACCTCCGATCCAGCCCGAGCTGGGTGGGCCTGGCCAATTACACCGACCTGCTGTTCGACGACGTGAAATTCCCGCACTTCTGGAAGTCGGTGCAGGTCTCCCTGCTCTACACCGTGGTGGCCGTGCCGCTCACGCTGGTGGCCGCGCTCGGCCAGGCGCTGCTCATCAACGCGATCCGCAGGGGTTCCAACCTCTTCCGGCTGTTGCTGTTCCTGCCCGTGGTCACCGCGGAGGCGGCGGTGGGCGCCATCTGGCGCTGGCTGTACGACCCGCAGTACGGGCTGATCAACATCATCCTCGGGTGGTTCGGCGTCCCCCCGCAGAACTGGCTCAACAACCCCGACCTGGTGATCCCCGCGCTGGCGTTCATCTCGGCCTGGCAGTGCGGCATCTCGATGATCATCTACCTCGCGGGGCTGAAGGGCATCCCCCTGTCACTCAGGGAGGCGGCCATCATCGACGGAGCCGGGCCCGTGCAGCGGTTCCGCAAGGTCGTCATGCCGATGCTCAGGCCCACCACGTTCTACCTGCTGGTGACGGGGGTGATCGCGGCACTGCAGGTGTTCGGCCTGGTGTATGTGATCTTCTCTGCCGCCAACAAGAGTGTGACGGGCGGCCCCGAGCAGGCGGGCCTGACCTACGTCCTGCATCTGTACCTGTTCGCGTTCCGCTACGACGCGATGGGCGCGGCCTGTGCGATGTCGTTCATCCTGCTCGTCTTCATCATGATCATCACGGCGCTGCAGTTCAAATTCGTCAAGCAGGAGGCGGCGTGAGGAACGTCAGGCTGGCGCCCATATACATCGCCCTGATCCTCCTCGCGGCGATCTCGGTCGTGCCGTTCATCTGGATGCTCTCGACCTCGTTCAAGCACGGCCACGACGTCTACACGAAGGTGCCGAGCCTCCTGCCGCTCGACCGCAAGACCGGTGAGTGGTCCCCCACGTTGGAGAACTACGAGTACGTCTTCGACCTGAGAGGTCTCGGCACGGCGTTCCTCAACAGCGTGTGGGTCTGCCTGATCCTGATCCCGGCCAAGCTGCTGATCGACGCGCTCGCCGCCTACGCGTTCGCCCGCATCCCGTTCCCGGGGCGCGACAAGCTGTTCGTGCTGATGCTCGGCGGCATGATGGTGCCGACGATCACCCTGCTGGTGCCGCGTGTGTTCGTGACCCAGGAACTCGGGCTGTTCGACTCGCAGTGGGGCCTGATCGTGCCCAACATCGCCTCGGTGCTGGACATCTTCCTGTTGCGGCAGTTCTTCCTGTCGCTGCCGGGTGACCTGGAGGAGGCGGCGCGCATCGACGGGGCCGGGCGGATTCAGATCTTCTGGCGGATCATCGTGCCGCTGTCCAAGCCGGTGTTGTCCGTCGTCACGATCACGAGCTTCATCTTCCACTGGAACGACCTCGTGTGGCCCCTCGTCGTGCTCAACGACCCGGAGAAATACACTCTGCCCCTGGCACTGCAACAACTCGCCACCGCGGAGGCCGGGCGCTCGTACTACATCATGGCCGGCGCGGCTGTGGCGGTCGTCCCGGTGATCGCCGTCCTGCTGGTGTTCCAGCGCCGCATCCTGCAGGGAATCGCGTTCAGCGGGCTCAAGAGCTGAACGCCGACCACGGCCTCAGCGCCAGATCACGAATGGGAGTGTGAGCGTGACCATCGAGGTCCGCGACGGAGTCACCGTCATCGACGGGCGGCCCCAGGTGCTCGTCACCGCCGATTATCCGTACTACCGGGACGACCCCGCCGTGTGGGCCGACCGTCTCCGGGCGATGCGCGACGAGCTGGGCATCGAGGTGATCACGAGCTACATCCCATGGCGGCACCACCAGCCGGAGCCGGACGCGGCGCCGGACTTCACCGGCCGGACCCACGCGAGCCGTGATGTGGTGGGTTTCATCGAGTTGTGTCACCGGCTCGGGCTGAAGCTCGTCGCCAAGCCGGGGCCGTTCATCCACGCCGAGGTCACCTACGGCGGGCTGCCCGACTGGGTCTGCCCGTCGTCGGACCCGTCGATCGAGCCGCTGCTCGACGCGGCCGGTGAGGCCTCGTTGTGGTCCGACGGCGCGAACAGGGCCGGTCGGCCGCTGCCCGCCCCGTTCGGGCCGGTGTTCTCGGCGAAGGTGACCGAATGGTTGTCCGCGGTGGGCAAGCTGGTGCTCGACGGCACCACCCACCCGGACGGTCCGGTCATCCTGATGCAGATCGCCAACGAGGGCATCTACACCAACGGCGCCCGCGCCCTGTCGGCGTACGACTACAGCGCGTCGGGCCTGGCCTTCTTCCGCGACCGGCTCCGCGCCTGGTACGGCACGCTCGAGGAGTACGATCGCGTGCACGCGACGACCTCGGGCGGCTGGGACGAGATCGAGCCGCCGCGTTCGTGGACCGGGGCGGACACCCCCGAGCGGATGCGGGCGTACGCGGACTGGGGCCGTTTCCACGCCGACTACACGGCCGAGGTGTACCGTCGCTGGGCCGACGCGGTCGGCTGCTCCGTGCCGACGGTGGTCAACCTCAACCCGCCGACGGTCGAGGAACTGGACGACTGGCTCGCCCGTGTGCGGCCGGAGATCTGGCAGGACGTCGCCTACGGCTTCACCAATTGGATGGGCGTCGTCTCGACGGACCCCGACTCCCAGGCGCGGTACGTCATCGCCGCCAAGCGGGCGCCCGGTCCCAATCTCGAGGAGAACTGGGGCTTCTCCGTCCTCTACGACCAGGCGTACTCCGACGCGACGACGAGCTACCACCAGACCCTGCTCGCCCTCGCCGCCGGAGCCACCGGGTTCAACGTCTACACGGGAGCCGGCACCTCCGGCTGGCTGCCCGACCTGGACACCGCGCACACCCCGCCGTACCCGGACTGCGCCCCCATCGCGGCCGACGGGTCGGCGACGGAGAAGGCGCCGGTCGTGCGCGTCCTGGCGGACTTCCTCGCCCTCCACGGCGAGGAGTTCCTGGAATGCGGCCCGGTCACCGGGGGGGCCTTCGGGCTCTACTCGCCGTACGCCGGGATCGCCGCCTGGGCGGGACCCGGGCAGGACGGGATCCCGAGGTGCGGCGGTGCGCTGCGGGACTTCCACGACCGCATGCGCGAGGCGGGCCTCGACTACGCCATCCTCGACCTGGAGACGGTTACGGCGGAACGCCTGGCCGCGCACGCGTCGGTGACGGTCCCCGGCGGGCCGTTCCTTCACCGCCACGTCCAGGACCTGCTCGCGGGATACGCCGCGAGCGGGGGCAGGCTGGTGCTCGACGGCCCGGCTCCGCGCCTCGACGAGGACCTGCGCCCGTACACCGTGCTCGCCGACGCCCTCGGCTCCGCCGGCGGGACCGGCTCGGGTCCTGTGCCGGGCGACGCGCCGGAGGATGCCCCGGCGGCACGGGTGGTGTCGGGTCACGCGGACGCGTTCCTGCGGGCGCATCCCTCGCGTGACGTTCAGTACCTCACGGTGCTCGTGCAGAGCGACAACGACGGGCCGGTCCGGGTGCAGACCCCGCACGGCGTCGTGGAACTCCTCTCCGCCCAGGGCGGGGCCGCGGTGGTGCGGCTGGCCGGCGGCGCCCTGGACGACTTCGTCGTCAAGGGGCTCAACGGATTCCTGGACTCGGCCGTGCCGGCCCGCATCGCGATGAACGACGCGGAGTCGCACGCGGACCGTCCCGCCGACCTCGCGCGCGTCGGCGGGACTCTCCGCCTGCTGTAACCGACCACGGACAGGGCCTCCGGGCGTGTTGTGAGCCGACCAAGGACTCACGACCGCCGGGGGCCCTTCGTCGTGTCCGGGGGGCATCCGCCGTGCCGGGACAAGGGCGCGAACACCGGGGAGGTCCACCGGCACGGCCGCGCCTGAATTCCGGTTCATGCCGTCCGTGCCGGCTTGGTGAACGGGCGGCATGAACCGGCGTCCACCCTAGAGAATGTCCGACCCGATTTATCCCTTTATTGCCGGAAATACGTCGCACGTATTCCGTCTCGCCACCTGAGAGCGGCGACGACCCGGCCCGCCGTGACCAGCCCCCGCTGACGCATCGTTGAAACCCGTATTTATCGGGTGTCTCGCCTTCTCCGCTCCCGCACCCTGAGCGTGTTCGCCCCAACCGGAAGCGTGAAGGAGAGGAATCGCGGCCCATGGCGTACGACATCGACCCTGGAGGGCCTGCGGAGGAGGTCATCACCTGCGAGTCGGCACGCGCGGCCGGCGCCGCGGATGGTCGCAACCAGGCCCTCTACCAGGTGTTCATCACCGACCCCACTTTCCAGCCGCCTTTCGTCCTCCGGATCTCGGCGTACTTCAACTCACGGCAGGGCCGGCTGCTCATCAAGCGGGCTGAAGCCCTCGGCCGGATCGAGCAGGAGGCGCAGACGTCGTCGGTGGCCCTCACCACGCGGGTCAACGAACTGCAGGCGGTCAGCGGGGCCGTGAACCCCGGCATCCTCGCGCTGGGGAAGGCCGGCGGCGATTCGCCCGAGCCCTGGGGCGAGGTGCGCCCCCTCACCGTCGAGGAGGCCGACCAGGAGCGGATGGAGGAGAAGCTCCGCAAGTACAACGCGGAGATCGAGACCCGGGTCACCTCCCTCTCGACGGCGAGCAACAACTGGCTGCAGTGCTGGTCGTCCTTCCAGGAGAAGGCGCGCATGACGCTGGACGAGGCCAACGCCCTGGTCGCGTGTTACAAGGACGGACTGCTGAACACCCACCAGCACGCCGAGGAGATCGCCCGGCGGTGGCGGCCTCAGGAGTTCACTCTGCGCGACGACTGGTTCCAGGACCCCGCCACCCAACTCCAGATCGGCATTCCCATCGGCGTCCGGGACAGCCTGAGCCAGGCCTGGGAGCAGTGGCTCAACCTGTGGCGCCGCGACCAGCACCCCCACTCGATCGAGAGTGGCGACTCCCACGAAGGCGGGTGAGAACCCATGCGCACCCCGTTCCTCTCGGCACGTCCCACGGTCGCTCTCCTCGCGGTCGCCCTCGTCACCGCGCTCTCGTCCACGGCCTGCACAGCGGCGCACGCGGGACCGACGAAGGCGGCCTGCGGAGCCGTCATCGACATCACCGGCTTCCGCCAGTACGCGCAGGCGGAGGACTTCCTCAACCAGCACGTGCGCGACTTCCTGAAGGGCTGCGACTGGCTCGCCTATGCCGCGATCACCGGGAACTCCGAAGGGTCTCCGTGCCAGACCTCATCCGTGCCCTTGTACCCCCGGCCGGAGGAGAACCCCAACGGCAACCCGAAGATCGCCGACACGGTACGCAAGGCGCATCTCGCCGAGGCCGTCGCCAAGGCGAAGGAGCTTCTGACCTGCGACGATGACGACGCACGGGGCTCGGACGTCCTCGGCGGACTCCGGGTGATCGCCGCACAGCTCGAGGCGCGCCCCGAGGACGGCATGGAACGCCGCGTGGTCGTCTTCAGCGACATGATGAGCAACGTCGGCGCCCTCGACCTGTCGTCGGGCGACTACAGCTCCGCGGCCGCACGCACGGCCAAGGTGAAGGAGCTGAAGGACAAGAGCCTCCTCCCCGAGCTCACCGACGCCAGCGTCGACATCTACGGGTTCAACCTGCTGTCCGAAAGGAAGCCGGACCGCGTCCCCCAGCTGAAACTCCTCTGGAAGGCGATCTTCGTCGCGTCAGGAGTCGACGAATCCAGCGTGAACATCCTCCAGTGATCCCCCAGCCGTACCTGTGACCTCGTGACAGATCGGAACAGCCATGGCCCCGAAGCAGCAGCACGCCGTCCCCCCGCAGCCCGTCCACGACCATCCCCCCGCGCCTCCACCGGACTGGCGTCCGGGCACGATCCGCGAGCCCGACTGGGAGAGCCTGAAGGCCGGCGCCGCCGCCAAGGGCGCGGAAGACGCCACCAGCAGCGGCTTCGACTCGATCACCTTGAAGACACAGGGTTACGAACCGCCGCACCTCCTCGTGCTCGACGCCCAGCGGCAGCTCGCCATCGACGACGTCACCGCGCAGTTGGCGCAGGAGGAACTCGCCGCACGGGCCGCGCAGGCGGCCCACGCCAAGCACGCCGAGGCGGTGGGCCAGGACTACACCCGCGCGCGGGAAGCCCACGAATGGGCGCGGCGCCGCGTCGAGAAGCTGCAGATCGGGCCCTCGCAGTGGCCCGGCGACGGGAAGCCCAGCTCCATCGCGCTCGACGGAGACCGGCGCGAGGTGCTCAGGCAGTGGGGTGTGCCCCTGCTCCTGCTGCTCGTGCTCCTCTCGGTGGAGGTCCCCATCTACTACCAGACCTTCCTCAACTGGGGCGAGACCACGGCCATGACGTACGCGTTCGCGATCGGCGCGATCTTCGTGTTCGTCTTCGGACCGCATTTCTACGGCCGGAAGTTCCGGGAATGGGAGGAGTTCCGCGGGTGGCGCAGGCACGCAGCGGACAGCGGCGCGAGCGGCCACCACACCGAGCGGGATGACGGGCGGCCGCGGCGCAGGGGCCTCGCCGGGCGGCCCGTCATCCTCTTCCTCATCCCGGTGATCTGGCTGGCCGCGATCGCGGCGGTGGCCTCGCTCCGCCTGCTCACGATCGGCGATGTCACCTACGTCGACTCGGAGGGCGTCGTGCGCGAAGCACCGACGCTCATCGCGGGCTGGGGACTGGTCCCGACGGTCATCCTGGTCTTCGCTCTCCTGATCTTCACAGCGTTGATCGCCACCGAACTGGGCCGCCGCATGGGCAACCCCAACGACCACGACCTCAAGGAGCAGCGGGCCGCCCTGCGCCGCGCGTCGACGGCGCTGGACACCGCCGCGGCGCGCCAGCGGGAGTCGGACGAGTACGCGACCAGGGTCGGCCAGTACCTGTCGTCCACCCGGCAGAACCGCGAGACGCACATGGCACGGACCGAAGGCCGCTTCGACCACCTCGAGGCGATCTACATGGACGCGCTGATCGGCGGGATCGACGACCCCAAGGCCTCGCTCTACGGCCCCTCCGTCCTCGACAGGCACCAGCGCCGCCGGCACGACTACAACCAGTCCGACACCTGAGGAGACCCCCGATGGGTGTGAACCTTTCCAAGGGCGGCGACGCCCTCCTGCACGGAACCGACCTGACCAGGGTCCTGATCGGCCTCGGCTGGGAGGCAGCGGACACGACGGGCCGCGACGTCGACCTGGACGCCTCGGCCTTGATGGTCGACCCCCACGGCCAGGTGCTCTCCGACGAGCACTTCGTCTTCTACGGGAAGCTGACCAGCCCGGACGGCTCCGTCGAGCACACCGGCGACGACAGGACCGGGTCGGGCGACGGCGACTGCGAGGTCATCCGCGTCGACCTGGCAAAGGTGCCTCCCCGCTGCGTGCGGATCGTCTTCACCGTGTCGATCTACGAGGGCGACCGGCACGGTCAGACGTTCGGCCAGGTCCGCGACGCCTACATCCGCGTCGTGGACGAGGCGACCTCCGCCGAACTGGTGCGTTACGACCTCAGCGAGGACGCCTCCAAGGAGACCGCGGTGATCTTCGGCGAGCTGTACCGCCACTACGCCGAATGGCGCTTCCGCGCCGTCGGCGAGGGATGCACCACGGGCCTGCGCGGCATCGCCGTCAGCTACGGGGTGGACGTGACCTCGTGATCATCCGCACTTTCGGCTGGTCCTTCGGGGTCACCGCGCTCGGGCTCGTCGCGGCGCACGCGCTGGGCGGCCCGGGCGCCCTCGCACTGGTGGCGATCCTCGCCGTGCTGGAGATCTCGCTGTCGTTCGACAACGCGGTCGTGAACGCCCGGGTGATCGAGCGCATGAGCCGCTTCTGGCAGCGGATGTTCCTCACCGCCGGCATCGTGATCGCCGTCTTCGGCATGCGTCTGGCGTTCCCCCTGCTCATCGTGGGCGTCACCGCGCACTTGAGCCCGGGTGAGGCGATCGGCCTGGCGCTGAACGACCCGGCCGAGTACGGCAGGCGTCTGCACGAGGCCCATCCGCTGATCGCGGCCTTCGGCGGCATGTTCCTGCTCATGATCTTCCTGGACTTCGTCTTCGAGGAGCGCGAGTTCGCCTGGCTCGCCTGGCTGGAGCGCCCGCTGGCGAAGATCGGCAAGCTCGACCAGTTGTCGGTCGTGGTCGCCCTGGCCGTGCTGCTCTCCGCCACGTCCGTCGCCGCGAGCGAACCCGGCGGGGTCCTGGGCGCCGGCGTGCTCGGCATCGTGACGTATCTGCTCGTCAACAGCCTGGGAAAGCTGTTCGAAGCGGGCGGCGCCGATGAGGACGACGGCGGCGTGGGCGCCCCCGGGGAGGGGGCGGGCGGGTCGGTGGGCGGGTCGGCGGCCAGGAAGGTGGGCGACGCGGTGGGCCGGGCCGGGTTCTTCCTGTTCCTCTACCTCGAGGTGCTCGACGCGTCGTTCTCGTTCGACGGGGTGGTCGGAGCCTTCGCCATCAGCGACGACCTCCTGGTCATCGCCCTCGGCCTCGGAATCGGGGCGATGTACATCCGCTCGCTCACGATCTTCCTTGTCCGGCGCGGAACGCTGAACGAGTACGTCTACCTCGAGCACGGCGCCCACTGGGCGATCGGCGTGCTGGCCGCGATCATGCTGATCGGGCTCGGCCATGACGTGCCCGAGATCGTGACGGGACTCATCGGCCTGGCCTTCATCGGCACCGCGATGCTCTCCTCCACCCTGCGCAACAGGCGCGTGGCCGGTGCCGCCGGCGACGTCCGGGACCACGCCCACGGGACCGTGCTCGCGGGCGCGCCCGCGAGTTCCGCCGACTCGGTCGGCACGCTCAAAACCGGGACTCCGGGCCGGAACTGACCGGCCGACCGAAGTGCCGCGGCGACGACCGCGACGGAAAGGCGGGACGACGATGGAGGACTACCGGGTCGTGCTCACCAAGGAGGCCCCGAGGATGTCGCTTCCCGCCGAGGCCGGCCGGATGCGCGTCACCCTCAACTGGAACGCCGCCGGCCCCACACCGATCGACCTGGACCTGTGTTGTCTGTGGGAGTTCGCGGACGGCTCGCGCGGCTGCGTCCAGGCCTTCGGCGGGAAGTTCAACGCGCCCCGGAACGCCGCGGTCCCGGTGATCGCCCACGACGGCGACGAGCGGAGGGGCGGCCCCGAGGGCGAGAGCATGACCATCGACATGTCCCAGGTGCAGCTGATCCGCCGGATTCTCGTGTTCGCCTACATCTACGACGGAGTGCCCAACTGGGCGGCCGCGGACGGTGTCGTCACGGTATATCCGGTCAGCGGCCCGCCGGTCGAGGTCAATCTGGACGAGTCCGACCCGCGGGCGCGGGTGTGCGCCATGTTCCTGCTGCGCAACGTGGGCGGCGAACTCCGCATCCGCAGGGAGGTCCGTTACTTCACACGCGGCCACCGGGCGATGGACGCGGCCTACGACTGGGGGCTCACCTGGGGGCGCGGCCGCAAGTGACGCGGGCCGGCGGCCGGTCAATGCGGGAGGCCGGGCTCCTTCGGCCTCCTGAGCGGCGGCGGCACGAGGATCCACGCCTTCTCCTCGAAGCCCTTCTCCAGCAGCTTCGCGGTCACCGGCTGGAAGTCCGCGGGATCCAGGTCGCCGCTCCCCGGGGCGATGACGTCCATGAAGACCGAGTCGGACACCGCGAACACCAGCATGGCCGCCGTCTCGTCCTGGAGCGCCGCGCGGACGGTCGGCGCGTCGAGCATGCGATGCACGGCGATGGCGGTGGCGCCGACGTAGCCGTTGGCGCCGCGCCGGATGTTGCCCCTGCACATGGCGACCCGTAGCCGCAGGACCGCGTCGGCGTTGAGGTCGGCGTTCACGTCGTGCAACTCCATCCGCAACGCCCTGACCAGGTCGGGGATGACCTTCGCCTCCTCGATGCCGGGTGGCAGCACGGCGAACTGCCCGTCGCCCTGTTCCTGCAGGTCCACGCTGGTCTCGTCGATGCCCGCCCTACGCCGGGCGGCCGTCAGCACGGCCACGAGCCGCTCCTGGGCGTGCAGTGCGGCGAGGTCGGTGAACCGGCTGTACTTCTCGATGTCGGTCGCCACGCACAGGCGTACGGCGGCGCCAGCGACGGGACGGGACGCCGATCCGGTCACCCCGGGAAGGACCTCGCTGAACGGCTCCGCCGTCGCCAGGGTCGCGTCGAAGACGTCCGACCAGGTCCGCCGCACCCGGCTGATGGTCGTGCCGACGAACAGGCTGCCGGCGAGATCCGGTACGTCGCCGGGCAACTCCAGCAGCACACGCAGGCCGTACGAACGCCGGGCCAGCGGACGCCCGGGATCCGCTGTGAGGGTGAACCCGAACGCCGGCCGCTGCGCGCCGAAGACCCGCGGCTCCGGGTCGCCGGGGACGTTGCGCAGCCGGTTGACGAGTCTCCTGAACCTGCCCTCCGCCGGGGTGCTCTCCGCGCCGTTCCCCGCCGTGCCCGGTGTCGAGGCGGTGGTGGCGGGCGTCGTGGCGGGCGTCGTGGCGGGCGTCGTGGCGGGCCAGGGGCCGACGATGTCCTCCAGCGCGCCCTCCCCCGCACCGAGGCGGAGCGCGAGCGCGTCGTCGTCGGTGAGGCGCACCTCGAACCGCAGCCCCGTGTAGTGCCGATCGGGCGGCAACTCGTCGAGGTCGAACGCGAACAGCACCTCGTAGTGCCGGACACCCGAGGTCGCGGCCCGGCTGCGCAGCGCGGGCGAGAGCATCTCGTCGGGCACGAGGTAGACGTAGGGCCGGGCGACGTCGACTCCGGTCTCGCGCGGACGCTGCGTGCCCGGGCCGAGGAGTTGCTCGGCTCCGTAGAGGTCGGAACGCGCCAGGATCTCACCGTCAGGCAGAGGGGGTTCGGCTGTCTGGTCGGTCATGGGGTGCCTTCCGTGTTCGGGGTTCGGATCGGGACGCCGGCCGGGGTGCGGGAACCCAGGCCGAAGAAGGTGAACGCCGCCCACAGGTGGGGTTCCCGGGCGGAGGCCCGCTGCGACGACGCGGCTCGGGCCTGGGCGTGCCGGAGCGCGCTCACCGGCTCCCGGCCGTCGAGCAGCCAGCTCTCGTGGAAGTCGGCCATCAGCTCGAGGCTCGCCCTCTCGCCGACGGGATAGAGCGTGGTGATCAGCCCTGTCGGCCCGGCGGTGAGGAAGGCGCGGCTGAGCCCGATGACGCCGTCCGCCGTCACCGCGCCCGCACCGGTCTCGCACGCCGCGAGGATGACCAGGTCCGCGGTGATGCCGAGAGCCGGCACGTCTCTGGCGTGCAGGATCCCGTCGTGGCCCGCGGACGGCGCCAGCACCAGATGGGACGCCAGCGGATCGCCCCGCAGGTCGGGTACGGCACGGGCGTGGGTGCCGAAGTACAACACGGTTCCCTGCCCCGCGACCTCGCGCAACGTCGCAACGCTGGCCGCGGGGCCGGTGTGGAGGACGTGCTCGCCGTACATGCTCGTGATGGCGCCGAAACGCCGCTCGGTCCAGTCGAGAGATTCTCCCTCGGCCATCGGCGACGGATTGACCAGCGCCACGAGCGTGGGCGGCCCGCCCGGGACCGGGCCCGAGGTCAGGTCCGAGGTCAGGTCCGGGGTCAGGGCCAGCGCGGGAAGCACCCTGATCGCGTGCCGCTCGACGAGGTAGGAGCCGGAGCCGTCGATGAGGGCGGAGAACGGCACGCGGAACAACTCGGCGTGCGGGACGACGGTGACGGGCTCGTCGGGGTCGGCGGGCAGCAGGCCGTCCGGGATGACGTCCCACAACACGGCGCCGAGGCGGCTCAGCACGCCGGCCGTCGCCGTACGCGATCCGGCGTCGTGCCGGGGGGTGCGGGCGAGCCGTCCGAACTCCGCGACGTCCTCGGCCAGCCGTGCGCGGTCGATCCTTCGGGTGACCGAGGTGACCTGACCGCCGCGGGAGCAGACCCAGATCGCGAGGAGGTCACCCGACAGGAAGTACTCCACGACGGCGGACTCGTGCGAGGTGAGCAGGCCGAGCAGCGCGGTCCGATCCACCGGTCCGGCCCCGATCAGGCCGCGCGACGGTTCCTCATCGGCCTCGCCGGCCGCGTGAAGGGCGTCGGCGAACGCGCGCGCCCTGGACATCTCGGACACGGCCAGGGCGTCCTCGGGAAGGTCCAGGTCGAGCAGAAGCGTCACCATGCGCTCGTAGAACGGCAGTGCCATGTCGGTGGAGAGGATCTTCTCCCAGGCATCGTCGAGCAGGGCCCGCCAGGTCTCCACGTAACCGGCGGTGATGTGCGACGCCTGCCGCGCCTGCTCACGGACGAACCGGGCGGCGGACGCCGGATCGGACCGGCGCATGTGGGCGCGGAGCAGCGCGAGCGTCTCCACGCCGTCGCGGATCGCGAGCGTCACCGTCTCGTGTGGCGTGGCGGCCTCTGCTCCCGGATCCGGCGGCCCGGCGGAGGCGAGCCGGCGTGCCGCCGCGCCAAGAGTCTCCTGCCCCCTGGCGAGGAGGCGGTCGGCGTGCTCCGACGACGCCTCGACGGCCTCGGGACCGTCGAGGTGAGAACCGATCTCGCGGAGGGCCGCGCACATGGACCCGGTCGCCGCGGCGGACGCCTCCGCGGCCGCGTGCAGGGCGTCCGCGCCGGGAGGCCCGGTCCTCCCCCGCCAGGGCCTGCGCCGGTGCGCGTCGGTGAGGTCGGCCAGCCGGACGAGCGTCTCGTTCAGGGCTTCGGCCGACGACCTGACGAAGCGGAGCGCGTCCAGCCAGGGATTGAAGGCCCGGGGGCCGAGGGTGAGCTCCCTGCGCGACTCGGCGGCGGTCACGAGCAGCCCGGGCAGGCGCGCGTAGGCGGACTCCGCGAAGGCGCAGCGGATCCGCGCGTCGGACAGTCCGAGCCGGTCGATCAGCTCCGCCGCTCCCCGCGGCGGGTCATGGCCGTACAACTCGGCCGCGAGGTCCAGCACGGGCGCCGCCTGCGCGTGCCGCCCCGCGGTCAACAGGTCGGCGCCGAGACGCCGCAGCGCCGGCCGGTCCTCCACCGCGAATCCGGTCAGGGTTTCGGGGGCGCGCACCAGCACCACGAGGGTCCAGCCTCCCGGGCCGGGTGCCAGCCCGGCGGCGACGTCCGTACCGCGCGCCAACCGCAGGAACCCCCCGCCGAGAGCCTGCCCCCTCTCGACCAGCCCTTCCGCCTCCGTGACGACCAGGCTCTCGACCGGTCCCAGCGCGCCCAGCCATCGGCCGCGCAGCGAGGCCCGGTTCAATCGCGTCCTGAGCTCCCTGACCGCGGCGGACTCGTCCATCCCCGCCGGAACCGGGGGCCCGGGCTGCGGCTCCGGCGGCGGCCCGGGCTGCGACTCCTGCGCCGGCTCCTGTACCGGCTCCTGTGCCGGCTCCTGACCGGACGACGGTCCCTGGTGCGGAACGAGGCTCTGCCTGACGTGGGCGATGACACCGCCTACGCGCCCGCGACCGGTGTAGACCGCGTCGAACTCACCCCGAGCGTCACCAGCCGGGACAAGACCGTCGAGCGTGCTCCCGTCGCCTGCCTGAGTGGTCACCAGCACGTGCCCGGATTGGGACCGCCAGGTGCCGGCCAGCGGCGTGCCCGTGCCCAGCCGCGCCTCGGCGGAGCCGTCGGGACGGAGGCGCAGTTCGAGACCGGTGAACAGGCGTGTCAGGAAGGAATCCCGCGAGCGAGGTACGACCTCGCGCCAATCTGGGGGCCCTCCGTCCGGTGCTCGGGCGGGCTCGGCGAGCGTGATCGTGGGAGTGTGCCCGATCAGGCTCCATCCGTCGGCGGCCATGTCACCCGCCGAGGGCGTACACATAGGCCGGCAGGGACCTCCCGGGCATGGCGGCCGTGAGCGCGACGGTGACGGGGCGAAACTGCCCCCGGTGCAGGTCGGCGGACTCGGGATAGGCGAGCTCGTCGAGGAGCTGTCCCGAGATGATCATCGCGAGGTCGCTCCGGGGGCTGGCGCCCAGCTCCGCGTGCAGATGCTCGCTGGCGCACAGATCGCCGACCACGGTCACCGCCTGACCCTCGAACCCCTCGTCGGTCAGCCTCACCAGCCCCTGGTGGAACGCGATGCGACAGCGCAACCTCGCCGTCCCGGCCCCCCGGCGGTTCCGCCGCCACAGGCCGTTGTGCAGCTCACGGGTGAGGTCGGCGACGACGCGCGGCTCGTTGACCCCCGAGTTCAGCACGAGCAGGATGCCCGCGGGCAGGACCTGGAAGGTGACCTGGTCGAGGCCCGCGGCCATGCTCGCGCCCTCCGCGAGGTCGACGAGCGGCCCGCTCGCGTCCCCCTGCGCGGGCGTCTCGGCTCCCATCGCCACGCACAGCCGCCGAACCGGGTCCAGGCCGTCCATACGTCCTCCGAATACAGGGCGAGCAGGCGTGATCTCGTCAGTTCTCCTCACTCTGCGGGCCGGAAGACGGCCAGACCCCGTATTCAGGCGGGATTTCGCTGATTCCGGCGTCCGTGTACAACGCCGCGCTGTCCAGGATGAGGATCCGCCCGTACCTCGTCGCGATCACCTGGCGTTCGCGCATGGAACGAAGGATCTTGTGCACGCTGTGCTCCCGGGCGCCGATCATGGCGGCGAGCTCCGGTTGCGTCAGCGAACCGATCAGGACGCCCTCGGCCGTCGTCTCGCCGTACCGCTGGGCGAGGTAGATCAGCACACGCGCCACGCGAACCGGCATCGGCGACGTGCCGAACTCGATGCGGTGCCAGGTGGCGTGCCGCAGCTTCCCGACGACGTTGGCGTTGACCGCGAGGGCGACGTCCGGGTGGTCCGCGAGGAAACCGAGGAAGTCCCGCTGGCTGATCTTGCGGACGAAGCAGGGCCCGACCGTGACCACGGACGCCACTCGCGGGCTGCCGTCGAGGCTGGCGAGCTCGCCGACGAGGTCGCCGTCGGAGCGGATGGCGAGCAGGACCACCTTGCCGTCCGCGCTGTTGCTGACGACCTTCATGTAGCCCTGGACGATGAGGAAGACGTCCTTGGTCCGGGGATCGCCCTCCATGATCAGAGTCTCGCCGCTGACGACCTGCGAGAACGTGCCGAGCGACAACAACGTCTCACGTATCCGGGGCTCCAGCGAGCCGAGCAGCGTGGCGGGCGGCCACGGTCCCAGCCTCCGCGGGCCGTGGGGGTGCCTCGGCGTCGGTGTGGCCATTTCCTGCCTCCGCCTTCAGGCCGCCAGGGGGTGACGATCCCGTTTATAGCGCAATAAGTGGCCCATGTGACAGAAATACTGGACCGTTCCCGCGGATCGGTGCCACGATCTCTCCGGGCGATCCCCCCAGCCCTGTTGGAGGATCCATGGACGCCGTCGCAGCCTGGTCGCGGCATCTCGCCGAGCATCTCGCGCCCCATGAGGCCTCGTCCGCGGAGCGCGTCGGCACGGCGTACGTGGCGGGGGGACGCCGCCGCCGTGATCTCATGCGGACCACCGCGCCGGAGCCCGGCGGCTTCGGCGGCACGGGCCCGGGAGAGCTGCCGATCATCCTCGACGGCCTCCGCGCGGTGGCGGGCGACCTGCTCGGCCTGCTCGCGAGCCATCCGATGGCCAACCTGCTCGTCCTCATCGCGATGCGCGGAGCCGGACGTCCGGCGCGGGACCCCTCCCAGGCGGCTCCCCACGGGTACGGCGCCGCGCCGTCCTCCGCCGACGCCGTCCCGTCGCTCGGCCAGACGATCGACGCACTGCGGAACCGGCTGGCCGCGCAGGGGATCCCCGCCGACCGGGCGGACGAACTCACCTACGACACCCTCAAGCTGATCTTCCAGCAGGACCGCGGCCCCGCCGAGATCGAGGCGTTCCTGCGGGCCCTCGCGGGCAGCCCGCCCTCGGGCCCTCCCGCCGGGAGCGCCCTGCCCTCCGCGCCGGGCGAGACCTCTGGATGGATGTTGCCGCCCTGGCTCTGGCTCTACTTCCTCGGCGTCCTCGCCCCGTCCGTCCCCTCGGCTGTCGAGGGCTTCCAGGACGACGTCGCCGGCATGGCCACGCTGGTCGGCTATCTGGCGGCCAACGTCCAGCGGGCCGGGACGGCGATCCTGACCGCGGCGGGCCTTCTGGAGTTCCTCCCCGCGCTCCTGCTGCTCACCGGAATCCTGGGGGTGCTGTTCCCAGGCCCGCGCGGCCGCTGGGCGGAACGCCGCCACCGGCTCCAGCCGAGCGACGACCCGGTGATCGGCGAGATGACCGCCTACGTGCGGCGCCACGCCCCCGCCGCCGGACTCCGGCTCGGCGAACGCGACGATCGGCTGGCCCGCGTCTATCCGGTGGGATGGAGGGAGGCACGCGTCGCCGTCTATCCGCCGCTGGTACGCCTATGGAGCCGGGACAGGGACGCGGCACAGGCCGTACTGCTGCACGAGGTCGCCCATCTGCGGCAGGGAGACCATCTGATCGTCGGGCTGGCCAGCCCGTTCGCATGGTTCGTCAGGACCTGGGGCGTCGCCCTCGCGGCTCTCGCCCTGGTGCCGGCTGTCGTCTATCTCGCGGTGGGCGGGACGGGGACGTCGCCGGTCCTCAACTCCGTCTTGTACGTCGCGGTCGCGGTCCCGATCAGCCTGATCCTGCCGGTCGCCGGCCTGTGGGTCGCCGAACTCAGCGCCGACCGGTACGCGATGAGCGTGGCCGGGCCCGCCGCGCTCGCTCGCGCGCTCGGCCCGGCCCGTCCGGCCGGGCCCGTGATCGGCCGGCTGCTCGGCCTGCTCAGCCATCCGCCGCTGCGGCTGCGATCATGGGCCGCGCGTTCCTGGCCGGGAGGCACCGCGGCTCTGGCGGCGCTGTGGCCGCTCGCCTTCGTCGTACGGCTCATCGCGATCACGGTCTACGAGTTGTTCGCCCGGATGCTGAACGGATCCTCCTTCACCGAGGCCGTGCAGGTCGTGGCCGGCGGCCTTCCCGAGGAGTTGTCCTCGGTCCGGACCCTCCTGGCGGAAATGGCCGCGCTGCTCCTCAACTGGCCGCTGATCGCACCACTGTGGCTGCGCATCTGGGCGCCGCTGCGCGCCTCCCGGCACCGTTTCGCCCCCTATCTGCTGTCGGCGCTGGTGCCCGGCCTGCTCGTCGCCGGCGGGTTCGCGACCGGCACGGCGGGCGAGGTGTCCGTCGCGTCGAGCGGCCCGGCCTCCTCCGCGGCGGCTCCCGCGCCGCCGGCCACAGGCCCGGCGACCGGGCCCGCCACTGACCCGGCCGCTGACCCCGTCACCGAGCCCGCGACGGAGCGGACCGGACTGGTCGACGACCGCCCGTGGACCGGGCAGGCCCTGCCTGCCGACCTCCGGATCACCGCGTTCGCACGGCTCGACCAGCAGGGCGGGGATCCGGGCTGGAAGGCGCGGGCGGCGGGCAGGCTCGGCGCGGGCGTCTGGCGGGCGGACGAGGACGGCCGGCTGACCTTCTCCGACCTGACGGGCGGATCCGACCTGCGCCCCGGCCAGGGCGGCTGGCTCCGCATCGGCGACGAGGTCACCTTCTGGTTGCCGATCGAACAGGTCACCGCGAGCGGATCGGTGGCCACGGAGATAAACGGCACGATCGACCTCCGCGGGAGCCCGGCGGTCATGAACGCGTCGTGGGCCCGCAAGCCGGACGGCTCCGCGGCCGATCTGCTCGCCTCCCCCGCACTGGACTTCACCGCGCGTCTCGACGTGCGGACCGCCCCGTGAACCGAGGGACCCGGCCCGGCCTCGTCTCGGCCGGACGGCGCAGACTCTGGCTATGAAAGAAGTCCTCGTCATCGGCATCGGCGCCGGCGATCCCGACCACCTCACGCTGCAGGCGGTCAAGGCCATCGCGGCGGCCGACGTGTTCTTCGTCCTCGACAAGGGATCCGGCGAGGGACCGGAGGCGCACGACCTGACCCGTCTGCGCAGGGACGTCATCCGCACGCACGCGCGAGAGCCGTACCGGCTCGTCGAGGCCCGCGATCCCGAGCGCGACCGCACCGGCGACGCCTACACCGAAGCCGTGGAGGACTGGCGGTCCCGGCGGGCGGACGTCTACGAACGGCTCATCCTCGACGATCTCGGCGACACCGAGACCGGAGCGATCCTCGTCTGGGGAGACCCGTCCCTCTACGACAGCACGCTCGCCGTCCTCGAGGACGTGCTCGCCCGGGGCTCGGCGCGGTTCGGCCACACCGTCATCCCCGGTGTCAGCAGCGTGTCCGCGCTTGCCGCGCGGCACCGTGTCAGCCTGACCCGCGTCGCCCGGCCCCTGCACATCACCACCGGGCGCCGTCTCGCCCGGGCGATCGCCGATGGAACCGACCGGCCGGGCGAGCCGGACGAGGCCGGCGACGTCGTCGTCATGCTCGACGCGCACTGTGCCTTCGCGGACATCCCCGGGGACGCCGACATCGACATCTACTGGGGCGCCTACCTCGGCACTCCCGACGAGATCCTCATATCGGGGCGCGTCGGTGACGTCGCCGAGCGGATCCGCAGCACCCGTGCCGAGGCGCGCGCCCGCAAGGGCTGGATCATGGACACCTACCTGCTGCGGCGTGCTCCCGAGGCCGGAGGCCGCGGCGGAGTCCGCAGAGTGTGACGCCGCGGGCCGGCCCGTCGCCCGGCCTGCGACGAGGATCCGTCACCAGGCCTTCTGCCACATCGCGTGCCTGGCGTTCATCTCCTTCATCTCCGGCTCGACCGAGTCCCGCACGGCCGGACCCCGCACCGTGGCGGGCGCCTTCGCGGGCACCGTGACAGGTTTCGCGACGGGGGCCCTGGGCGCCCTCGCGGGGGACGGCACGAGGGAGTCGCTCATGCTGACGTCGAGGGAGCTGAGGCTGCCCAGCATCGCCAGGGCCTTCTCCGTCAGGCTTCCCGGCTCGGCCTGGAAGATCATGAGCTGCTGGCCGGGAGCGCTATTGACGGTGAAGGACTCGCAGATGAGGGTCAGGTCGCCGACGTCGCGGTGATGGAAACCCTTGGATTCGTGCTTCTTGAAATGCACGTCATGCCGGGCCCACAGGTGCCGGAACTCGTCGCTCTCTTCGGACAGCTCCTCCACGAGTTCGGGCAGGAACGGATCGTCCGGGTCCGTGCCCGCCGCCGCACGCAGGTGCGCCGCCTTGTGATACGCGACCTTCTCCCAGTCCGAGTAGAACGTGCGCGACTCGGGATTGAGGAAGACCATCCGAATCAGATTGTCGTTGTGCGCCAGCCCGTCATAGAGCGCCTCGGCTATCTGGTTGGTGGCCAGAACGTCCATCCACCGGCCGAGCACCAGCGCCGGTGTGTGGTTCCAGCCCCGGAGCAACCGCATCAACATCGGGCTCACGCGTTCCACCCGGCTGGCCGGCGTGCCGCGCCGCGTCCGAGGGTGTGCGAGGGCGTACAGGTGCTGCGCGGACTCCGAGTCGAGGTCGAGCGCCCGTGCGAGCGCCGAGAGGACCTGGTCCGAGGGATTGCGCTCCCGCCCCTGTTCAAGGCGGCTGTAGTAGTCGGTGCTGACACCGGCCAGATAGGCCATCTCTTCCCGGCGCAAACCGGGGGTCCGGCGGCGGCCGGAATGCTTCAACCCGATCTCATCGGGAGTCACCAGCTTGCGCCGCGCTTGTAAGTACTCACCAAGAAGCTTTCCACTGTCCACCACACCACGTTAAATCCAAAAAGAGAATTAAGGGTGGGTGCATCTCACCCATTACCAAATTTCCGGCAAAGTAGATTGTTATTTGCATAAAGGTAAAGGTGAAGGAATTACGCGCCATTTGCCGATGAGCTTACGGCCCGGAACGCCGGCCGGGAGAGGGCCGGCGTGCCGGGGATGCGAGCCTCAGGGGGACGCGAGCGCCTCCGTCGGCGACATGCGGGCCGCGCGGACCGCGGGGTAGAACCCGGCGACACCTCCGATCACCAGCGTCGCGAGCACGCCGCCCGCCATCGCCCAGACGGGAACGATGGACGGCCAGCCCTGGGACGTGGCGTAAGCGGCGGTCACGCCGATGCCGAGCAGCACTCCCCCGGCCCCGCCGATCAGCGACAGCAACAGGGATTCGACGAGGAACTGGGACCGGATCTGCCCTCGTGTGGCGCCCAGGGACCGGCGCAGGCCGATCTCGGCGCGGCGCTCCAGCACGGAGATGACCATGGTGTTGGCCACGCCCACCCCACCGACGATCAGGGCGACTCCGCCCAGGCCGAGCAGCAGCGCGTTGAGCGTCGCGTCGGTCGCCTGCTTGGCGGCGAGCGCGTCGGAGGGACGGGAGACCTCGACCTCGTTGGGGTTCTCCGGGTTGGCGGTGGCCGCCAGGACGTCCCGCACCGCGACGACCTGCTCCTCCTCGGCCCGGGTGTAGACCGTCGTGGGGTAGCCGTCGAAGTCGAGTCGCTCCTCGGCGACCGGCCAGCCGACGAGCGCGGAGGCGTCCAGTTCGGGGGCGAGCGGCACCGGCGCGAGCACGCCGACGACGGTGAACCACCGGCCGCCGAGCCAGACCCGCTGGTCGGGCCCCGCCTCGGCTACCCCCAGCCGGTCGGCCGCCTTGTCTCCGAGGACCACGGCAGGAAAGCCCTGGGTGGCCTGATTGAGCCAGGCGCCGCTGGCGACCGTCGCACCGACGTCCGCGAGCAGGTCGAGCCTGGCCGCCTGGACCGAGATGCCGGCGGTCTGGCCCTCCGGGATGTGGTCGTTCCGGTAGACCTTGGCGCTCGTGGCGCCGATCGCGGTCACCGAGGTGACGGGGGCGATCTGGCCGATCATCCCCTCCGCCTCGGCCGGCAGGTGGGAGTTCTCCCCGAAGAAGGTCTGGCCCGGCGAGACCGTGAGCAGGTTGGTGCCGAGCGCGGCGAGTTGGCGGTTCAGCTTCTCCTGGCTGGAGGCCGAGATGCCGACCACCCCGATCATCGCGGCGATGCCGATCGCGATCCCGAGCGCCGACAGGAAGACCCGCAACGGCCGGGCCCGCAGCCCTGCCCCGCCGACCCTGATCACGTCACGCGGGCGGAGCCGCGCGGGAGACGGCCTGCCGGACCGCCCGCCCCGCGGGTGCCCCGGGATCGGTTCCGCCGGGTTCTGCGCCGTGGTCAGCATGCCGCCACCCGCCTCACCCGGGAGTCCTCCATCACACGGCCGTCGAGCATCTCGATCCGCCTGGGCAGCCCGGCGGCGATGTCCCGATCATGCGTGATGATCACCACGGTGGTCCCGCCCCGATGGAGCTCCTGGAGGAGCCCCATCACGCCGGCACCCGACGAGGAGTCGAGGTTGCCGGTGGGCTCGTCGGCGAGGAGCAGCAGAGGGTCGCCGACGACGGCGCGGGCGATCGCCACCCGTTGCCGCTCGCCGCCGGAGAGCTCATGCGGGCGATGGTCGAGCCGATGTCCCAGGCCGACCCTGCGCAACGCCTCAGCGGCACGTCCGCGCCGTTCGCGCAGGGCGACACCCGAATAGAGCAGTCCGTCGGCGACGTTGTCGAGGGAGGGGACTCCGGCCGCGAGGTGGAAGTGCTGGAAGACGAAGCCGATCACTCCGGCCCGCAGGGCGGACAACTCCCGGTCGGACAACTCCGCGACGTCGTGGCCGGCGATCCGGACCGTGCCCTCCGTGGGCCGGTCCAGCGTGCCGATCATGTTCAGCATCGTCGACTTCCCCGAGCCGGACGGCCCGACGATGCCGACGAGTTCGCCGTAGCGGATGGTCGTCCCGGCTCCGCGCAGCGCGACCACGTCGCCGCCGTAGACCTTGCTGACGCCCGCGAGTTCCACGATGTACGGCCCGCCGGCCGCCTCGGGCGTGGTGACGCCGTCCCGGCTCACGAGGGCACCACCACGGTCGCGTCCTCGTCCACCCCGGTCACCTCGACCTTGCCGTCGGCGAACATCCCGGTCTCGACCGCGACGTAGCGGGTGGCGGGGCCCTCCACGACCTGCACGCCGTACCCGCCCTCGGCCAGCGCGACCAGGGCCCCGACCGGGACGACGAGCACGTCCTCGCGCTTCGCGGAGACGATGGTGACGTCCACGGGAGCGGTGTCGTAGGTCTTGAGCTCGCCGTCGTCGCGCACCGAGACGACCACGTCGACCGTGGTCGTCGTCTCGTCCTGGGTCGTGGTCTCCGTCGCCACCTTGCCGACGCTCGTCACGGTGCCCTGCACGGTGGCGCCGTCCGGCAACTCGACGCTCGCCTTGATCCCCTTCCTGACCAGGTGCTGGTCGGCCACGTCGAGGGGGATCGTGACCTCGCGGGTGGTGCCGGTGTAGGTGAGGACGGGCCCGGCCGCCTGGCCGCCGAGCGCGGCCTTGAGTTCGGCGATCCGGAGCGGGCCGTCGTGGACGACGACGTCGCCCGGCGCGATCTGCCCCGTGACCTTCAGGCCCAGGTCGTCCTGCCACTCCTCGACCGCCTCGCGGGTGGCCCAGGTGAACTCGTCGTCCACGGTGAAGCCGTCATAGCCGAGCTTGGCCAGGTTCTGCTCCAGCATCCTGACGTCCCGGCCCTCGATCCCGTTCTGGAGGATCCGGTAGAGAGGCGTGACGCCGTAGAGGAGCGGGACCCGGTCGGCGTCGGCGCTGTAGACCGCGCGCCCCCTGGTGATCGTCGCGCCCGGAGCCGGGAGCCAGGTGATCGTGCCCTGCCCGCGGCCGGTGACGGTGGCCGTGTCGCCGTACCCGAGCGTGCCGTCGACCTCCTTGGTCTCGGTCAGCGTCGTCCGCTCGACCGTGGCCGTCGCGGGGGGCGTCCGCACGGCGACCGCCGTGCCGCCCTCGCCCCCCACGCCGATCGCGGTGGCGGCCACGGCCGCCGCGAGCAGCGCGGCGCCGCCGGTCGCCGCGGCGGTCCTCACCGCTCTGCGCCGTCGCGGGCGGCGGACCGGCCCATCCGGCGGTCCGATCTCGTCGTGCGGCGCGTCCACCGTGTGCCGGGCGGCCCCCTCCGCCTCCGTCTCGCGGGTCTCGGTCACGGTCGGCCTCCCATCGGGCCCAGCTTGTCCCGGCAGGCCTCTGAGGCCTCCTGGAACTTGGGATCGTCGGGGCTGAACCCGGGACCTCTTCCGGTGATCTTCACGCCGCCGCCGCTGAAGTCCGGATCGGGCATGTCCACGCCGTGGTCCCGCATGCACTTGGTGAACGCGAGAGCCTGTTCCTGCTGTTCGGGGGAGATCTCGCGGCCCTTCTCACCCATCGGGTTCAGGCTCCGGCACGCCTCCATCGCCTTTTCGACCTTCGCCTCGCCGCCCTTGCCCGCGTTCACGCGTATACGCATGCCGCCCTTGCCGTCGGTCTCCGGATCGGGCATGTCCACGCCGTGGTCGCGCATGCACTGGGCGAACTTCCTGCCCTGCTCCGCGGGGTCCACCGAGGGTGCCGGGGAGGCGCTCGCCTGCGACGCGGTCTCGGTGCCCTTGACCGAGGCCACGCCCGGCGAGGCGCCGGCTTGTCCGCATCCGACGGCGAACGCGAGAAGCGCCGCCGCCACAAGTGTTCTTCGCATGAGCCCGATGGTGCGCGGCGCCCATCGGAGCCGGCCCGGAGCTACCTCGGAGGACCATCAGAGTCCGGATCTTCCTGCTCCCCCGGCGAGGCGTCGAGCGGCAGCAGGACGCGGAACACCGCGCCCGCATCACCCTCCCTCTCAGCGCCCGTCGTCGTGCCGGAGGGTGCGAGTTCGACGCGTCCGCCGTGCGCCCGGACGATCGCGGCCACGATGGCGAGCCCGAGCCCGGCTCCGCCTTCGGCGCGGGAACGGCTCTGGCTGACGCGGTAGAGGCGCTCGAAGATGTGCGGCACATGGGCCGGCGGGATCCCCGGCCCGGTGTCGGACACCTCGATGACCCCCATCAGCCCGGCACGCCCCGCGCCCACGGCGACGGCCGGAGCGGACGCGGCCTCGGCGACGCCCACCCGAACCGTGATCTTCGCGTCCGGCGGCGTGTGCGCCAGGGCGTTGGCCACGAGGTTGGCCGGAACCTGCCTGAGCCGCGCCTCGTCCCCCACCACCACGACCGGGGCCAGCGACGGGCCCAGGCCGGCCAGCCGTACCTGCCGGTCGGGCACCCGGGCACGGGCGTCGCGGATCGTGTCGGCGGCGATCTCCAGCAGGTCGACGGGATGGCTGTCCATGGGACGTTCCTCGTCCAGGTGAGCCAGGGTGAGCAGGTCGTCGACCAGGACGCCCATCCGGCCGGCCTCGTCCTCGATCCTGCGCATGGCCTCGTCGAGCGGCGGCCCCGGCGGGGTGCCTCCCCTGCGGTACAACTCGGCGAAGCCCCGCACGGAGGTGAGCGGCGTGCGCAACTCGTGAGAGGCGTCGGCGAGGAACCGGCGCATGCGCGCCTCCGACTGCGCCCGCGCGGCGATCTCCCTCTCGACGCGGTCCAGCATCACGTTCATCGCGATGCCGAGGCGGCCAGGCTCCGTGTGCGGGTCGTCCGCCGGGACGCGCCGGCCGAAGTCGCCCGCGGCGATGTGCCCCGCCGTCTCCTCCATCCTGGTGAGCGGGCGCAGGCCGAGCCGTACCAGCGCGGCCGCGGCCAGGCCGAGCAGGAACAGCACCACCGCCATGACTCCGGCGTCGATGGCGAGCAGCCACTTCTGGATGGCCTCGATCTCGGCCATCGACGAGGCCGTCACCATCGTCCCCCCGCCGGGGACGTCCATCGCCATCACGCGCCAGGACGGCCCGTCCGTGCCGGGCACCGTGTACGGCTCGCCTCTGCGGATCTCCTCGAAGGAGCCGAGATCCGGTCCGCTGATGGGCTGGGAGGGGAACCCGCCGGTCAGCTTTCCGTCCGGGGAGAAGAAGTAGATCGCCCGGTCGCCCACGATCCGTGCGACGATCTTCTTCTCCACCGGGATGCCGGCCTCCCCCGGGTCTCCCGGAGCGGCGAGCCCGTCGGGCGGCCGCCGGGCCAGAGCGACCAGACCCGAGGAGGCGACACCCGTGGTGGCGCTCAACTGGTCGTCGAGCCGGTCCATGAGATAGCCGCGCAGCAGGGCCAGCCCCGCCGTGTTCGCCAGCACGAGCGCGAGACCGGTCAACGCGACGGCGGCCACCACGAGCCGGGTGCGCACCGTCCAGCGGCCCGGGCCCCTCACGAGTCGCCCTTCCGTGGCAGCTTGAGGGTGTAGCCGACCCCGCGCACGGTCTGGATCAACGGTGGATCCCATTTGTCGATCTTCTTGCGCAGGTAGTAGACGTACGACTCGACGATGCTGGAGTCGCCGTCGAAGTCGTACCGCCAGACCCGGTCGAGGATCTGGGTCTTGCTCACCACCCGGCCGGCGTTCGCGAGCAGGTAGGCGAGCAGGTTGAACTCGGTGGGCGACAGGTCGACGAGGATCCCGGCACGCCGCACCTCGTGGGCATCCGGGTCCAGTTCCAGGTCGGCGTAGGACAAAACGTTGCCCTGCGGCGGCTCCGCCACCCGGCTCCTGCGCAGGATCGCCCTGATCCGCAGGACGACCTCCTCGAGACTGAACGGCTTGGCGACGTAGTCGTCCGCGCCGATGCTCAGCCCCTGGACCCGGTCCTCAACCGTGTCCCGTGCCGTCAGGAACAACACGGGCACCTCCCCCAGCCGTCGTGCCACCTCGAACCCGTCGAAGTCGGGCAGCATCACGTCGAGGATCACGATGTCGGGCTCGAACTCCCTGACCGCGGTCAGCGCCTGAGAACCGCTCTCGGCCGTTCTCACCTCGAAGGACACCAGGCGGAGCGTCTGGGAAAGCAGCGTGCGGATGTTCGGCTCGTCGTCGACGACGAGAACCTTGGCGGCCCGATCCATATCTCAGGGTCTACCTGAGAATCCTCAATTTCCGCTCAAAGCCCCTGTCGCACGCGAGATCCGGCCCGTTGAAGGCGCGGTGAACCCGGCTGGTCAGGTAACCCTTACTTAGAATAGCCTTACCTAAATTTTGCTCGGGCCTGAAGGAGTGCGGGTGGGTGGTTCAGGTCCCTCGGGACGCGACGTCCTGAGGCAGGTGATCAGCGGACAGCGACGCGACGTCGCCCTGGGCTCGCTCCTGGGAGCCGGGCACCAGGCGGGCGAGGCGCTCGTCCCCGTCCTGATCGGCGTCGTGATCGACCAGGCCGTCGCCGGTGGCGAGGTGACCCCGCTGCTGGCGTGGCTGGCCGTGCTCGCCGTCGTCTACGTGGGGCTGTCGTTCAGCTTCCGGTTCGGCGCGCGCGCCGGGGAACGCGCCGCCGAACAGGCCGCGCACGTCCTGCGCGTACAACTCGTGACCCGCGTCGTGGACCCGCGCGGCGGGGCGGAGAACGGCAGGCTCCCCGGCGCCCTGACCAGCATCGCGACCGAGGACGCCAAGCGGGTGGGCACGGTCGCCATGGCCGTGATGTTCGGGTTCTCCGCGCTCATGGGCCTTCTCGTGGGAGCCGTGGTCCTGCTGCGGATCTCGATCCCGCTGGGCCTGGTCGTCCTGGTCGGCACCCCCGTCCTCCTGTGGGCCGGGCACCTGCTGAGCAAGCCCCTCGAGCGGCGCAGCGAGGCCGAGCAGGAGCGTGCCGCGCACGCGTCGGGCGTGGCCGCCGACCTGGTCGCCGGGCTGCGCGTCCTCAAGGGGATCGGGGCGGAGTCCGCCGCCGTGGCCCGCTACCGGCGCACCAGCCGCGACTCGCTGGTCGCGACGTTGCGGGCGGCCCGGGCCGAGGCCGTGCAGAACGGCATGGTCCTCACCCTGACCGGGGTCTTCATCGCCGTCGTCGCGCTGGTGGGCGGACGGCTCGCCATCGACGGCGACATCAGCCTGGGCCAGCTCGTTTCGGCGGTGGGGCTCGCGCTCTTCCTGCTCGGCCCGCTGGAGGTGTTCTCCTGGGTCAACGCCGACTTCGCCCAGGGCAGGGCGTCCGCCGCGCGCATCGCCGGAGTCCTCGCCGCGCCGCCCGACGTCGTGCCCGGGGACGCGCGGCTGCCCGAGCGGCTCAGCGGTGCGCTGCGGCTGCGAGGAGTCGGCCACGGCTCGCTGCGCGACATCGACCTCGACGTCGCCCCCGGCGAGGTGCTCGGCGTGGCGGCGACCGATCCGGCGGACGCCGCCGCCCTGCTCCGCTGCCTGAGCAGGCAGGCCGACCCCGACACGGGGGTGATCGAGCTCGACGGCGTGCCGCTGCGCGACCTCGATCCGGCGGACATCCGCATGGCGATGCTGGTGGCCGAGCACGACGCCGACCTGTTCGAGGGCACCCTGCACGGCAACGTCACCGCCGCCGCTCCGGCCGCGGCCGATCCGGGAGCCGCCCTGGCGGCTATGGCCGCCGCCGGAGCCGACGAGGTCGCCCTGGCCGTACCGCGAGGCGGTGACGCGACGGTCAGCGAGCGGGGACGCTCTCTGTCCGGCGGACAGCGCCAGCGCGTCGCCCTCGCCCGGGCCCTGGCCGCCGACCGCCCGGTGCTCGTCGTCCACGATCCGACCACCGCCGTCGACGCGGTCACCGAGGCGCGCATCGCGACCGGTGTCCGCGAGATCCGGCGCGGGAGGACCACGATCCTCGTCACCACCAGCCCCGCTCTGCTCGCGGTCGCCGACCGGGTGGTGCTGCTGGACGGCGGCCGGATCGCCGACACCGCTCCGCATGCCGACCTCGTCGAGCGCCACGCCGCCTACCGGACGGCGGTGCTGGCATGACGACGCCAGCCTCATCTGAGGCACGCGAGCCTTCCCGCTACCTCCTGCCGACCGCTACCCCCGCCGAGACGCGCGCCGCCATGCGCGACCTGCTGCGCCCGCACCGGATGCTGTTGCTCGGGGGGTTCGCCGTGATGGTCGGGGCGACGGCCGTCGGGCTGGCCACGCAGCCGCTGCTCGGGCGCATCGTGGACCTCGTCGCGGAGCGGCACCCCGCCGGGGCTATCACGCTTCCTGTGGTGCTGCTGGGTGTCGTCGCGGTCGTGCAGGGCGTCACCACCGCGCTCGGGTTGTCGCTGGTCTCGAGGCTCGGGGAGACCGTGCTCGCGCGGCTGCGTGAGCGCTTCGTCGACCGGGCTCTTCGGCTGCCGCTGGAACGAGTCGAGAAGGCCGGCTCCGGAGACCTCACCGCACGGGTGACCGCCGACGTCTCGCAGATCGCGGAGGCGGTGCGGACCGCACTGCCCGAGCTGTCCCGCTCACTGCTGTCGATCGTGCTGACGCTCGTGGCGCTGGCCGTGCTCGACTGGCGGTTCCTCGTGGCGGCGCTGCTCGCGGTGCCGATCCAGGCGCACACCGCCCGCTGGTACGTGCGCAACGCCGTCCCCCTCTACGCGCGGCAGCGCGTGGCCGCGGGCGCCCAGCAACAGCAGTTGCTGGACACCATCGGCGGCGCCGCCACGGTCCGCGCGTTCCGCTTGGAGGCCGAGCACATCGACCAGGTCACCCGGCGCTCCTGGTCGGCGGTCGAGTTGACGATGCGCGGCGTGCAACTGGTGCTCCGGTTCTACAGCCGGCTGCACGTCGCCGAGTACACCGGCCTGGCGGCCGTCCTGGTGGCCGGCTTCGTGCTGGTGCGCAGCGGGTCCGCGTCCATCGGGACGGCGACGGCGGCCGCGCTGTACTTCCACAGCCTGTTCGGCCCGATCAACTCGGCGCTCGTGCTGATCGACGACGCCCAGTCCGCGGGCGCGAGCCTCGCGCGACTGGTCGGCGTGGCGGCAGCGCCTTCCGGGGAACACGACGCCGGGCCCGAATCCGAGCACGAGAATGAGCACTCAGCCGAGCACGGGGCCGGGCGCGCGGGCGATCAGGCGGCCGTGACGGTGTCCGGACTCGGGCACGCGTACGAACCGGGCCGGCCCGTCCTGCACGACGTGGACCTCGTCCTGCGGACCGGTGAACGCGTGGCGCTGGTCGGGGCGAGCGGCGCGGGCAAGACCACGCTCGCCAAGCTCATCGCGGGGGTGCACCGGCCGGCCACCGGGTCGGTACGGCTGGCAGTCGCCCCATCCGCGGGCAACGGCCGCCCGGTCGCCCTGGTCACACAGGAGGTGCACGTCTTCGCGGGCCCCCTCGCCGACGACCTCCGGCTGGCCCGGCCCGGCGCCGGCGACGACGACCTCCGGGAGGCGCTCACCCTCGTGGGCGCGCTCGACTGGGCCGAGGCGCTGCCCGACGGCATCGCGACCGTGGTGGGCGAGGGCGGCCACCGCCTCACCCCGACGCAGGTCCAGCAGGTCGCCCTCGCCCGCCTCGTCCTGGCCGATCCACCGGTCGCGGTGCTCGACGAGGCGACGGCCGAGGCGGGCAGCACGGGGGCACGCGCCCTGGAGTCGGCCGCGGACCGGGCGATCGAGGGCCGCACCGCCCTGGTCGTCGCGCACCGCCTGACCCAGGCCGCGACCGCCGACCGGGTCGTCGTCATGGACGCCGGCCGGATCGTCGAGATCGGCGCCCATGACGAACTGCGGGCCGGCGGCGGAAGTTACGCCGCGCTCTGGGAGGCGTGGTCGGACACCCGCGCGCCACACCCGCCCGGCCCTCCTCGCTCCCCTCACCCCCCGAACGACGCCCCCCGGCACGCAACGAATCCGAAATCGACATGAAGGGTCTTTTGATGTTCCGCTCCCTGAGAGGCACCCGGCTCGCGGTGGGACTGGCCTCCGCCCTGCTCCTGTTCGGCGCCGCCGCGTGCGGCTCGGACTCCGGCACCACCGGCTCCGCCTCCGGGCAGCCTTCGGACTCCACGCCGCAGACCGGCGCCTTCCCGGTGACGATCCAGCACAAGTTCGGGTCGACCACCATCCCGGCCGAGCCCCAGCGCATCGTCACCGTGGGCCTGACCGACCAGGACTCCGTGCTGGCCCTCGGCAAGGTGCCGGTCGGGACGACCGAGTGGATCGGCGGCTACAAGGGCGCCATCGGGCCGTGGGCCGCCGACAAGCTGGGCTCCTCCGCCGTGCCTGCCGTGCTGAAGGACACCGGCACCGGGCCCCAGATCGAGAAGATCGCCGCGCTGCGCCCCGACCTGATCCTCGCCCTGTACTCGGGGCTGACGAAGGACCAGTACGAGCTGCTCTCGAAGATCGCCCCCGTGGTGGCCCAGCCCGCGCAGTTCGCCGACTACGGCATCCCGTGGCAGCAGCAGACCCAGACGATCGGCACCGCGCTCGGCAAGCAGGCCGAGGCGAACAAGCTCGTCTCGGACGTCGAGGCCCGCTTCAGCGCCGCGCACCAGGAGCACCCCGACTTCGCGAAGGCCACAGCGGTGATGGCCACGCCGTACGAGGGCATCTTCGTCTACGGCAGCCAGGACGGCCGTTCGCGGGTGCTCACCTCGCTCGGCTTCACGCTGCCCGCCGGTCTTGACGCGGTCGTCGGCGACGAGTTCGGCGCCAACATCAGCAAGGAGCGCACCGACCTGCTCGACACCGGCGCGATCGTGTGGATCGTCTCCGACCCCACGAAGGACGCGGCCACCCTCCACGCGGACAAGTTGTACGGCGACCTGAACGTGGTCAAGCAGGGCCGTGAGGTCTACATCCAGGAAACCGGTGACTACGGCAACGCCATCTCGTTCGTGTCGGTGCTGAGCCTGCCGTACACGCTCGACAGGCTGGTTCCGCAACTCGCGGCGGCCGTGGACGGCGACCCCGCGACACCGGTGGAGCAGGCCGCCTCCTGACACTCCCATGAGCCGGTCTCCCTGAGCCTCGCCTCCGGCGCAGGGAGACCACGAGGGGCCGGGCCGCGATCGCGGCCCGGCCCCTCTGCACGTCTCCCCGACGTGCCCGGCCCGGCGAGCGGGTTCAGGATGCGGCGGACAACAAGGTGAGCGCGGCGTGGCGGGCATGCTCACCCGCGCCGGCGCCGCCGTGGTGCGCGGCGACGACGGTCGCACCCTCGACCAGCATGAGCAACTGCCGCCCCAGGACCTGGGGATCGGTGGCTCCGGCGCGCTCGGCGATGCCGGTCAGCAATTCGAGGTAGCGGTCGAGATGACGTGCGGTGATGGCGCGTACGGTCTCGACGTGGTGCTGGGCGGCCGCGTTCAGCATCGCGCAGCCGCGGAAGACCGGGTCGTCGTACCACTGCTGGAGGGCGTCGAACACGGCGGCGAGCTGGTCGCGGGGGTCGTCGCCGGCGGCCGCGGCGGCCGCGGCCAGCCATTGCACGACCCGCTCGCTGCGCTGCCGGAGCATGGCCTCGACCAGGCCCTCCTTGGTGCCGAAGTGCCGGTAGAGCGTCTCCTTGGACACCCCGATGCGGGTGCACAGCTCGGCGACGCCGATGCCGTCGAGCCCGCGCTCGTACAGCACCGCGGTGGCCGCTTCGAGGATGGCGGCGCGGGTGCGCGCCGGGTCGATCGTCGAGCCTTTGGCGACTGGCATGCGATAGATGGTACCGCTCGGTTCGATCAGGTGCTAGCGTCTCGGATCGTACCGATCGGTTCGACCTTGGGGACCTCCGTGATCGCTTGCCGCCGCCCTCCGCCTGCCCCTGACACCTACGATCACGAACTTCCCCGCGCAGTGTTCATGAGGCAGGCGCTCGTGAGGCAGGCCCGGTGGCAGGCGCTGCGGTTGGCTCTCGGCACCGCTTCGGCGCTGGGGCTGGCACGCTTCGCCTTCGGACTTCTTCTGCCGGCCATGCGTGACGACCTTCACTGGAGCCTGGCCGACGCCGGCACGATGAGCGCCGCCAACGGGCTCGGCTACCTCCTCGGCGCTCTGGCGACCCCCGTCGTCCGGCGACGGCTGGGCACCGCCGCCACCTTCCGCTGGGGGATGGTCCTCACCGCGATGGCGCTCGCCGCCACAGCCGTCGGCGGTGACCACCTGGCACTGCTCACCGCACGGGCCGTCGCCGGGGCGGCGGGGGCCTTGGTGTTCGTCACGGGCGGTGTGATCGCGGCGCGCATCGCCACCGGCATCTCCTCCGGCATGCCCATCGCCGTCTACTTCGCCGGCACCGGGCTGGGCATCGTGTTCGGCGGCGTGACCATTCCGACCCTGGGGGATCGATGGCAACTCGCCTGGGCCTGCCTCAGCGTCGCCGCCGGTCTGGCGGCACTGGTCAGTTGGTCCGCAGCACGCACCGACGAGGACACCCCCGCATCGGCCGCCCCCGCCGGCCGCCGGCCGGTGCGCCCGCTGCGGCGGACAGCCCTGGCCTATCTCCTGTTCGCCGCCGGATACATCACCTACATCACCTTCCTGTCCGCCTACCTCGCAGACCGGGACGCACCGGTTTCGCGGGTGGCGTTCACCTGGACGGTCCTGGGGCTGGCCGTCATGGCGGCGCCCTTCCTGTGGAGCCGTCCCATCACCCACTGGCCCGGCAGCAGAGCCCTGGCCGCGCTGCTCGCCATCCTCGCCGGAGGAGCGGCACTTCCCCTCATGTCCCCGGCGGAGCCGGTCATCCTCGCCTCCGCGATCCTGTACGGAGCGACGTTCATGGGCGTCCCCGCCGCCGTCACCGCGCTCATCAAGGCCACCATCCCGCCCGCCGGCTGGACCGCCGCACTGGCCGCCTTCACCACGCTGTTCGCCGCCGGCCAGACCGCCGGCCCATGGCTGGCCGGGCTCCTCGCCGATCACACCTCGACCGACGCGACCCTGGCGTGGACCGCGATCCTGTGCGCCGCGGCGGCCCTGATCGCCACGATCGGGGCCCGTTCACGCCTCTCCACAGCGCCCCCCACAACGCCCCTGCCGGGCGGCGTCATCGAGACGGACGCCTGAGTCACCCGGTCATCCACCGATAAGGAACACGGTTATGGCAACTTTCGTCCTGATTCCCGGCATGTGCCACGGCGGCTGGTGTTTCGATGAGCTCGCCGAACGACTCCGCGACCACGGGCACCGCACCTACCCGCTGACACTGACCGGGCTCGGCGAACGCGGTCACCTGCCGCACGGCGGAGTGAACCTCGACACGCACCTCCAGGACGTGACCGGCGTCCTGGAGACCGAGAACCTCCACGACGCGGTATTGGTCGGCCACAGCTACGGCGGGATGGTGATCACGGGTGTCGCCGACCGCATGCCCGGCCGCGTGGCCTCGCTGGTGTACCTGGACGCCGTCGTGCCGGGCGACGGCGACTCGTGCTGGAATCTGGTCTCCGATCGAGAACGGCAGTGGTACGCGGACGTGGTGGAGACCGGGTACGCGGTGCGGCCGCTGCCGTTCTTCGACACCAGGGCCACACCCCACCCGGTCGCCTCGCTGCTCCAGCCTCTGCGCCTCACCGGGGATCCGGCGCGGGTCCGGCGCCGGGTCTATGTGTACGCGGCGGGCTGGGACGGCGAGTCCCCCTTCACACCCGTCTATCAGCGGCTGCTCCAGGACCCCTCGTGGGCGACGTACGCGCTGGACAGCGGGCACAACCTCATGCGGGACGCACCACAGGACCTGCTGAAGATCCTGCTCGAGGCCGCAGAACCCCAGCTCGGATCGGCGTGAGGTCCGCGTGCCGGGCGACGTCCGTGCCTGCTCGGCCGACCACTCGGTGCTCACGGTGGCGATGACCGGCACCGGCTGCTCGCCCGCGACGGCGAGCAGCCGGTCGTCCGCAGGTCTCCGGACGGCTCGCGCGGTCAGCCTCGCTGCTCCTCGACCAGGCTCTTGGGGCGCATGTCGGTCCAGTTGGCCTCGATGTGGTCCAGGCACTCCTGCCGGGTGGCGGGCCCGTGGGCGACCGTCCATCCAGCCGGCACCTCGACGAAGTCGGGCCACAGGCTGTGCTGTCCCTCGTCGTTCACCAGCACCGAGTAGACGCCGTCGGGGTTCTCGAAGGGGTTGCTGCTCACGGGATCGTTTCTCCTATTTCGTTGGCGTTCGTTGATATGCGTGAGGATTCGTCCGGCCAGTGGGGCCGCGTGTCGGACGCGTGTTCTGCTCTATCTGCGTTCGGCCTCCAGTGCCGCGGCGCGGTCCACGATCGCCGCCAGCGCCCGCGACCAGGTCTCCGCCAGGTCCCTGACGGCCTCCTCGGTGAGGATCAGCGACGCGTACGACCAGTGGGCGGTCAGCTCGGGACCGCCGGGACGGTCTTCGGTCAGCGCGTTGACGGTGAGGGCGTGGGACAGCGGCATACCGGGATCGGCGTCGAGGTCCGCGGCGTCGCTCTCGGCGGCGTAGGACCAGTCGGTCGCGTCCGGGTGCTCGAAGCGGCCCATGTAGTTGAACTCGATCTGCGGCTCGGGAAGGCCCGCGAGTCCAGGACCCGTCCTCGGGTTGAGGTGGCGCAGCAGGCCGTGCCCGATCCCGGCGTGCGGCAGGGAGGCGAGATGCGTGCTGATCCGGGCCAGCGCCTCGTCGAGCGCGGGACCGCCCGCGAACGCGTCGGCCAGATCCACGCCGTCACCGCCCGCGTCCGCGCCCACTCCGAGATCGAGCCGGACCGGGATGACACTGGTGAACCAGCCGACGGTCCGCGACAGGTCGGCGCCGCCCGCGAGTTCCTCCTCCCGGCCGTGGCCCTCCAGGTCGACCAGCACCGCGCCCCCCGCCGCACCGTCCTTGGCGCCGCCGTTCACGCGGTCGTCACGGCGGCGGCGCCAGTCGGCCACGGCCAGCGCGAGGGCGGTCAGCAACACGTCGTTGACGGTGGCCCCGAAGATGGCGGGCACCCGGCCGAGGAGCGGCCCGGTCCGGTCCGCGGGGATCGTGAACGACAGGTACCGCTCGGTGGCGACGACGTCCCGCCCGGGATCGAGCGGCCGCGCCGCCGGCAACGGCGCCGCGCCGGCCCGCACTCCGTTCCACAGGGACAGCTCGTCCTCGCGCGCGGGATCGTGGGCACGCTCGGCCAGCAGCCGCGACCAGCGCCGGAACGACATGTCCACGGGCGGCAACGCCACCGGGGCGCCGCGCGCGACGTCCCGCCAGGCGGCGGCCAGATCCGGCAGCAGGACCCGCCAGGAGACGCCGTCCACGACGAGGTGGTGGATGAGCAGCAGGAGCCGTCCGGGTTCGGCGCCGCGGTCGAACAAGACGGCGCGCACCATGTCGCCCGCCTCCGGGTCGAGCCCGTCCTGGGCCCTCCTGGCGTGCCTGGCGATGGCCGCGCGGAGCCTCTCGTCATCGGTGCCGGTCAGGTCGACCGTGGTCAGCCATCGGGCGACGTCCACCGCGCCGGGTTCGGGGACCTCCAGGGACCACCGCTCGGCGCTCTCCCCGTCCGCGGCGGGAAGGCCGGGGGTCCGCTCCAGGCGGGCGCGCAGCATGTCGTGCCGGTCCGCGACCGCCTGCAGCACGGCCGTGAGTCCCGCCGCGTCCAGCCCGGCGGGCGTCTGGAGCAGGGCCGCCTGGTGGTAGCCGTCGATGGGACCGCCCCGTTCGCGCAGCGCGTGCATGATCGGCGTCAGGGGCACCGTTCCCGTGCCGTCGTCGTGGACGGTCAGGTCCCCGTCCTCCCCGAGTCTCCTCGCCACGGATGCCAGGGCCGCGACGGTCCGGTGCTGGAACACCTGCCGGGGAGTGACCCGCAGACCCGCCGCGCGTGCCCTGCCGACGACCTGCATGGCGAGGATGCTGTCCCCGCCGAGGGTGAAGAAGTCGTCGTCGGCTCCCACTCCCGGCAGCCCCAGAACGTCCGCGACGACCGCGCCCAGCGCCTCTTCGACCGCGCCGACGGGCCGCCTGCCGGATGTCATCACGGCGAAGTCGGGCGCGGGGAGCGCCCTGCGGTCCAGCTTGCCGTTGGGCAGCAGCGGCAACTCGTCGAGCAGCACGACCGCCGCGGGGACCATGTACTCCGGCAACGTGGCCGCCACGTGGGCGCGCAGTGCGGCCGGGTCCGCCGCGTCGCCTCCGGGGTCGGGCACGCCCGGCGAGGCCACGGACCTCTCCGGCACCACGTAACCCACCAGCCGCCTGGCCCGGGGGCCGTCATCGCGGACGGCCACCACCACCTGCGCGACCGCCGGGTGCCGCTCCAGCACCGCCTCGATCTCGGCGAGTTCCACGCGGTAGCCGCGGATCTTCACCTGGTCGTCAGCCCGGCCCGCGTAGTCGAGCCTGCCGTCGGCCGACCATCGCGCCAGGTCGCCGGTGCGGTACATGCGGCCGCCCGGGTCGCCGAAGGCATCGCCGTGGGGGTCGGCGACGAACCGCTCCGACGTCAGGCCGGGCCGTCCCAGGTAGCCCCTGGCCAGCCCGGCGCCCGCGAGGTAGAGCTCACCCGTGACGCCCGGCGGCACCGGCCGCAGCGCGGCGTCCAGCACGTACGCCCGGGAGTTGCCGACCGGGCGTCCGACCAGCGGCCGGTCGCTGTCGCGCACCCGCGCCACGAGGGCGTCCACGGTGGCCTCGGTGGGCCCGTAGAGGTTGTACGCCTCAGTGGAGCGCAGCCCGGCCAGCTCGGCCCAGAGGGAGTCGGGAACGGCCTCGCCGCCGACTCCGACGACCGCGAGCGGGCACTCGCCGTCCCTGATCAGGCCCGCGTCGGCCATCTGTGCGAAGAACGACGGCGTGACCTCGATGAAGTCCAGCGCGTTCTCGCGGATGGCCGCGCCCAGCAGTTCGGGGTCGCGCCGCGTCTCGTCGTCGGCGATGTACAGCGTGTGCCCGTCCAGCAGCCACAGCTGGGGCTGCCACGAGGCGTCGAAGGCGAACGACCACGCGTGCCCGACCCGCAGGTGACGCCGGCCGGTGGCCAGCTTCGCGGGATCGTGCAACGTCGCCCGGTGGCTGCGGAAGAGGTTGACCACGCTGCGGTGGCAGACCACGACGCCCTTGGGCCGCCCGGTCGATCCCGAGGTGTAGATCACATACGCCGGATCGCCGGGATGTGGCGCGGTGTGCAGATTCCCCCCGGGCAGGACGGCGAGGGTCGCGGCGGTCTCGGGCGCGTCGAGGAGGATTCTCGGCGCTCCCCCGTCCGGCAGGCCACCGGCGAGGTCCGATGTGGTGAGCACCAGCGCGGGCCGGGCGTCGTCGAGCATGTCGCGCGTCCGCTCGACCGGCAGGCCGGTCTCGATGGGCAGGTAGGCCGCGCCCGCCTTCTGCACGGCGAGGATCGCGAGCAGGAAGTCGGCGGACCGCGGAAGGGCGAGCGCCACGATCCGCTCGGGCCCGGCTCCGCCGGCGGCCAGCAGCCGGGCCAGCCGGTTGGCGCGGTCGTTCAGCTCGGCGAACGTCCAGCTCACCGTGCCGGCCCCGGAGACCGCCGTCCCCGACACCACGGCGACGACGTCGGGAGAGGCGGCCGCCTGAGCCTCGAACAGGCCGGGCGCGGTGTCCGGTTCGCCCGGCGCCGCCGGCATCCCGGTGTCGTTCCATCCCCGCAGGACGTCGTGGCGGTCCCGCTCGGACAGCACGTCCACCTGGGCGAGCGGCAGGCCGGGATCGGCGACCATCGTCTCGAGCACGCGCACCATCGATGCGGTCATCCGCTCGGCCGTCCGACCGTCGAACAGGTCAAGCCGGTATTCGGCGGTGAGGACGAGTCCGTCGGCGGGCTCCACCGCCCACGCGAACGGGTAGTGCGTCGAGTCCTGGTGGTCCCGGACGGCGGTGCGCAGACCCTCCCCCACGCCGAGCCCGTCATCATCGGCCACCGGGTACGACTCGAACACGACGAGGGTGTCGAACAGGTCGCCCAGCCCGGCCCGGCGCTGGATGTCGGCCAGGCCCCGATGCTGGTGGGCGATGAGCTCCGACTGCTCGTCCTGCAGCCGGGAGAGGAAGGCCGACAGCGGCTCCCGCTCGTCGATCCGCACGCGGACGGGGACCGTGTTGATGAACAGGCCGATCATCGACTCGACGCCGTCCAGCTCCGGAGGACGTCCGGAGACGGTGGCGCCGAAGACCACGTCGCCGCGGCCGGTGAGCCGGGACAGCAGGATGCCCCACGCGCCCTGCACCAGGGTGTTGACCGTCAACCCCCGCGAGCGGGCCAGCGCCGTCAGTCCTTCGGTCAGCTCGCCGGTCAGCCGCACGGTGTGCGTCATCGGCAGGACCGGCGCACGGTCGGGGTCGGCGGGGACGAGACGCGTCGGCTCCTCCAGCCCCTCCAGTGCCCGGTCCCACGCCGCGGCCGACGCCTCGGCGTCCTGCCGGGCGAGCCACGACAGATACGTGCCGTACGGCGCCGCGTCCGGGAGGCCGGAGGCGTCACCGCCCGTGGCGTAGAGCGCCGACAACTCCGCCATCAGCAGGGGCACCGACCAGCCGTCCAGCAGGAGGTGCTGGTGGGACAGGAGCAGCCGGTGACGGCCGGGCCCGTCGCCCGCCAGCAGCAGCCGCAGCAGCGGTGGCGTCGCGGGGTCGAATCGCCGCCGCTCCTGCTCCAGGTAGCCGGCCCAGCGCTCCTCCCGCTCCGCCGTGTCCAGGCCCGACAGGTCGACCTGCCGCCACGGCAGCACGGCGGTGCGCGGCACGACCGCGACGGGCCTTCCGCTCGACAGGTACCGGAACCCGGCCCGCAGGTTGCCGTGCCGGTCGAGCAGCGCCTGAGCCGCCGCGCGCAGCCTGGCGGCGTCGAGCGGGCCGTCGATGTCGTAGGACACCTGCACGGTGTAGACGTCAGGCCCGCGCGAGCCGCCGGAGACCGCTCCGGCGGGGTCGAAGGAGGCGTGGAACAGCAGACCCGCCTGCAGGGGCGTCACCGGAAGGATCTCGGCGACGCCCGCGGCGGGCAGTTCGGCCCGCTCCTCGTCACTCAGGTCGATCAGGGCCGCCGCGGACGCGCCGGGCTCGGCGGCGAGGTCGCCCGCGACGGCGGCCAGCGCGGCTGCGGTCTTGTGCCGGAACACGTCCCGGGGGCTGATCGCCAGCCCGGCCACGCGGGCGCGGCTGACGAGTTGCATGGCGACGATGCTGTCCCCGCCGAGCGTGAAGAAGTCGTCTTCGACGCCGACCCGTTCGAGCCCCAGGACGGCGGCGAACAGCGCGCACACCGCCTCCTCACGCGGGGTGCGCGGGAGCGTGTCCGTCACCTCGGCCGCGAAGTCGTGCGCGGGCAGCGACTTGCGGTCGAGCTTGCCGTTCGGCGTGAGCGGCAGGGCGTCGAGGGTGACGAAGGCGGCCGGGACCATGTACTCGGGCAGTGCCGCCGCGGCGTGGTCGCGCAGGACCGTGGCGGCGGAGGCCGCCCGGCCGGGGGCGGGGACGACGTAGGCGACCAGCCGCCGCTCGCGGGCGATCACCGACACGTGCGCCACCGCCTCGTGCCGGGTCAGCACGGCCTCGATCTCCCCGAGCTCGATCCGGAAACCACGGATCTTCACCTGGTCGTCCACGCGGCCGAGGAACTCCAGCGTCCCGTCGCGGCTCCATCGCGCGAGGTCTCCCGTGCGGTACATCCGCGCGCCGGGCGCGCCGGACAGATGGCCGTACGGGTCGGCGACGAATCGTTCCGCTGTCAGTCCCGGACGGTCCAGGTAGCCCCGGGCGAGCTGGACGCCCGCCAGGTACAGCTCACCGGGAGTCCCGGGCGGGACCGGGCGCAGCGCGGCGTCCAGGACGTAGGCCCGGGTGTTCCAGATCGGGCGCCCGATCGGGACGGTCTCCGCCCCCGGCGCGACCCGGACGGCCGTCACGTCCACGGACGCCTCGGTCGGGCCGTACAGGTTGTGCAGTTCGGCGCCGAGCACGGCGTGGAAACGGGCGGCGAGCTCCGCGGGCAGTACCTCACCGCTGCACATCACCTGCCGGAGCGAGGCGCATCCCGCCGCACGCGGCTCGTCGAGGAACGCCCGGAGCATCGAGGGCACGAAGTGGGCCGTGGTGACCCCCTCGGCCTGGATCAGCCCGGCGAGGTACGCCGGGTCCCTGTGCCCCTCGGGCCTGGCCACCACGAGCGTCGCTCCCGTGATCAGCGGCCAGAAGAACTCCCAGACCGACACGTCGAAGCTCGACGGCGTCTTCTGCAGCACCCGGTCGCCGGCGGTCAGTCCGTACGCGTCCTGCATCCACTCAAGCCGGTTCACGATGCCCTCGTGCGGCACCACCACACCCTTCGGGCGGCCGGTCGAACCGGAGGTGTAGATCACGTAGGCCGGGTGGCGGGGGTCGTACCGGTCCGGCAGGGCGCCGGCCGGGCCGTCGGGCAGGCCGCCCTCGATCACGCAGACCGGCCGGGCGTCCTGGAGCATGAGCGCGACCCGCTCCGGCGGGTAGCCCGCGTCCAGCGGCAGGTACGCCGCGCCGGCCCGGTGCACGGCCAGCAGGGCGGTCACCAGGTCCGCGGAGCGCGGCAGCGCCACGGCCACGGTGCTCTCCGGGCCCGCGCCCATGCCCGCGAGGGTCCGCGCGAGGCGCTCGACGCGCTCGTCCAGCTCGGCGTAGGTCAGCCGCTCGCCCTCGAAGACCAGGGCGAGCGCGTCCGGGGTCCGGACGGCCTGGGCCCGGAACAGCTCCGGCAGAGTGGACGGCTCGACCGGGTGCGCCGTGTCGTTCCACTCCTCGACGACCGTCCGCCGCTCGCCGTCCTCGAGGACGTCGAGCAGGCTCACGGGCCGGTCCGGGTCGGCCACGACCTGCTCGAGCACCCGGACGAGCCGCCGCGCGAGCGACTCGGCCGTGGCGTGGTCGAACAGGTCGGCGCTGTACTCGATCCATCCGTCGATGCCGCCGCCGTCGCCCCGCTCGACGAAGTCGAAGCTGAGGTCGAACTTCGCGGTCTCCTGGCCGAGAGGCTCGGGCTCGGCGGTGAGCCCCGGGAAACGGGGAGCCGCTCCCCCTCCGGCGATGTAGACGACCATCACCTGGAAGAGCGGGTGCCTGGCCAGGGAACGGGCCGGGTTGACCGCCTCGACCAGCCGCTCGAACGGCAGATCCTGGTTCTCATAGGCGGCCAGGTCGGCGTCCCGCACCCTTCGCAGCAGCTCGCCGAACGCCGGCGCTCCCGACAGGTCCGTACGAAGGACCAGCGAGTTGACGAAGAACCCGACCAGGTCCTCCAGGCTCTCGTCGGCACGCCCGGAGATCGGCGAGCCGAGGGGGATGTCCTCCCCCGCGCCCAGCCGGTGCAGGAGCGCGGCGACGGCGGCCTGCGCGACCATGAACATGCTGACGCCCCGGTCGCGGGCGAGCCCGCGAAGCCCGCGCTCGAGTTCCGGGCTCAACGGCACGGCGACCGCGCCGCCCCGGTTGCTCCCCTCCAGCGGGCGGGGCCGGTCCGCGGGGAGTGCGAGCTCCTCGGGCATGCCCTCCAGCTCCCGCCGCCAGAATGCGAGCTGCCGGGCCATCGGGCTCTCGGGGTCGTCGCCGTCTCCGAGCAGGTCGCGGTGCCACAGGGCGTAGTCGGCGTACTGCAGGGGCAGCGGCGCCCACTCCGGTGCCCCGCCCTGGAGGCGGGCGCGGTAGGCGGTGGTGAGATCCCGCCACAGGGGACGGTCCGACCACTCGTCGCCCGCGATGTGGTGGACCACCAGCAGCAGGACGTGCTCGTCAGGGGAGAGTCGGAACACGTGGGCGCGCAGCGGCGGCTCCCGGTCGAGCTCGAAGCCCCGGCCTGCCGCCTCGGCCAGCCGCTCCGCGAGCGCTCCGTCCGTCACCTCCTGGATCAGGGGGACGGCTCCGGCCTCCGCGGCGTCCAGGATGTGCTGGTGGGCAAGGCCGTCCCGCTCGCGGAAGACCGTTCGCAGGCTCTCGTGCCGGGTCACCAGGTCGGTGAGCGCGGCGCGCAGGGCCTCCAGGTCCAGCCGTCCGGTCAGCCTCCACGCCATCGGGATGTTGTAGGTGGCGCTCGGGCCCTCCAGCCGGTGCAGCACCCAGAGTCGTCGCTGGGCGGACGACAGCGGCACGAGGTCCGGGCGGCGTGCGGGGGCCGGGACGGGCCTGGCGCCCACGATCCCGCCCACCGTCGCACCGGAACCGGCAGTGGAGGGGCCTGCGGCCGCGCGCACGCGTTCCGCGAGCCGGGCCACTGTGGGCGCCTCGAACACCGTGCGCAGGGTGATCTCCGCGCCCAGCGCCGTGCGGACGCGACTGACCAGCCGCATCGCCAGCAGGGAGTGGCCGCCGAGCGCGAAGAAGTCGTCGTCGACGCCGACGCGCTCCGCGCCGAGCACGGCGGCGAACAGCTCGCTCAGGATCTCCTCGCGGGCGTCACGGGGCCGGCGCCCTGCCGGGGAGCTCGCCTGGTCCGGCGCGGGGAGCGCCCGGCGGTCCAGCTTCCCGCCGATCGACCGGGGCAGTGCCGCGAGCTCCACGAACGCCGCGGGAACCATGTATTCCGGCAGCGTGGCCGCCGCATGGGCTCGGAGCGTGCCCGGGCCGGCCGGGTCCGCGCCGGCCGGGACGACGTAGGCCACCAGCCGGTGGGCCCCCGGAGTGTCCTCGCGGATCACCACGGCGGCCTGGGCCACGGCGGGATGGGCGCGCAGGACCGACTCGATCTCCCCGGGCTCGATCCGGAAGCCTCGCAGCTTGACCTGGTCGTCGGCGCGGCCGAGGAACTCCAGGGTGCCGTCGGCGCGGCGTCGCGCGAGGTCGCCGGTGCGGTACATCCGGCCGCCCGGCTCGCCGGACGCCTCCCCGAACGGGTCGGCCACGA
Organism: Planotetraspora mira; assembly: GCF_016863275.1. Taxonomy (GTDB): domain Bacteria; phylum Actinomycetota; class Actinomycetes; order Streptosporangiales; family Streptosporangiaceae; genus Planotetraspora; species Planotetraspora mira. Next base: position 47,691 of record NZ_BOOO01000008.1, read on the forward strand.
ACCGCTCCGCCGTCAGCGCCGGGCGGCCGAGGTAACCCCGCGCCAGTCCGGCCCCGGAAAGGTACAGCTCACCGGGGACGCCGGCGGGGACCGGCCGCAGCGCGGAGTCCAGCACGTGGGCGCGGACGTTGGCCAGCGGCGCGGCCCATGCCTCATCCTGTGCGTCGCCGCTGTGCCGGCCGTACGCGTCGACCGCGGACTCCGTCGGGCCGTACATGTCGTGCACGGTCACGCCGGGCAGCTCGCACAACGTGCGCCACATGGCGGCCGGCATGGCCTCGCCGCCGATCGTCATCACGCCCGGGCGGTAGCGACCGGGGTCGAGGAACCCGTGGTGGGCCAGCTCCTGGAGGTAGGTCGGGGTGAGGTCGAGGAAGTCGGCGCGCGCGTCGGCCAGATAGGCCTGCAGCGCGGCCGGGTCGGTCATCGTGGCCTCGCCGACGACGTGCAGCTCATGCCCGGCCAGCAACCACAGCATCGGCTCCCACGAGGCGTCGAAGCTGAACGAGGCCGAGTGCACCGCGCGCAGCACGTCGCGGCCCGCGGCCCGGCGAGCCGGTTCGATGAGGTCGTCCACCTGGGAGGCGTACAGGTTGCTCAGCCCGCGGTGGGTGCCGACCACGCCCTTCGGCCGGCCGGTCGACCCGGAGGTGTAGATGACGTAGGCGGCGCCGTCCGCGGCCGGGGGAACGGGCGGACCGTCGCCTGGACGGGCCTCCATCTCCTCGGCGGCCGACGGGCCGTCCAGGAGCACCACCGCCGCGTGGCCGTACGGCAGGGCGGCGGCCAGTGCCGTCGTGGTCAGCACGCACACCGGCGCGGCGTCGGTCAGCATGTGGCCGAGCCGCTCGGCCGGGTGGGCCGGGTCGAGCGGAAGATAGGCCGCGCCCGCGGCGAGCACGCCGAGGATCGCCGGCACCATCTCCCACCTGGGCAGGGCGAGGCCCACCACGCTCTCCGTGGTGACCCCGCGGCGCCCCAGCAGCCGCGCGACGCCGTCGACCCGGGCCGACAGCTCCGCGAAGGTCATCCGTCCGGCGTCGGTGACCAGCGCGGTCCGGCCGGCCCCGGCGCGGGCGGCCTCGGCGAACAACTCCGGGACCGTGCGCCGTTCCAGGGGGCGCGCGGTGTCGTTCCAGAGGCCGAGTGACGCCTGCCGCTCGGCTTCCGTCAGCACCGGCGTCCGGCTGATCGGCAGGTCCGGGTCGGCGGCCACGGCGCCGAGCAGGGCGACCGTGCGCTCGGCCAGCGCGACGGCCGTCGCCTGGTCGGCCCGGTCGGCGGCGTACTCCAGCAGCAGGCTGACCCGGTCGCTCTTCACGTGGTCGACGAAGGTGAAGTCGAGGTCGAACTTGGCGGTCTCGATCCGCGTCGGCCACCACTCGGTGGGCATGCCGAGCATCTCCGGATCGCCGTCAGGGCGGTAGTGGTAGCCGAGCATGACCTGGAACAGCGGGTTGCGGCCGGGGACACGGACGGGGCCCAGCGCCTCCACCACCCGCTCGAACGGCAGGTCCTGGTTCTCGAAGGCCGCGAGGTCGGCGTCTCTGACCCGCTCGGCCAGCTCCCTGTACGTCGGGTCGCCGGACAGGTCGGCACGCAGGACCAGAGTGTTCACGAAGAAGCCGACGAGGTCGTCGAGGGCGCTGTCGGTGCGTCCCGCGATCGGTGCGCCGATCGGGATGTCGTCGCCGGCCCCCATGCGGTGCAGCAGCGCGGAGACCGCGGCCTGGAGCAGCATGAACATGCTGGTCCCCGTCTGCGCCGACAACGCGCGGAGCGCGCGGGCGGTCTCGGGCGGCAACTCGGCACGGACGGTGCCGCCCCGGCCCGTGGGCTCCGCGGGACGCGGCCGGTCGAGCGGAAGCGGGATCTCCTCGGGCAGCCCGTCCAGGGCGCCGGTCCAGAAGGTCAGCTGCCGCCCGCCCTCACCGCTGTCGCCCTGCTGTTCCATGTCCTCAGGGCCGCCGAGCAACCGCCGCTGCCAGAGGGTGTAGTCGGCGTACTGCACCGGCAGCGGCTCCCACTGCGGCGCCTCGCCCGCGGACCTGGCCAGGTACGCGGTGGTCAGGTCGGCGAGGAACGGCCGGTCCGACCACTCGTCGGTGGTGATGTGGTGCAAGGTGATCGCCACCACGTGGTCGCCCGGCGCGACCCGGAGGATCTCGGCCCGCAGGGGCGGCTCGGCGCCCAGGTCGAACGGGCGGCCCACCGCTTCGCGGATCCGGGCCTCCAGCTCGCCCTCCGGGCACTCGCTCACGGCGAAGCCGGGCTCCGCCTCGTCTGCCGGCACGATCCGCTGGTACGGCTCGCCGTCGTCCTCGGCGAACACCGTGCGCAGCGCCTCGTGCCGCGCTGCCACGTCACGGAGGGCCGCCCGCAGCGCGCCGGCGTCGAGGTTCCCGCTCAGGCGGAACACGAGCGGGAAGTGGTACGCGTCGCCGCCGCTGATGCGCTCGGCCAGCCACAGCCGCCGCTGCGCGGGAGACAGCGGGATTCGCTCGGGCCGAGCAGGCACGGGCACGACGGCGGGGCGGGCGGGCCTGCCCGTCCCCGCGCGCTCGGCGAGCAGGGCGGGTGTGGGGGCCTCGAACAGGTCGCGGATCGCCAGTTCGGCGCCCAACTCGGTCCTGGCCCGGCTGACGAGCCGGGTGGCGAGCAGTGAGTGCCCACCGAGGGTGAAGAAGCCGTCCTCGGCGCCGACGGCCGGCAGACCGAGCACCTCGGCGAACAGCCGGCAGAGCACCTCTTCCTCCGGCGTCCGCGGCCCGCGTCCGCCGCCGAGCGCCACCGAGGGTTCCGCGTCGGGCAGGGCCCTGACGTCCAGCTTGCCGTTGTCGTTCATGGGCAGCCGGTCGAGCGTCACGAACGCGGCGGGAACCATGTAGTCGGGCAGCCGCCGTCCCAGGTCCTCCCTGAGCCTGCGCACCAGCCCGCTCGCCCCGCGCGTCGTCGCCGGAGTGCCGGCGTACGGGGCCGTGCCGCCGCCGGGGACGTACAGCCCGGCCGAGACCCGTGCGTCCGGCCGCACATCGTCGCGCACGAACACGGCGTCGTACGTCCCGGGCTCGCGCGACCACGTGGTCAGGACGCGGTAGCCGAGCGACGCTCCGAGGGCGTGCAGATCCTCGGGCTCCACTCCGTCGCCGGGAACCGCAGCGCCGTGAACCACCTCGGCGCGGGCCACGCGGCCCCCGTCCAGTGCGCGCACGGCTGCGAGTTCGCCCGCGACGCGCGCGTCGGGGACGCCGGTCACGCGCAGCGTCTCCGGCCGGTCCCGGCGGAGACGGTCCGCAAGCCCGGCGGCGTGCCCGTCAGACGGCTCGGCGGAATGAGCATCGGCGAGCACGTCCGCCCAGGCCGCCACGGGCGCGTCGCCGAGGTCGAGCGGCCTGGCCTCCTCGCGGTACAGCACGGCGTCGTAGCGGTGCCGGGTCAGCTCGTTGTGGTGGTGCCCGCGCTTGGTCCGCAGGTCGACGCCGAACCCGAGCGAGGCGAAGTAGTCGGGATCGACGAGCAGCTCCTTCTCCAGCCGCATCCCCCGCTCGACGGCGCGGCGGACATCCGCCGCCTCCCCCCGGTCGCCGGAGTCGCCGCCCTTGGACAGCTGGACGGCGGTGTGGAACGCGCGGGCCTGCCGCAGGTTTCGCACGTCTCCGACGAACAGCGCCCCGCCCGGCGCAAGCAGCTCCATCGCGCCCCGGATGACCTCGGTCAGGTGGTCGACGCTCGGGAAGTACTGCACGACGGAGTTGATGACGATCGTGTCGAACCATCCCGTCGGCAGGCCGTCCGTCACATGCGCGGGCCGGCACCTCAGCTCGACCTTGGCGGCCAGTTCGGGATCGCGGCGAAGGTCCTCGCCGATCTTGCGGATGACGGGTTCGGCGAAGTCCGTCGCCCAGTACGCCTCCGCGCCGGGCGCCAGCCGGGACAGCAGCAGCCCGGAGCCGACGCCGATCTCGAGGATCCGGCGCGGGCCCAGCTCCTGGATGCGGGCGACGGTCTGCTCGCGCCACTCCCGCATGTGCTCGACCGGGATGGGGCGGCCGTCGTAGCTGCTGTCCCAGCCCGCGAAGTCCTCGGTGAAGACCGCGGTGCCGATCTGCTCGTACTCGTCGGAGTAGATCTCCTGCCATTCCCCGATCCGGTCCCGCTCGGCGGCCGACCGTTCTTCGGCGGTCGGCTCGGCGGGCACGACGTAGCCGACGAGGCGCTGGGTGCCGGGCGCGGACGGGTCGGGGCGGGCGATGACGGCCGCCTGCGCGACCTGGGGGTGCTGGGCGAGCGCGGTCTCGATCTCGCCCAGCTCCACGCGGTAGCCGCGGATCTTGACCTGGTCGTCGGTCCGGCCGAGGAAGTCCAGGTTGCCGTCGGCGCGGCGGCGCACCAGGTCTCCGGTGCGGTACATGCGCTCGCCCGCCTCGCCGTACGGGTCGGCGACGAACCGCTCGGCCGTCAGGGCGGGCCTGCGCAGATAGCCGCGCGCGAGGCCGATCCCCGCGATGTACAGCTCGCCGGGGACACCGTCGGGCACCGGGCGCAACCACGCGTCGAGGATGTGCGCGCGGGTGCCGCGGATGGCACGGCCGACCGTGGGCGTGGCGCTGTCGCCGGTGCCGCCGCCAAGCGTGTTGATGGTGTATTCCGTCGGGCCGTAGAGGTTGTAGCCGTAGGTGCCCTCGGTGTCGCGGAGCCGGCTCCAGACCGTCTCGGAGACCGCCTCGCCGCCCAGCAGCACGAGCGGCGGGCGGTGCCCCTCCAGCAGCCCCTCCTCGATCAGCAGGTGGGCGTAGGTCGGGGTGACGTTGACGACGTCGATCCGGTTGGCCTCGCAGTACGCCACCAGGGCCTCGGCGTCACGCCGCAACTCCTCGTCGCAGACGTGCACCTCGTGCCCCTCGACCAGCCAGAGCAGCTCCTCCCACGACATGTCGAACGCGAAGGACACCGTGTGCGCGATGCGCAGCCTGCGGCCCCCGGCGGACGCCACGGCCGGGGCGAAGATCTCCTTCTGGTGGTTGAGCTGCATGTTGGTCAGGCCGCGGTGAGGCGTGACGACGCCCTTCGGACGTCCTGTCGACCCGGAGGTGTAGATGACGTACGCGGGGTGCTCCAGGCTGAAGCGCGGCCGGTCGGCCTCGGTGATCCGGCCATCCGGAAGGGCGTCCAGCTCCCGCGCCACGGCCGCGTCGTCGAGCAGGACGCGCGGCACGGCGGGCACGGCGGCCGCGAACCGTGCGGAGACGGCCGTGGTGGACATCAGCAGCAGCGGGCCGGCGTCGTCGAGCATGGACGCGAGACGGTCGTCCGGATGGTCGAGCTCCAGCGGCAGGTAGGCGGCTCCCGCGCGCAGCACGGCGAAGAGCGCGACGACCATGTCGATCGAGCGGGGCAGGCCGAGCGCGACCACCTGTTCAGACCCCGCGCCACGGGCGAGCAGCAGCCGGGTCATGCGGTCGATGCGCGCGTCGAGCTCGGCGTAGGTGACGCTCCGCTCGCCGAAGACGAGCGCGGTGGCCTCGGGCGTGCGGGCCGCCTGCACGGCGAGGAGGTCGGCGATCGTCTCCCCGGGTACGGCCACGCGCCCGGAGGCGCGCTCCTGTTCCAGCGCCGCGTGCTCCGCGGGGAGCAGCGGATCGAGGCGGCCGACGGGCGTGTCGAGACCCTCGGCGAGGCGCTCCAGCAGGAGCGTGAATCGGTCGAGCAGCGCCTGCGCGCGGGGCCCGGCCACGATGTCGGGCCGGTGCGCGAGGGTGACCCGGATGCGCTCCCCCGGCGTGACGACGAGGTTGACCGGATAGTGCGTGGCGTCGACGTTGGCGACGGCCGTGGCGCCGTGGCGGTCGGACAGCTCCGCGAGCCGCTCCTCGGTGTCGCTGTTGCGGAGCACGAAGAGGGTGTCGAGCAGCCGCCGGTGACCGGTCTCCGCCTGCAGCACGCCGAGCCCCAGATACTCATGCGGCATCAGGGCCAGACGCTCGTCCTGCACGCGCCGCAGCAGGTCGGCCACCCGTTCGGCGGGGTCGTACGCGATGCGGGCCGGGACGGTGTTGAGGAACATGCCGATGACGTTCTCGACGTGCGGCACCTCGCTCGGCCGTCCCGCGACGGTCGTGCCGAACACGACGTCGGCGCGGCCGGTGGCACTGGCGAGCGTCAGCCCCCAGGCCGTCGTCAGCACCGTGTTCATGGTCAGGCCGTGCCTGCGGGCGGTGTCGCGCAGGCGTCCGGTCAGACCGGCGGTCAGGACGGCGTCGAGGCTCTCCGGGATGACCGGCTCCAGCCCCTGGTCCGCGGCGGCGAGCAGGGTGGGCTCGTCGAGGCCGGCGAGGGCCTCCCGCCACGCCCGGGTGGCGACCGCGGTGTCCTGGCCGTCCAGCCAGGTCAGGTAGTCGCGGTACGACCCGGGATCCGGCAGGCCGGCGTCGTCGCCCCCCGTCTCGTACAGATGGAAGAGCTGGTCGAGGAACAACCAGGCGGACCAGCCGTCCCAGAGCAGCAGATGCCTGCCGATGACGAGCCGGTCGCCGCGTCCGCCGCCGAGCCGGACGAGCAGCATCCGGAACAACAGCGGCCGGGCGAGGTCGAACCTGCGGGTCCGCTCGGCGTCCATGAGCTCGCGCAGCCGCTCGTCCTGTTCCGCGGCGGGCAGGCCGGACAGGTCGGCCTCTTCGAGCGGGATCTCCGGATCGCGGACGATGAACTGGACCGGCTGGCGCAGTCCTTCGCTGGTGAACCCGGCGCGGAGGCTGGGGTTGCGGGCCAGCAGCACCCGCGTCGCGGTGCGCAGCCGTTCCGCGTCGACCCGGCCGGCGACGTCGAAGGACTCGTGGACGGTGTAGACGTCGAGCGCGCCAGCGTCGTACGTCGAGTGGAAGAACAGGCCCTCCTGGAGCGGGGCCAGCGGCCACACGGCCTCCACCGCGCCGGGACTGAGCCGGTGGACGCGGCGGGTCTCCTCGCCGGTCAGGGACAGGGCCGGGCCCCGTCCACCGGAGGCCGCACTCATGAGGGACGCCTGAGCATCCGGGGACGCCGCCCGGGCGGATGCGGCGGCGAGCGCCGCGGGCGTGCGGTGCTCGAAGACGTCGCGGGGGCTCAGGTCGAGTCCCGCGCGGCGGGCCCTGCTGGAGACGCCGATCGAGCTGATGCTGTCACCGCCCAGCAGGAAGAAGTCGTCGTCGGCCCCGGCCTCCTCCAGCTTCAGGACGGCGGCGAAGATCTCGGTGAGGGTGCGCTCGCGCTCGTCGCGCGGACCGCGTGACCGGACCCGCGCCGCCTCCGGCTCGGGGAGGGCGCCGCGGTCCAGCTTGCCGCTGGGCGACAGCGGCAGGGCGTCGAGCACGACGTACGCCTCGGGCACCATCGGGGCGGGCAGAGCGCCCGTGAGGGCGGCCCGCATCGAGGCCGTCTCCAGGGAGCCCGCCGCGGGAGACCCCACTTCAGGGGACGCGGCGGCCACGACGTAGGCCACGAGCCGGGAGCCGAGGACGGTCACCGCCGCCTGGGCGACGGCGGGCAGGAGGACCAGCGCGGCCTCGATCTCGCCGAGTTCGATGCGGTTGCCGCGCAGCTTGACCTGCCTGTCGGTGCGGCCCAGATAGGTGACGACGCCGTCCTCGTCGCGCCGCACCAGGTCTCCCGTGCGGTACATCCGCGCGCCGGGCGGGCCGTACGGGTCGGCCACGAACCGCTCGGCCGTGAGGCCGGGCCTCGCGTGATAGCCCCGCGCGAGTTGCACGCCTGCCAGGTAGAGCTCACCGGGCGCCCCGGCGGGAACCGGGCGAAGGCACCCGTCCAGCACGCGCAGGGTGGTGTTCCACACCGGGCGGCCGATCGGCACGGTGGGGCCGGTGCCACCAGCGGTCTCGTCGCAGGCGTGGTAGGTGACGTCGACGGCCGCCTCGGTGGGACCGTACAGGTTGTGCAGGGGCGCCCCGGTCAGCTCGTGCCAGCGCGTGGCCGCGACGGCGGCCAGGGCCTCGCCGCTGCTGAAGACGCGGCGCAGGGTGACGGCCCAGGAGGCGTCGCCGGTGATCTCCTCGGCCTGGAGGAAGGCCTCGAGCATCGACGGTACGAAGTGCATCGTGGTGATCCGCTGCTCGCGGATGAGGGTCGCCAGGTAGGCGGGATCGCGGTGCCCGTCGGGCCGGGCGAGGACGACGGCCGCGCCCTCGCACAGCGCCCAGAAGAACTCCCAGACGCTCACGTCGAAGCTGGACGGCGTCTTCTGCAGCACGCGGTCGTCGGCCCGCAACCCGTAGGCGTCCTGCATCCAGGCCAGCCGGTTGACGATGGCGCGGTGGGTGACGACCACGCCCTTGGGCCGCCCGGTCGAGCCGGAGGTGTAGATGAGGTACGCCGGGTCGTCGGGCCCCGCGCCCCGGGCGGGCCCCCGGGCCTCCCCTCGGGCAGCGGTGTCGCCGCCTCCCGCGCCCTCATCTCGGGCGGCCGCTTGAGCCGCGGTGTCGCCGCCGTGACCGGGCGGCGCGTCGAGGACGAGCGCGGTGAGCCCATCGGTCAGGGGCAGGCGCGGGGCCGTCGCGGCCGTGGTCACCACCGTCGCCGCCCCCGAGTCGGCCAGCATGTACGCGACGCGGTCGGCCGGGTAGTCGACGTCGACCGGCAGATAGGCGGCGCCGGACTTCAGCACGCCGAGCAACGCCACCATCAGCTCGGCCGAGCGGGGGACGGCGACCGCGACGACCTTCTCCGGTCCCGCGCCGCGGCCACGGAGGTCGCGGGCCAGGTCCCCCGCTCGGGCGTCCAGCTCCTCGTAGGTGAGGCTCTCGCCTTCGTAGACGACCGCGGTCGCCTGGGGAGTGCGGGCCGCCTGGGCCTCGAAGGCGGCGGCCAGCGTCGTCGCGGGGACGTCCCTGGCCTCCCCCGCGAGCTCGGCGCGCGCCTGCTCGCCGGACGAGAGCAGCTCGATGCGGGCGGCGAGCAGGGCCGGGTCGTCGGCCATGGCGACGAGGATCCTGGTGAGACGGGCCGCGATCCGCCGTACGGCCTGGCCGCCCAGGCGCTGCGCGTGGTGCTTCAGCCGCAGGTCGAGCCGCCGACCCGGCTTCACGATGAGGGCGAGCGGGTAGTGGACGGCGTCGTGGAACTCGTGACCGACGATCTCCACCGTGCCGGTGGGGTCGGTCAGGCCGGTGCCCGCCGGGTAGTTCTCGAAGACGAGGAGCGTGTCGAAGAGCTCGCCGCCGCCGGAGAGCCCGGAGATCCGCTGGATCTCCGGGAGACCGAGATGCTGGTGCCCGAGCAGCTGGGCCTGCTCGTCCTGGAGCCGTTCCATGAGCCCGGCGAGGGTGTCGGACGGCCGCCAATGGAAGCGGGTCGGCAGGGTGTTGATGAACAGGCCGGCCATCGACTCGATGCCGTCGAGCGGGACGTCGCGGCCGGAGACGGTCGTGCCGAAGACCACGTCCTGGCGGCCGGTCAGCCGTCCGAGAAGCAGTCCCCAGGCGGTCTGGACGGCGGTGCCCAGCGTCACGCCGCGCTCCCGCGCCCGGGCCGAGAGCCGGGCGGTGACGTGCTCGGGGAGCTCGACACGCACCTGTCCCGGCACGAGCGGGGCGCCGTCCGCCGGGGCGTCGACCAGGCGGGTCGGCTCGTCCAGCCCGGCGAGGGCGTGACACCACGCGTCGCGGGCGGCGTCGCGGTCCGCGGCGCCCAGACGGCGGAGGTAATCGCGGTAGGGAGCCGGCTCGGGCAGAACCTCGAAGCCGTCGCCGTAGAGGGCCATCAGCTCGCGGTGCAGCACCGGCAGCGACCAGCCGTCGGCCACGATGTGGTGGAAGGTCAGCACGAGGCGGCTGCGCTCCCCGCTGAGGCGCACCAGCGCGAACCGCAGCAGCGGGGGCCTGGCCAGGTCGAACCGGGCGGCGCGCTCGGCGGCCGCGACGCGATCCGCCTCCTCCTCCCGCGCATCCGGGTCGTACGCCGACAGGTCGACCTCGCGCCAGGGCAGGTCGAAGCCCGACGCGACGATCTGCACCGGCCTGCCGTCCTGGAGTTGACGGAAGCAGGCGCGCAGCGGGGCGTGCCGGTCGAGCAGGCGCCGCGCGGCGCGGCGCAGGGCCTCGCCGTCGACCGGGCCGGCCAGCTCGACCACCTGCTGCACGACGTAGGCGTCGTGGTCGGAGCCGTCCACGAGCGCGTGGAAGAAGAAGCCCTCCTGCAGGGGCCCGAGCGGGAGCACCTCCCCGACCGTGACCGGGTGCTCGCTCTGGAGTTCCGCGAGGTCGGCGTCGCCGAGCCGTACCAGCGGGGCGGCCTCGGAACCGGTCCCGTCATCGCCCTCACCGGAGCCGGCGGCGGCGCGGAGCGCCTGATCGGGCAGCGTGGCGACGGTCTCGGCCAGAGCCGCGACCGTGCGATGGCGGAAGACGTCCCTGGGCGTGAGCCGCACACCGGCCTGGCGGGCGCGGCCGAGCAACTGGATGGCGACGATGCTGTCGCCGCCGAGCGCGAAGAAGTCGTCGTCGATCGAGACGGACCGCAGTCCGAGCACCTCGGCGTACAGGGAGCACAACAACTCTTCGCGGGGGTCGCGGGGAGCGCGGCCGAAGCTGAGCGACGCGTGGTCGGGCACCGGGAGGGCCGCGCCGTCGAGCTTGCCGCTCGGCGTGACCGGAAGGCGGTCCAGCGGGACGAAGGCCGAGGGGACCATGTAGTCGGGCAGCCATTCGGCCGCGTGCGCGCGCAGGGTCCGCATCAGTGCCGCGACGTCGCGGAACGGCGCGGGCGTGTTGGCGTGCGGAAACCCGCCGGGGAGATCACGCGGGAAGTCGGGCGAGACGCCGCCGCGGTAGAGCCGCCCGAAGGGGGCGTCGCCGGTGACGAAGACGGCGTCGAGGGCGCCGTCGTCGGCGTCCCCGTTCCAGGTGACCGCCACACGGTGGCCGTACCGGGCGGCGAGGACGTGCAGAGCCTCGGGGTCGGCGCCGTCCGCGAGCGCGGCCGGGCGGCTGCCGTCACCCAGGGCGCCCAGGGTCGCGAGGTCCCCGGCCAGCCGGGCATTGGGCATGCCGCTGACCCGGAGCCTGACGGCCGCTCCGGCGGTGCGCGCGCGATCGGCCGACAGGGTGCCATCGGCCGGCAGGGCACGATCAGCGGGCAGGGCACGATCAGCCGGCAGGGCACGATCGGCCAGGAGCGCACGATCGGCCAGGAGCGCGCCGAGCGCCTCCATGCCGTCGAGGTCCGCCCAGCGGACCTCCTCTTCGCCGGACGGCCCCGCAGTGCCCAGGTCCGCGAGGTCCGCCCGCTTCCGCAACACGACGTCGTACCGGTAGCGGGTGAGCTCGTTGTGGTGGGCGCCGCGCTTGACGCGGATGTCGGCCTCGAACTCGTCCAGCGCCGCGAAATAGCCGGGGTCGAGCAGGAGTTCGCCCTCCCATGTCACGGACCTGTCGACGGCGGCCCGCAGGGCCTGCTTGTCCTCGGGGTCGGTCCCGCGCCTGGTCTCGACGGCGGCGCGCAGGCAGCGCAGCAGGCGCAGGTTCCGCACGTCGCCGACGAAGATCCGGCCGCCGGGGGCCAGCAGCGTCGCGGCCTTGCCCAGCACGTCCGTGAGGTAGTCGGCGCCGGGGAAGTACTGCGCGACCGAGTTCACGACGACGGTGTCGAAGAAGCCCCGGGGCAGGCCCTCGATGTCGTGCGCGGGCCGGGTCCGCAACTCCACCCGCTCCGCGAGACCGGGGACGGCGTCGACCTGCGCGCGGAGGGCGCGCACCGCCTCCTCGGACAGATCGGTGCCCCAGTAGGCCTCGCAGCCGGGGGCGACGCGGGACAGGATGAGCCCGCTGCCGACGCCGATCTCCAGAACCCTGCGCGGCCGCAGTTCCCCGATGCGGCCGACCGTGGCGTCGCGCCATTCCCGCATCTCCTCCACCGGGATGGGGAGGCCGTCGTACATGCTGTTCCAGCCCGCGAAGTTCTCGCGGAGGCCGTCCGACCCGGCGGCGGCGTAGAGCAGCTCGTGCAGGTCCTTCCACTCCTCGACCCGCTCGGTCTCGTCCGCGGCCGCGGCGTCCAGGGACGGCACGACGTACGCCGCGAGCCGCCGGTCCCCCGGCCTGTCCTCACGGACCACGACCGCGGCCTGGTCGACGGCGGGATGCCTCCGCAACACCGACTCGATCTCGCCGGGTTCGATGCGGAAGCCGCGGATCTTCACCTGCGAGTCGGCGCGGCCGAGGAACTCCAGCCGTCCGTCTGCCGTCCAGCGCACCAGGTCGCCCGTACGGTACAACCGCTCCCCCGGCGGCCCGAAGGGGTCGGCGACGAACCGCTCGGCGGTCAGGTCGGGCCGGCCGAGGTACCCGCGCGCGAGCCCGGCGCCGCCGAGATAGAGCTCACCGGGGACTCCCGCAGGCACGGGCCTGAGCCGCGCGTCGAGGACGTAGGCGCAGGTCCCCGGGTCGGGACCGCCGATCGGCACGATGGAGCCCGCCGGGATGTCCGGGTCGCACAATCCCAGCGTGGAGTTGGTGGTCGCCTCGGTCGGTCCGTACGCGTTGAACATCATGCGGCCGCGCGCGTAGCGGCCGACCAGTTCGGGAGAGACGCGTTCCGTGCCCGCGAGCAACGTGGCGGACGGCGGCAGCTCGACGTCGTCCGGCATGGCGGCGAGCAGCGCCGGAGGAAGGATCATGAACGTGATGCCGTTGGCGTTCGCGTAGTCGGCCAGCGGCGCGCCGGGCACGCGGCGCTCGGCCGGGACCACGACGAGCCGGCCTCCGGACAGCAGGCCGAGGCAGAGGTCCCAGAAGGCCACGTCGAAGCTCGGCGAGGCGAACTGCAGAACCCGGCTGTCGGGCCCCACGCCGAAACGCTCACTCTGGGTCGCGACGAGCTTGGCGACGCCGGTGTGCGACAGGACAACGCCCTTGGGGCGGCCGGTCGAGCCGGAGGTGTAGATCACGTAGGCCGGGTTGAAGACCGACAGCGGCCCGCGGTCGGCCGCGGTGGGATCGTGGCACGGGCGTCCCGCCAGCTCTCGCACGGTCTGCGGCGCGTCGAGGACCAGCACGTCCATGCCGTCACGGACTGGGACGTCGGCCGCGGTCTCGGCGACGGCCACCAGGCAGGCGGGCGCGGCGTCGGCCAGCATGTAGCCGATGCGGTCGGCCGGGTAGTCGGTGTCCACCGGCAGGTAGGCGGCGCCCGACTTCAGCACCGCCACCTCGGCGACGATCAGCTCGGCCGAGCGCGGCAGGGCGAGGGCCACGACACGCTCGGGCCCCGCGCCGCGGGCGATCAGCGCGTGCGCCAGCCGGTTGGCGCGCTCGTCCAGCTCCGCGTAGGTGAGACGCATGTCCTCGAAGACCAGCGCGACGGCGTCCGGCCGCGTCCTGACCTGCTCGGCGAACAGCTCGGGCCAGGTGAGCGACGGCACACCATGGCCGGTCGCGTTCCACTCGACGAGGATCCGGTGCCGTTCCTCGCCGGTCAGCGTCTCCAGCGCGCCGATGGGCGCGTCCACCCGGGCCAGGCCGTCGGACAGCAGGGTCGCGTAGTGGCCGAGGAGCCGTTCGGCGGTGGCGGCCCGGAAGAGGTCCGGGCGGTAGGACACCCGCGCCCTTCCCCCCGCGACGTGCATGACCAGATCCAGCGGCCCCGCGCTCACCTCCGCGACCAGGCCCGCGCCGAAACCGGCGCCGGAGCCCGTGGTGAACCCTGTGTTGAAGAAGAACCCGCCGCCTCGTGTGGGCTCGGGCCGCAGCGCGTCGACCAGCGCGGAAAGCGGCACCCGATGTGCCCGCGCCTCGGCGACCGCGGCGTCCACCCTCCGCACGAGCTCGCCGAAGCTCGTGCCACCGCTCACCGCGATCCGCAGTGGCAGCCCGTCGTACCCGACGGTGACGTCGTCCGCGCCGCCGTACCGGTGGAGCAACGCGACGTACGCCGCGAGCAGCGCCGGTTCCGCGACGTCCGCTCCGGCGTCGAGTGCCAGTTCACGCGTCTCCCGGTCCCCGGACTCCTGCGGCCGGTACGGAAAGTCAGCCGGAAGAGTCGTTTCCTGCGGGAGCGGCGCGAGCCGCCTGTGCCAATACGCCGTCGCCGCCTCAGTGACATCTGCTCTACCGGACACAGGTGACCAAGCCTCCCAATCTGAACGGAACGGGACACGGTGAGCCCCGGCCGCCCGACATACTAAGGTAAGGATTACCTAACTACACAAGACCGTCCCGGGCTACAGTTAAGGCCTGCCTAACCTAAGGATGCTGAGTCGTTGGAGAGAGCCCGGTGACGCGGGACAAGGGGCTCCGCCCCGTCTTCCTCGCGGCGGTGCTCGCCGCCCTCCTCGTGGTGCTCTGCCTGCTGTCGATAGCACTCGGCGCGCTGAACATCCCGCTCGACCAGGTCGTCCGCACGCTGTTCGGCCACCCCGACAGCACGCGCGTGGAGAACGTCATCTGGTCGGTGCGGATCCCCCGCACGGCCCTCGGTCTCGCGGCCGGTGCGGCGCTCGGCCTGTCCGGCGCCCTCATGCAGGCACTCACCCGCAATCCGCTCGCCGACCCCGGGGTGCTCGGAGTCAGCGCGGGCGCCTCGTTCGCGATCGTCTTGTCGGTGGCGGTCCTGGGCGTCGGGTCGGTGTTGGGTTACATCTGGTTCGCCTTCGCGGGAGCGCTCGTGGCGAGCGTGCTCGTCTACCTGCTCGGCGGCCTGGGCCGTTCGGGGCAGACACCGGTGAAGCTGGCGCTGGCCGGAGTCGCCGTCACCTCGTTGCTCACCTCGCTCACCAGCGCGATCGCGTTGACCGATCCCGACGCGCTCAACCGCTACCGGTTCTGGAACGCGGGATCGCTCGCCGACAGGGACGGCGGCGTGGTGCTTCAGGTCCTGCCCTTCCTCATCGTGGGCGCCGTTCTGGCGTTGTCGAGCGCGCCCGCGCTCAACAGCCTCGCGCTCGGCGACGACGTGGCGGCCTCGCTCGGCCGGCGGCTCGGCCTGGTGCGGCTGCAGGGGGTGGCCGCGGTCACCTTGCTGACGGGAGGCGCGGTGGTGGCCATCGGGCCCGTCGTGTTCGTCGGGCTGGTGGTCCCGCATGTCGCACGGGTCCTCGCCCAGCAGGCCGGCATCGGCCCCGACCATCGGTGGCTGCTGCCGCTGTCGGCGGTGCTCGCACCCTGCCTGGTCCTCACCGCGGACGTCATCGGACGCCTCGTCGTCCGGCCGAGCGAGATCCAGGCGGGGGTCCTGGTCGCGTTCATCGGCGCGCCGTTCTTCATCGCCCTGGTGCGCCGCCGACGGCTCGCGGAGGTGTGAGCGTGACCCCGTCCCCATCTGTGCTCACGGGCTCCTCGCGGCGCACATTCCGGCTGGCCGTACCACCCGTCTCCGGTGTGCTGCGGCCCCGGCTCGTCGCGGTCTGCGTGACCCTCGCCGTCGGCGCCTTCCTGGTCTTCTGCTGGGGCGTCGCCATCGGCGACTACCCGGTCGGCCTGGCCGACGTGATGAAGGCGCTCGCCGGCTCGGGGGATCCCGGGACGCTGCTGGTCGTCAGAGAGCTGCGGTTGCCTCGCGCCATGGTCGGCCTGCTGGCGGGCGTCGCGTTCGCCCTGTCCGGCGCGCTGTTCCAGACCATGACCCGCAATCCGCTGGCCAGCCCGGACATGATCGGCATCATCGAGGGCGCGGGGACCGCGGTGGTGGCCGGCATCGTCCTCGGCTGGGACGGCGGTCTCAGCACCCAGGCGCTGGGCCTGCTCGGGGCCCTCGCCACCGCCCTGCTGGTCTACCTGCTGGCCTGGCGCCGCGGGACCACCGGCTACCGGATCATCCTGGTCGGCATCGGGGTCGCGTGGATGTGCACGAGCGCGACCGACTTCCTCATGGCGCGCGGCGGACGGTTCCAGGCGCAGGCCGCGCTGGGCTGGCTCGTCGGCAACCTCAACGGCCGCGACTGGGCCCAGGTGGGTCCGCTGGCCGTCACCATGGCCGCCCTGGTGCCGGCCGCGCTGCTGCTCGGCCGCTGGATGCGGACGCTCCAACTCGGCGACGACCTGGCCACGGGCCTCGGGACTCCGGTGCAAAGGGCCCGGCTCGCACTGCTGCTCGTCGGCGTCGGGCTGATCGCCTTCGCCACCGCCGCGGCGGGCCCGGTCGCGTTCGTCGCACTGGCGGCGCCGCAGATCGCACAGCGCCTGGCCGGTACGGCGTGGCCGCCGCTGGTGGCGTCCGGGCTGACCGGGGCGCTCGTCGTCCTGTCCGCCGACCTCATCGCGCGAACACTCATCCCCGGCACGGAACTTCCGGTCGGAATCGTCACCGGCGCCCTCGGCGCGCCGGTCCTGCTCTGGCTACTCATCCGCGCGAACCGCGCGGGCTCAGGAGGCTGAACGGATGTCGACCACAAGCCCGGACCTGCGGGCGAGCGGGCTGCGTCTGGCGTACGACGACCGGCTGATCGTCGACGACCTCGATCTGGCGGTCCCGCCCGGCCGGGTGACCGCCATCGTCGGCGCCAACGCCTGCGGCAAGTCGACGCTGCTGCGGGCACTGGCCCGGCTGCTCACGCCCCGCGGCGGTGCCGTACGGCTCGACGGGCGGGCGCTACAGTCCGTGCCGACGAGGGAGCTGGCCCAGCGCCTCGGCATCCTGCCGCAGTCTCCTGTGGCCCCGGAGGGCCTGACCGTCATCGACCTCGTCAGCCGCGGCCGGTCTCCCCACCAGACGTGGTGGCGGCAGTGGTCGGAGGCCGACGAGCGCGCCGTCGCCGGCGCGCTGGCCGCAACAGGACTGACCGGCCTCGCCGACCGTCTGGTCGACGAGTTGTCCGGCGGCCAGCGTCAGCGCGCCTGGATCGCGATGGCCGTGGCTCAGGGCACCGAGGTGCTGTTGCTGGACGAGCCGACCACCTACCTGGACCTGGCCCACCAGATCGACGTCCTGGACCTCGTCGCCGACCTCAACCGGCGCGAGAACCGCACGGTCGTGATGGTCCTGCACGACCTCAACCAGGCCTGTCGTTACGCCGATCACGTCGTCGCCATGAAGTCGGGCCGGATCGTGGCGGAGGGCGCGCCCGCCGACGTCATCACCGCCCAGTCGGTCGAGGAGGTCTTCGACCTGCGTTGTCAGGTGATGACGGATCCGGTCAGCGGCACGCCCCTGGTCATCCCGATGGGCCGCCACCACGACGGCGCGGCCCAGGAGACGGCGGACGGCGGCACGGAGGTCAGGGCCGGGCGGTGAGATAGCCGCCCATGGCCGTGAAGTAGTCGGCGGCCGCGTGCTCCGTGCCGTCGTCGGTGCGCAGCCGCCTGATGGCCAGTCCCCGCCTCCTGCCGTTCCTGGCGTCGGCGCCGGCGACGATGACCACGCCGTCGTCTTCGCGGATGAAGACGCGCCCCGGCGTCCCTCCGTACCGTGCCTCGGACACCGCCGCCGACACGATCCGGATCCGCTCGCCGTGGTGGTAGGTGAACGCGTTGGGGTACGGGTCGGACTGCGCGCGCACCAGGCGCTCCAGGTCCTCCGCCGGCCAGGTCCAGTCGATCCGGCTGTCCTCGAGTGACCGCTTGTGGAAGAAGCTCGCGTCGGCGCGATTCTGCGGGATCCACTCGGCACGCCCCGACGCGATGAGGTCGAGCCCGTCACGCACGATCGGGCCGATCAGGTCGACCGTACGGTGGAAGAGGTCGGTCGCGGTGTCCGCCGGCCCCACGGGCACGGCCCGTTGCAGCAGGATGTCGCCGGCGTCCAACTCGGCGTTCATGCGGTGGGCGGTGACGCCGACCTCGGCCTCCCCGTTGATGAGCGCCCAGATGAGCGGGGAGAAGCCGGCGTAGGCCGGCAGCAGCGAGTCGTGCACGTTGAGCGTGCCGTGCGGCGGGAGATCGAAGACCTCGGGGGGCAGCCAGGTCCGCCAGTTGTTGGCCACGATGATGTCCGGCGCCGCGTCCCGGATCGCGGCGAGCAGGTCGCCGTCGTCGGGCCGGTTGCGCAACAGCACCGGGACGCCGTGCTTGTCGGCGAGTTCCGCGACCGAGTCGTCCCAGATCTTCTCGTACGCGTGGTCGCTCTTGGGGTGGGTGACGACGAGCACCACCTCGTGGTCGGAGTCCAGCAGTGCCTGCAGCGTGCGATGGCCCCAGGTCTGGTAGCCGAACATGGCGACCCGCATGGTGTGAATCCTCTCCGTCAAAACCTGTTCTTGCAAGGTAAGGCTAACCTTATCTAGCATGTGGCCCGCTGAGGGAGGCGATGCCGCGGTGAAGACACTGCAGAGTGGTCCGGACACCATCTATGACGTCCTGGGGGTCGGCTTCGGGCCGTCGAATCTGGCGCTCGCGATAGCCGTGGAGGAGCACAACGCAGGACTGCCCGCAGGTGAGCGCATACGTGCCGGGTTCCTGGAGAAGCAGCCGCGCTTCGGCTGGCACCGGGGGATGCTCATCGACGACGCCACGATGCAGGTGTCCTTCCTGAAGGACCTGGTCACCATGCGCGACCCGACGAGTGACTACAGCTTCCTGTCCTACCTGCGGGAACAGGACAGGCTCGTGGACTTCCTCAACCAGAAGACCCTTTTCCCGCTGCGCGTCGAGTTCCACGACTACTTCGAGTGGGCCGCCGCCCGAGTGGGGCACCTGGTCGGGTACTCCTCGGAGGTGGTGGCCGTGGAACCGGTGACGACCGAGGACGGCGAGATCCGCTGGTTCGACGTCGTCAGCCGCGACCTGTCCGCCCCCGGGGGCACGGTCGTCCGGCGGGCCCGCAACATCTCCGTGGCCATCGGTCTCGAACCCCACCTGCCGCCGGGCACCGTCCTGTCCGAACGGGTCTGGCACAACAGCGAACTGATCCCGCGCGTCGCCGAACTGGCCGGCACCGGGGCTCCCGTCCGCCGGGCCATCGTCCTCGGCGCCGGGCAGAGCGCCGCCGAGGCGGTCGACTACCTGCACCGCACCTTCCCGGAGGCCGAGGTCTGCGCGGTCTTCGCCAAGTACGGTTACACCCCCGCGGACGACAGCCCGTTCGCCAACAGGATCTTCGACCCGGAAGCGGTCGACGTGTACTTCAACTCCCCGCCCGGCGTGAAGCAGTCACTCATCGACTATCACCGCGGCACCAACTACTCGGTGGTCGACATGGACCTCATCGAGTCGCTGTACGCGGCGATGTACCGCGAGAAGGTCCAGGGGCGCGAGCGCCTGCGCATGCTCAACGTCTCCCGCATCAGGGACGTCCGTCCCGTGGACAGCCGGCTGGACGTCACGGTGGAGTTCCTGCCGACCGGCGAGCGCGAGGTCCTCAGCTCCGACGTCCTGGTGCACGCGACGGGCTACCGCCCGCACGACATCGGCACGCTCCTCGGCGAGGCGGCCAAGCTCTGCCTGCGGGACGAGGAGGACGCCGTCCGCGTCGCCCGCGACCACCGCCTGGAACTGACCCCGGGCGTGACGGCGGGCATCTACCTCCAGGGCGGAACCGAGCACAGCCACGGTCTCACCTCGACCCTGCTGTCCACGACGGCCGTCCGGGCGGGCGAGATCCGCGACTCCCTGCTCACCCGCCGCCTCCCCCGGGCCTCCTGATCCTCAGGGCTACGGGGCTACGGCGGGGATCGCCGTCGCGACGTACGTCGCCCACGGGCTCGGCTCCGCGGGCGACGTCCGCCGCAGAGGAGTCGCGAGTGTCCGGTCGGCCGTGCGGCGTCGCACGCGGCCGACCGGAACGCCCGCCTCCCCGGCGACCGCGAACCGCTTACTGCTGCGCGCCGCCGATGGTGCACAGGGCATCGAGGTCGTTGCCGTGCTGGGTGACCCTGGTCTGGAGGTCCGCGGGCGGCGCCTCCTTGTTCTCGAGCGCCTTCACGAGCGAGTCGTAGTCCGACGCCAGTGCCGTCAGGGACTTGCGGACGTCGTCGCTGTTCGCCTTGGCGGCGGCCGCGTTGAGCTTGTCGACGGTGGTCCCGAGTTGCTTCTTCAGCGTCTCCGGGTCCGAGGAGAGGTTGGTGGCGTCCTCACTCAGGATCACGGCCTTACCCTCGGTGCAGCCCGGGTCGAGGATGGTGGCGGCGTTCTTGAAGACGGTGACGACCAGGGCGACACCGGCCACCATGGCGAGCAGCGAGATGATGATGCCCGCGATCGCCAGACCCTTGCCCTTCTGGCCGCGCCTGCCCGCCGTGACAAGGCCGATGATGCTGAGGATGAACCCGATCGGGGCGACGAAGAACGCCAGGATGAAGCCGGCGATGGAGAGCCCGTTCGTGGTCCTGGGCTGCGGCGCGGCGCCGGGGTCTGCGTACGGGTACGGAGACTGGGGCTGGTCGGGGAGAACCATTGTGTCGTCCATTCGAGATGATTCGGTGATCCGGGGCGCACCGGGGGGACGCGGATCAGCGACGGGCGCCCCTGCGCCGCTGATCGGGGTTGCCTGACGCCCCTCACTGCTCGCAGGATGTCGAGCGGCTGGGCGATAAAGAGCCGTTGATGTCACATCGTTGCCAAATGGGCCCATATGGACACCATTTTGATGACAGGACGTGACATCCCTGGGATGTCAGCGAACGGATCCCGCTGAACCTGCCCGGCTCACCGCGCGAGCCGGTGAGCATGAGGAACACCAGCGCCGGCATATCCGGCATTCGCCCGGTGGCAGTTCATCCGAACCTCTCTCACGTTCTCGCATCCGCCGGCGTCATACCGCGAACACGATTCCGAGGAGTCGGGTCGAATGCGGCCGGAGCGCGACTTTACTGATACGACCTCTACGGGACAAGTCACGCATCAGCCATGTACTTCCGCGGATGAATACGTGGTGAAGAGTTGCCGAACCAGACCCCGCACGCCCCCTCCGTCGCCTAGCGGACCACGCCATATCCGCACGGTTCGGGACCTACTCCGCTGATCTCAACGTCTTGGGCACGTAGCCATGAAAACGATGATCTATCACTTCGGTCTCCGGACCTACACATACCGGCCGCGAGTCCTGCCATATAGTTAGTTGACATTAGGTAACTAGTTGCGGAGTGCCGAGGGGGCTGGCCGATGACGGCTGACGGAACGCTCGAGTCCACGTCGAAGCGCAGGTGGGGCGGTGCGCCACGGATCGACTCCGATCATCCCCACTACAAGTGGGTGGCCCTGTCCAACACGACATTGGGCACGCTGATCGCCACCATCAACAGCTCGATCGTGCTGATCTCGCTTCCGGCGATCTTCAACGGGATACGGCTCGACCCCTTGGAGCCCGGCAACGTCAGTTACCTGCTCTGGATGCTGATGGGCTACATGCTGGTCAGCGCCGTCCTCGTGGTCAGTCTGGGCCGGCTCGGCGACATCTTCGGCCGGATCAAGATCTACAACGCCGGTTTCCTGCTGTTCACGCTGACCTCGATCGCGCTGTCGCTGGATCCGTACCACGGGGGCGCGGGCGCGCTCTGGCTGATCGGCTGGCGCGTCGCCCAGGCGATCGGCGGCTCGATGCTGATGGCGAACTCGGCGGCGATCATCACCGACGCGTTCCCCGCCCGGCAGCGCGGCATGGCGCTCGGCGTGAACATCGTGGCCGGCATCGCGGGCTCGTTCATCGGCCTCGTGCTGGGCGGCCTGCTCGCCGAGTGGAACTGGCGGTCGATCTTCTGGATCAACGTGCCGATCGGCATCGTGGGGACCATCTGGGCCTACCGCTCGCTGCACGACACCGGCGTGCGCAGGCCCGCGAAGATCGACTGGTGGGGCAACGTCACCTTCGCCGTCGGGCTCACCGCGCTGCTCGCCGGGATCACGTACGGCATCCAGCCGTACGGAGGGAACACGATGGGCTGGACGAACCCCTGGGTGCTCACGGGCATGATCGGCGGCGTCGTCCTGCTCGCGCTCTTCTGCTACATCGAGACCCGGGTCACCGACGCCATGTTCCCGCTCAAGCTGTTCCGGAACGCGGTCTTCGCCGGCGGCAACGCCGCGACCCTGCTGGGATCGATCGGGCGCGGCGGCCTCCAGTTCATGCTGATCATCTGGTTGCAGGGGATCTGGCTGCCCCTGCACGGCTACAACTACGAGGACACTCCCCTGTGGGCCGGCATCTACCTGCTGCCGCTCACGGTCGGGTTCCTGGCCGCGGGGCCGCTCGCGGGTTACCTGTCCGACAGGTTCGGCGCGCGCCTGTTCGCGGCGAGCGGGCTCGTGCTCATGGCGGTGTCGTTCCTCGGCCTGCTGGCGCTGCCGACGGACTTCGACTACTGGGCCTTCGCGGCACTGATCTTCCTCAACGGCCTCAGCGGCGGCCTGTACGCCGCGCCCAACACGTCCCTGATCATGTCGGCCGTGCCCGCGGAGGCCCGCGGCGCCGCGTCCGGGATGCGGGCCACCTTCCAGAACGCCGGCATGGTGTTGTCGATCGGCGTCTTCTTCTCCCTGATGGTGGCCGGCCTCGCGAGTTCGCTGCCGCACACGCTCAGCACGGGTCTCACCGCGCAGGGAGTCCCCGCCGCGTCGGCGAACGCGATCGCCGCGCTGCCCCCGGTGGGCACCCTGTTCGCCGCCTTCCTCGGCTACAACCCCATCCAGCAACTCCTCGGCCCGCAGACGCTGGGCCAGTTGCCGGCGGCCAACGCGCACGCCCTCACCGGCAGAGAGTTCTTCCCCAACCTGATCTCCGGCCCGTTCCACGACGGACTGGTGGTGGTGTTCTGGCTCGCGATCGTCATCTCGCTCATCGCGGCGGCCGCCTCCCTCGTCCGCGGGCGCGACGGTGCGCAATCCCAGCCCGATAGCGTTGGCGGCCAGAGTCCCGCGCGCGTGGGCTGAGAGCACGCGGGCTGACGGGCCGTCACGGTCCCACCCGTACGGCGGGCGCATTGGATGTCCCGATCTGTGGGTGTATGGACCGGGCGGCCCAGCCCGTACGGTAGGGACCGTACGGGAGTCGGCAGAGGACCGGAGGAACGATGGGTGACCCGACCGGGCAGCACACCCGGCAGGCCACAGGCGGGGATCTCGACCCGGAGGAGGTGGGCAGGCTCCGGCTGGTGATCGCCCGGCTGCACCGCCAGATGGCCCAGGCCTCCGGCAGCCAGGACCTCACCTTCGCCCAGTTGTCGGCCCTCGCGCGGATCGAGCAGCGCGGGCCGATCCGCCTGGGCGAGCTGGCCACACGGGAGGGCGTCTCCGCGCCGTCCATGACCCGGACCATCACGCCCCTGTCGGCGGCCGGGCTCATCGGCAAGGCCGCCGACCCCGAGGACGGCCGGTCGTTCCTGGTGGACATCACGGCGAACGGCAGGAAGACCCTCGCGCGCATCCGCAGGGAGCGGTCGGCGCTGCTCAACCGGCGCATCGACCGGCTGGACCGGGAACAGCGCGAGGCGCTCGCGGCGGCGATCCCGATCCTCGAGATCCTCGTGGACGAGTCGGCCGAACGATCCTGACCGGATTCCCCGGGCCTCCCTCCTCCACCCGTCGGCTGATCCACGCTTGAGACTCCCCGGCCTCCGGCCGGTCGATCTATGCTCGAGCCCATGAACTCAGGCGAACGCGCCCTGTCGCACGAGGACCGCTGCTCGCTCCTCAGCGCCGAGATCGACCGGTTGGTGGACGGCGTGCGGGGCGGCGACCCCGTGGCCGAGGTCTCCACCTGCCCCGGGTGGACCCTGACGAGGCTGCTGAAGCACGTCGGCGTCGTTCACCGCTGGGTGCGCCATCTCGTCGCCGAGCGGGTCACCGAGCCCCTGTGGCCGCGCGACCTCCCGGTCACCATGCCCGGCGACCCCGGCGCGTACCCGGACTGGCTGGCGGAGGGAGGCGCCGACCTGGTCGCCGCATTGCGGGCCGCTGATCCCGGCACTGCGGTGTGGTCGTGGAGCGCGCGGCCCGATGCGGGTTTCTGGACTCGGCGGATGTTGCACGAGACCACGGTCCACCGCGCCGACGCCGAACTGGCCCTCGGCCGCGATCCTCACATCGAGGCCGGGACGGCCGCCGACGGCGTCGACGAGTTCCTCGCCAACATCAAGATGGCCCCGTGGATGACCGAGCCCCTGCGGGAACTGGCCGGGGCCGGGGAGACCCTCCACATCCACGCCACCGACGCCCCCGGTCGCGGCGCCGACGCCGCCGGTGCGGGCGTCCCCGGCGGCCACCCGCACGACCGTGACTCCGGCGAGTGGACGATCACGCTGAGCCCCGGCGCGTTCACGTGGACGCGCGGCCACGGCAAGGGCGACGTCGCCGTACGCGGGCCGATGAGCGATCTCCTGCTCCTGCTGTACGGCCGCCGGGAGCCGTCCGACGGGCGCTTCGAGGTGTTCGGCGACCGCGACCTGCTCGCCCACTGGCTGGCGAAGACCGCCCTCTGAGACATCCCTGGGGGCGCCGTCTGAGACACCCCCGGAAGCACCCGGGGCTCAGTCGAGCTTCTCCGGCGGCCCCGGAACCATCCGGCATTGGTGGTCGCCCGTCTCGAGGCACTCCGCGCATGCCACCCGGCCATCCAGATGCCCGTCGCAGACGCGTCGTTCACGGGTGTGGAAGCAGCCGCACGAGAAGACGGCGGACCAGGTCGCGATCGCGTCGCAGGTGCCTCCATACGGATGATTGATCACTTCACACCGAGGCGTCCTCGGCCGGGCGTGTTCCGGAGTTTCGGACATCGGGGCTGGGCTCCCTCGCTCGGACTATGGCGAGCATCGTGCGTGCCGGCCCGAGCCGTCCAGGTCATCGCGAATTCCCCTGGCGTCCCAACCCTGCCCGCGTGGACGGGCCGGTCGACGATGTCGGTGAACCCTTTATCCCATCTCAACGCCATATAAGAGGTATGCGCGCTTTGCGTACCAATGGGTGGACTGTGGGTATAGGTGCCGAGAGGAATGTCCGGGGCAGGCCCCGCCTCTCATCCCGGCGGGACGGCGAGAGGGGGCACCGTGAACGAGCGACCGGGCCAGGTCTTGGTGCTGTACGGCATCACCGGGGACCTCGCCAGGAAACTGGTCCTCCCCGCGCTGTACCGCCTGACCCTCCACAAGAAGCTCGACCTGCCGATCGTCGGCGTCGCCCACGGCCACCTGGATCACGATCAGCTCCGGCGGCACGTGCACGACAGCGTCGCCGCCGCATGCGGGCAGGTCGACGAGGCGGCCGCGGAGTCGCTCGTCTCCCGGATCGAACTGGTCTCCGGCGAACTCGCCGACCACGCCACCTACGAAAACGTCGGCCGGGCCATCGGCGACCGGGGATTCGCCGTCCATTACCTGGCCGTGCCGCCCTCCCTGTTCGCGCAGATAGCCGAGGGGCTGGACGCGGCGGGCCTCACCGCCGACGCGCGACTGGTGGTGGAGAAACCGTTCGGCGACGACCTCGAGTCCGCCGAGCGCCTCAATGAGGAGCTCCATCGGCACTTCCCCGAGGAGCGGTTGTTGCGGGTCGACCACTTCCTCGGCAAGGACGCCGTCGAGAACCTCCTGATGTTCCGCTTCGCCAACAGCATCCTCGAGCCGGTCTGGAACCGCGCCCACGTCGCCTCCGTCCAGATCACGATGGCCGAGTCGTTCGACGTCGCCGACCGGGGCAGGTTCTACGACGCGGTCGGGACCGTCAGGGACGTCGTGCAGAACCACCTGCTCCAGGTGCTGGCCTACCTGGCGATGGACCCGCCGTCCGACGTCGGCGCCGAGGCCGAGCGCGACGAGAAGCGGCGGCTGCTGTGCGCGGTGCGGGCGATCGACCCCGGCGAGACGGTGCGCGGGCAGTACGCGGGCTACCTGGACACTCCGGGAGTCGCCGCGGGGTCGACGACGGAGACGTACGTGGCGACACGGCTCTGGATCGACAACTGGCGCTGGGCCGACGTCCCCTTCCTCATCAGGGCGGGCAAGGCGCTCGCGGTCACCACCACCGAGATAGCCGTCGAGTTCCGCAGGCCGCCGCGCGTCCTGTTCCTGTCCCGCGACTGCGAACGTCCCGCGCCCAACGTCGTGCGGTTCCGGCTCCAGCCCGGCCCGGGGGTGACGTTCAGCCTGCTCGCCAAGGATCCGAACACCCCCGTGGGCACCCGCGAGGTGAACGTCTCGGTCGACTTCGCCAGCCAGTTGGGCTACACCGAGAGTGCCTACGAGCGGATCTTCATCGGCGCGCTCTCCGGAGATCCGCGGCTGTTCGCCCGTGAGGACACCGTCGAGGAGGCCTGGCGCATCGTCGATCCCATCCTCGACGCCAAGGCTCCGCCGGAGCCGTACGAACGCGGCAGCTGGGGGCCTGCCGCGGCGGACCGGCTCGCCCCAGGCGGCCGCTGGCTACCGACCGAGGTGCGCCCATGACCGACCTCGACACGCTGTCGATCAACACCATCCGCGGTCTGTGCGTCGATGCCGTGCAGAAGGCGAACTCCGGGCACCCCGGCACCCCGCTCGACATCGCGCCCGTGGCGTACACGCTGTGGCAGCGCTTCCTGAGGTTCGATCCGGCCAACCCGATCTGGCCGAACCGCGACCGTTTCGTGCTCTCGGAGGGCCACGCCTCGGCCCTGCTGTGGTCCCTGCTCCACCTGAGCGGCGTACGCGCCGTCGATCCCGACTACGAGATCCTCGGCCGTCCGGCCGTCACGCTCGAGGACCTCAAGACGTTCCGCCAGCTCGGGTCGCACGCGCCGGGGCACCCCGAATACCGGCTGACCAGCGGCGTCGAGACGACCACCGGCCCGCTCGGCCAAGGCGTGGCGACGTCGGTCGGCATGGCGATCGCGGGCAGGTGGCTGGGCGCGCGCTACAACCGGAAAGGGTTCCCGCTGTTCGACTTCGACGTGTACGCGCTGGCGGGCGACGGCTGCATGATGGAGGGCGTCTCGTCGGAGGCCGCCTCGCTCGCGGGTCATCTGGGCCTGGCGAAGCTGTGCTGGATCTACGACTCCAACCGGGTGACGATCGAGGGCCGCACCGGGATCACCTTCACCGAGGACGTCGCCGCCCGCTTCATCGCGTACGGCTGGAACGTCACGACGGTGTCGGACGCGAACGACCTCAACCAGGTGAGCCGCGCCCTGCACGCGTTCAGGGCCGAGCACGAGCGGCCCACCCTCGTGGTGGTCCACAGCCACATCGGCTACGGCTCCCCCGTCGAGGACACCCCGAAGGCCCACGGGGAACCGCTCGGGCCCGACGGCGTCAGGGCGGCGAAACGCTTCTTCGGCCTGCCGGAGGACGCCGACTTCCACGTCCCGCCGGAGGTCTATGAGTGTTTCGCCCGGGGCATCGGCGAACGCGGGGCCAAGGCGAGGAGCGCCTGGGAGACGACCCTCGCGGCGTACCGGGACGTGCATCCCGACCTCGCCGACGAACTCGACCGGATCCAGCGCAGGGAGCTTCCCGACGGATGGGAGGAGGCCCTGCCCGTCTTCCCGGCCGACCCCAAGGGCCTCGCCACCCGAGACTCCTCCGGCCACGTGCTCAACGCGCTCGCGCAGGCGATCCCGTGGCTGCTGGGCGGGTCCGCCGACCTTTCGCCCTCGACGAAGACACACCTGTCCTTCGAGGGCGCCGGCGACTTCCAACCAGGCGAGCCGGGCGGGCGCAACCTCCATTTCGGTGTGCGGGAACACGCGTCCGCCGCCGCCGCGAACGGCATGGCCCTCACCAAGCTCCGCCCGTTCTGGTCGGGCTTCCTGATCTTCTCCGACTACGCGCGGGGGGCCATCCGGTTGTCGGCGCTCATGGAGATCCCGGTTCTGCACATCTTCACGCACGACTCGATCGGCGTCGGCGAGGACGGGCCCACGCACCAGCCGGTCGAGCAACTGGCCTCGCTGCGCGCGATGCCCGGTCTGCTGGTCTTCCGGCCGGCCGACGCGAACGAGGTGGTGGAGACCTGGCGGATCGTGGCGGGACTGCGGCACGAGCCTGCCGCGCTGGTCCTGTCCCGGCAGGCGCTGCCCACGCTCGACCGGTCCCGGTACGGCGCCGCCTCCGGGGTGGCGAAGGGCGCCTACATTCTGGCGGAGGCGCCCTCGGGCGATCCGGACGTCATCATCCTCGCCACGGGTTCCGAGGTGTCGATCGCCCTCGCCGCCCGCGACGACCTGGCCGAGGAGGGCATCGGCGCCCGCGTGGTGAGCATGCCGTGCTGGGAGCTGTTCGACCGCCAGCCCAGGGAGTACCGCGACGAGGTCCTGCCGCCGGCGGTGAAGGCCAGGGTGGCGGTCGAGCAGGCCTCGACCCTCGGCTGGGACCGCTACGTCGGCGACGGGGGCGTCGTCGTCGGCATGCACACCTTCGGCGCCTCCGCGCCTCTCAAGCAGTTGCTCACGAAATTCGGCTTCACTCCGGAACGCGTGGCGGGGATCGCCCGCGACCTCGTGGGGGGCACGCGTGTGTCCGATGCGGATCCCGGGTGAGCGGCGGACCGAACGCATGGGGAAGGATGCAATCACTGAGAAATCTCGCAGCGACCGCCCGCGCGGCGGCCACCTCGCCAGCGACCGGAGGAATTACCGATGTCCACCACCCCGCTCCGTGACCGCGCCTCCTGGAAGGCGCTCGAGCGGCACCACGCCGAGATCAGCGGCCGCCACCTGCGTGAGCTGTTCGCCGAGGACCCCGGGCGGGGCGAGCGCATGTCCGCGGAAGCGGCCGGGCTGTATCTCGACTACTCGAAGAACCGCGTCACCGACGAGACGATGGGCCTGCTGGCCGATCTCGCGCGGGAGTCGGAGGTGGAGCGGCGCAGGGACCTGATGTTCCAGGGCGAAAAGATCAACACCTCCGAGGGAAGGTCGGTGCTCCACGTCGCGCTCCGGATGCCGCGGGACGCCTCGCTCGTCATCGACGGAACCGACGTCGTCGCCGAGGTCCACGACGTCCTCGACCGGATGGCCGACTTCGCCCGCCACGTCCGGTCGGGCCAGTGGAAGGGCCACACGGGCAAGCCCATCAAGAACATCGTCAACATCGGCATCGGCGGCTCCGACCTCGGGCCCGTCATGGCCTACGAGGCGCTGCGCCATTACACCAAGCGCGACCTGACGTTCCGTTTCGTCTCGAACGTCGACTCGACCGACTTCGCCGAGGCGACCCACGACCTGTTCGCCGACGAGACGTTGTTCATCGTCTCGTCCAAGACGTTCGGCACGCTGGAGACGCTCACCAACGCCCACTCCGCGCGTGACTGGGTCGTCGCCCAGTTGGGCACCGACGAGGCGGTCGCGCGGCACTTCGTCGCGGTCTCCACGAACGCCGAGCGCGTCGCGGAGTTCGGCATCGACACCGCCAACATGTTCGGCTTCTGGGACTGGGTCGGCGGCCGGTACTCGATGGACTCGGCCATCGGCCTGTCGACGATGCTCGCCATCGGGCCCGAGCACTTCGCCGAGATGCTGGCGGGCTTCCACGAGATGGACGAGCACTTCCGCACGGCGCCGCTCGCGGAGAACCTGCCGGTGATCATGGGGTTGCTCTCCGTGTGGTACGTGAACTTCTTCGGCGTGCAGAGCATCGGCGTCATGCCGTACGAGCAGTATCTGAAGCGGTTCCCCGCCTACCTCCAGCAGCTCACCATGGAGTCGAACGGCAAGCACGTGACGCTGGACGGCCGGGCGGTCGACTACGACACCGGCCCCGTCTACTGGGGCGAGCCGGGCACGAACGGCCAGCACAGCTTCTACCAGCTCATCCACCAGGGCACGCGGCTGATCCCCGTCGACCTGATCGGTTTCGGGAAGAGCCTCAACCCGCTGGGCGACCACCACGACCTGCTGATGGCCAACGTCTTCGCGCAGGCGCAGGCCCTCGCCTTCGGCAAGACCGAGGAGGAGGTCAGGGCCGAGGGCACCCCGGACCACGTGGTGCCGCACCGGGTCATGGAGGGCAACCGGCCGACCAACGTGCTGCTCGCCGAACGGCTCACCCCCCACCTGCTCGGGGCACTGGTGGCGCTCTACGAGCACATCGTCTTCGTCCAGGGGACGATCTGGGGCGTCGACTCCTTCGACCAGTGGGGCGTGGAGCTCGGCAAGGTGCTCGCCGGCCAGATCGCCCCGGAACTGCTGAGCGACGAGGAGCCCGAACTCGCCCACGACTCGTCCACCGACACCCTCATCCGCCGATACCGGGGGCTCAAGTAGGCCCCACCTGAGCCCGGCGAAGCCCGGGCGCGATGCTCGGGGCGGCCCGGGCGGGACGCTCGGACTTCGCCGGGCGCGACGCTCGGGCAAGACCCGGGCGGGACGGGAGGAGCAATGGCGACGGACAGGCCCATGCAGCTCGGCATGATCGGCCTCGGCCGGATGGGGGCCAACCTCGTCCGCCGGCTCATGCGGGACGGCCATCGCTGTGTCGTCTACGACGTCGACGAGAGCGCCGTGCGCGGACTCGAAGGCGAGGGCGCCACCGGCGCCACCTCCCTCCAGGACTTCGTGGCCAAGCTGGACAGGCCGCGGGCGATCTGGCTCATGCTGCCCGCGGCCGTCGTCGAGCCGATGCTCGGCAAGCTCACCGATCTGCTCGACGAGGACGACGTCGTGATCGACGGCGGCAACTCCTACTACCGGGACGACATCGCCCGGGCCAAACGGCTCGCCGCGAAGCGCATCCACTACGTCGACTGCGGCACGTCAGGCGGGGTCTGGGGCCTCGATCGCGGGTACTGCCTCATGATCGGTGGCCAGGCCGCGGCGGTCGAGCGGCTTGATTCGATCTTCCGTACGATCGCGCCCGGCGCCGGCGGCGTGGAACCCACGCCGAGCAGGGCCAAGAGCGATGGGACCGCCGCGGAGGGCTACCTTCACTGTGGTTCCAGCGGCGCGGGGCACTTCGTGAAGATGATCCACAACGGCGTCGAGTACGGAATGATGGGCGCGATCGCCGAGGGCCTGTCCATCATCCGCCACGCCAACGTGGGCAAGCAGGGCCGCGAGATCGACGCCGAGACGGCGCCGCTCCGCGACCCCGAGGCGTACCAGTACGACATCGACGTCGCCGAGGTCGCGGAGGTCTGGCGCCGCGGCTCCGTCATCTCGTCGTGGCTCGTCGACCTGCTCGCCGACGCGCTCGCCCGCTCGCCCCAACTCGACGGCTTCGAGGGGCGCGTCTCCGACTCCGGCGAGGGCCGCTGGACGGTGGACGCGGCGATCGACGAGGGCGTCCCCGCCCCGGTCATCACGGCGGCCCTCATCGAGCGCTTCGAATCGCGCGGGCTCGGGCAGTTCACCGACGCGGCCCTGTCCGCGATGCGCAGCGAGTTCGGCGGCCACGCCGAAAAACCCACCCGCCCCACCCCTCCGGCGTGATCATGCACACCTTCGGCAAAAGCACGCGTGACCTGCCCCAACCCCGGGCGTGATCATGCACACATTCGGTCACGGCATCACTGACCTGGCCAAACCCCATCCGTGATCATGCACACTTTCCGCGACAGTGTCGCCGACCTGCTCAGATCTCTTCCGTGATCATGCACTGGCGGTATCGCAGGAGACGAGATCCGGGCGATCCCGGAGAAATGTCGGAGCGCTCTGGTACATGTAAAGCCATGGGTGTGACCGTCGACGAGTTCCTGAAGATGCTGGGCGATCTCCCTGAGGTCAAGCTGAGCGACAGCGACAGCTGGATCGCGCTGAAGGTGCGGGGCAAGGGCTTCGGCTACCTGTGGGAGCGGACCGAGACCGTGGGCCTCAAGGCGACGATCGAGGAGCAGATCGCGCTGGTGGCCGAGCGCCCCGACGTGTTCGAGGTCCAGTTCACCACGGGCAGATTCGGCTGGGTCGTCGTGCATCTGGCGAAGATCGATCGGGAGGAGCTGTTCGAGCTCGTCACCGAGGCATGGTGCCTGACCGCCCCCAAACAACTCGTCACCGCCCACGAATCCCGCCGCTGACCCTCCATCTCTCCCCGGCGTGATCATGCATACATTCGGGAAAACCGCCCCCGACCAGCCCCGACCTTGTTCGTGATCATGCACACATTCGGGAAAACCGCCCCCGACTAGCCCCGACATCGGGCGTGATCATGCACAGGTTCGGCGGAACCCCCTCCGACCTGCTTGAATCCACCCCATGATCACGCACAGGTTCGGTCGCATTGCCTCCGACCAGCAACAATGCCATCCGTGATCATGCAGGAATTCGTGGCTGAGATGCCGGACTCCCCACGTCGACGGTTAGTGATCCACGCACGCGACACGTACGTGCATGATCACCGAGCCATTCAGCCCAGGTCAGAGCCGCATTCCCCGAACCTGTGCATGATCACGAACAACAAAGCGCCACGTCAAGGCAGCCTTCACCGAATGCGTGCATGATCACGGCCCAAGATGTGGCCGGTCAGGGACACTTCTGTCGAACCTGTGCATGATCACGCTTCCTGGCTGTGCGTCACGCTCTGGTCATGCTCACACCCTGGTCACGGTGACGCCTGCCTCGGTGAGACGAGCCGCAGCGTCATCGGACAGCCCGTCGTCGGTGATCAAGGTGTCGATCGCGTCGATCGCGCAGATCCGCGCGAACGCCCGGCGGCCGACCTTGGACGCGTCTGCGACGACCACCACGCGGCCGGCCCGCTCGATGAGCTGGCTGTTGACGCTCGCCTCCCCCTCGTGATGCGCGGTCGCCCCCGCGTCGACGTCGATCGCGTCGACCCCGAGGAAGGCGACGTCGATCGCCACCTGCTCCAGCACCCCCGACGCCAGCGGGCCGATCAGCTCGTATGACTGCGGCCGGGCCACCCCGCCGGTGACCACGATCTTCACGTGCTGGCGGACGGTCAACTCCGCCGCGATGTTCAGCGCATTGGTGACGATCGTGAAGCCGACCTCCGGATCCGCCACCGTGGCCAGCGCTCGCGCCACCTCCGAGGTGGTCGTGCCACCGTTCATCCCGACCACGGCGCCCGGCTCCACCAGGGCCGCGGCCGCCTTGGCGATGCGCTGCTTCTCCCCCGCGTGCCTGGCCGTCTTGTACCGCAGGGGGAGGTCGTAGCTCACACTCTGGGTGACCGCGCCGCCCCGCGTCCGCATCAGCAACTGCTGGCCCGCCAGTTCGTCGAAATCACGCCGGATCGTCGCGGTGGAGACCTCCAGCGACTGCGCGGCCTGCTCGACCGACAACCGGCCCTCCTCCGCGAGGAGTTCGAGGATGGCGTTCCACCGCTCGTACCTGCTCACCGTGCCTCACCCTGCCTACTCACGCTGCCCCGCCTCCCGGCGCACCCGCCGCGCAACAGCCTGGCACACACACCGGATCCCACCCCCAGCTCTGCACAAAGCTGTTCAATAATGCTATGAAATATGCAGAAACGAACCATACCTGGAGGCGGCATGACCACCCATACCGAGGCCGAGATCGCCTCACAACCGGACTGCTGGCGCGAGGTGGCCGCCATTCCGGCCCAGGCCCTGCCCGCCCCCGGTGAACGCGTCGCCGTCGTCGGCTGCGGCACCTCCTGGTTCATCGCCCAGAGCTACGCGGCCCTCCGCGAGCGTGCGGGACACGGGGAGACCGACGCATTCCCCGCTTCCGAGACGCCCCTCCGGCGGCCCTACGACCGCATCCTCGCCCTCACCCGGTCGGGGACCACCACCGAGGTCCTCGATCTCCTTCGCCAAGTGAAGGAGTCCGGCTCCTCCACCAGGACGACCGCCATCACCGCGGACGCGGACACGCCGGTGACCGGGCTGGCGGACGAGACGATCGTCCTCGGCTTCGCCGACGAGCGGTCCGTGGTGCAGACCCGCTTCGCCACGACCCAGCTCGCCCTCCTCCGCACGCACCTCGGCGAGAACCTGGCCTCCGCCATCGCGGACGCCGAGCACGCGCTCGCCGAACCGCTACCGGAGTCGCTGATCGCCGCCGAGCAGTTTTCCTTCCTCGGCACCGGCTGGACGTACGGCATCGCCCAGGAGGCGGCGCTGAAGATGCGGGAGGCGTGCCGGGCCTGGACCGAGGCCCACCTCGCCATGGAATACCGCCACGGCCCCATCGCCATCGCGGGACCGGGACGGATCACCTGGACGCTCGGCGCGGCTCCCAGCGGGATGCGCGACCAGGTCGAGGCCACCGGCGGCACGCTCCTGGAGACGACCCTCGATCCCATGGCCGAACTCATCCGCGTCCAGCGGGTGGCTGTCGCCCGCGCCCACGCCGCCGGTCTGGACCCCGACCGGCCGTTGCACCTCACCCGGTCGGTGATCCTCCCCGCCTGACGGCACACTCCATAACGCGAGAGCACCCCGGCCGTCGCCCCGCTTCCGTACGGCGGGACGGCGGGACGGGGCCTCGCCGTCCACGCGCCCGGCAGGCCGAAACCGAAACCGAGCAGCACCATCGGCACCGCGATCGAGGCGAGCAAGGTACGGCGCAAACCATACCTATACGGGGCGGATCAGGCCTCGTGAAGGCCGTCGGCGATCAGCCGACGCACGGCGTCGACGACGGTGCGCCTACGGCGGTCGCGGTCGGCCGGAGCGTTCGTGCCCAACTCGGGGGTGACCGATGCCCACGCCCCCGCCACCGAGATGACGAGCGTCAGGAGTTCGACCGGCGTGTAGTGATCTGACAAGACGCCCTCTCGCTGCGCCCGCGCCACCTTCTCCAGCTTCCCGACGTTGGACGTCACGATGGCCTGCAGCGGAGCCCCGTTCGGCCGCTCCAGCCGGTACCAGGTGGCCAGGCGGACGGTCGCGGGATCGTCCTCGTAACGGTCGAACAGCCGCCCGGCGTACCCCGGCAGGTCGGCGGCGTCGAACGGCACGTGCTCGATGGTCGCGGCGACCAGGGCGGTGAAGACCGCGTCGAACAACTGGTCCTTGTTGCCGAAGTACGCGTAGATCATCGCCTTGTTGCATCCGGCGGCTTCGGCGATGCGATCGACCCGGGCCCCCGCGATGCCGCGCGCGGCGAACTCGTCGGCCGCCGCCTCCAGGAGTCGCTTCTTCGTCCGATCCGCATCCCGCACCATGCCCGCGACCCTACCACTCGGGCCAACCAACCGGTTAGTTGACACAACCCGCCGGGCGGGTGTTTCCTGGCTCGTATCCAACTGGTCAGTTAGTTAATGAAGGAACTCCTCATGTCCAAGACCTGGCTCATCACCGGCAGCTCCCGGGGCTTCGGCCGGGAGCTCGCCAAGGCGGCGCTCGACAACGGCGACAGGGTCGTCGCGACCGCGCGGCGTCCGGAGCAGCTCGACGATCTCGTGAAGGAGTACGGCGACGCCGTACGGGCGATCGCGCTCGACGTCACCGACGCGGCTGCCGCCCGCGCCGCCGTACAGACCGCGATCGACGAGTTCGGGACGCTCGACGTCGTGGTGAACAACGCCGGCTACGCCAACAGCGCCTCCATCGAGGACACCCCCGACGACGATTTCCGCGCCCAGATCGAGACGAACCTGTTCGGCGTCGTCAACGTCACCAAGGCCGCCCTCCCCGTGCTGCACCGGCAGCGGTCGGGGCACTTCATCCAGTTCTCCTCCATCGGCGGACGCGTCGGCGGCACCCCGGGGATGGGCGCGTACCAGACCGCCAAGTGGGCCGTCGAAGGCTTCTCGGAGGTCCTCAGCAACGAGGTGAAGCCCTTCGGCGTCAAGGTCACGATCATCGAGCCCGGCGGTTTCCGCACCGACTGGGGCGGCTCCTCGATGCGCACCCCGCCGGTGAGCGAGGACTACGACGAGACGGTCGGTGCGATGAACCGCTACCGGGAGTCCACCGTGCACCGGTGGGCGGGCGACCCGGAACGCGCGGCCAGGATCATCACCGACGTCGTGAGTCTCGACGAGCCGCCGCTGCGCCTCCTGCTCGGCGCAGGCGCGGTCGAGTTGGCGGAGCAGGCCTCCAAGGCGCGCGCCGCGGAAGCCGAGAAGTGGGCCGACGTCAGCAGGTCCGCCGACTTCCCCGCCGACGAGT
The DNA here is from genome assembly GCF_016863275.1 of Planotetraspora mira. GTDB lineage: Bacteria > Actinomycetota > Actinomycetes > Streptosporangiales > Streptosporangiaceae > Planotetraspora > Planotetraspora mira. The sequence goes on from NZ_BOOO01000008.1 coordinate 83,543, forward strand.
CCTGACGGGGCACCCGGACCACCCGTCGTACATCCAGAGCTGTACGGCACGGCGGCGGATCGGCGGCCGGCTCACCGGGCAGGACCTGGAGCTCGCAGGTCACCGGTAGACGCTGGCGATCGCACGCAGGTCGGGGTGCGTATTCGAGGCCGGGCGCAGGCGCGGCGCGAGGGAACGCTTCACCTTCCGGGGCACGCCCGGGCCCAGACCCACATATTCCAGGCGGGTGCCGGCGGGGACACCTTCCAGCAGGGTCGTGGCGCCCCTTCCGGTCACCCCGGTGTGGCGGAGCTCGAGCCGGCGGAGCGGGCTGCCCGCGAGGGCGCTGGTGAGCGCCTCCACACCGAGGTCCCCGGTGACGTTGGCGGGTGCGCCGAGGGCACGCTCGGACGGCGGCCGGCCGAGGTCCAGCACCTCGATCCCATCGAGAGCCGCGGCCAGCGCACGCGCACCGGCGGGTCCGATCCCGTTGCCGCCGAGGCCGAGCCCTATCGGCCGCGCGGGGTCGGCCGCCGCCGCGAGCGCCGCGGCACCCTCGTCGCCCAGATGATTGGCCGCCAGGTAGAGCTCGCGGACACCCGCGTCGCGAATCAGCGCGGCCAGCAAGGGGGCGGCGTCGGGACCGAGGCCGTTGCCTCCGAGGAAGAGCCGCTCGATCGGCCGGGCCCTGCCGGTGAGGGCGGCGAGCAGCGCACCCAGCCCGTCCACGGTGAGCCCGGTGTTCACCAGGTCGAGCGTGCGTAGCGTGGTGTTGCGGCGCACCATCGTGGCGAGCGCCCGGACTCCCGCGTCGCCGATCGGATTGCGCTTGAGCCAGAGGCCGTGGACGGTGTCGTCGCCGGCCAGCCGGTCGGCCAACGCGGCGGCTCCACCCGGGTCGATGCGGTTGCAGCCGAGATACAACGTCCGCAGCGAGTGGCCCGGCTTCAGCGCCCCGGCGATCGTCCGGGCCCCCTCGGAGCCGATGGCGTTGGTGCCGAGCAGCAGGTGAGCGACGTGGGGCGAGGCGGTCACCACAGGCAGCAGCCGGATGACGCCCGCCGCGCCGAGTCCCTGCTTGCAGAGGTCGACCCGCCCGTCCGGCCGTACGGTTCCCACCGGGAACGTCTCGTCGGCGCCGACCGGGACCGAGGTCGCCAGCCTGGCGAGAAGCGGGCTGAGCGCCGCGGGGTCGACGAGCGGCATATCGGGATGCTCGATCACGGGGCAGCGCACGGGCGTCGGCTGGGTCATCACCACTCCACCGGTTGGAAGTCCTTCAGGAACAGGCCGGACATCCGCTGCCCGCCGACGCCCCGTACGACGGGGTCGTAGACGCGCGCGGCGCCGTCGATGACGTCCAGCGGCGGCCGGAACCCGGACTCCCGCTGCGCCGTCTTCGCAGGATGAGGACGTTCGTCGGTCACCCAGCCTGTGTCCACGCTGTTCATGTGAATCCCCGAGGCCGCATAGTCGGCGGCCGCCGTACGGGTCAGCATGTTCAGCGAAGCCTTCGCCATGTTCGTGTGCGGGTGCCGGACGGTCTTGTTCACTCGCGAGAAGCTCCCCTCCATGGCCGAGACCTGCACCACGTAGCGATCCGGGAACGGCGACGCCTCCATGAGCCCGCGCAGCCGGGACGTGAGGAGGAAGGGCCCGAAGGCGTTCACCGTCTGCACCTCCAGCCACTCCACGGGATCGACCTCGTGCAGGCGCAGATTCCAGGTGTTGCGCGCGCGCAGGTCCAGCGGCTGGCCCGTCTCGTCCGTACGGCCGGCCGGGAAGAGCGACTCCATCCCGTCCTCACCAGCCGCGAGCGCACGGCCGGCGGGGCCGAGCGCGGCGACCTCCACCACCTCGCGGAAGGCGATCGCGGCCGGCCTCGCGGGAGCCGTGATCCGGACCCGCGCCGCCGCCCCCGTCAGCGGCTCGTTCTCTTTCGAGCAAACCTCACGGTGATACGCCTGGGGCCGTCTGATCGTCTGTGCCGCGTTGTTCACCAGGATGTCGAGGTGCTCGAAACGGTCGTGCACCGATTCGAGCAGGCCGGCCAAGCCGGCGAAGTCCAGCAGGTCGACGCCGTGGATGTGTAAGCGGTCCAGCCACTCCGCGGAGTCGGGCACCGCCGCGAAACGGCGGGCGGCGTCGCGGGGGAAGCGGGAGGTGACCAGAACCTCGGCGCCGTCACGCAACATCTTCAGCACGAGATGGAAGCCGATCTTGATGCGGCCGCCGGTGACGAGCGCCCGCCGCCCGCGCAGATCGCATCGCGCGTGACGGCGGCTCAGGCTCTCGGCCGCACAGTCCGGGCACATGAGGTGGTAGACGGGGTGCACGTGGCCGTACATCGTCTTGCACACGTAGCACCGGTGGGCGCCGACCAGCGGCCTCAGGACCGCGGGCGCCGGCGCGGCGTCCCCGGCGCCGACCGGATGTCCCGCGTCCAGCCTCGGCGGCTCGGGACCGGGATCCTGCTCCTGGTAACGCTCGGAGGCCGCCATGGCCTCACGGTCGCGGCGCCTGCGGTCCGCGCGCCTGGCCGCCTTCCGCGCCCTCCTGCCCGCCCGGTAGACCTCCGCCACGGCCTCGTGCACGGCCGCCCACCGCGGGTCCGCGGGGTCCGTCGCGCGCGCCTGAGCGAGCACCTGCAGACAGGTCTCGATCTCCGGCCGGGTGAGGGCGTCCGCGATCACGTCCGCATCCGGGGCGTTCGACGCCATCGACTCTCCTCACGAATGAGCGGCACGGCAGGCCGGATTCGAACCGGCGTCCTCCCCCGGGCAAAGGGCACGACGGCCTCTGCACGACAGCCTCGCCTTCGGTCACCTTAGCGACATTTCCGACATCTGATCTATCGCTCGCGGGCCTGCACGGATCGGCTAGATCATCCGATGGGCGTCGCTGTGACGCACATCACGCACGGTTCATCGCTGCACAAATCTGCTCATTAATGCTATGAAAGATGCATAAACGAACCATCCTCCGTCGGGAGGCCGCAGTGATCTCCCCCACCGACGCATGCGACCAGGCAGAACTCGCGGCATGATCCTCACCGTCACCCTCAACCTGGCTCTCGACGTGACCTACGTGGTCGGCGATGTCGACTGGAACGGCATGAACCGCGTCAGCGCGGTCCACCGCCGCGCGGGCGGCAAGGGCGTGAACGTCGCCCGCGTGCTCACTTCTCTCGGCCACGAGGTCCTCGCCACGGGCCTCGCCGGAGGCCGTACCGGCGACGCCGTTCTGGCCGACCTCGCCCTCGCGGGCGTCGCCGCGGACTTCACCCCCATAGCCGCCGAGTCACGCACCACCCTCGTGGTCTCCGACCCCGGCGCGTCCGCGTCCGGTGCGGCCGCAGCCCCACGGAACGCGCTGTTCAACGAGCCGGGCCCGGTGGTGACCGACGAGGACCTCGTCCGCTTCACCCGCCACTTCACCCGTCTCGCCAGCCGGGCGGACGCCGTCGTGATCTCCGGGAGCCTGCCGCCCGGCGTTCCCGCCGACTTCTACGCCGGGCTCGCGGCCATGGCCGCGGAGCGAGGCGTGCCCGCGATCGTGGACGCCGACGGCGCGCCGCTCCGCCACGCCCTGAGCGGCCGTCCCGCGATCGTCAAACCCAACGCGGAGGAACTCGCGCGGGCCATGCCCGGCGAGGGCCGGGTGACGTCGCACCCGTCTCCCGACGCGGCCCGGGCGGAGGCGTTGCGGAGAGCCGGCGCGGAGTCCGTCGTGGTCTCACTCGGAGCAGGCGGGGCGCTCGCGGTGACACCTGGCGGATCCTGGCGGGCCCACATGCCGCGCGAGATCTCGGGAAACCCGACCGGCGCGGGAGACGCCCTGGTGGCGGGGCTCGCCCTCGGCCTCGTGGAAGCCACCCCCTGGCCGGACCGGCTGCGCCGCGCCACCGCGCTGGGAGCCGCCGCCGTCGCCGCTCCCCTCGCCGGCGACTTCGACCCCGGCGTCTACCGGACCCTCCACCCCGCGATCAGCATCGAGCCCGTCGCCTGACCCCCCACCCGAAGCACCACAGAAACGGAGGCCGGCCATGCCCCTCGTCGGCATCGGCGACATCACCCGTCACGCTCCGGCGGGCGTCGGCGCCTTCAACGTCATCCTGCTGGAGCACGCCGAGGCGATCGTCGCGGGAGCGGAGGCCGCGGACACCCCCGTGGTCCTGCAGATCAGCGAGAACGCGGTCCGCTACCACGGGGCTCTGGCCCCGATCGCGGTGGCCTCACTGGCCGTCGCCCGCGCCGCGGCCGTGCCCGTCGCCGTACATCTCGACCACGCCACCGACCGCGCCCTGGTCGAGGAGGCCGTCACGCTCGGGCTCGGCTCGGTCATGTTCGACGCCTCCGCGCTCGACGACGAGGCCAACGTGGCGGCCACAGCGGACGTCGTCGCCTGGTGCCACGAGCGCGGCGTGTGGGTGGAGGCCGAGCTCGGCGAGGTCGGCGGGAAGGACGGGGTGCACGCGCCGGGCGCCCGCACCAAACCACACGAGGCCGCCGACTATGTGGCGCGTACGGGTGTCGACGCCCTGGCGGTGGCCGTCGGCAGCTCCCACGCGATGACCACCAAGGACGCCGTGCTCGACCTCGACCTCATCGCGGAGCTCCACGCAGCGGTGCCGGTCCCGCTCGTGCTGCACGGCTCCTCGGGAGTGCCCGACGACACCCTCCGCGCCGCCGTACGGCACGGCATGAAGAAGATCAACATCGCCACGCATCTCAACAAGGCCTTCACCGAGGCCGTCCGCGGTCACCTCGACACGCACCCGTCGGTGGTCGACTCCCGGGCGTACGTCAGGGTCGGGCGCGACGCCGTCGCCCGCGAGGTCACCCATCTCCTCAACGTCCTGTCATGACCCCCACCGCATGCCGTGATCATGCACAGGTTCGTGCGCAGCCATGCTGACCTGCGCAAACCTCCGCCGTGATCATGCACGGATTCGTACGCGGCCGTGCTGACCTGCGCATACGGTCCGCGTGATCATGCACGGATTCGCTGACGGCCGCTCTGACCTGGGCATTCCTCTTGCGTGATCATGCGCAAGATGCGGGGCCCAATTGACCTGTGCGCAACTTCCGCGAGAACGCTGCGACCATAGCCGCAGCGACCGCGCGCAGGTTACTTCGCGTTCTCTGCTCGACGGGCGATGTGTCCGCCGAAACTATTCGGGCGCCCCTTCGATGTCGCCGATCGAATAGGTGGAGACAATGAACTCCCGCAACCGTGTGCGTGCCGCGTATAGAGCGCGCGTGGTTTCCACGGCGTTATCGATCAGAGCTCTAAGCTCATTCTCTGAATTCGGAAGACCGTCGACCTGCGCCTTGTATCGGAGAATCCATTCCGCACGATCCTCTGTGGCGTTGACGACCTGATCGAACACTTCAGGACAATAGATCTTGAGGAACGTCCGGAGGCTGCGACGGGCCGCCTGACGACGCTTCGAAGCCCGCCAGCGCACCAGTATCGGCGCCTTCTCCGTGTAGACGCCGTCGATATCCTTCAAGGTCACCCGAAGGACATCGGCACGCAACTGCCGGGGACCGATTCGTAGCTCTCGGGGATCAATTCCTGGCGTGAGGAAGACCGCCGTCTCCTCCGCCATGTCGCACCAGTCGTCGAGAATCGCGAAGAGCTCCATAAGTGATTCGCGTACGTCTTGCCGTAAATGCTGGTCGGATTTTCTCACCGCGCCGAGAATTGTAGACCCGCCGCGGGCGATTGCTTCCACATCGGCCAGTCCAGGAATCAATTCCGTCTCCGTCGCCAGTGTCGATATGCCGACCCTACTTGTGCCGCTCTACATTGAGCCATTTTCATCGTGATGATGGTGGGCATCGACGGTGTGGCCGATGAGGGTTCCTCCTGCAGCGGATGTTTGTCCGTGAGCGTGGACGTTGGGTTCAGATCAGCCTGCCTCGGGCGTCAGGCGGTATCGGTTGCAGACGTCCAGCAACAGAGCAGTCCTGATCTCGAGTGGCTTGTCGATGCCGTCCAACTCCACGTCGACCAGCACTGTGTCGTCCGTGCGAGTGCGCGCGAAGTGCATCTCGACGCGGGGCCGCCCGTCCAGGACGAACGTGAACCAGCTGTCGTCGTCGGCGTCGGAGCCCTCGACGCCGGCAGTGAGCGTGCCGTCATCGAGTCGGCACCGGACAAGATCGGCAATCGTCTGGGCGAACGGCAACAGATTCGCACGCCAGATCCAGCCGTGCATCGTGCCGCGTGGCTCGGCCTGCATCCGTGCAGGCTAGATTCCGGCCCGGTGCGGCCGCAAGGAAAGCGCGATGAAGACATTCTCATGCTGCGTCATGGCGGGTCTCGACGTCGCCTTTGCGCGCCGGTACGGGTCCAGCGAGGCTGCTGGACATGATCCCGGGCCGCTCCAAGGCCGCGTTCAAGGCCTGGCTTACCCAGCGCCCCCAGGCGTGGCGCGAGGCCGTGGAAGTCGTCGCGATGGACGGGTTCACCGGCTTCAAGACCGCCGCCGCTGAGGAGATCCCCGCCGCGGTCGCGGTGATGGACCCCTTCCACATGGTGCGCCTTGCCGGCGACGCCCTCAACGACTGCCGCCGCCGCGTTCAGCAGACCACCCGCGGCCGCCGCGGCCGTAAGAACGACCCGCTCTACCGTGCCCGGCGAACCCTGCACACCGATGCCGACCTGCTCACCGACAAGCAGGCCGCCCGACTCACGGCCCTGTTCGCCATCGATGAGCACGTCGAGGTCGAGGCCACCTGGGGCATCTACCAGCGGATGATCGCCGCTTGCCGGCACCCGACCCAGCCGCAGGCCGCGAGCTGATGGTCAAGCTGATCGAGTCGCTCAGCGCCGGCGTCCCCAGGCCGCTGGTCGAGATCGCCAAGCTCGGCCGCACCCTGAGCAAGTTGCCGCCAGGTGAGGTGCTGGGGCGGATCGGTGTCGGCTGCCCAACCAGGGACAGCGATGCGCAAACGCAGCCGGAGGCCCGATCTTGTGTCACCGTTCGCAGTGGACTTCTTCGCGTACCCGCTCAGATCGGTCAACGGCGCACCCGATAGCGCAGGTGAAGCACCCGGTTGCCCTGAATCACCACCTCAGGATCCTCCAACAGGTGCTGCGCGTGGACCGACCCGAAGTAGCGCTTGCCGGACCCGAACACGACGGGTACGACGTCCATGCGCACCTCGTCGATCAGGCCCGCGGCAAGCACCTGGCCACCGACGTCGCCAGCGGCGACCTCGACCATGCGGTCACCCGCAAGCTCCTGCGCCTTGGCCACGGCTGCCTCGACGCCGTCGACGAAGTGAAACGGCGCCTCGGGGTCCCAGCCCTCGGGCATCGGCCGGTGCGACACGACGACCACGTGATCGATCCCGCCCGGAGGCTTCCCGTCCCAGCCGTCCGTCATGTCGAAGACGTGGCGGCCGACGATCGTGACTCCGATCTGGTCCCAGTACGGCCGGGTGTAGTCGTAGGACGTCTGCGACACCTTCAGCTCGCCGCTCTCGTCCAACGGGACGTCACCGCTGGACAACCAGTCGAACAGCGGTCCGGGCTGGTCATTCTCGTCCGCGACGAAGCCGTCCACCGACACCGAGCTGTACATGACCACCTTGCCCACGGGGCTCTCCTCTGCTTTGGGGTGCCCTCAAATTAGCGTGTCGTGAGCTGTCGCTTCTTGTAAGAAATCAATCGGCCGGCAGCGGCCAGCCGTCCATCACGTGGCCGGGATGTTCGCGCAGGAACCGCCGCCGGACTTCGACGTACCGGGTCGGCGTGAGCCCGGTGAACGCCCGGAACTCGTGGCCGAAGTGGGCCTGGTCGAAGTAGCCTGCGCCACCGGCGAGGTCGCCCCAGTCGATCGGTCCGGCGGGGTTGATCGCGAAAACGGTGGCGGCGAAGCGGTAGGTTCGGGCCAGCCGCTTCGGCGTGACGCCGATGAGCTCCTTGAACCGCTGTGCCAGATGAGTGCTGCTGACACCGGCTGCCACCCTCAGGTCGCCGATCGCCACCGCCCCGCTGGTCGCCGCGATGACACTGCTCGTATGGCGGACCAGCCCCAGGCCGGCGGTCTCGCACAGCCGTCGCATCAGCTCCTCCTCGAGCAGCGTCAGCATCTCGTGCGGTCCGTCCGCCGTGGCCAGCCGGTCTCGCAGCTCAGCAATGGCGGGCCGGCCCCAAACCTGCTCTACCGTCACAGGCCGGTCACACAGCTCGGCCGCGGGCATCGGCAGGAACGGCGCCAGCCCCCACGGCTTGACGTGCACGCCGACGGACCGGGTCCGGAGTGGGTAGCCGAACTCCAACGCGCGGGTGGGCATGGTGACCACGCAGCCGTCGGCGTACTCGGCCGTCTCGATGTCGGTGCCCGCGCGGATGCGGAACGGCGCCCCGAGGTTGACGATGAGCAACGCCGACGGCATCGGCGGCAGCATCAGCCGGGCGTACGGCGGCGCACCCTCCAGGTAGTAAAGGTCGTCGATCAGCCCGTCCAGCGGCGGTCGCGGCACTCTGGACACGTACTCCACGCCCACAGCATCGCCGCCACCGTGTTCGCGATCAACTCCGAGAATGAGCCTAGAGCTCTGATCGATGACGCCGTGGAAACCACGCGCGCTCTATACGCGGCACGCACACGGTTGCGGGAGTTCATTGTCTCCACCTATTCGATCGGCGACATCGAAGGGGCGCCCGAATAGTTTCGGCGGACACATCGCCCGTCGAGCAGAGAACGCGAAGTAACCTGCGCGCGGTCGCTGCGGCTATGGTCGCAGCGTTCTCGCGGAAGTTGCGCACAGGTCAATTGGGCCCCGCATCTTGCGCATGATCACGCAAGAGGAATGCCCAGGTCAGAGCGGCCGTCAGCGAATCCGCGCATGATCACGCGGACCGTATGCACAGGTCAGCACGGCCGCGTACGAATCCATGCATGATCACGACAGAGGTTCACGCAGGTCAACACCGCCGCACACGAACCTGCGCATGATCACGACAGAGGTTTGCGCAGGCCAGCACCGCCGCACACGAACCTGTGCATGATCACGGCGGGGGTAGGGGGATGACGGTGGCGGATTGGCGGGCTTGTTCTGCGGCCCATACGACGCGGTGGGAGGCGAGGCTCGTGGCGGCGTCTGTCCAGACCAGCGAAGGGTCGCCCGCGGCCACGGCCCGGAGGAAGGCGTCCACGAGGGCTCCGTCTCCCCCACCGTGGCCCTCGGCCGCCGAGGCTCCGCTCTCCGCGCTCGTGTCGACGACCTCCTCCCGGCCCGTACGGAAGTCGGTGAGCTTCAGCAGGGTGCCGTCGCCCTCCAGGTAGCCGTGCGTGCCGAAGATCCTGGTCCTGCGCTGCTCCTGCGGCGTGAACGCCGTCATGGTGAACGAGACGGTGCCGCCCCCGGCGAACTCCCAGGAGACCACCTGATGGTCGACGACGGAGTTGTCGCAGGCGTAGACGCACCGGCCGTAGGGCCCCTCGCGCAGGGCCCGCCGCACGCCCTCCTCGGTGTGGTCGGAGGTGACCACGCTCAACGGCCAGAACGTGCGGTCCGGATCGTTCAGGCAGTCGAGGTAGAGCCGGGGCGCCGAATAGGGGCAGGTGGCCTCGACCGCGCAGTCGAGACACCGGTCGGCGGCGCCCTCCGGCCGGTTGGCCGCGGTGAAGTGTTTCAGCGACCCGAACGACGAGACGCGTTCGACCGGGCGGCCGGTGATGTGGAGCAGCCAGTCGATGTCGTGGCACGACTTCGCGAGCAACATGGGCGCGTCCTGTTCACGCCGCCAGTTGCCGCGCACGAACGAGTGGGCCTGATGCCACCAGCCGACCGGCTCGAGGTGTTGCACGCTCACGATCTCGCCGACCCGTCCGGCCGCGAGAAGCGAGGTGAGCACGCGGGTGTAGACGGTGTAGCGGAGCACGTGGCAGACCGTGAGGATCACTCCGGCCGCCTCCACCGCGTCCACGATGCGCCGTGCGTCGGCCTCCGAGGTGGCCATCGGCTTCTCCAGCAGGAGGTGGTGGCCCGTACGGGCGAACGCCACCGCCTGTTCGGCGTGCTGTCCGTCCGGGCTGGCGATGACGGCGGCGTCCGCCGCCCGCTGGGCGGCCAGGGCCGTCCAGTCGGCGTGGACGTGTTCCGGCGCCAGCCCGTGCTCGGCGGCGAAGGCCGCCCGGCGCGCCGGGTCGGGATCGGCGACGGCGACCACTCGGGCGCCCGCGGCCGCGGCGTGGCGCGCGTAGACCGTGCCCCGCATGCCCGCTCCGACGACGACCAGTGTGACCGGCCGGCTCATGCTCGATCCTCTCCGCGGGTCATCCCTTGAGCCCGCTGAACGACATGGTCGCGATGAAGTGCCGCTGGGCCACGACGAACGCCGCGATCAGCGGGAAGGTCGCCAGCACGTTGCCGGCCATCAGCGCCGACCACTGGGTGTGCCGTGCTCCCGCGAACGTCGTGAGACCCACCTGCAGGGTGTACGTCTCCTCGGAGTTGATGGCGATCAGCGGCCAGATCAGGTCGTTCCACGCGCCGAGGAACGTGAAGACGGCCAGGGTCGCGAGCGCGGGACGGGCGAGCGGCAACACCACGCGGAAGAACACGCCGAGGCGGTTGCAGCCGTCGATCCGGGCGGCCTCCTCCAGTTCGCGCGGCAGGCTGAGGAAGAACTGCCTCATCAGGAAGACCCCGAACGCCGTCGCCAGCCACGGCAGGAACGCCGCGGCCAGCGTGTCGATCAGGCCGAAGCTCTTGAAGACGAGGAACGTCGGGATCATCAGCACCTGGGTCGGCACCATGACGGTCGCCATGATGGCCACGAAGGCGACGCCCCTGCCGCGGAAGCGCAGCCGGGCGAAGCCGTACCCGGCGAGGGAGCACAACACCAGGTGGGAGACGACGGCGACGGCGGTGACCAGCAGCGTGTTGCCGAACCACCGCGGGTAGCTGTCCTCGGTGAGGACCTTGAGGTACCCGCCGAAGTCGATGTGGCTGGGCCACAGGCGCGGCGGGAAGGCGTTGATCTCGGCGTCGGGCATGAACGACGTGATGAGCATCCACACCAGCGGCGCCGCGAACAACAACGACAGCGGCATGAGGATCAGGTGGTAGGGCCACTGACGCTTCATGAGGGCGCCTCCCCTCGCCGGGCGTACCAGAGCGCGCCCCCGGACACGACCAGGGTGACCACGAACAGCGCGTAGGCCACGGCCGCCCCGTATCCGGCGTGGAACAGCTGGAAGGCCTGCTGGTACAGGTAGAACACGATCACGGTGGTGGAGTCGAGAGGCTGCCCCTTGGTGGTCGTGTACACCAGGTCGAACAGTTGCAGCGCGTCGATCGTCTGCCAGATCACCAGGAAGACGGTGGCGGGCCTGAGCTGGGGCAGGGTCACCGCCCGGAAGACCCGGAACGCGCCCGCGCCGTCGACCCGCGCCGCTTCGAGCAGTTCACGCGGGATGTCCTGCAACGCGGCCAGGTAGACCACGATGGGCAGGCCCACCGAGCCCCAGAGCGACACCACGACCAAGGTGAGCAAGGCCTGCGAGGGGTCCTGCAGGAACCCCTGGCGGGCGATGCCCGCGCCCGCGAGCAGGTCGTTCACGATGCCGAACTGCGGATCGAGGATGAAGTTGGCGAGGATGCCCGTGGCGGCCGCCGAGACGACGTACGGCACGAACAGACAGGTCCGGTAGAACGCGCGGAACCGGATCGGCCGGTTGAGCGCGAGGGCGATCGGCAGCCCGATGATGAGCGACCCCGGGACGTACAGGACGGAGTACAGCAGGGTGTGCAGGGTCGCCGCCCGCAGATCCGGATCGTCGAGCAGGTCGCGGTAGTTCTGCAGCCCCACGAACGAGCCGGGCGCCAGCAGGTTGTCGTCCCGCAGCGAGAGGATCAGCGCCCAGACCGCCGGGAAGATCGACAGGCCGACGATGACGAGCGTCGCCGGCCCGACGAAGCCCCACCCGGTCAGGTGGGGCATCAGCCGTACCCGTGGCCTGGCCCGCCGTCCGCGCATCGTGAGCGCGTCGGCGGCCATGTCAGCCCTTCGCCAGGATCTTGTCGGCCTCCGCGGCGGCGCCGGAGAGTGCCTGCTGGGCCGTCTCCTGGCCGAGGAGTGCCCGGTCGATCGCATCGCCGACCTTCGCCGAGATGTCGGGATACCCCGCGATCGACGGGCGGGCCTGCACCGCGTTGGCCTGGTTGGCCAGGAACGCGTCCGCCCCGGTGAACTGCTCCGCGAACTTCTTGTAGGCGGGCAGCTTCGAGGTCGCCTGGCGGATGGGCAGGTTGCCCGATCCGAGCGACCAGCGGGCGTCCTGTTCCGGCTTGGTCAGCCAGGCGAGGAAGTCCTTGGCCGCCTGGGCCCGCTTGGAGCCGTTGTCGAACACCACCCAGTTGTCCGGGCCGGAGATCGTCTGGTGGTTGCCGCCATAACCCGGGAGCGGCACCACGCCGTAGTCGACGTTGTGGTCGGCCAGGTCGCGCATCGCCCAGGGGCCCGCCATCTCCATGCCGACCTTGCCGCTGTAGAAGAGCGGCAGGAACTTCTCGCCGTTCTGGTCCAGGTAGACCGACTTGTCGTCGACGGCCATGGCCCGCCACAGGTCGAGGCTCTGCACGGCCTGCGGCGAGGCGAAGGCGGCGGTCTTGCCGTCGGAGTTCAGGATCGCCCCGCCCTGCTGCCAAACCATGGGCCAGAAGCGCCAGACGGTGTCCTCGTCACCGGTGACCACGTATGACGTGCCGAAGACGCCCTTGCCGGGATCGGTCAGCCTCTTCGCCGCCGTGCGGAAGTCGTCCCAGGTCCAGTCCTTCGTCGGGTACGGCATGCCCGCGGCGTCGAAGAGCTTCTTGTTGTAGATCAGTCCCAGGTTGTCGACGACGGACGGGACGCCGATGACCTTGCCGTCGACCGTGGCAGCCTCACGCGCGGCGGGCCAGAAGTCGTCCCAGCCGAACGCCGGGTCCTTCACCATCGAGGACAGGTCGACGACCTTGGGCGTGTCGGCGAGGGTCGAGGACCAGGAGCCGTACATGTACGCGACGTCCGGCGGCTCGCCGCCCGCCAGCGCGGCCTGGACCTTCTGCAGCATCTCGTCCACGTTGGTCGTGCCGACCTCGGGGTCGACCTCAACCCCCGGGTGCGACTTGTTGTACTCGTCGGCGAGGTCCTTGAGGATCTGGCCTTCGGCCTCGGTCTGGCCGTGCCACCACACGACCTTGACCTTGCCTCCGTCATCGCCGGACTGGCCGCCGCACGCTGTCGCGAAGCCGAGCGCGGGGACGATGGCAAGGACGATGGCGAGCTTGCGGATCATGGCTTCATCTCCTCTCGGAGCGACTCGGGCAGCAGGTCGGAGTGCGCGCGCACCATCTCGTCGCACAACTCCCAGATCTGCTCCAGGGTGAGGGTCGCCGCGGTGTTCGGGTCCACCATCGCGGCGTGGCGGATGTGCTCGGGCCTGCCGTCGACGGCGGCCCGGACGGTGAGTTCGCCGACGGTGGCGAAGGAGCGGTTCAGCGCCGCGCACTGCGGCGGGAGGTCCCCGACGGCCATCGGACGCACGCCCAGCCGGTCCACCAGGCAGGGGACCTCCACGGCGTAGCCGGAGGGCAGGTTGGAGATCAGCCCGTGGTTCGGCAGGTTGCCGTAGACCACTCGGGGCCGGCCGGTCACCATTGCGTGGATGATCTGCGGGGCGTACTCCATCGTGGCGTCGGGCGGCTCGAACTCCCCCGCGCGGGCGCGCTCGTACGTGGCCACGTTGTCCGCGCTGATCTGGAGGTACTCGCCGACGTTCAGCCGGAACCGCTCGATCTCCTCGTCGTGGCGCAGGAACCAGGGGAGGTATTCGGAGGAGTGCTCGCTGGACTCGGTGGGGTAGTAGCCGAGCCGCCGGTACATCTCCACCCGGACGCGCCGCCGCAGTTCGGGGTCCTTCTCGATGGCCGCGTCCAGACGCGGGTAGAGGTCCTCCCCGTTCGCCGAGAAACGCAACACCCACGACTGGTGGTTGACGCCGGCGCACAGGTAGTCGATCTCTTCGTACGGCACGCCGACCAGGTCGGCCAGGCCGTCCATCGTCCAGTAGACCGAATGGCACAGGCCGACCACCCTGGGCAGCTTGCGCGCCAGGTAGGTGATGTTCATGGCCATCGGGTTGGTGTAGTTGAGCAGCCACGCGCCGGGACAGACGTCGGCGATGTCGGCCGCCAGCGCGTCCAGGAAGGGGAAGGTGCGCAGCGCCCGGAAGATCCCGCCCACGCCCAGCGTGTCGCCGATCGTCTGGCGCAGGCCGTACCGTGCGGGGATCGCGAAGTCGGTCACGGTGGCGGCGTGCATGCCCACCTGGACCATGTTGATCACGAAGTCGGCTCCGGCGAGCGCCTCGCGCCGGTCGCGGTGAGTGGTGATGACCAGACCGGTACGGCTCTCGCCGGCGATCCTGCGCGCTCCGGTCTCCGCGACCGCGAGCCGTTCCGCCGAGATGTCGTGGAGGGCGATCTCACTTTCCGCGAGCTCCGGGAAGCTCGCCAGGTCGGCCAGCAGGCCCTGGGTGAACACGACGCTGCCGGCGCCGATGAAAACGATCTTCAATGGGTCGCTCCTAGCGGGTGGGCCCAGATGAGGGCCCACCCCGGGTGGTTCAGACGCCGCGGCAGGCCACGCGGTAGGCGTCCAGTTCCAGATGTTTCTTCAATGAGTTGAAGTTCTGCGCGTTGGCCTTCGCGCAGAACTTGGACGTGGCGAGGTCGTACTCGACCTGCATGACGGCCTTGCCCGCGGCGACGAACTGGTCGTAGCCGTAGCCGCCGTTGTCCGCGGTCGTGCACTCCTTGTATGTGAAGCACTCCTCGTTCAGCGCCCAGTCGAAGTACGGCAACAGCTGCGGGATCTGGGCGTTGTCGTTCTTCAGGGCCACGGAGAGGCCTCTCTTGTGGGCCTCGTTCGCCAGCCACGAGTTGTAGGCGAGCTGGTCGGCCTTCGTGAGGGGGAAGCCCGTCTTGTTGGTGTAGCCGTCGACGTTGTCGGGTTCGACCGCGTCGAAGCCCTTCGCCTTGCACATGTCGAGACGGGCCCGCATGATCGCGCCGAGGGGGCCGTCGTACCGGCGGATGTCCAGCCAGCGCTCCCCCGCCCAGCCGTCGAGGTCCTTGCCCAGCACCGCGGCCGGGAACCGGCCGGCGTCGGGCCGCCAGTCCTCGAAGGAACCGGCGCTGATGTAGCAGACGACCTTGCGGCCCTGCCTCGTGCCGTGCAGATCGGAGACCAGAGCGGCGGGGGCATCAAATCCATCGATATCGTACATATCGACATTTAGATAGGGGCTCGTCGGCAGCGACGACAGCTGCCACTGCCAACTGGTCCGCAGGGCGGGATGCCAGCAGCCGGGGCAGGCGACGGGGGCCGGCAGGGCGGCGCCCTGCGCGGGGCTCGCGGTGACGATCAGGCTGACCGCGAAGACGGCGGTGAACAACGCCTTGAGATAGCGCATGTGCACTCCTCGCATGGACTGACGTTCAGGCAAGGGGCGTCATGCGTGCTGTTCCTCACTCTCCCTCACCGCTCGGCCCACGATGCGGTGGGAGTGACATGACCCATAGTGATCAGCAGGACCATGTCAGCACGCCTCGTCCGGCTTC
The DNA here is from genome assembly GCF_016863275.1 of Planotetraspora mira. Classification (GTDB taxonomy): domain Bacteria; phylum Actinomycetota; class Actinomycetes; order Streptosporangiales; family Streptosporangiaceae; genus Planotetraspora; species Planotetraspora mira. The sequence goes on from NZ_BOOO01000008.1 coordinate 99,157, forward strand.
CTTCCTCGAGACTGGCTCAAGACTTGCGCGTATTAGCTCGATTCGCAATGCTTTCGAGCATTAATTCGCACGAAATGGAGTCCCGAGCGATGTTCGACCTCCTCGTGGTGGGCGACGCCAATCCCGACGTGATCCTCTCGGGCGTCCCCCGGCGTCCGGCGTACGGCCAGCGCGAGGAACTCGTCGACACCGGCGTCCTCACCGTCGGCGGCTCCGGCGCGATCATGGCGTGCGGAGCGGCGCGACTCGGTCTGCGCACGGCGTTCGTGGGCCGGGTGGGCGACGACGACGCCGGCCGCTTCATGTTGTCCTCGCTGGAGGCACGGGGCGTCGACGTGTCGGCCTGCGTCGTGGACCCCGCGCTGCCGACTGCGCTGACGGTCGTGCTGGTCGACGGAGGCCGTGGCGGTCGGCCGAGCCGAGCCGAGGCGCGGACCCCGGCCGGAGCGCCAGGCGACGCGGGAGGCCCACGCGGGGAGGTGGGCGATGACACGGTCGAGGGGCCGATCGGCGAGGGCGGCGGGGACCGGGCCATCCTCACCGCGCCGGGGTGCCTGCCGTATCTGTCCGGAGCGGACGTCCCCCGGGAACTTCTCGCGTCCGCCCGTCACGTGCACGCGGCGTCGTTCTTCCTCCAGCCTCGGCTGGCCGCGGACCTTCCGTCCCTCTTCTCCGTCGCGCGATCTCACGGGGCGACCACGTCACTCGACACCAACGACGACCCGTCGGGCCGATGGGAGGGGCTGGCGGAGGTCCTCGCGGAGACCGACATATTGCTGCCCAACGAGGCCGAAGTGCTGGCGATCACCGCCGCCGAGGGCTCGCGGTCCGCTCATGCGCCGTCGACTCTTGTGCCCCCGACCCTCTCGGCCGGCGCCTCCGCGGGGCCCTCCGCCGTCGAGGCCGCCGCGCGTGATCTGGCCGCGCGGGGCATGCTCCCCGTCGTCAAGCTCGGACGGGACGGCGTGCTCGCGTGGACGGATGCGGGAGCCGTACGCGCTCCGGCTGTGGCGGTCACCCCGGTCGACACGGTCGGGGCCGGTGACAGTCTCGACGCCGGGTTCGTCGCGGCGCTGCTGCGGGGGTTGCCTCCGGCCGCCGCGCTGCGGATCGCCGCGGCCTGCGGTTCACTGTCGACTCGGGCGGCGGGGGGCACCTCGGCCCAGGCGACCTGGGAGGAGGCGGTGAGCGCCGCCTCCGTTCCCTTCCCGTAATCCCTGGATCGTGGCGCAGGCGGCAGCGCAGACTTCGACTGCCCTCGCCCCAGGCGGTCCCGCCTGACCGGCGCTTTCCTAGGCCGGCCGCAGGGCTGCCGCCACGGCGGCCACGCCAGGAAATGAGAGACCGCTCGCGGATGCGGGAACAAGGGGCCGTTGTTTCGTTTCTCATGGAATCTCGGACGGCTTCCGTGAGAAACGAAAAAGCTCGGGATGAGTGCGGATTTCCGCACGGCATTACTTCAGCGGCCTTCTGCGCTTTCCCGAGGGAGTCCGCCGGCCCAGAGACGGGCGGTGCCGGTCGTCTCGGCGTGCACGCGTCGAGGCCCCACGCCGGATAGGGCGCGGGGCCTCGGCGAGGGCTTTAGTCCTCGGCCTCCGCCTCCGACTTGGAGTCGCCGTCCTGCTTCTGCCACGGGGTGGCCTCGTTGTCGTTGCGCTGGAACGGCGACACGACCAAGGTGAAGTCGCGCATCAGGTGCTGGCTCTGGTGCTCGTGCTGGCGTGCCTGCTGCCACTGCCTGTTGTGGTTGCGGTTGTGGTTGCTGTTCCGGTGGCTCCGGCCCCAACCGCCGCCGCATCCGCCACCGCCGCAGCCCATGACCGTGGCGGCGCTCGCAGTGCTGGTGGTGACCGCTGCGCCGAGGGCGACCGCCCCGCCGGTCAGCGCGGTGCTGATGGCGAGAGCGCCGACGAGGCTCTTGAAGTTGGGCATTTAATTTCTCCCTTGAAAGGACTGTCGCCCTATATGCTCTGACTTTTTCCAAACACTATGGAAAATGTCTTTCTATCGACCTTTGATAGGCCGTGCCTGCAATGCCTTGATTTCCGCGCCATCCAGTCGACAAACGGTGAGCATCGCCTTTTATCCAGCACTTATCAATCTATTGACGATGTTGACCCTATAAATATTGTTTTGATCTGAAATGTCATTTATATCCGATTTCGGATGCCCTTTATGGGTGCTATGACCGCTTTCAAGTCGAGCAATCACCGCCGTGATCCTTAGAGGTCATCTCATTGCGTGAGCCGGCGGCAGCAAAGGAGGGCGACAACGGCGGCACCGAAGTGGTCGGCTCGGCGTACGCGGCGTCGGCGTAGTCGCCGGCAGTCGGCGAGCCTGGCCGCGACTTGGCTGCGGCCTGGCTGCGGCCTGGCTGCGGCAGCCCGCCGGAGTCGCTGGTGCCGCGTCGCGCGGGAGGGTCTTGCGCACTAACTCTATCTAGGTAGATATTAGAGTCATGGCACGCGCACGACGTCCCTCCCCGCAGACCGCGGCCGTGCTCACCACCCTCGCCGAGACGGGCGTGGGCTGGAGCCACGGCTACGACCTGTGCCGCGCCCTCGGCCTGAAGGCAGGCACGGTCTACCCGATCCTCATCCGCCTCTTCGAGCGCGGGCTGGTGGAGACCTCCTGGGAGACCGACCCGCCACGCGGGCGGCCGGCCCGGCACCTGTACCGGCTCACCATCGCGGGCGCCGAGCTCGCGCGCTCCGTCGCCGTACCGGCGCGCGCCGGTGACAGTGCACCCGCCCCCGGCGCGGCCCGGCTCGCGCCCAGAACCACCTGACCCCGCGACAACCCGACTCGCGACCGCCTGACCCACGACCACCCGAGACTGCTCGACCCGCGGTCCACCTGACCCGTGACCACTCGACGCTCGACCCGCGGACCACCCGGCCCGCAACCATCCGACCCCCGGCCCGCCCTGTCGTTCGGAGGCCCTCGATGCTCGATTTCCTCCTCTTCCTGGGGGTGCTCGCGCCCGCGCCCCTGCTTGCGATCGTCGTGCTCGCGGCCCGGCTGCGTGGCGCCGTACGCCGGGGCGGTGTGGGCACGCTCGCCGCCCGCATCCGCGCAGCATGGCGGGGCGGCACCCGACGCCCGGTGTGGCCGGCGCTGATCGGTGTCGCCGCCGGTGCGGCGCTCACCACCGGCGGCCTGGGGCGCGCGTACCTGGCCACGGTCACGAACGGCCCGCGCTGGGGCTTCGACGTGGTGCTGCTGTCCATCGTGCTCGGACTGCTCGCGGCGGCCGGGTGTGGCGCGTTCGCCGGCCTGGCCGCCGCCGCGGTGGCCCGCGCCCGCGGATTCGGAGCCGGGACCATCGCCGGGCTGCTCGCCCTCGTCGCCGTCGCCGCGGGCACCGCATCCGTGCACCTGCCGCTGCGCGCCGCCTTCCTGGCGGCGCCCGGCGATTTTCCCGTCGTCGTGAACCTCGCCGGCGGCGACCTGCTCATACCGTTCGAGGTGTTCCTCGCCGCGCTGATCTGGGCCCTGCCGTGGCCCGTCCTCGGAGCAGCGCTCGGCGCCCGCGCCGATACCGCGGGCCGCCGGCACGCGGTACGCGACGTGTGGCAACTCCTGCTCGACCTGGCCACCGCCGACCTGCCCGGCAACCGGTCCGCGTGGGGTGCCGCGCTGCGGTCCGAGCTCGCGGCGATCGACCCGCCGGCCGAGCGCCGCAGGTTCGCCTTCGGAGGGGCGTGGGCCGCGCTGCGGTCCGGGCGGCCGCACGGCGCGTGGATGCAGGCGGCCGGGGTGGCACTCCTCATGGCGGGTGGGTCGTTCGCCGCCTCGCGCTGGTCGCTCGCGCATGACCGGGGCGGCATACTCGGCTTCTGGGTGCCCGCCCCGAGCGCACTGCTGCTCGCCGTCGCGCTCGCCACGGCCTGGCGCGACCGATCCTTCGGGTCGGGGCTGCGCGCCGGAGCGCTGGGAGGGATCGGGGCCCTGGTGGCCATACTCGCCGTCGGCATCCCCGAGGCCGTGGTCTGGATGCGCGAGCGGGCCGGCTACCTGAGCACCGGCGACGCCGTCCCGCCGACGTGGCAGGCGGCGGTCCTCGACGTGCTGCGCCCCGAGTTCATCGTCGTCATGATCGTCTTTTGGGCCATGGGTGTGGTCGCCGGCTCGGCACTCGGCTTGGCACTCGGGCGCCGGCGCGCCGACGAACCTGACGACCTCCCCGCGGCCGCCCGCTGACGCCGCTCTACAGCCCCGGCAGCGGATTCGCCGCCTGGCGGCGCGCGGTCCGCGGACGCGGCCACCTCTGGCGGATCGATGCGCGGGCGGGCAGGCCCGCGCATCGCCGTACAGGCGTCAGACCGAGGCCGCCAGGGGTGCGGACAGGTTCTGCTTGGCGAGGCGGCTGCCTTCGTCGGCGATGATCTCCGGTGTCCCGGCGGTGATCCCGTCGAGGGCCGCCGACGCGACGATCGCCGGGTCGATCTTGTGGGCCGGGTCGACGTAGGAGGCCATGTCGGTGTCCATGTAGCCGACGTGCAGAGCGGCGACGTGGATGCCCTTGGGGGTCAGTTGCTGCCGCACCACGTTGGTCATCGCCCACGCCGCGGCCTTCGCCGCGGAGTACGCGCCGTAGTCGACCGGGTGGACCCACGAGAGCACGGACAACACATTGAGGATCGCGCCCCCGCCGTTGGACTCGATGATCGGCGCGAACGCCCGCGTCACGGCGAGGGTCCCGAAGTAGTGGGTCTCCATCTCAAGACGGATCGTGTCGAAATCACCGTCGATCAACGGCGTATGGGTGGAGATGCCCGCGTTGTTGATCAGCAGGGTCGCGTCAGTGGCGATCCGTGCCGCCTCCGCCACGGACTCCGGGTCGGTGAGATCCAGCCGCAGCGGCACCGCCCCCGGAACGTCCACCGTCTCGGGCCTGCGAGCGGCGGCGTACACCTTCGCTCCGCGTTCGATCAGCTGTGCGACGAACTGACGGCCGAGCCCGCGGTTGCCGCCGGTCACGATCGCCACAGAGTTCTCGATCTTCATGGTGCTCCCTTTCACAGTGGGACCTGACATCGCCGGCCGACGGTCAGCGACCGGCCGTACGCGTCGGATTTCCGAAGTGACCGGTCATCTCAAGCGATACGGTCATCTAGGTCCGGCAATCCAAGCTAGCCACTCTTGCTTGGATAAAGCAAGTCAGGAGGTACATTGGTCGCGTGAGAAGGACCACCCGTGACGCCCTGCAGGACTCCGCGTGCTCGATCCAGCGCAGCCTGGAGGTCGTCGGAGATCCCTGGACGATTCTCATCCTGCGCGAGGCGTTCATGGGAGTCACGAGATTCGGCGACTTCGGGGCCGCCCTCGGCATCTCCACCGATCTGCTCTCCGACCGCCTGACGACTCTGGTCGAGGCCGGTGTCATGGAGAAGCGCCCCTACAACGAGCCCGGCAAGCGTGCGCGGCACAGCTACCACCTCACCCCCACGGGCAGGGAACTGCGTCTCGTGCTCGGCGCACTTCAGCAGTGGGGTGATCGGCACCGTCTCGGCGACGACTCTCCTTCCTCGGAACGTCGCAGCCGCGCCACCGACGAGCGCCTCTCGGTGGCCTTCGTCGACGAGTCGGGCAACGCGGTGGCGCTGGACGACGTCGACTTCGTTCCCGTGACCGATCCGCACTGACCAGGGCCCGACCCGCACACCCCATGCCCGCGCCACGCCGGCCGGGTCCCTCCGCTCACCCCAGGTCGAGCTCGACCTCCACGCCGACAGGGTCGGCCAGCCGCAGCGCGCCGAAGAACGCGCTGTACGGCTTGATGCCGTGGTCGGACTGCATGACCGTGCCCGTCCCCCGGAGACGGCCCGTCTCCGTCCGGGTGACCTGAAGCCGGAACGGCCGTTCCACACCGCGAACGGACAGCGTGCCCTCGACGACGCCCTCGTCAGGACCAGTGGCGGTGATCCCGCTGGAGACGAATCTCACCTCAGGATGCCGGTCCGCGTCCAGCAGCTTCCCGGCGGTCTGCGTGATCTCCCGCTTGTCCCTGTCCATGAGGGGAACGGCGCCGCCCGTGCCTTCCACGACCCGCAGGGATCCCATCTCGGCCGTGACGGTCACGGTGCTCGCCGCGAGGTCGTCCTCCGCCACGAAGACCTCGCCCGCCCACCGCCGCACCTCGATGGTGAGATCGTGGCCCATCCGCCCGGCGAGGCCCTGCCGTGAGGTCTTCACGACCAGCGTGCCGCAATCGGGGCCGATCCGATGGTGTTGTCCAGGTACCGACATACACGCACCGTAGGACCGCGGACACGTGGCGCAAAGGCTCCGCGCCGTGTCCCTGCACCACCTTCACCCAGCCGCGCCGCAGCCCGCGCCCCGCCGCCGGCAGCCGTCCCCGGACCTGCCCTCAGCCGTCCCCGGTCACCGGAAGGCGGTCCCTCGCCGCTGCGACGGCCGCCTGCCCGACGCTGATCCCGCCGTCGTTCGTCGGCACCCGGACGTGCGTGAGCACCCGGAAGCCGCTCGCGTTCAGCCCGCCGACGGTCCGCCCGAGCAGCAGCAGGTTCTGGAAGACCCCTCCGGACAGCGCCACGACCGAGACGCCGGAAGAGTCGCGCAGGATCTCGCAGGTCCGCACGATGACATCGGCTGCCCCGTTGTGGAACCGGGCGGCGACGACCCCGGGCTCCACACCCGCGAGCACGTCCTCCGCCGCCGCTCGGACCAGGTCCGCGCCGGCCACCTGGAGCGGGCGTCCACGCGAGATCGCCGCGCGGTAGGCGCCGCGCTCGGCGGGGTCGGCGCGCTGCTCCAGTTCGACCGCCGCCTGCCCCTCGTAGGTGATCGTGTCGCGCAGGCCGAGCACGGCGGACACCGCGTCGAACAGCCGCCCCGCGCTGGAGGTCGCCGGAGAGTTCAGGCCGGCCCTGCCGAGCGTGAGGACGTCCGCCCACGCCGCCTGGTTGCGGCGGACCACGTCCAGGCCCTGGGGCGCCCGACCGCCGTACGCCGCGTCGAGATAGGCGGCCGCCATCCGCCACGGCTGCCGGATCGCCGCCGTGCCGCCCGGCATGGGGACCGGTGCGAGGTGGCCGAGCCGTTCGAAGGAGACCAGGTCGGCGAGCAGGAACTCGCCACCCCAGATGGTGCCGTCGGCGCCGTAGCCGAGCCCGTCGAAGGCCACGCCGAGCACCGGACCCGCCTCTCCGTTGTCGGCGAGGCAGGACGCGATGTGCGCGTGGTGGTGCTGCACACCGGTCAGTTCGACACCGGTCATCTCCAGCGCGTGCTTGGTCGACAGGTATTCGGGGTGCAGATCGTGCGCCACGAGTTCGGGCCGGACGTCGAAGAGTTTCGTGAAGTGGTCGATGCCAGTGACGAACGACCGCATCGTCTCGTAGTTCTCCAGATCTCCGATGTGGTGCGAGACGAACGCGTGCCGCCCCTTGACGAGGCAGAACGTGTTCTTGAGCTCGGCGCCGCACGCGAGTATCGGCCGGCGCGCCGGAGGGCCGAGCCGTACGGGGTCGGGCACGTGGCCCCGGGAGCGGCGCAGCACCGACTCCCTGCCCAGGAACGGGCGCACGACGGAGTCGTCGGTGCGGATGTGGATGGGCCGGTCGTGGACGAGGAAGGCGTCCGCGATGCCCGAGAGCCGCCCCAGCGCGTCGGCGTCGTCGTACGCGATCGGCTCATCGGACACGTTGCCGCTGGTCAAAACGATCGGGACGCCCAGCTCCGCGAGCAGCAGAAGGTGGACGGGCGTGTACGGAAGCATGAGGCCGAGCCGGCGGTTCCCCGGAGCCACGGAGGGCGCCACGGGCGGCCGTTCGACCGGCTCAGCGAACGGCGACGGCCCAGGAAACGACCCAGGCGGCGGCTGAGGAGACGGCCCAGGAGACGGCCCCGCAGGTGACCACAGGGTCGCGGCGCCCCGTCGCGGGAGCAGCACGATGGGCCGGGCCCTGCCGGTGAGCGAGGCGGCGGCGGTCTCGTCGACCTCACAGAGCGCGGCGGCCGTCTCCACGTCGGGGACCATCACCGCCAACGGCTTGTCCTCACGATGCTTGCGGGCCCGCAACGTCGACGCGGCGACCTCGTCGTCGGCTCTGACCGCCAGGTGGTAGCCGCCGAGGCCTTTGATCGCCAGGACCCCGCTCCCCCGCAACAACGCCGCGGCCTCCCGCACGGGATCGCCAGGGAGATCGGCCCCGTGCGCGTCCACCAGCCGGAGCCTGGGGCCGCAGTCCCAGCAGGAGATCGGCTGCGCGTGGAACCGCCGGTCGGCCGGGTCGCTGTACTCGGCCGCGCAGGCCGGGCACATCGGGAAGGCCGCCATCGTCGTGTTCGGGCGGTCGTACGGCACGTCGCGCACGATCGTGAAGCGCGGCCCGCAGTTGGTGCAGTTGATGAACGGGTAGCCGAAGCGGCGGTCGGCGGGATCGGCCAGCTCGGCCAGGCAGTCGTCGCAGGTCGCACCGTCCGGGGAGACGAGGGCCCGCCGCGGTCCCGAGCCGTCGCTGTCCACGATCGTGAACCCGCCGGCGCCGCCGGGCTCGCCGGCTCTGACGGTGACCCGCTCGATCTCGGCCAGCGGAGGTGCGTCACGTTCGAGCGCGGCCAGGAAGGCGTCGACACCGGCGGGGGTCCCCTCGACCTCCACGAACACGCCGCCCGCGTCGTTCCCCACTCTGCCCGCGAGGCCGAGCCGGGTGGCCAGGCCGTACACGAAGGGCCGGAAGCCGACGCCCTGGACGACGCCCTCCACCCGCACGTCGCGGCGTATCCGCCCGTCGAGTGGCTCAGTGTGCATTCGGCGGGCCTTCCGGCCCGGTGAACAGGTAGGCGTGTTCCGCGACGAACTGTTCGACGCTCTGCGCCGGAACCCCGGTGATCTCCTCGACGGTGCGCGTCGAACGGTCGTACCGGTTGTGCCGAGTCAGCCGGGCCATCGTGATGATGTGCTGGCACACGTGGGGCGGCAGTTCGGGGTGGGCGGCGAGCCGCCGGGCCCACACGTCAGGCGGCACGTCCACGTAGGTGACGGGCCTGCCGAGCGCGCGGGAGTACTCGGCGGCGACGCCGTTCATGTCCTGCGACCGCGGTCCCGTCAGCTCGAGCACCTGACCGATGTGGCGGCCCGGGTCGTCCAGGACGGCGAGCACCACGCGGGCGACGTCGGCCGCGGCGACCGGCGACGTGCGGCCGTCGCCGAAAGGCAGCGGAAGCGTCCCCGCCTCCGCGACCGGCCGTGCGACCAGGGTGGTGAAGAGCGGGTTGTCCAGGAAGGCCGTGGGGCGTACGTGCACGACCGGGAGCCCGGACCAGTCCAGCACCTGCTCCGACAACCAGTGCAGCCGTTGCTGGCTCGATTCCTCGGTGCTCACCGCGGTCATCTGGGACACGGTCATCTGCGAGATGTTGATCAGCGCTTCGAGGCCCCCGGCCGCGCGGGCCACCGTGGCGACGGTCGCCGTCGCCTCCAGGTAGGAGGACGACACGCTCAGGCTGAAGAACATCCGCTCGACGCCGTCGAGCGCCTCGGCCACGGCGTCCGGCCGCGTGAGGTCGCCCGCGAGCACCTCCGCGCCCAGGGCGCGCAGATGGGCGGCGCGCTCGTCGTCGCGATGCACCATCGCGCGTACCGGGACGCCCCGCTCGCGCAGCGACTCGACGACCATGCGGCCGACGCCTCCGACACCGCCGCCCGCGCCGGTCACCAGAATGCGCGGCTTCGCCTCCATCGGGCCCGCCCCTCCTCCGTAGAACCTGCCCTGACCTGCGGCGCAATCCTATGATCGTCTGCACCCCCAGAGACGGTACGGCACGGCACGCACGGGTCGCGGTTCCCCCACAGCTCGGCGAAACACGGGAGCCGCCCCCGGGCGGGCGGCCGCGGCGAGGCCGGCGCCCTCTCCGTCGCGCACCCGCTGGCCGTGCCGTACGGCCGGGCGGAACCGGGGCGGGCACCTGCCGGTCGGCCGGGACGAAGACGGCACTATCTTTCGAGACGGAAGGAAAGCGTGCCGTCCCGGGTGAAGTCCGGCGGCACGCAGGCGACTGGACATGATCGGCCGCCACACACCAGGGTCATACCGATCATCACCGCGGAGGGGGCTTTTCCATGGCCGACCAAGACGACGACTTCGACGGCGATTTCCAGGAGGACGTTCTTGAGGACGACGGAGTCCTGGAGCCTTCGGACTCCCTGCTGACCGACGACCTCGGCGACGACCCGCTCGACACCGGGCTGACGGCGGCCGAGCGCTGGTCGGCCGGTCAGAGGTACGGCACGACCGAGGCCGAGGCTGAGGAGGGCGAGTCGCTCGACCAACTGCTGGCCGAGGAGGAGCCCGAACTCGACCCGGCCCTGCTCGCCGGACGCTGGGACGAGGAGGAGCCGCGCAGCGGCCGGCTGATCGGCGAGGAGGGGGACCGTTCCGGGGAGCTCCTGGGTCGTGACGTGGGTATCGACTCCGGCGCGTCGAGCGCCGAGGAGGCCGCCGTGCACCTCACGGACGAGGACGTGGACCGGGACGCCGAGCTCGACGACCCCCTGGACGAGGATCTCGACGAGGCCCTGGCCAACCTCGCGGCCGACGAGGCCCGCGACGCCGGCGACGAGTGACCGAGGGCGGCCGCGTGACGCGGCCGCCCCGTCGCTCGACGGCGTGAGACCCTGGGAGCCGATCGTTGGCCGCCCGTTCACCCTCGCGTTCGGAACAAGGAAGTAACTGTTAAATCAGGCGGAATTGGGTTTCATCATCTGCACTCCAAATCTGAACTTTTACGTCCAGAAAGGTGCACTTGTGACCTCTCCTATTTCTCGTCGAAACCTCCTCCGTTCCGGTGCGGTCGGCGGTCTGGGCATCGCCATCGGCGGCAGCATCGAGGCGATCGCCGGTCCCGCGGCGGCACAGGCCGCTCAGGCGGGCGCGGGCAGGACCGTCGGCTACGGGCCCGTCGTCGTGGACCCGAAGGGCCTCCTCTCACTTCCCCGGGGCTTCTCCTACAAGATCGTCGCCGAGGCCGGCAAGACCCTCCTCGAGACGGGCCAGCCCACACCCAGTGACGCCGACGGCACCGGCTGCTTCCGCGGGCCCAAGGGCTTCGTCCTGGTGAACAACCATGAGATCGGCGGGGGCGAGCCGTACGGCGTGCCGCCCCTCCCCGGACTGACCTACGACCCGGGGGCCCAGGGCGGCACCACCACCATCGAGGTCGACCGGCACGGCAACCGCGTCCGCGAGTACGTCAGCGTGGCCGGCACGCACAACAACTGCGCGGGCGGCATCACGCCGTGGGGCACATGGCTCACGTGCGAGGAGACCGAACAGCGCGCGGGCGGCGTCTTCCAGAAGGACCACGGGTACGTCTTCGAGGTCGACCCGTTCGACCGGAAGGCCAATCAGAACCCGGTCCCGCTGAAGTTCCTCGGCCGGTACGCCCACGAGGCGGTCGCGGTCGACCCGCACACCTCGGCCATCTACCTGACCGAGGACGCGAGCGGCCCGAACGGGCTGTACTTCCGCTGGCTCCCCCCGAAGCACTTCCACGGCCGCAAGGGCGAACTGCGGGAGTTGGCGCTCGGCAGGGGCGGCGACACCGCGGGCAAGCTGCAGGCCATGAAGTGCTCCAAGGGCGGCAAGCACATCGGCGACCTGTCGGAGGCCACGGCCCCGGGCACGCGCTACAAGGTCACCTGGGTCGACGTCCCCGACCGCGACGCCAAGACCGTCTCGGTGCGCAAGCAGTTCACCGATGACCAGATCACCCGCAGCCGCAAGCTCGAGGGCGCCTGGTGGGGCGACGGCGGCGCCTACTTCGTCGCCAGCTACGCCCGCCACGACGACGGCAGCCGCAACGAGCACGACGGCCAGGTCTGGTTCTACGACCCCCACTCGGAGACGATCACGCTCAAGACGATCTTCGGCGTGAACCCGGACCCGGAGGCCGACACCGACTACGACGGCCCGGACAACATCACCGTCTCACCGTACGGCGGCGTCATCCTGGCCGAGGACGGCGCGGGCCTGTCCCACCTGGTCGGCGTCACCGAGCAGGGCAAGCCGTACACGCTGGCGCGCAACGAACTCAACGACAGCGAGTTCACCGGCCCCACCTTCAGCCACGACGCGCAGATCCTGTTCGCCAACATCCAGACGCCCGGCTACGTCTTCGCCATCACCGGACCCTGGGGCCGCAAGGACGACCACGGCCACGACCACCACTGAGCCGCGACGCTGGTCGCGGGGGCAGGACCGTCCCCGCGACCGACCCAGGCAACTCCCCCTGCCTGCGGAACCGCGGGCACGACGCCGCCCTCCCCCTTCAGGGACGGGCGGTGTCGTGTCTCAGCCGCCGTCCGCCGCCCATCGCCGACGCGTCGCGTAACGGGACCAATCCGCCAGACGTTCGGCTCCGAAGTCTGGGCGGATGGTTCCGCCCGGTGATTTCATCGGGTGACTCGACGCTGCGATGGGAGGGCGCGCATGCGACCGGAGGACGAGTCTCCGCCGGAGGGGCGTCCGCATGCCGGCCCGCCCGGTTTGGACGAACTGCTGCGCCGGGTGGCGCGAGGTGACCGAGGTGCGTTCGAGCAGGTGTACGCGCTGGTCTCGGCACCCGTCTACGGGGTGGTGCTGCGCATCGTCCGTGATCGGGCCCAGAGCGAGGAAGTCACGCAGGAGGCCCTGGTGGAGGTGTGGCGCGCCGCCGCCCGTTACGACCGGGAGCGGGGCTCGGCGATGGCGTGGGTGATGACCATCGCCCATCGCCGCGCCATCGATCGAGTCCGTTCGGCCCAGGCCGGCGCCGACCGGGAGTCCCGTGCGGCGCGGATGGACGTGCACCGGCCGTTCGACGAGGTGGCCGAGTCGGTGGCCGCCCGGCTGGAGCAGGAACGGCTCCGGCGATGCCTGACGGGATTGACCGATCTTCAACGGGAATCGGTTACTTTCGCCTACTACGGCGGATACTCCTATCGTGAGGTCGCCGAGCTGTTGAAGGTCCCGCTGGCGACGGTGAAGACACGGATGCGAGACGGGCTGATCCGCCTGCGCGACTGCCTGGGGGTGGAACGATGAGCGGCCAGGGCGGTGGGTCCGACGTGCACGCGCTGGCAGGGGCCTACGCGCTGCACGCCATCGACGACGACGGCGAACTGCGCCGGTTCGAAAGACATCTGGCCCGGTGCGCCGAGTGCTCCCAGGAGGTGCGCGGACTCGCGGAGACGGCATCGCGGCTGGGTCAGGCCGCGGCCGTGGTGCCCTCTCCCGCGCTGCGTGACCGGGTCATGGCGGAGATCGGCCAGGTCCGTCAGCTGCCTCCTCTCGTCGCGCCGTCGCCGCGTTCCGGGCTCTCCGGCTCTCCAGCTCGGTCATGGCGGGGCCTCCTGGCCGGATGGCTCCGCTGGCGGCCCCGGCTCGCCGCCGCGATCGCCGCGACGGCGGTGGCGGCCGCGGTCGTGCTCGGAGTCGTGACGGTCCGGACCCAGACAGGCCTCGATCAGCTGCGAGCGGCCGACCGGGAGGTCACCGCCGTCCTCGCGGCACCGGACGCGCGCTCGACCACGGTTCCGGCGGGAGCCGCGGGCGGAACCGTGGTGGTCTCCCGCTCCCAGGGCAAGATGGTGTTCCTCGCCTCGGGGCTGGCCGCCCTGCCGGACAGCAGCACCTACCAGCTCTGGCAGATCGGCCCGCAGGGAGCCCGTTCGGCGGGTCTGCTCCGCCAGGACGGCACCGGCTACATAGCGCCGGTGGTGGCCGCGACGGCGGACGGCGCGACCAGGGTCGGAGTGACCGTCGAACCCGCGGGCGGCTCGGAGCAGCCCACCACCCAGCCGCTTCTCCTGCTCGACCTGCCCACAGCCTGAAAACCGGATCGGCCACGGACCAATCCGAAGTCGCGGGGGCTCCGAAGCCCTGATGTGACAGTCAAGAAGCGGGCTCGCCCTCCGATCGCAGCGGCCGTCTCCGGCCTGCTGGCGGCGACGGCGGCGCTGGGCGCGGCGGAACTGGCCGCCGCCCTGCTCCGGCCGCAGGCGAGCCCCCTTCTCGCGGTGGGCTCGGCGTTCATCGACCTCACCCCCGCATGGCTCAAGGACTTCGCGATCCGCACGTTCGGAGCCAATGACAAGCCCGTCCTGCTGCTCGGTCTGGTGACCGCGGTCGCCGCGTGCGCGGCCGCCGTCGGGGTCCTGTCGACCCGCCGGCCCCGCGTCGCGGCCGGGGGCCTGGCGGCGCTCGGCGCCATCGCGACCGTGGCGGCGCTGTCGCGCCCCGACGCGGTGCCCACCGACGCGCTGCCGTCACTGATTGCGGCCGTCACCGGTGTGCCGGCCCTTCTGGTGCTGCGCCGGGCCCGCCAACCGCAGATGCCGCGCCGCGAAACAGCGCCCCGGACGGCGCCCAAGACGGCGCCCGGGCCTCTGCCCGGGACGGTTCGTGCCGACAGGCGGGCACTGTTGCGAACGGGAGTCGCGGTGCTGGGCTTCGCCGCGATCAGCGGTGGGACCGCGCGTGCGGTGAACGCCGCGCGCGACGCCGCGGCAGGCGGCGCGGGCCTCACCCTGCCCCTGCCTTCCGATCCCGCACGGCCCCTGCCCCCGGGCAGCGACCTGCGCCTGCCCGGGCTGAGCTCCTTCACCACGCCGAACCGGAGCTTCTACCGCGTCGACACCGCCCTGGTCGTCCCGCGCGTGCCGTACCGGGACTGGCGGCTGCGCATCCACGGGCTCGTCGACCGGCCGGTCGAGCTGACCTTCGACCAGATCCTCTCCCGGCCGCTGCTCGAGCGGGACATCACGCTGACCTGTGTGTCGAACGAGGTCGGCAGCCCGTACGCCGGGCACGCGCGCTGGCTCGGCGTCGACCTGGCCGGGCTGCTGCGCGAGGCGGGAGTGCGGTCCGGGGCCGACCAGATCCTCTCGCGCTCCGCCGACGGATGGACCGGCGGCACTGCGGTGGAAGCCGTCCTGGACGGCCGCGACGCGCTGCTCGCCATCGGCATGAACGGCGAGGTCCTCCCCGCCGCGCACGGCTTCCCCGCCCGCATGATCGTCCCAGGCCTGTACGGCTACGTCTCGGCGACCAAATGGGTGACCGAGATCAAACTCACCCGGTTCGCCGACGAGCAGGCCTACTGGACCCGCCGCGGATGGGCGGAGAGCGCCCCGATCAAGACCGCCTCCCGCATCGAGGTTCCCAAGCCGTTCGCCCGCATCGCCGCGGGCCGTACGACCATCGCCGGGACCGCCTGGGCCCAGCACCGCGGGGTGGCCGCGGTCGAGGTCCGGGTGGATGAGGGGCCGTGGACACAGGCCCTTCTCGCCCCCACGCCGACGCCCGACACCTGGCGGCAGTGGCACCTGGACTGGGCGGCCACGCGCGGCGACCACCACCTGGAGGTCCGCGCCACCGACACCGCCGGCGAGGTCCAGCCGTCGCAGCGGACGCCGCCTTTCCCCGACGGCGCGACCGGCCGCCACTCGGTCCTCGTGACCGTCCGATGACCGATCCCCACCATCAGTCCGACCCGACCCGACCCGACCCGAAGGAAGATCATCATGAGGAAGACCCTGCTCGCCCTGCCCGTCCTCGCGGGAGCCCTCTGCCTGTCCGCGGCGTGCGGCGGCGGCACGGAGGCGACCCCGGCGTCCACCGCCGCCGCGCCGGCCACCCAGGCCCCCATGTCACCGGCGCCCGCCGTGGCCATGCCGTTCGGCACCGCCTGCTCGGCCGTGCCCGCCTCCGGTGAGGGCAGCTTCACCGGGATGGCCGACGACCCGGTGGCGACGGCCGCCTCCAACAACCCCGTGCTGTCCACCCTGGTCACGGCGGTGAAGAAGGCCGGGCTCGTCGACACGCTCAACTCCGCCGAGGACATCACCGTCTTCGCGCCGACCAACGACGCCTTCGCCAAGATCCCGAAGGACACGCTGGACAAGGTGCTGGCCGACAAGAAGACGCTCACGAGCATCCTCACCTACCACGTGGTCGCCGGCCGCAAGACTCCTGCCGACCTGGAGAACGGGTCGTTCACCACGCTGGAGGGCGCCAAGGTGACCACGACCGGCTCGGGCGAGAACTTCACGGCGGGCGGCGCCAACGTCGTCTGCGGCGACGTCCCGACCAGGAACGCGACCGTCTACATCATCGACACCGTCCTGATGCCGAAGAGCTGACCGTCTCCGGCTCCCGCGGGGCCGCGGCACCGCCCTTTGTTCCGGGAGGGCGGTGCCGCCCTCACTCGCACATAAGGGGCAAAGTGCTCGTCAACTGGTGTTACCGGAGACTCCACGCCGGGCATCGCGGGCATACGACGTGATTCATCACCGCCGTTCGACTCACGCTCGATATGTCGCCCTCGGAGGACGCCATGGCCCAGACATCGCACGTCATCACCAGCGCACGCAGGCAACTGGACGAGCCGCACCTTGTCACCCTGCCGCTGGTCGGGACGGTGACCGTGCCTCCGCCCGACCGCCTCGCCTTCTATGCGGTGCTGGGACTGCTCGGGGTCCTGGAGATCGTCGAGTGGCCGATCGTGCTCCTCGTCGGGGCGGGCCACTTCCTCGCCCATCAGCGCCGGTACCCCACGCTGCAAGGGGTGGGCGAGGCCGCCGAGGCGGCCTAGCGGGTCACGGATCGGCCAGAACCTCCGGAGTGATCTCCCCGAGGCTCGGGATGCCGCACACCATCATCGTGATGTCCAGGTCGGCCAGCAGGCTGCGGATCACGTGGCGGACGCCCGCCTCCCCCGCGAGCCCGAGCCCGTAGACGTAGGGACGGCCGAGCAGCACGGCCCGGGCGCCCAGGGCCAGCGCCTTGACCACATCGGACCCGGTGCGGATCCCGCTGTCGAACAGCACGCTGATCCGGTCCCCCACGGCGGCGGCCACCGCGGGCAGGGCGTCCAACGAGGCGATCGCCCCGTCGGCCTGCCGTCCGCCGTGGTTGGAGACGACGACGCCGTCCATCCCCGCGGCGGCGGCGCGGCGCGCGTCGTCGGCGTGCAGGATGCCCTTCAGGATGATCGGGCCGTCCCAGCGTTCCCGCAGGAACGGAAGGTCCTTCCAGCTCAGTGACGCGTCGCCGAAGGTGGCCGTCCACGCGAGGACGGCGTCGTGCAGGTTGTGGTCGCCGATCGGAGAGCCGACCGCCTTCTGGAACACCGGATCGGTGACGTAGTTGGCGATGCCGATCCCACGGAGGAACGGCAGGTACGCCTGGTCCAGGTCACGCGGCCGCCAGGCGAGCGTGTGGTTGTCCAGCGTGACGACGAGGGCCCGATAGCCGGCCGCCCGCGCGCGGTCGAGGAAGCTCTCCGCCAGGTCGCGGTCCTTCGGCCAGTAGAGCTGGTACCACCGGGGGCCGCCCGCGCTCGCCTCCGCCACCTGCTCCATCGAGTGGGCGGCGGCCGTGCTCAGCACCATGGTCGTGCCGAGGCCTGCCGCGGCGCGGGCCACGGCGAGCTCCCCCTCGGAGTGCATGATCGCCAGAACGCCGACCGGGGCGAGCAGAACCGGCGCGGGCATCCGCTCGCCGAGCAGCTCCAGCGACGTGTCCGGCTCCGCGACGCCGCTCAGCATCCTCGGGACGATCCGGTGACGCTCGAAGGCCGCGCGGTTGGCGCGCGCGGTGGACTCCGTGCCGGCGGCCCCGGCGACATAGGCGAACGCCCGGGGCTCGAGCCGCTCCTCCGCCGTCCGTTCCAGCGCGTCGAGGTCGGTCGGCAGGCCGGGCAGCACGCCCTCGAGCCCGCGGAAGTAGATTTCGCGCTGATAATCGGCGAGCACGGCCATGATCGCTCCCCTTCCTGTGACGCGGCTCAGGCGGGTGTCGGGCCGTGTGGCCGCATCGGGCGATCAGCGAGTCTCCTGGGCGATGATCGACCGCCCCACCTCGCAACTTGCACTCCGCAAGATCTCGATACCGTCGACCCTACGCCTCCGGTTTTCGCCCGGGTAAGGCAGCTCGGCTCTCTCCACCGCGGTACGGACGAGTCGTGGCCGCGCCCCTGACGTCCGGCCGAGCCGTACGGCAGCCGGTCGGCGCCGGCGCCCACGTCCGGGACTCGGACCGTAGTCTCACCGGTATGAATCTTGGACGGTTGAGCAGCGCGGGCCTGATGTCGTCCGACGGCACAGCGGCCCTGGTGTCCGCGCGTGCCCGGCGCCGGGCACGCGCGTCCGCCCAGACGCGATGAGCGGCACCACGGACACGGCCCCCGCACTGAGCCCGCACCGGCCCCTCGCCCTTCGTCTCCCCGCGGCGCTGCTGGCCTGCGTGGCCGTGCCGGTAGGGATGATCACGCTGCCGTGGGCGGCGTTCATCGTGGTGGCATGCGTGAGATCGCTGCTCCGCGGCTCCGAAGGGAACTGGCTCGGACTGGTGACGATGGGCGTGGCCCCCCTCGTCGGATACCCGGCAGCGGCCGTGTTGTGGTCGCGCTCCCGCCGGGCCGCGACCCTGCGCCGGGGATGGATCCTCGCGCTGCTGGGCGTCCTCGTGATCGTCGCCGTCTCCTTCATGTCCCTCTACGCGCTCGGATACGGCTTCTACGACGAGTGGAAGGAGACCCAGCCCGGCGGCCGGGGCTATCACCCCTGACGAACCCGGCCTGCCGTACGAGCCCGCCCCTTCGAAGACCCGAAAATGTCGCATTGGGTGAGGTTGACGACAATCGGTGTCCCTGTGATCGTCTCGCCGTAAGATCACAGGGGTGTTGCTGGGGAGAGACCCGGAGCTCGGGGTCATCGATCGGCTGGTTGATGAGGTCCGGGCGAGCACGGGCCGGGCCCTCGTGCTGAAGGGCGAGCCGGGAATCGGCAAGTCGGCTCTGCTGGACCATGCGGTGATGCGAGCCGGGCGGGACATGCGTGTGCTCCGGGTGGCGGGTGTCGAGGGTGAGGCCGAGCTGCCCTACTCCGCCCTCCACCTCCTGCTGCGTTCCGTCATCGACCGGATCGGCGTGCTGCCCGCTCCCCAGGCGGCCGCGCTCCGCGGCGCCTTCGGGATGGGACCCGCCGCAGGCGCCGACCGGTTTCTGGTCGGGCTCGCCACCCTCACCCTGCTGTCCGAACTGGCCACGGAGCAGCCACTGTTGTGCCTGGTCGACGATGCCCACTGGGTCGACACCGCATCCGCCGACACCCTGCGTTTCGCGGGACGCCGCCTTGAGCACGACCCCGTCGGCCTGATGATGGCGGCCAGGGAGGGCGGGCGACCGGCCGGCCACGCGTCGTCCTCCACGGACCTTCCGGTCATGTGGCTCGGCGGGCTGCCGCACGACGCGGCGACGGCCCTGCTCGCCCAGGAGGCCCCCGGTTTGCCGGCGCGGCTCCGGGACCGGGTGCTGGCCGCCGCGGGCGGCAATCCGCTCGCCCTGCGGGAACTGCCCAAGACGGTGGGCGACGAGGACTCGCCCACTGATCCACTGCCGATCACCGAACACCTGCAACGCGCCTTCACCGGGCAGATCGACCGATTGGAGGAGGCCACCAGGAATCTCCTCGTCATCGTCGCGGCGGAGGGCACCGGTGAGCTGGGCACGGTGATGCGGGCCGCCGACCTCCTCGATGTGCCGACGACGGCCCTGGCCGAAGCCGAGCGGGCCGGACTCGTCGTCGTCACCGCCGGCTCGGTGCGGTTCCGGCATCCGCTGGTGCGGACCGCGGCCTACCGGGGTGCCTTGTTCACCCAACGGCGTACCGTGCACCAAGCCCTTGCCGGGATCGTCGCCGGGAGCGATCCGCACCGATGGGCCTGGCATCTCGCCGCCGCGGCGTTCGGACCGGACGAGAGGGCCGCCGCCGCCTTGGAACGGACGGCGGAGAGCTCTGTACAGCGGGACGGCCAGGCCGCGGCCGTCGCGGCCTACGAGCGGGCGGCACAACTCAGCGAGGACGGCGCGGCGCAGAGCCGGCGCCTGTCGGCCGGCGCCGTGGCGGCGATCGAGGCCGGCCTGTTCCAGCGGGCCGAGGAGTTGTGCGACGCGGCCGCGCGGCTCACCGATGAGCCGGTCGTCCTCGCCCGGCTGGCCAACGCCCGTGGCCGGCTGGAGTTCGAGCATGGCAGCCCGCGAGTCGCCGCGTGCCTCATGCTCGACGGAGCCGTCAAAATCGCCGTCGAGGCGCCCGCGGAGGCCGCCGGAATGCTGGTGATGGCGACCTACTACGCAGGGCACGGTGTGGACCTCCCGCTCGCGGGCCAGGCGGTGGCGATCCTGGACACGCTCGATCTGCCGGCGGACCACGACTTCCAGCCGTACATGCGTCAGGCACGCGGGTTCTACAAGATCATCGCGGGTGATGTCGCCGACCCCGCCATGTTCTTCGCGCTCCGTCCCACCTCGGTCTGGGAGCGGACCTGGACGGCGCGCGTGCTCACCGTCGCCGGGCACGCGTCGGCGGCGCTGGAGATGTCGGCGGCCATGGTCGCCGAGACGCGGACGACCGGCCTCATCGGGCACCTCGCCAACGCGCTCTTTCACCAGGCCTGCGCTCAGGCGCTGCTCGGGCGGCATCAGGCCGCGGCCGAGTCGGCCCAACAGGCCCTCACGATCGCGGCCGACACGGGCCAGGGCTCAGTCGCGACCTATCTGCGCGGCTTGCTCGCCTGGCTGGCGGCGCTGGACGGGGACGACGAGCGCTGCGTCGCCTACGCCGACGAGGCGATCCGCCATGCCGATGACCATCGCGCCCCGCCCAGCGCGGCGGACGCCACCTGGGCGCTGGCCCTGCTCGATCTCGGTCGCGGCCGCTACGAATCCGCGCTGAGCCGAATGGAGAACCGGTGGCGCTCCTGGCCGTACAGCACCGCCTGGGCCCGGAGCACCGCCGACCATGTCGAGGCCGCGATCCGGGCCGGGAAGCCCGGCATCGCGGCCCGGCTCGTCGGCGAACTCGAAGCCGACATCGGGAAGCTCCTCGACCCGTGCGGCCCGTCCATCGTGGCCCGTTGCCGCGCCCTGGTCAGCCCGGCGGAGGAGGCCGAACACCACTTCAGGACGGCCCTGGGGCCGGGAGCGTGCGAGGACCGGCCGTTCGAGCGGGCACGCACACTACTCGTCTACGGCGAGTGGCTCCGGCGTGAGCATCGCAAGACCGAGGCGCGGGTCCAGCTCCGGGCGGCCCTGGAGATCTTCCGGCGCACCGGGGCGGAGCTCTGGGCGAGCCGCGCCCAGGCCGAACTGCGGGCCACCGGCGACCGCTCTGCCACCCGTGTCCCCGAGTCCCGCCTGGTCGGCCGGCTGACCCCTCAGGAACTCCAGGTCGTACGGCTCGCCGCGACCGGTGCCACCAACCGTGACATCGGAGCGCAGATGTTCCTCAGTCCGCGCACGGTGGCCCAGCACCTCTACCGGGCGTTCCCCAAGCTCGGCATCACCACCCGTACCGAACTCGCCGCCCTCGACCTCGATCTCTGACCGAGTCCGGGCACGTGCCCGTGTGGGGGCGATGCCGGCGGATGCAAGCGGCCCGCCGGACATTTCACACGCTCTTCGGTCGCACAAACGCACGCGGGGGAACGAATTGAGTCATCTGACTCAGTTCTCCGATCGCGGTCGAATTCGAAATGGCGACCGGTTTAACCCGCCACGGACCGCCGGTGAACGGCCGGAGCCGCCCTCGTGGCGATTTTGAGTATTCCGTCGGATTCATTTCAAGATCGCGCCCTCATAGCGTTGCCGATGGATAACGGCCAATTCGACGGGAAGGCCCCCATGAAGAACATCTTGAAGCGGACCGCCGTGCTCGCGGGTGCCGCGGCCCTGGCCGGCACGGTGATGGCGGCTCCGGCCTCCGCCGCCACCCCCGCCGGCATCTGCGGCTCCGGTTACTACGTGCTCGACTCCCACGCCGTCGGCGCCTACGCGACGGTCTACGTGCTGTACAAGAGCGGCGGCGACAACTGCGCCGTCACCCTCCTGAAGAAGCCGGACGGCAAGAAGCACCAGCTCGGCGTCTACCTTCGGTACCAGGGTGGCACGATGCAGAAGGACGTGGACATGTACAGCACCTACGCCGGCCCTGTGTATGTGCACGCCCCGTCGAAGTGCATCGAGTGGAGCGGCCTTTCCGGCATCGACGACGGTACCTACGTCAGCCCTTGGGAGTTCTGCGACTGACCCGTCGCCCCGGTGCGTGGACCCCGCTCCCAGCCGATGGGATGCGGGGTCTTTCCGATCACTGATTTCCGTACGGCAGGCCCGAACATGAGCGGGTGTCGTTCCCTACCGCTATCCACGGGTGGCGGAAAGATCATGGTCGTACGGTTTCAGGGTGATGGCGCTCGCCGTCTTTCTGATGCTCTTGATCAGGAGGCCCTTCCACGGGATGTAGGGCATCAGGCGGTAGTTCTGGTTGAGGAACCAGGCCATGAATCTGCTCTCGGGGACCGTCCACTTGGCCACTCCCTGGCCTGCCTTCTGGCAGCCTGCGACGTAGTTGCGCATCGTCTCCTGGTAGCCGGCGAAGCCGGCGCGGTAGTCGCCGCCGGCCGCGGCCAGTTCGCCCGCCAGGACGTACGCGCCGACCACGGCCAGGCCGGTGCCCATGCCCGACAGCGGCGAGGGTGAGTAGGCGGCGTCGCCGAGCAGCGTGACCCGGCCGCGCGACCAGGTGTCCAGATGGACCTGGCTGATCGAGTCGAAGTAGAAGTCGGGCGCGTCCCGCATGGCATCGAGCAGCCGGGGAGTCTCCCAGCCGACCCCGTCGAACACCTCGGCGACGATCTTCTTCTGCTGTTCGACGTCGCGCCGGTCGTAGGCCAGCGGGGGCGAGCCGAAGTAGAACAGGGCCTTGGCCTCGGTATTGTCTCGGGCGCTATAGACGTTGACGATCTTGCCGGGGACGCCGTACATCTGCCCGGTGTGGTCCAGCCCCAGATGGTTGTCCAGGGTGAAGATCGCGAGGTAGAGGCCCAGGTCCTCGACGAAGTCCCGCTCGGGGCCGAAGGCCAGCGCGCGCACGTTGGAGTGCAGCCCGTCGGCCCCCACGACCAGGTCGAACCGCCGGGGCGCGGCCCGCTCGAAGGTGACCGCCACGCCGTCGGCGTCTTCGGCGATGGCGGTGATGGAGTCGTCGAAGAGGTATTCGGTGTGGTCCTTGGTGGCGTCGTACAGGATGCGGGCCAGGTCGCCGCGCAGGATCTCGAGATCGCCGCTGAACATGTCGGAGGGAATGGTGGCGACCTTCTTGCCCGCGGTGTTGACGTGAGACACGTCGCCCATTTGGGTCTGCAGGCGCTCGATGTCGGCCAGGATACCCATCCGCCGGAGCACGGTGAAGTGCACGTCGCCACGGAAGTCGACTGCGTAGCCGCCGTCGCGCAGGGCGGGGGCCCGTTCGACCACCGTGGGAGTGAACCCGTGCCGGCGCAGCCAGTAGGCAAGTGCCGGGCCGGCGATGCTCGCCCCCGAGATCAGAATGTTCGCGTTCGCTGGTTTGGTTGTCATGCGACGAGCGTGGCCGACAGCGCTCACCGGCCGCTCACCGCTGGCTCACTGGTCTGGGGCTCTGCTCACGGCCAGGACTTTGATGGCCGACTCCGGTACGCCCGCCAGGCGAAGAGCGTCGGCCAGAGACATCCGCGCTCCCTCCTGGTAGGCGGCTTCGTACGGCGAGCCGCCCAGAGCGGTCCGGGCGGCGGCGGCGACCTTCGCGGCATCGGGATCGGGCCCGGCGGCGCTTCCCCACAGTACGGTGGCCGCACCCAATAGCCGCGCCGCCCGCGCCGCGTCGTTCTCGGCGAGAGCGGTCCCGGCGAGGGCCTCGACCGCGCGGGAGCCTTCGGGGAGCGGGCCGGCCAGCGCCACCTCGACGGCGCGCACGTACCAGACCCGGGCCTCGCGGGGTACACCGGACGATTCGGCGACCTTGCCAAGTCCCATAAACGTGTTGAGACGGCTCTTGCTGCTCTTGAGCCAGTGTGTCTCGAATCGCTCCAGTGCCTGCTCGTACAGCCGGCGCGCCCCGGACAGGTCGCCGCTCAGCCGGGCGATGTCGCCGAAGCCGGTCATTGCGGCGGCGAGGTAGGTGGGACTGCCCGCGCGGCGCGCGATCTCGGCGGCCCGCTCATAGTCCGAGCGCGCTGCGGCGAGGTCTCTCGCCGACCCGGTCCGGGCGCGATGGACGCGATAGTCGCCCCGGTTGCACAGAAGGTCGGTGACGTCCTCCATCGCACCGAGCTGCTCGGTGTGGGCGAGGGCCTCGCCGGTCAGGACTATCGCCTTGTCGGGGTCGTCGCGCAGATATGCCAGGCCGGCCAGCGAGTCCAGCGCCAGCGCGGTCCCCCATCGGTCGCCGAGCGCCCGGAAGGTCTCGACAGCCGTGGCGAACGCCTCCTCGGCCGCCGCGAACCCACCCGTCAGGAGCTGCGGATAACCCCACACCACGTTGCTGATCGCCGCCTGCCACCGATCCGATGCCGCACGCCCACGTGTGATCACCGATATCACCACCGCGGGATCGCCCATCGGGGTATTGATCACGGGCCAGAGGAACGCGATGGCCGGATGGCCCAGCGGCCGATCCTCGCCGGCGACGATCGACTCGACCGCCGACCGGCACCGGTCCCACACTCGCAGTCCGCCACCGGCGGCCGCGATCAGCGCACAGAGCACATAGTCGGTTTCCAGCCCCGCGGGCGGAGTGGTGCCGGTCGCCTCCAGCAGTGCGGTCGCCCAGGGTGTCACCGAGGCGCGGGTGCCGCTCAACCAGATGTACCAGGCCATCGACGCGAGCAGCGCGAGCCCCAGCTCGGTCTCGCCCGACTCGGCCGCCCACCGCAGCGCCGCGTGCAGGTTCCCCTCCTCCGCCTTGAGCGTCGCCAGCCACCGGAGCTGCTCGGGGCCTCGCAGGTGCGGATCGGCGGTTCTGGCCAGCTGCAGGTAGTGGTCGGCGTGCGCGCGCCGCACGGCGCCGGCCTCCCCCGCCTCCTCCAGCCGCTCGGCGCAGTAGGCGCGGATCGTCTCCAGCATGCGGTAGCGCCCATCAGCGATCTCGATCAGAGACTTGCCGACGAGGGAGTCCAGCACGTCCTCGGCACCCGGCACCGCGCAGACCCACCGCGCCGACTCGACGGTGGCGCCACCGTGGAAGACGGTCAGGCGCCTGGCCATCGCCCGCTCGGCCTCAGACAGCAGATCCCAGCTCCACGCCACGACCGCGCGCAGCGTCTGGTGCCTGGCCTCGGCGGTACGGCTGCCCCGCGACAGCAGCCGGAACCGGTCGTCCAGCCCGGCGGCGAGCTCCTCCACATCGTGCGTGCGCAGCCGCGCCGCCGCCAGTTCGATCGCCAGCGGCAGGCCGTCGAGGGCATGGCAGATCCGCCGCACGGCCTCGGCGTTGGCATCGTCCACGACGAAGCCCGGCCGTACCGCGGCGGCCCTGTCGGCGAACAGCCGCTCGGCCGGGGCCGGCGCGAGCGGCCGGACCGGCCACAAGTTCTCGCCGGTGATACCCAGCGCCTCCCGGCTCGTCGCCAGGACCCGCAGCGTAGGGCAGCGTTTCAGCAGCCGCTCGGCCAGCGCCGCCACGGCGTCGACCACATGCTCGCAGTTGTCGAGCAGCAACAGCACCGCCCGCTCGGCCAGCGCCGCGACCAGACGCGACTCCGGCCTCACCCCAGCCCGCCCGGCATGAAAGCCACTCTCCCGCAATCCGAGCGCCCCGAGCACGGCCGCGGGCACCTCCGCCCCGTCACGCACCCGCGCCAGCTCCACTAGACACACCTCGAGCTCCGCGCTCGCGCTCACGGCCTCGATGGCCAGGCGGGTCTTGCCTGCGCCGCCGGCGCCGAGCAGGGTGACCAGGCGGGCTCGCGCCAGCAGGCCGTTGACCGCGGCCAGGTCGTCCGCACGGCCCACGAAGGTGGTGAGCTGGGCGGGGAGTGCGGGCGCGACCGGGTCGCCGCGTAGCAGGGAACGGTGGATCGCGGCGAGCTCGGGTGAGGGGTCCGCGCCGAGTTCGTCGACCAGGAGCCGCCGGATCTCCTCGAACGCGACCAGTGCCTCGGCCTGCCTGCCGTCGGCTCGCAGCGCGCGTATGAGCAGGCCCCACAGCCGTTCTCGTAGCGGATGCCGGGCGGTCAGTTCCCGCAGCTCCGGGACGACCGCCCGATGCCCGCCCTGCTGGAGTTCGGCCTCGATCCGGTCCTCCAGGGCGCCGAGTCTGCGCTCTTCGAGCCGAGCCGCCGCGGCCCGTACCGAGTCGGCGTCGGCGACGTCGGCGAGCGCGGGACCGCGCCAAAGGTCGAGCGCCGCGCGAAGGAGCTCCGCGGCCCGTGCGGGGTCGCCCCGCCCGAGGACCTGCCGCCCCTCGTCCGACAGCCGCTCGAAACGGTAGGCGTCGACGATTCCAGGATCGACCAGCAGCCGGTAACCGGCGGGGACGAACTCGATCGCGGCACCGGGGCGCAGCACCTGACGGAGCCGTGACACCTGTGACTGCAAGGCGTGAGCCGCCCCGTCGGGGGCTTGCCCGCCGTACAGATCGTCAATCAGCCGGTCGAGCGCCACCACCTCGCCGGCGCGGATCGACAGCAGAGCCAGGAGCGCCCGCCGCACCGGCCCGCCCAGCGCCACCTCACTCCCGTCATCACGCCACACCCGCGTGACACCCAGGATCCCGATCCGCATGCGTTCCATCATCTCCCCTCGCCCTCACCCGATGGAGATCTCCGAGCTTGTCGGTGCCGTCTGGCAGACTGCCGCCATGCTTGATCACGTGTCGATTCAGTGCGGAGATCTCGTCAAGAGCGCGGCCTTCTACGACGCTGTTCTGGCGCCGCTCGGCGGTCGACGGATCATGGAATTCGGTCCAGTCATCGGATACGGCGTTGACCGCCCCACGTTCTGGATTGGCCGGCAGTCGACCGGCGACGGTTTCCGCGAGTCGCACATCGCTTTCGCGACAACCGACCGCCGGCTCGTCGATGCCTTCTTCGCCGCGGCCATCGGCGCCGGCGCGGAGGTCCTGCATGAGCCCCGAGTCTGGCCGGAGTACCACCCCGACTACTACGGCGCCTTCGTACGCGATCCCGACGGCAACAACGTCGAGGCGGTCTGCCACCGATCCCGCTGAACTCACCGCTTCATCCACGCTCCGGAGCACGCATGCGCGTCCCACCGACCATGCCCTCTTCTGCCGCGAGTCGCATAAGAGGGGCCCGGAGCTGTCATGCCTTGCTGTCGTGGATGGGAATGGATGCAGTGACCCGCCAGCCGTTGGTGGCCGGTCCTGCGGTGGCTGTGCCGCCGAGTTCCTCCGCACGTTCGGCGATTGAGCGGAGCCCGATTCCGGGGTGCCATGTGGCGGGTTCGCTTCCGTCGTCGCTCACGTCGACGTGCAGGTTGTCGTCGACGCGTAGCGTTATGCGGCAGTTGCGGGCGCTGGAGTGGCGCAGCACGTTCGTCAGCGCCTCCTTCGCGATCCGGTAGCCCGCGAGTTCGACCGCCGGGGACAGGGCGGGCATGGGATGGGGTGCCTTGACTTCGACGGCGACCTCTCGGGCAGCCTGCCTGGGGATGGCCGCCACGTGTTCGCGCAAGGCGCCGTCGAGTCCGAGTTGATCGAGTTCCATGGGGCGCAGGCCCTGAACGATGTGCCGCACGTCGTCGATGACCACTCGCAGGTCAGTGCGCAGCTCACCGATCAGCTGACCGGCGGCTTCGATGTCGGATCGCAGCAGGCGAGATGCCGCGTCGGCACGGAATGCCAGGCTGGTCAGTGAAGGGCCGAGGCCGTCGTGCAGCTCGCGTTGCAGGCGTACCCGCTCGGCTCCTGTCGCTTCTACGGTGGCGGCGCGGGCTTGACGCACCTGTTCGGTGAGTTGGAGGGCGTGCAGTGCGACCGCGAGGGGTGTGCCGATCAGGCTCAGCGTGTCGCGATCGGCGGTGTGCAGGCTGCTTTCGCCGCGGCGTAGCTCGACGCGGAGCGTGCCGACGTGGTCGCCGCGGTAGTGCAGTTCGATCTCGGTGGTGTTGCCGTCTTGTGGTGTGCCCGCTTGGGAGAGGACCGCGTCGTCGTCTGAGGCGTACAGCGCCAGCCACGGGATGCGTAGGGCGATGCGGGTGCGGTCGAGTGCCTCCACGAGGTCGTCGTCGTGGTTCAAGGTCTGCCCGATCTGTTGTGCGGTGCGGGCGGGGTCGGACCGGCCGCCGTAGAAGGCGCGGCCGGTGAGACGTTGCATCAGCAGGCGTACAGGGGTGAATCCGATCGCCACCGCGATCGCCGCGCCCGCTTGCACACCCCGTTCGGCGGTGGGAGGCACGAGCATGGAGAAGGCGGCGACGAGGCCGGCGTACGCGGCGACGATCACTGTGAGTGTCAGGCCGTAAAGCAGTGTCCGGGAGAGCACCAGCCGGATGTCGAACAGTTGGTGGCGCACGATCGCGACACCGACGGCCAGGGGGATCAGCACGAACGACAGCAGCAACAGGATCGGCCCGTTGCCGGTGATCCAGCGTTGTGTGTTGAGCAGGAGCATGGCGATCAGCGCGAGGATGAGCCAGAGCAGTTGGCGCTTCGTACGCTCGTCGCCGCTCCGATACCGGACCACGAGAGCCGCGATCCAGGCGAGGTTCAGGGGGATGAACAACAGGCCGAAGATCGTGTCGGCGAGGTTGGGCTGGACGAGGCCTATGTTGAGGACCGAGGTGACGCCGGGATGGTCGAAGAACGTGCCGGTCGACAGGACACTGCTGACAGCCTCATACAGTCCGGCGAGGATCGTCAGCCATAAGACCGGAAGCCAGCGGCGTGACGGCAACCGTTCGTCGGGAAAGAGCAACAACGCGATGTTGGCGAGGAAGCCGATCCCCAACTGCCAGCCCGCGAAGTAGAAGGTGACCAACGTGCGCTCCATCGGCAGTGGCCAGCCGTGTTCGAGCCCATAGGTCAGCAGCATCCCGCTGGTAGCGGTGACCAGATGGCCCAGCCCGCTGATCATGAAAAGTGTGCCGACCCGGTGACCGGGCCTGTGCCATCCGATGATCGAGCCGGGCAGGGTGAACCCGATGCCGAACACGATGTTGGTGATCGCGTATGTGTCTATCCAGTCCCGCCACGAGACGCCCGCGAGGTTGGCGAAGACGATCGCGGTCGCGGCCAGAACGGCGCCGGCGATTCCGACTGCGGTGACGCGGACGCGCGAGTCAACCACGGCGACCGAGCCCGGCGTCTTTGGCGATGACGATCGCCTCACCCCGGGTGGAGACGCCCAGCTTGAGCAAGATCGCCGAAACGTGGTTCGCGATCGTCTTGTGGGACAGGTGTAACCGCAGCGCTATCGCCCCGTTCGTCGCTCCAGTGGCTATCTCGTCCAGCACCTCCCGCTCGCGGGGGGACAACTGCGGAAGAGGTGGATTCGGCGCCGAAAGCCGGTCGATCAGCCGGCCTGCCACCGCCTGAGAGAAGATCACATCACCCGCGGCCACCGCGCGGATCGCACGCTCGATTTCGTCCGACTCGGCGGTCTTCAGCAGGTAACCGCGGGCGCCGGAGCGCAACGCCTCCGTCACCATCGCATCCTCGTTGAACATGGTCAGGACCAGAACCGCCGTACTCGGGTAATCGCGCATCACCCTCCGGGTCGCCTCAATGCCATCCATTCCGGGCATGCGCAGATCCATGACGACCACATCGGGGCCGTGCAGCGCGATTTCCCGCAAAGTCGCCTCGCCGTCCCCGGCGTGTGCCACCACCTCGATACCCGGAATTGTTTCGAGCAGAAGCGCGAGTCCGCGCCGTAGCGCCGGGTGATCGTCGGCGAGGAGCACCCGTATTGCAGCGGGCGCGCCGCGACTTGTCTCCATGCGCAAAGTATGACCTTGGGCGGCGCGGCCGCAGGAGTGCACAGCCTCAGTCGCCATAGGTGCGCATTCCCGATCGAACCGGGAATCTGTCCCCTCCTCGCATGTCCGACAGGGAACCTCGCCTCATCCGCTCGTACCGCCCGCCGTCGCAGACTGACGTCCACACGCCGCCGGAAGGGACCCGCGATGCGCGACGCCAGATCTCCCGGGAAGGCACGGAAGGGTGCCACCGCACGTTGGGGGCTGGTCCTCGCCGTGGCATGCGCCGGTACGGATATCGCCGTGTCCGTCTACCGACTGCTGCTGGGCTCCACGGCAGCGGCCGTGGTCCTCGGCATCGGAGTCCTGACCCTCGCGGCGACCTGGCCGACATGGCGGGGCGCGGTGTGGGCTCGCAACACGGTCGTCTCCGCCCAGGCGATGGCGGGGCTGACAGGCGTGCCGGCGTTCGTGCTCCCGAAAATCCCGCCGATCGACGTCACGATCTCCGCTGCGCGGCTCATCGCAGCCTTGATCGTCGCGGTATTGCTGCTCACGACCACACACCCGGACATCTGACACCCACGTACACGAACCGGCCGACTTCTCCGCGGCCATGGCAGACAGGGATCACCATGCGACACTCTCCCCGCGCCCGTTTCTTCGGTGCCGTCGGCATCGTCGGCGGGGTGCTCTTCCTCGCCGGCTGGGCCGTCGTGTTCAGCGACCCGGCCGTGCGGACGACCTCCTGGTACATCGGCAACACGCTCGGCGCCATCGCCTGTACCGCCGTCGCCGTACTGACCGGCGGGCTCGCCCTGTTGAAGGAGGCCGGACCAGGCCTTCCCGCACGAATCACCTTGGCTCTGTGGCCCGTCGGCTGGCTGCTGCTGAGCATCGGCGGGGTCATCATGCTCACGACCGGCCATGACAACGCACTGCTGCCGGTCGGCGGCATCTTGTCGGTGCTCGTGGCGCTCGTCGCGGGGATCCTCATCGCCCGAAGGGCCGACCTGTCACGCGGCCGCCGATGGGCGCCCCTCGTCTACGGCGTCGGCGGCTTTCTGCTCACCTTCGCCCAGAGCGACCGGCACGACCTGCTGACCAACATCGTCGACCTGGTGACCTACCTCCTGCTCCTTGCCGTCGGGGTCGCGCTCCTTGCGGGGGCGAAGGAACACCAGGCGGTCGTGGACAGCACAACCGGGGCAGCACGGTCGGCGGGCTGAGTCCGCCTACGTGTCGGGGGCGGCCGCAGGCGCGGCCGCCCATGACGCGGGAGGAAGAGTCACAATCACGAGTCGGTGACGAGTTCCGCCTCATCCGGCGGGACCGCTGCCTGCTACGGCACCAGCGTGGTTCGGTCCGGGGACTCATCCGCGCTTGGCATATTCCGGCAACCGGCGGGCGACCTCGTCCGGGGAGGGCATGCGGGCGATCTCCTCGGCGATCGCCCGGGCCGCGTCGCCGTAGCCGGCCTGTCCCTGCTGTGGCAACAGCTTCCGGGCGTGTTCGGCGACGGCGTTCGCGCTCACTTCGTCGGGAAGAAGGCGCAGCCCGGCGCCCGCTGAGCTGATCGCATCGGCGTTGGCGAATTGGTCGGCTCCCTGGGGGAGGATCAGTTGCGGGGCGCCGACGGCGAGCGCGCCGAGGGTGGTGCCGCTGCCACCGTGGTGCACGACAGCGTCGATGTGCGGCAACAAGTCCGCCTGCGACACCCAGGTCTGCACGGTGACGTTGCCGGGCAGGTCGCCGAGTTGCTCCGGGCGCACCCGGCCGGCGGCTACCACCACGCGTGCGTTCAGCGTCGCCAAACCCTCAATGGCCGCGATGAGCAACTCCGGGGTGCCGAACGCGGTACCGAGCGTCAGGTAGATCAGCGGCGTGGAATCGCGCCGGCTGACCCAGGCGGGCAGTGCGGCCGGTGCGGAATACGGGAGGGGACGCATTTCGAGTCGGTCTTCGGCGGCGAGGAAGTCCTTGTCCTGCAAGGAGGGCGGGCAGATGTCGATGTGCGGCCGTCCGGGAGCCTCGGCGTTCTTCGTGGGCAGTTCGAGACCGATTCCTTCGGGGAACAGGCGGCCGAACCCATGCCAGATACCGGGGATTCCGGCACGGTGCGCGGCGATCGCCGCCCCCGGCAGTCCCCATTCATGTACGACGAGGTCGGGCCGTAACCGTGCCAGTTCCGGTTCGAGATCCTCGGCATACATCTCGTAGAACGAATCCGCCGGGCGGAAGGGCCGCAGTCCGTTCGCGGCCAGCGGTGCGTGCACGTCCTCTCCGGCGGCGAAATGCACCTCGTACCCGGCATCTCGTGCGGCGATCGCGAGCGGGATCAGCGGGTAGGTGTGACCGACCGACGCAAGACTGGCGAAGAGCACACGCATGCCGACGACCATACGTGGCGTGCGGATCCCTGTAGTGGTCGAGGAGACGACGATGAGCCACGAAACCACCCCGCTGCACGGTGCCGAGGCCCGGCCGTTCCCGCTGGAACCGACGCCGATCCACGTGCCCGACGACGTGCTCGCCGA
Source organism: Planotetraspora mira (assembly GCF_016863275.1). Classification (GTDB taxonomy): domain Bacteria; phylum Actinomycetota; class Actinomycetes; order Streptosporangiales; family Streptosporangiaceae; genus Planotetraspora; species Planotetraspora mira. The sequence goes on from NZ_BOOO01000008.1 coordinate 131,460, forward strand.
CCTCCGGCAGCGCCTGGAGCTGACTCGCTGGCCTGACGACGCGGGCAACAACGATTGGCATTACGGCGTGAACCGCACCTACCTGCAAGAACTCGTCGACTACTGGCGCACCGGCTACGACTGGCGCAAGGCCGAGGCTGCGATCAACGCCTACGAGCACCATCACGTCGAGGTCGAGGGCGTGCCGGTGCACTTCATGCGCAAGCCCGGAGTCGGCCCGAATCCGACACCTTTGATCCTCACGCACGGCTGGCCCTGGACGTTCTGGCACTGGTCCAAGGTCGTCGACCCGCTGGCCGACCCGGGCGCGTACGGCGGCGATCCCGCCGAGGCGTTCGACGTGATCGTCCCCTCGTTTCCCGGCTTCGGGTTCTCCGCCCCGCTGCCGGACGACCCGGACATGAACTTCTGGAAGGTCGCCGACCTCTGGCACTCCCTCATGACCCGCACGCTCGGCCACGAGAAGTACGCCGCCGCCGGCTGCGACGTCGGAGCCCTGGTCACCGGCCAACTCGGGCACAAGTACGCCGATGAGCTCTATGCCATCCACATCGGCTCCGGTCAGAAGCTCACCCTGTTCGACGGCGACCGGGCCTGGGACCTGAGCGGCGGCCGGCCCATCCCTGACGGCCTGCCCGCCGACGTCCACGCCCAGATCGTCGCGTGGGAGAAGCGGTTCGCCGTCCACCTCGCCGCGCACGTGCTCGGCCCGAGCACGCTCGCCTACGGGCTGTCCGACTCACCCGCCGGGATGCTCGCCTGGATACTCGAACGCTGGGTGAACTGGAGCGACAACGGCGGCGACGTCGAGACCGTCTTCACCAAGGACGACCTGCTCACCCACGCCATGATCTTCTGGGTCACCAACACGATCGGCACCTCGATCCGCACCTACGCCAACAACAACCGCTACCCGTGGACCCCGTCCCACGACCGGCGGCCGACTGTCGAGGCGCCCACCGGTATCACCTTCGTCGGCTACGAGAACCCGCCCGGCGTCAGCACCGACCGGCGCGTCCAGAGCTTCCTCGACGGTGACCGCGCCGCCTGGTACAACCACGTCAACCTCACCGCCCACGACCACGGCGGCCACTTCATCCCCTGGGAGATCCCCGAGCTGTGGGTCGACGACCTCCGGCGAACCTTCCGCGGCCGCCGTTAGCCAGTGCGCTCGGCGGCTTGGCCCCAGGCCCGAAATCGCCTCGAACTCGGCAACGGCTTCGTCAGCCGCCCCGACCAAAGTCGTAGGCGGGCGTCACCTCAGTCGGACTCGGGATGACCGCGCGCCCGATGCGGTGGCAGGCCGTGACGGCGACGATGTCCACATGACTCCCCCCATCGGTTACCTGACGACAGTGACTCTCACCGCGGTCTGTGTGGTGCTCGGCCTGCGACCGGTGGGCAGGCCGTGGTCGCTCGCCTATCTGAGCTTCCGCATCGGCATCGTGATCAACGAGTTGCCCTTCGTCGTCCTCTACTGGCTCCTGGCCTCGACGGCGCTGGCCCTCGGCCAGGGCTCCATCGACATACTGGGCGGATGGCCGGCCGCCGTGGTGCTGGCCCTGTTGGCGGTCGTCGTCCGGCGGGGGCTGCGGACGGGTCCGGTCATCGACCATGCCCTCGCCGAAGGCCTCGGCAGCGGGTGGCGCGCCGCCGACGTGAATCGGCGTCGCCGGCTCCCGCTCCTCCGCATCCTCTTCCTGCCGGTCGCGATACGCCCCCGCGACGTCGAGCGGCGGGCGGACATCAGCTACGGCGACGCGGGCCGGCGTAATCTCCTCGACGTCTACCGCCATCGCTCCCACCCCTCGGGCGGTCCCCTGCTGATCCACCTGCACGGGGGTGGGTTCAACAGCGGGAGGAAGAACAGTCAGTCGCTCCCTCTCATCCACCGGCTCGCACGCCGAGGGTGGGTGTGCATCAGCGCGAACTACCGCCTCAGGCCTGCGGCCCAGTTCCCCGACCACCTGGTCGACCTCAAGAAGGTGATCGCCTGGGCGCGGGAACACGCGCACGAGTACGGCGCCGACCCGTCGATGATCTTCGTGTCGGGCAGTTCCGCGGGAGGTCACCTCGCCTCGATCGCCGCCCTCACCCCCAACGACCCCGACTTCCAGCCGGGATTCGAGCACGCGGACACCTCGGTCACCGCCGTCGTCTCCCTGAACGGCTGGTACGGGAACTACTACGGCCAGGGCCCCGAATCCTCGCCCATGGCCTACATCAGGCAGGACGCGCCACCGTTCTTCATCGCGCACGGTGACCGGGACTCGATCGCGCCCGTCGACGCCGCGCGGCTCTTCGCCGGGAAGCTGCGCGGCACCTCGTCCGCCCCGGTCGTCTACGCGGAGTTGCCCGGCGCGCAGCACGCGTTCGACCTGTTCCACTCCCTGCGTTTCGAAAAGGTCGTCGACGGGGTCGAGGCCTTCGCCGCCTGGGTGCTCTCCCACCGGCGATAGAACGCCGCCCCTCTTCGGATGCCCGGTCGGGCACCCGAAGAGGCGGCGTTAGGTGCACGTTGACCGCACGTTAGGGCCCGCTTCGCATACTGACCGCGTGAATCGCATCGCGGTGTACGTCCAGGCTCACGACCCCATCCTCCGAGCCGGGGTGACCAGTCAGCTCCGCCAGCGCCCCGAGGTGCGACTGGTGGGCCAGGACGAGGCGCGGGTCGCCCTCGTCGTCGGCGACACCGTCGACGAGGAGTTGCTGCGATCGTTGAAGGCCCTGCGCTGCCGGGCCGACCTGCGCATTCTCGTGATCTCCCGGCACGTCGACGACGCCGGCCTGATCGCGGTCATGGAGATCGGGGTCGCCGGGCTGGTCCGCCGGGCGGAGGCCACACCCGACCGGCTCCTGGCCATCGTCGAGGCCGCCTCCAAAGGAGAGGGATCCCTGCCGCCCGACCTGCTGGGCCGGCTGCTCTCCCAGGTGGGCAGCGTCCAGCGCGACGTGCTCGGCCCGCGCGGCCTGTCGTTCACCGGCCTCGCCGACCGGGAGGTGCAGGTGCTGCGCCTGGTCGCGGATGGTTACGACACCGCCGAGATAGCGGCGCGGCTCTGCTACTCCCAGCGCACCGTGAAGAGCGTCATGCATGACGTCACGACGCGGCTCAACCTGCGCAACCGCTCGCACGCGGTCGCCTACGCGCTCAGGAACGGCCTGTTGTGATCCACGAAATCGACGAGGCCCTGCGGAACCTGATCCGCGAGAACGCGCTGGCCGGCAGCGGAATCGAGGTGCTGCTCGAGGCGCCGACGAAGGAGTGGGCGGCCCGGCGGAACACCCCCACCGTCAACATGTACCTCTACGACATCCGCGAGGACCTGCGCAGGCGCGAACTGGGCCGGATCCCGGAGTACGACTCCGACGGCCGGATCACGGCACGTCACCGGCCGCCTCGCCACATGAAGCTGTCCTACCTCGTCACCGCCTGGACGCAGCGGCCGGAGGACGAGCACCGGCTGCTCTCGTCGATGCTGGTCGTCCTGCTCGCCAACGAGATGATGCCGCCGTCGCGGCTCACCGGGTCCCTCGCCGAACTGGGGCTTCCCGTGCCGATGACCGTGGCGTCGCCGCCTCCGGAGGACCGCGCGTTCGCCGACGTCTGGACGGCTCTCGGCGGCGAGCTGAAGCCCTCGCTGGACGTGGTCGTCAGCGTGCCCGTCCCTGCCGTGCCGCCGGAGCCGGCGGCCCCGCTGGTGACGGAGGACCTGGTAGCCCGGGTCGTGAACAGGCAGACCCGCATCGCGATGTCCCGCCAGGCGAAGGACCGGCGACCGTGACCGACCCCGGCGTGACGCACCTGTTCGGGCGGCTCGGCCTCGTCGAGCGGCGGGTCCGCGGCGCCGTCGCCGCCTTCCGCGCCCGCGATCCGATCCCGGACGACCCCTTCCGCGGCCTCTACCTCTCCGACCAGGCGGTCGAGGAGATCCTGCGCTCGCGACGGCTGCCCATCGGGGACGGCGATCCCGGTCTCGCCGAAGTGGAGGCCGCCGCGGACCAGGCGGAGGCCGCGGGCGGGCGGTCCCGGCTCCGCGACCTCACCGCCGCCGCCGGCCTGAGCCACCTCGACGTCGAACTCCTGCTCGCCGCCGTGCTGCCCGACGTGGACAGCCGCTACGAGCAGCTCTACGGCTACCTGAACGACGACGTCACACGGCGGCGGGCCACGGTCGGGCTCGCCCTCCGGCTCTGCGGCATGCAGGAGGCCTCGGCACACGCGCGGGCCCGGCTGGACGCGCTGGCCGATCTCGGGCTCCTGGTCGTGGAGGAGCCCGAGCGGCCGCTGCTGTCCCGCACGCTCCGGGTGCCGGACCGAGTGGTCGCGCACCTGCTCGGCGACGACCGGCCCGACGCCGCGCTCGCGGCGGTTCTCACCCTCCCCGCCGCCCACACGACAGCCGGCACGACCATCGACACGACGATCGACACGGCAGCCGGGGGGCGGGCAGCGGTGACGCTTCCCGGAGCCGAACGGCTGGCGCGAGCCGTACAGAACGGTGTCCGTCTCGTCTACCTGCGGGAACGCGCCGGAGGAAGCGGGCACGCACTCGCCGTGGCCGCGCTGTCCCGAGCGGGCGCCGGGGCGCTCTGCGCGGACGCCGCCCGGCTCACCCCCAACCTCGCGCGCTCGCTCTACCGTGAGGCGCTGCTGACCGGACGCGGAATCGTCATCGGTCCGATCTCCGGCCCGCTTCCCGCGCCACCGAGCGCGAACGTCGTCGTCATCATGTACGGCACGGCCCCCTTCGACCCGCACTGGAGCTCCACTCCCCCGCTGCCCGCCGACGTGGAAGCCGTACCCGGCGCGGTGCGGGCGGAGTTGTGGCGCGACGCGCTGAACGGCCTGCTCGCGCCAGGAGCCGACCCGGACGCCGCGACCGCCCATTTCACGCTGGGCCCCCAGCAGATCACCCGGGCGGCGACGGCGGCCACCCTCATCGCGCTCGCGGAGGAGAGCCCGCTGCGCGCCGACCATCTGCGGCTCGGCGCACGCGCCCAGAACGCGGGCGGCCTCGAACGGCTGGCCCGCAGGATCGAGCCGGCCGTGGGCTGGGACGACCTCGTCCTTCCCCCCGACGTCACAGCACAACTCCGGGAGCTCGCCGCGCGGGCGAGGCACCGGGACACGGTGCTCGGCGAATGGCGGATGCGGCCGGGAGGCGGCCGCGGCCGTGGCGTGACCGCCCTGTTCGCGGGCGACTCCGGCACGGGCAAGACCATGTCGGCGGAGGTCATCGCCGCGTCGCTCGGTCTCGACCTGTACACCGTGAACCTGGCGACGGTCGTCGACAAGTACGTCGGCGAGACCGAGAAGAACCTGGAGCGGATCTTCGCCGAGGCGGCGGGGGTCAACGGCGTCCTGCTGTTCGACGAGGCCGACGCGATCTTCGGCAGGCGGTCGGAGGTCCGCGACGCGCACGACAGGTACGCCAACATCGAGAGCGCGTACCTGTTGCAGCGCATGGAGACCTTCGACGGCCTCGCGATCCTGGCCACCAACCTGCGCGCCAACCTCGACGAGGCCTTCACCCGGCGGCTCGACCAGGTGGTGGACTTCCCCGTGCCCTCCTCCGACCTGCGGCACACGTTGTGGGACCGGTGCCTGGGGGCGCGTCTGCCACGCGACCCCGACGTGGACCTCGACTTCCTCGCGCGCTCCTTCGAACTCGCGGGCGGGCACATCCGGTCGGTCGCGATCACGGCCGCCTACCTGGCGGCGACGTCAGGTGAACCGGTGTGCATGGCGGACCTCGTCGGGGCCGTCGCCCGGGAGTACCGCAAACTCGGACGCCTCTGCCTGGAGCGGGAGTTCGGGACCTATCTCTCCCTCGTCACCCCGGAGCGCCGATGAACTGCGCCAGTTGTGGCACCAGCAATCCACCCGGAGCCCGGTTCTGCGCGAACCCCGGCTGCGGGGCGTATCTCTCCTGGTCCGGGCAGGCCCCGGCCGAGGAGAGGCAACCGCAGACCGCGTTGCGGCCACAGGCGGGCGGCAAGACGGGCATGCGGATGGAACTCGACGCGACGGACCTGACGGCCGAGCCCGGCACCGGCGCGCAGTCGCGGGCCACCGTGCACAACACCGGGACCCGGGTCGAGCGGTTCGCGCTGACCGTCACCGGCACCGCGGCCCGCTGGGCCGCCGTCGACCCCGGGGAGCTCACGGTCTATCCGGGCGACGCCGCCACCGCGACGATCACCTTCACGCCGCCCCGCTCCCCCGCCGGACCGGCGGGCACCTGGGACTTCGTCGTGGCGGCGGCCTCCATGGTCAGCGGCGGCCTCCGCGACGACGTGCCCGGCAGGCTCACGATCGGGAGGTTCCACGCGCTGAAGGCCGTACTGTCACCCGCCGCGTCCCGTGGCGGCGTCCGTACGCGGCACTCGCTGATGCTGGAGAACCAGGGCAACGCCCCTGAGGACCTGCGGCTCGCCGCCACCGACGCGGAGAACGAGTTGCGCATCGGGCTGCCCGCCCAGGTGCGGCTCGACCCCGGCAAGGCGGCGGTCTCCGTCGAGGTCGGGGCGGCGCCCGCGACGTTCGGCATGCCGAAACGGGTGCCGTTCACGGTGGTCGTGACCCCGGCGGGCCAACCACCCGTCACGGCGGAGGGCACCCGCATCGTCACCCCCCGGTTCGGCCGCTGGCCGCTCGTCGTGGCGCCTGTGCTGGTCATCGCCCTCGTCGCGGGCGTCCTCGCGCTGACCCGTTCCTCCACCGGCCCGCCCGCCACGGCGGGGGCGGGAAGCACGGCCGCCCCGGACGGCGGCTCGGACACGACCGCCCCGGACGGCGGCTCGGACACGACCGCCCCGGAGGAGGCCACGAACGGGAACTCGGCCGCACCGGGCGAGGGGGCGAAGCCCACCCCCAAGGCGACCGTGAAGAAGACGCCGAAACCGGTGACCCCTCCGGCGTACGTCGCCGGCAAGGGCGAGCTCACGGGCGGCGTGGCGGAGGTCGCCGTACGGAACCTCGCCTCCAGCGCGAGGATCTTCCTCACCCCGGATCTGACCGCCATCACGATGGCGGGCACGACCATCGGCGACGACCGCCCGCGCACCGGGGGCAACTTCCCCGCCGCGGCGCTGCGGGTGACCGGGCGCGAGAAGAGCTCGTTCCGGGTCGGGCCGGTCACCGGCGACTCGCCCGACGGCCTGCGTTTCAGTTATCTCGTGGTCGACCGGCAGCGGGGAACCCTCGGCGGCCTGCCGTACGAGGCGGGCAGTGCGCGCATCGGAACCGGCCAGCAACGGGTGCAGGTCTCCGGCATCGAGACCGCGACTCCGGACAGCGTGATCATCCTGACCGTGCGGGACGGCGGCCAGGCCGTGCGGATCGACGACAAGGAGCAGGGCGGCTTCATCGCGTCGACCCTCGACGCCTCGGCCGCGACGTCCGAGGTCGCCTTCGACTATCTCGTCGTGGACCCGGCCGGGGACGGGAAGGGGCAGGTGAAGGCCGCCGCCGGGCTCGCCAGGACCGTTCCGGGCAACGTCGGCGTCGCCGCTCCCCGGCTTGAGCACGACGTGATCGGCCTCCGATCGGCGGTGCTCCTCACGCCGGACGCCACGAGCTACCGGGACGACACCGGCCTCTACGCCTCGGCGTTGACGGACGTCTGCGTGCTGAGCCAGGGCGACGGCTTCGCCGAGGTCGAGCCGTTCTACACCCGGCGACCATTCGTGAAGATCCCATATGACTGGCTGGTCGTGACATGACTTTGACATGCGCCAAGTGCGGCTTCCAGAACGTCGGCGGAGCCCAGTTCTGCGCGAACCAGACGTGCGGCGCCTACCTTCCGTGGGACCGTGCCCGGCAGCCGGAGACGGGCCGGGTACCCGTCGCCGAGCAGCGCGCGGGCCTGCGCATCGATCTCGCGGAGGCGTCCCTGACGGTCGAGCCGGGCCAGACGATCGGGACCCAGGTGACGATCCACAACACCGGGACCCGCGTCGAGCAGTTCCAGCTGCGGCTGTTCGGGCCTGCCGCGGCGTGGGGGCAGGCCGACCCGGCCGAGCTCGCCGTCTATCCGGGCACCAAGGCCACCTGCGCGTTGCGCTTCACCCCACCCCGCTCGTCGGCGGCCGGTGCCGGCCGGTGGGATTTCGGCGTCCTCGTCGAGTCGTCGGTCAACACCGGTCTGCACGCGGACGCGACCGGCTGGCTCACGGTCGGCACGTTCTCCGCGCTCACGGCCGAGCTGTGGCCGCAGGTCACACGTGGCCGGGGAACGACGGAGCACTCCCTCATCCTCGACAACCAGGGCAACCTCTCCGAGGTGGTGAAGCTGAGCGCCACCGACGAGTCCGGCGAACTCCGGCTCGACCTGCCCACATCGGTCTCCGCCGTTCCCGGCCGGACGACCGTGCCCATCAGGGTGACCGTGGTGAGCGGCCAGGACGACGGCCGGACCTACCGCTTCACCGTCACCGCGGCCGCGCGCGACCGCGCGCCGATCGCCGTGAACGGCTCTCGCGCGGTCCCGGCTCCGCCGCGGCCCCAGCCGAAGCCGGCCCCCGCGCCCCCGCCGCCGCGGCCCGAGCCGCCGCCGGAACCCCCGCGGCCGCAGGTCGTGTACGTCCCGTCGGGCGCGCAGCGGCAGCGCAGGGCAGGCTGCCTCGGCGGACTGGTCAAACTGGTGCTCTGGTGTGTCGTCATCGCCCTGCTGCTCGCGGCCGCATCCTGGGCATACGACAACCAGGACCAGGTGCGATCGTGGCTGGAGGGCCTGCAATGAGCGTCACGTGTGCGGTCTGCGGCCAGGTCAACGCCGAAGGCACCCAGTTCTGCGTCAACCCCTCCTGCGGCGCGTACCTGCCGTGGGACCGGACGGCGACCCACCGCCCACCCGCCCAGGAGCCGCCGCCACCGGACCAGCGGGGTTCGACCTCCCACCCGCCGCAGCCCGAGGCGCAACCGCAGACCGCCCGGCACGAGCGGGTGGAGCAGGAGCAGCGGTCGGGGGCGCGGATCGAGCTCGCCGATCCCACGCTCACGGTCGACCCGGGGCAGATCGCGGAGACCCAGGCGACCATCCACAACACCGGGAACCGGGTGGAGCGGTTCCTGGTCCGCGTCTCCGGCCCCGCGGCGTCCTGGGCGAGCGTCGAGCCCGCCGACCTCACCGTCTATCCCGGCCGTCCGGGTGTCTGCACCGTGAGGTTCGCGCCCTCCCGCCAGGCGGCCTCGTCCGCGGGCACGTGGAGCTTCGGTGTGCTCGCCGACTCGCAGGTCACCTCCGGCCTGCAGGCGAGCGCCGTCGGAGCGGTGCACCTGGGCGGTTACCGGTCGCTCACGCTGACGCTCGAACCGGGCGCCGCTCGCGGCGGGAGCCGTACGACGCAGACGCTGCTGATCGACAACCAGGGCAACGTTCCCGAGCGGTTACGGCTCACCGCGTCCGACACCGACGGGCTGCTGAGTTTCGAACTCCCGGCAGGCACGACCGTCGAGCCGGGCAGGTCGGCGGTCCCGTTCCAGGTGCACGCCCGGCAGGAATGGCTCGGCAAGCCGCAGCGGATTCCGTTCCACATCGTGGCCACACCGGAGGAGGGTCAGCCGGTGAGCGCCGACGGCGTACGGATCGTCCGGCCGCGGCTGGGCGTGCTGCCGCTGGTTCTGGCCGGCGCCCTGGTGGCCGTCCTCGCCGGGGGCCTGGCGCTCAACCTGCGGCCGTCCTCGTCCGAGACGGGTTCCGGCCCGATGGCGGTGGCGGGATCGCCCACGCAGGAGGACGCCTCTCCGGCGCCGGGGGTCACGATGCGGTCTCCCGAACCCCCCTCGCCGTCGCCTTCTCCCCCTCCGCCTCCATCACCATCACCATCACCGTCGCCGTCGCCGTCGCCGTCGCCACGGGTGAAGACCCCCGCACCTCCTCCGGTGAACCCCGCGTCGCAACTGCTCGTCGAGTATCACCGGTCGGGCGGCTTCGCCGGGTTCGCCGATCGGATCACGGTGTTCGGGGACGGCCGCGCCACGGTCACCCGGGTGACGACCAACGTGGACACCACACTCACGCCCGAGGAGTTGGCCGGGCTCACCGAGAATCTCGGGCGACTGGAGCTCGGCGAACCCGCGCCGGAGCCCGGCGGGGCCGACCACATCACGTACGAGCTGATCGTGAACGGTGAGCGGTCCGTCCGTTACGACGCCCTGCCGCAGGACTGGCAGGACGTGACGGCCATCCTCGACCAGGTGATCGAGCGCCAGTAGGGGTGCCGTGCCCGAAGGGGCGGTCTCCGCCGCCCCTTCGTACGGACCTCCGGTCCTTCTTGCCCGCTGCGGAGCATGTCAGCGTCGGGGAGACGACACTGCTCCCAGGGGGCGCTATGCACAGGCATGCCGGTGACCTCGGCGCGGAGTTCCGGCCGCCGGGCGACCGCGCGCGAGCCGACGAGGGGGCGGCTCTCGAGGCGGGGGGAATGGATCCGCGCGGCCTGCTCGGCCTGCAGCGCACGGCGGGCAACGCGGCGGTCAGCGGGATGCTGGAGGAGGAACGCTCGCCGGTCCACGATGTGATCTCCTCGGGCGGTCAGGCCCTCGACCACGAGGTCAGGGCCGACATGGAGGGCAGGTTCGGCGCGGACTTCTCCGACGTGCGGATCCACACGGGCGAGCAGGCCCGGCACTCGGCCACCTCCGTGAACGCCCAGGCGTACACGGTCGGGTCGAATGTCGTGTTCCAGCACTACGACCCGTCCTCCGACGCCGGCCGTCACATGCTCGCCCACGAGCTCACGCACGTCATCCAGCAGCGCAACGGCCCGGTGGACGGCACGGAGGCGGGGGGCGGCGTGCGGGTCAGCGACCCGTCCGACCGCTTCGAGCGCGAGGCCTCGGCCACCGCCGACCACGTGATGTCGGCGCCTGCCCCCGCCGTTCAGCGCGAGGAGGCGCCGGAGGAAGAGGAGCCGACGGCCCAGACGTACGTCCAGCGCCAGGAAGAACCCGAGGAAGAGCAGGCGGAGTAGCCGTGCGCGCGCACACGGAACGCGGACACTCCTCGGACGACGAGACCCGGGCGGCGAAGCGGACGGCGCAAGCGTCCGACGAGGGGCTCGCCCACCTGCAGAGGGCAGCCGGCAACACCGCGGTGCGAGGCCTGATGTCACGGGCTCCCGCACTCCAGTCACCGGCCGTTCAGACCGCGCCGCCCACGTCGGCGCCGCCCGCCGCCGAGAACGCGGCCAAGTCCCCCGTCGCGACTCTCACCGAGCAGGTCGTCGCGGGCCAGTTCAAAGAGGCGCTGCTCTACCTCAACGGGCTTCCGATCGAGTACATGCTGGACTACCTGGAGAAGCTGGGTTTCGCCAACGCGAGCTACCTGCTGGCCAACCTGGGGACGGTGGCCGGGCTCGGAGGTCCTTCGGTCGCCCGGCTGGAAGCGGCGATTCGCACGACCGGCATCCGGCAGACGGGCACCTTCTCCGACCTGCTGATCCCCCTGCTGGATGCACTCAGCCGATCCGGGCTGCGTCAGCACTTCTCTGATCAGTACCTCGCGATCCGTGCCAAGGTGCGGCCACCTGCAGGCGGCTGGAACACACTCCTCCATCAGTATTTCGAGATGGCCCACCTGGGACCACTCGTCGAGTTGACGGTGGCGGACGACGTCTTCCGGGTGCTCGACTTCCTGCCCACCGCCGAGACGAACCAGGCGGTGAGCGCTCTCGGGCAGTCCGAACTGATCCTCCTCCTCAAGAACGGCCGGAGCGCCGACCGCTTCCCCGAAGGCGACCGGGTCAAGGCGTCGCTCGACGCCACCTGGCGCGCACAGTTCCCGGGGGTGGAACCACCCTGGCCGAAGGCGCCGACCGTCTCGGGACGGAACGTCGCGGCGATGTCCACGATGGACAAGCTCGCCGAATCGATCCGACGGTCCGAGAAGTACGGCGGAGCCGAGGTCAGCGGGAAGCTGGAGGAACTGCTCGCGCCCGCGTCTCTCGCGATGATCGCGGGCACGACGATCCTGTTCGCGGTGCTGGAGATGGGCACCGGTGGAACCGCCGGCCTCGTCATGCTCGGACTGTCGGCGTTGATGGTGGGCCCGGAGGTCTACACCATCGCCGGAGACATCAAGGCGTTCATCACCACGGCGGCCGGCGCAAACGACGAGATGGACCTCGACCTGGCCGGAAGCCATTTCGCCAAGGCGGCTGTGGCGATCAGCATCGACATCCTGATCGCCGTCCTGCTGCACAAACCGACCAAGATGGCGACTCCCAAGATCCAGGCGGGAGCGCGGGCGGCGGGCGAGTTCCTGAAGACCGCGGTGCCGATGCGGGGACAACGTCAACTGGTCCCGGCCCTCGTCATGGCCGGGGACGGACCGCGCTTCGTCCAGGCCTCGCCCGAACAACTGGCGGTGCTCGAGTCGACGGGAGGGCCGGCGCCTGCTCCGTTCGAGCAGCTCAGCGACTCCGCACTGAGAAAGTTGGCCACGACGGACAAGGCCGCCGCAGAGGCACTCATCAGACGCTACTGGACGATGCCGAAGAAGAAGCTGCAGGGCAAGGCCAGGAACGGCGACGGGACGGCGCAGTACGTGCTGGAACAGCGGATCAACCCCAATGACGAGGCACTGCGGAAGGCGCAGGGCAGCGACTACCGTCCCCCTCACACCGCCGAAGTGATCGTCACTCGGCCCGGCGTGGGCGAGGTCTCGAGGGACACGCTCAACAGCGGCAACATGACGGACCTCGAGGCCGCGGAGGGATGGCCGGAGAGCGCGCTGCTCACCCACACGGAGGCGCGTGCCGTACGCAATCCGGACCTGCAGCGCGGCGACACCATGACCATCATGGGGCAGTACGACCCCTGCGGGTCCTGTGTCGCACGGATGCGGCTGGCGGCCGACCGGCTCGGCATCCGGATCGACTACCACTGGATGGGCGGGCACAGATCCTTCGAGCCGATGACCCTCGTCAGAGGACCGCGATAGTTCGGCGGACAAGGCGCGGGCCTGCCCCTTGGGGCAGCGGACGAGGGACCAAAGGGTGGGCGGGCGGACGCTGCGCTCCCGGCCTGGGCGTCTGATTCTGGATGCGGGACGAGATTCCGCGAACGGAGGCAAGGATGCCCACATATCTGACCCCGGGTGTGTACGTCGAGGAGGTCGAGGCGGGCTCACGGCCGATCGAGGGGGTCGGTACGGCGGTCGCCGCGTTCGTCGGCTTCGCGGCGCTCGGGCCGTACAACACCGCGACCCTCGTCACGAGCTGGAGCCAGTTCACCCAGACCTTCGGGGACTTCATCCCGGGGTGCAACCTCGCACACGCCGTTTACGGATATTTCCTGAACGGCGGCGGCACCTGCTACGTCGTCCGCATCGGCGGCGACGGCGCGGGGACCCTGCCGGAACCGCAGGCGATGCTCGGCACCTACCGCGTCGCCGCGAAGGAACTGGAGAACGGCAAGCCCGAGATCGTCGTCGAGGTGGCGCAGCCGGCCGGGCAGGAAGAGGCGGGCGACCGGTTCAACCTGGTCGTGAAGCGCGACGGCAAGGTCGAGGAGACCTACGAGGGCGTCACCGCCAAGCGCGGCAAGGACAACGTGGCGACCCAGGTGCAGAGCAAGTCCCGGCTGATCACGCTCGTGGACACCGGCACCACCGCCGCCGTGCCGTCGCCCCAGTCGGTCACCCTGCGGACGCCGCCGGCCCCCGCCGCCGTGCCCGACCACATCTCGGCCGACGACTACGTCGGCAACGTCGCGGAGCGCACGGGCTTCGGCGGCCTGGAGGCCGTCGACGAGATCACCATGGTGGCGGTGCCCGACCTGATGGGCGCCTACGAGCGGGGGGCGATCGACCTCGAGGGAGTGAAGGTCGTCCAGGACGCGATCATCGCGCACTGCGAGCTGATGGGCGACCGCATGGCGATCCTCGACGCGCCTCCCGGCATGACGGCCCACCAGGTGAAGGAATGGCGCACCGACCTGGCCGGATACGACAGCAAGTACGCCACGCTCTACTACCCCTGGGTCAAGATCTTCGACCCGGCGGTGAACGCCACCCGGTTCCTGCCGCCCAGCGGCCACGTCGCCGGGATCTGGGCGCGCAGCGACGCCACGCGCGGTGTGCACAAGGCCCCGGCCAACGAGGTCGTGCGCGGCGCGGTGGCCCTGCAGACCCAGCTCACCAAGGGTGAGCAGGAATTGCTGAACCCCATCGGGATCAACTGCATCCGGGCGTTCTCCGGCCGCGGGATCCGGATCTGGGGCGCGCGGACGTTGTCCTCCGACCCGGCCTGGCGCTACCTCAACGTGCGGCGCCTGTTCAACTACCTGGAGGAGTCGATCCTCACCGGCACCCAGTGGGTGGTGTTCGAGCCCAACGACGACGCCCTGTGGGCCCGGATCCGGCGTTCGATCAGCGCCTTCCTGATCCTCGGCTACCAGCAGGGCTCGCTGTTCGGCCGCACGCCCGACGAGGCCTTCTACGTCAAGTGCGACGGCGAGACGAACACCGCGGAGAGCATCGAGGCGGGACAGGTCATCTGCGAGATCGGCGTCGCCCCGGTGAAGCCGGCCGAGTTCGTGGTCTTCCGGCTCGCCCAGATATCGGGCGGCGCCGGCCTCATCGGCGAATAGCACCCCGAACAGCACTCAAGGAGTTAGGTGATGGCACTCCCCGAGATGGACACCTCTGTCGGTCACTCCTTCGGCCTGGAGATCGACGGCATCGTCATCAAGCAGATCAGCGAGGTGTCCGGGCTCAAGATGGAGCAGGACGTCATCGACCTGCCGCAGAACACGGCCGACGGCAAGTTCATGCGCAAGAAGCTGCCCGGCCGTCCGAAGCCCGGAGAGGTGACGCTCTCGCGCGGTCTCACGAACGACCAGAGCTTCGAGAAATGGGCCAAGGACGCCCAGTTCGGCAAGATGAAGGACGCCAGGAAGGGCGGCGCCATCATCGTGTACGACTTCGAGGGCGTCGCCATCAAGCGGTACAAGCTGCACAACGCCTGGCCGAAGAGCCTGGAGATCGGCACCCTCAAGGCCGGCGACACCACCGTGCTGATGGAGAAGCTCGTCATCGTGCACGAGGGGATGGAGCCCGCGTGATGCGCCGCACCGCCCCGGCCGCCATGTCGCCAGTGGGGATGTCCACTGCGGAGATGTCCGGCGTCGCCGTCCCGGGTGCGGGCGATCCCGGCAGGGCCGCGGCCGACACGGGCGACCACGCACAGGACGGCCGGCCGTACGGCGGGCCCCGGCGCGAGACCATGCGCACGGAGTTCGCGTTCGAACTGCCCCGAGGCTACGTCGACGAGTACGGCACGGTCCACCGTGACGGCGTCATGCGTCTGGCCACCGCGCGGGACGAACTGGTCCCGCTCAGGGACGACCGGGTGCGCGAGAACCGCGCCTATCTCACGGTGGTTCTGCTCGGCCGGGTCGTCACGCGCATCGGGACCATCACCGACGTCCATCCCGGGCTGATCGAGAACTTCTTCGCCTCCGATCTGGCCTTCCTGCAGGACCTGTACCGGCGGGTGAACAGCGAGGGCCAGTCGCGGGCGGCCGTCGCCTGCCCCGAGTGCCGCCACGAGTTCACGGTCGACCTCTCGGGCAGCCGCCTGGGGGAACCGTGACCGACCGGCTGTACGAGGAGATCACCTATCTCGCGTACCACCTGCACTGGCCGCTCGACGACCTCCTCGACCTGGAGCATCACGAGCGCCGCCGGTTCGTCGCCGAGACCGGCCGGCTGGCCGGGTAGGCCGCGATGCGGTGGCCATGGACGCGCTCCGAGCCCGGGCGACCCGGCGAGGACGGCGCACGGACCGGGACCCGGGAGGACGCGCGAGCCGAGGCGACGGCCGCCGCGCTCCCGGACGCACACGCCGGGACACCGGCCGGGACCCGGCCGGACGCCCTGGTGGAGACGCGGCCGGTGCATCGCGGTGAGTGGCGATCGTTGCCACCGCTCCAGCGAGTCGTCGGCCCGCACCCGCTGGTCAATCCCGGCGACGCGTTCTCCGGCGCGCTGACGGCCTGGCGGAACCCGTCGTCGCTGGCGCCGCTCGGCCACTACGTCGTGGACCGGCCCGGCGGCCTCATCGGCTCCCTCTCCCCCGGTACGGCTCCCGCCGAACGACCGGGCACGCCGGACGACGACCATGCGCCGGTACGGCACGCGTCCACGGCCCCGGCCGGGCCCGAGCCGGTGACGATCTCCCGGTGGGCGGCTCCGGCACCCTCTCCCGGCGCGCTGCCGGTCGTGAGCCGTGAGGACGGATCCTCGCTCGTGGACGCGGGGTCGCACGGCCCGATGGGGGAAGGCGTGCGCGTCGAGGTTTCTCATGGAAGCACGCAGGCGTTCCCGGGAGAATCCTCGGGCGACGGCCTCCGCCATGTGGTGAGCGCCCAGGACGACTCCTGGGGTGCCCACACGGTCGACGCCCCACACGACGCCGGGGGCGCTCACGCCATCGGCACCGGGGACGGCTCGGCGCACATTCACGCGGGTGACGCCGACCTCGCGGGAGGCGGCATGCGTGCGCTCGCGGGCGACACGTCCTTGAGCACGTATGCCGCCGAGGCCGCTCCGCCGCTCTTTCACGAGACCGCCTCAGGGCAGGTCTCCGCGAAGGAGGCCGGGCCGCGGAGCCACCGCGAACCGCAGGCAGAGGGTCTTCCCTCTGTGCAGCGGACGGCCGGACGGCGGCTCGGACTCGGCCCACCCCTCGAAGGCGACGCGCGGGGCAACGGCCTGCCCGTGGACGCGCCGGGAAACGGCCTGTCTGCGCACGCACTGGGAGGCTCGCCGACTCGAACACCCGGCGCAGGACGGTCGTCCGGCCGGACGAGCGGGTCGGACGTCACGCCCACGGTCGCGCGGATGGAAGCGCCCGGCGCCCCCAGCCCCACGGACTCGTCGATCCAGGCGCGCACACTCATCCGATCGGCCACCCGTGACCCGGCGGAGACGCCGTCCGGCGTGCGGGCACCGGTGGACGCGGACCCCGTCGCGCCCACGCTCGGGTGGGATCGGCTCGACATACCCGTGCACTCGGCCGACTCCGGTCGCACCACCACCGGAGCGGAAGGAGCGGGCACCACGGCCGCCCAGGGGCTCGGCGAACCCGTTCAACGGACGCCGGCGGGCACCGTCACCTCCCGAGGTCCGGGCGAACCTGTTCGTCGGACCACAGCTGGAACCGAAGTCCCGGCCGGCGATCGGCCGGATGTCGTCGCGCGAGCCGTACGACTGGAAGCGGAGCCGACGCGTCCCCTCCTGGGCCTGAGCCTGATGCCAGAGGCGCCACAGGCCGTTTCCGGTCTGCTCTTCGACGACGGCGCGCACCGGACCCCCGGCGATCCCGCCGCAGGCGGTCCCCCGGTCACGCGACCGGCCATCAGGCAGACGGAGGAGCCGGGGCTCCAGCGCTTTACGGGCATGGGGGCGCGTACCCCGCTCCGGGAAGCGGCCTGGCCGGCGAGTCCCCCGGGAATCCGGACGGCCGGCTTCAGCGCACAAGCCATGCCTGCCGTACAAGCGTTCAGCGCGCACGCCATGCCGACCGTGCAGACCGTGCAGGCCCTCGGCACTCCTGCGGACTCCTCCGGCACCGGAGCGGAGTCCGGCCGCGCGGCGCCGTACGGCATGGCGGAGATGGCGGAGCACGTCGTGATGCGGCTGGCGGCGTCGGGAATCCCGGTGGCCCGCCAGGAGGATCCCGTCGCCGACCGGCCGGAAGTCGTGGAACCGCCACCCCAGGTAGCGCCGCCGGCGGAACCGGCGGGACGCGCGCCCGGGGACGCGAAGCAGGACCAGGAACTGGTGGGACGCCTGCTCGAACCGCTGCTGCGCCGCCTCAGGGCCGAGCTCTGGCTGGAACGCGAGCGCCGCGGCGACCTGTCGGAACCGGGCGGAAGGCGTTTTTGAATGGCGACTCGAATGGGCGACTCGGATAGGTGGTCCGCATGGATGAGGACCTGATCGCGGTCTCGGTGTGCTTCGTCGTCACGATCGACGGCAAGAACATCGGGGCGTTCAACAGCTGCGAGGGCCTGGGCTGCGAGGTCATGATCGAGCAGCGTGAGGTGGGCGGCAACAACGGGATGGTGCTGCAGTTGCCGACCCGGTTGAAGTATCCGAACGTGAAGCTGACCAGGCCGATCACCAAGGCGACCGCCGACAAGATCCCCATGTGGCTGACGAGCCTGGCCAAGGGCGTGCAGCGCAAGACCGCGACCATCGAGGCGCGTACGGCCATGGGCGAGGTCATCGTCGCCTGGGGGCTCACGGGGGTGGTCCCCGTGAGATGGACCGGGCCGCAGTTCACGCTCGACTCGCCCAAGGTGGCCACCGAGACGCTGGAGCTCGCCCATCACGGGTTCACCGGACCGGGATGGGGGGGTTGAGCGATGGCCGCCGCTCCCGTCACGTTCAGCGCCCCCGGCGTCACCGGCGCGGCTCCGGCCAGCGTGCAGGAGGCGTTCCTCGCGATCCACGAGCCGCCGAAGACGCCGACGGACCGCAACCCCGGCGCGCAGATCGGCACCGTGAAGTTCCAGTACAACCCGAAGGAGCTCTCGCTCACCAAGTCGGCGAGCTGGGAGCGCAAGGCGCAGAAGAAGACCGACCGCAGCGCCCGCCCGCAGTATCTGGGGTCGGACCCCTGCAAGCTGCAGCTGGAGATGTTCCTCGACGCCACGGAGAAGATGGACGACGGCGTGGTCAAGGCGGTGGAGCGGCTGTTCTCCTGCATGGTCTGCGCGGAGGGCAAGCCGACGCCCCCTTGGGTGATCTTCAACTGGGGCGGGCTGACCGGCTTTCCCGCGTTCGTCAGCAGCGTGACCGCGAAGTACACCCTGTTCACCCCCGGCGGGATGCCGGTGCGCGCCCTGTGCACGATCGCCGTGGAGGAGGTGTTCGGCACCACGAAGCGGCAGAACCCGACATCGGGCTCCCTGGCCGCCAGGGACGTGCACGTGGTGGTCGCCGGGGACACCCTGGCCGGCATGGCCTACGCCTACTACGGCGAGCCCGGCTTCTGGCGGGAGATCGCCAAGGCCAACGACATCGGGGACCCGATGCGGCTCCGGCCGGGCGCCCGGCTGCTGATCCCCGCGAGGGAGGAACTCGGTGGCGGGTGAGACGTTCTCCAGTGCCCTGCTGGTGGAGGTGGGCGGCGCCGAGCTTCCGCCGGAGATCGCGGCGCTGCTCGTCCACGGCTACGTGGAGGACAGCAGGAACCTGCTCGACACGTTCCTGCTGCGGTTCCGCGACCCGGGCCACCTGGTGGTGGACAAGGGCGGCCTGACCGTGGGCGCGAAGGTGACGCTGAAGGCGCAGACCTCCGACCCCGGCCCGCCGGTGACGCTGATGACGGGCGAGGTGGCCGGGCTGACGCTCGACCTGGACGCGGCGGGGACGATCACCGAGGTGCGCGGGTTCGACGAGGCCCACCGGCTGATGCGGGGCCGCCGCGTCGCGGCGTACCCGAACATGACGGTCAGCGACGTGGTCCGCCAGGTCGCCAGACGGGCGAACATCCCGGTCGGGCAGATCGACCCGCTGCCCGGCGTCGGCGGGCGGCTGCACACCCAGCTCAGCCAGGACAACGTGAGCGACTGGACGTTCCTGACCCGGCTGGCCGACCGGGTCGGCGCGCAGGTGGGGGTCTCCGGCGGCAGGCTCTTCTTCCGCCTGCCCGCTCCCCCGTCGGACGCTCCGGGGCCGACGGAGAAGGCCGAGCAGAACCCGCTCGTGCTGGAGGCCGACGCGAACCTGATCTCGCTGCGCGCCTCGGTGACCGCCGCCTCGCAGACCGCCGAGGTCGAGGTGCGCGGGTGGGACTACGAGCACAAGCAGGAGATCACGGCCACGGCCACACCGGCGCTGAAGGAGGCGGGCGCCGATCCGGCCGAGCTCGGCCGGACGTTCGGCGCGCCGACGGTGCTGGCGGGAGTCAGCGGGCACCGGACGCAGGCCGAGGTGAAGGCCGCGGCGGACGCGCTCGCCGCCGACCTCGGCGGCACGGCCGTCGAACTGGACGGCGTGGCCAAGGGCAACCCTCGGCTGCGTGCCGGCGCCGCGGTCTCGCTGGCCGGGGTCGGCGCGCCCTTCGCGGGGAAGTACACGCTGAGCGGCACCCGCCATCTGTTCTCGCCCGAGACCGGGTACACGACCGCCTTCTCGGTCTCGGGCCGCCAGGACCGTTCGCTGTACGGCCTGGCCTCGCGGGGCGCTTCCGCCGTGGCCCACGGGCTCGTCCCCGCCATCGTCAGCAACATCAAGGATCCGCTCACGATGGGCCGGGTGTGCCTCACGTTCCCATGGCTGAGCGGCGAGTTCACCAGCGGCTGGGCCCGGGTGGCCCAGCCGGGCGCGGGCAAGGACCGCGGGCTGGAACTGCTCCCCGAGGTGGGCGACGAGGTCCTCGTCGGCTTCGAGAACGGCGACTTCGACAGCCCCTACGTCCTGGGCGGCCTGCGCAACGGGACCGACACCGCACCGAGCCTGTCGGCCCCCGTGGTCGACGGCACGAGCGGCCAGGTGGCGGTGCGCGCGCTCGTGTCTCGCGTCGGCCACCGGCTGGAGTTCCTGGAAGAGCCCGGTGCCGTACGGCTCAGCACCGGCGACGAGCAGGTGACCCTGACGCTGGACGGGAAGTCGGGAGCCGTCGTGATCAAGGGGGCGAAGGGCGTGACCGTCGACGCGGGGACCGGCGCGATGGAGGTCACGGCGACCTCGGGCATCACCCTCGACGCGGGCACGGGGCCGCTGGAGCTCAAGGGAAGCCGGGTAACCGTCAGCGGCCAGGCCGACGTCACGGTCACCGGCGCGATCATCAAACTCAACTGACCGAACTCAACTGACCGAACCCAATTGACCACGGGGAGACGCGAGATGCCACCCGCCGCACGCGTGGGAGACCCGACCGGGCACCCGGGAACGATCAGCGGGCCGGGGGTGCCGGCCGTGCTGATCGGCGGCATGCCCGCCGCCACGGTGGGCACGATGCACGCCTGCGCCTTCCCCGCGGTCCCCCCTGCTCCCCCGCACCCGCCGACCCCGCTGGCCGGACCCGGCGTGCCGACCGTGCTGATCGGCGGCATGCCCGCCGCCGTCGTGGGCGACATGACGGGGTGCGGCGCGCCCGTCGTCATGGGCTGCCCCACCGTGCTGATCGGAGGCTGACCATGACGTCCGACTTCATCGGCGCGGGCTGGACCTTCCCCGTGCGCACCGACGCGACCGGCTCGATCGCGCTGGTCCGGGGGGAACGGGAGATCGCGGAGAGCATCCGGCTCATCCTCGGCACCTCGCCGGGCGAGCGGCCGATGCGGCCCGAGTTCGGCTGCGCCATCCACGACCTGGTCTTCGCGCCGGCCGACGCCCGCACCGCGGGCAGGCTCGCCGCGGAGGTGCGCCTCGCGCTCGAACGGTGGGAGCCGCGCATCGACCTCGACGACGTCCTCGTCCACTTCGACCAGGTGGACGAGGGGATCCTGCTCCTCGACATCAGGTACGCGCTGCGCGGTGACAACGATCCCCGCAACCTCGTGTTCCCGTTCTACGTGATCCCCGACGACGCGGCCCCCACCGGTGACGAGGGAGAGATCTGAATGACCCTGCCCGTGCCCGACCTCGACGACCGGCGGTTCCAGGACCTGGTGGACGAGGCCAAACGCCTGGTCCAGCAGCGTTGCCCCGAGTGGACCGACCACAACGTCTCCGATCCGGGCGTGACGCTGATCGAGACGTTCGCGTTCATGGTCGACCAGCTTCTCTACCGGCTCAACCAGGTGACCGACCTGCACTACCTGCGCTATCTGGAGCTGATCGGCGTGCGCCTGTTCCCGCCGACGGCGGCGCGCACCCAGGTCACCTACTGGCTGTCCGCCGCGCAGCGGCAGCCGGTGGTGATCCGGTCGGGCGCGCAGATCGCGGCCGAGCGCAAGGAGGGCGACGAGCCGGTCGTCTTCACCACCGAGGACGAGCTGGCCATGCCGCCGTCCGCGCTGGTCCGCGTGGTGACCCGGAACGGGGGCGGCGAACCGGTCGACCGGGGAGACGACCTCGCCACCGGCCAGGGATTCGCCTGCTTCTCCGAGGCGCCGGTCGCCGGTGACCTGCTGTACTTCGGCCTGTCCGTGGCGGTCCCCCGCTGCGCCGTTCTGCTGCGCGTGGAGTGCGAGCTCACCGGCGCGGGGGTGGACCCGCGCGATCCGCCGCTGGTGTGGGAGGCCTACACGGGCTCCGACTGGACGGCCTGTGAGGTGGACCGGGACACCACCGGAGGGCTGAACCGGCCCGGTGACGTGGTCCTGCACGTGCCCGAGGGGCACGTCACGTCGGTGGTCGGCCAGCATGCGGCCGGCTGGCTGCGCTGCGTCGTGTCCGAGCCCGCCGAGGGTCAGCCCTTCTATACCTCCTCGCCCCGGCTGCACGCCGCGGCCGCCTCCACCATCGGGGGCACCGTGGCCGCCGTGCACTCCGACTTCGTGTACGACGAGGTGCTCGGGACGAGTGAGGGCATCCCCGGTCAGCGGTTCGGCACCCAGCACGCGCCGATCATCAGCTCGGACAAGCCTCTGGTGGTGCTGGTGGTGGGCCACGGAGGCTTCCAGGAGTGGTGGGAGGTCGCCTCGTTCGCCGAGTCCGGGCCGGGCGACCGGCACATCCGGGTGGACCGGGCGGAGGGGACGATCGAGTTCGGGCCCGCCGTCAGGGAGGCCGACGGGTCGCTGCGGCAGCACGGCGCGGTACCGCCCAAACGAGGCGTCGTCCGCATCCCCGTCTACCGGACGGGCGGCGGACGGCGGGGCAATGTCGCCCGCAACGCGCTCGTCGTCCAGCGCGACGCCGTGCCGTACGTCGCCTCGGTGACCAACCGCAGGCCCGCCACGGGCGGCGTGGACGCGGAGTCCGTCAGGGACGCGGCGGTGCGCGGGCCGTTGCTGCTGCGCACCCGGGACCGCGCGGTGACCACCGGGGACTACGAGCAGCTCGCGAGGGAGGCGGCGCCCGACCTCGCGCGGGTGCGGTGCGTCCCCGTGGGCGCGGACGAGCGCGGGGTCGCCGCGGGCGTGCGCGTCCTGCTGGTGCCCGCCGTGCCCGACCCGGTCGAGGTGGCCTTCCGCGACCTCCGGGTCCCCGCCCCTCTGCGGGACCGGGTGACCGCCTACCTCGACGAGCGCCGGTGCGTCGGCGCCAGGGTCGTCGTCGAGCCGCCGTTCTACCAGGGCATCACGGTCGTGGCCCGGCTCAGGGCGTCGCGGGACGCCTCGCGCGACGGCGCCCGTGACCGTGCCCTGCTGGCGCTGCGGACCTATCTCAACCCGCTGGTCGGCGGCCCGGACGGCAGGGGTTGGCCGTTCGGCAGGGCCGTACAGACCGGGGAGGTCTTCGCGGTGCTGCAGCGGGTGGCGGGCGTCGAGCTCGTCGAGGAGGTCCTGCTGTTCAAGGCCGACCCGGTGACGGGGGAACGCACGACGCAGGCCCAGGTCATCGACCTCACGCCGAACGCGCTGGTCTTCTCCTACGGCCACCAGATCAAGGTGGAGGTCTAGATGCGCGGCGGCCTGAGCGGGCTCGGCACCGCGTTCCCCATCGGTGAGGCGCTCCCCTCCCTCTACGCCGAGGACGGGTACACCCAGCGGCTCACCGAGGCGCTCGACGAGGTGCTCGCGCCCGTGTTCACCACGCTCGACTGCCTGGACAGCTACCTGAGTCCCGAGCTCGCCCCCGAGGACCTGCTGGAGTGGCTGGCCGGGTGGGTGGCGCTGAGCCTGGACGAGCACTGGACGGTACGGCAGCGCCGCGCGATGATCGCCCGCGCGGTGACCGACTCGCGCGCCCGCGGCACGCTGCACGGGCTGCGCGATCAGCTGCGGCTGCTCACCGGCACGGACCTGGAGGTCGTCGACACCGGCGGATGCGTCTGGTCGGACGAGCCGGGCGCCCCGCTTCCCGGCTCCGTGGCCAACCAGGTGCTGATCAAGGCGCCCGGGCTGGATCCCGACCGGGTGCGCGCCCTGGCCGAGCGCATGCTGCCTGCCCACGTCCGCGTGGTCGTCGACGGCGGTACGGCTCCCGCGGACGCGTGACCTGTCCGCGTCCACGGCTTGGGTGGTCTACGGGGGACGCCGCCCCTGTCAGTGCCGGGCCGTGAACGGCCCGAAATGACGAGGTCAGGGGCCGGCATCCGTTTCAGCTGGTCCGGTAGCGGGTCGCGAGGTCAGGACTCTGGGCCTTGAAGGCCGCCAGGTCGGCCTCGAAGACGCTGTAGAGGAGCCCCGCGTTCTCGACACCGGGGGCGCAGACGACTTCGCCGAGTTCCAGTCCGCGCAGTCCGGCCGTGACGACGTCGTCGGCGGTCATCCGGGGGACGGCGCTCATGTCCAGGCCCTGGCGCTCATGGAATTCGGTGGCGACCACGCCGGGGCACAGGACCTCGACCTTGACGCCGGTGCCTTCGAGTTCTGCGCTCAGGCACTGGGACATGGCGACGAGGTGGGCCAGGGTTCCCGCATAGACGGCGCGGCGGGGCATCTGGGAGTGCGGGGCGGGGCCGCTGAACGCGATCATGCCGGCCACGTTGATGATGGCGCCTTGGCCGCGGTCCCGCATTCCCGCGACGGCGGCGCGGCTGATCATGGTGGGGGCGAGGACCTTGACGGTCACCAGTTCGCGGGCCTTGTCGGCGGGCAGGTCGGCGAGCGGCATGTAGTGGGCGACGCCCGCGTTGTTCACCAGCAGGGTCAGTGGTTCCCCCGCGCAGATCTCGGCGACGGTGTCGATGCCTTCGCCGGTGGACAGGTCGGCCGCGACGGTGCGGACCTCGACCTCGGGGTGGGCGGCGGCGAACTCTTCGAGTCGTTCCCGTCGGCGGCCCACGATCACGAGGTCGTAGCCGTCGGCGGCCAGGCGCTCGGCGAATGCCCTGCCGATTCCCGAGGTGGCGCCGGTGACAAGTGCGAGCCTGCTCATGAGCGGTATTCCTTTCGATTTCAGGCCGGGCCGCTCGTCCCCTCCGCGGAGACGAGCACCCCCGATTCGGTCGGCGTCAGCCCTGGCTACCAGGCGAGCTCGCCCGTCGTCTCCTGGAAGGTGCCGGTGGGGCCGTCCTTGCCGATGGACGCGAGGCGCACGATGACCTCGGCGCTCTCCTGAACCGGACGCCCACCACCCCCGAAGGGGGCAGTGAGGTCGGTGGCGGTGTAGCCGGGCTCGACCGCGTTGAACTTGATATCCGGCAGCGCCTTGGCGTACTGGACGGTGAGCATCGAGACGGCCGCCTTGGTCGCCCCATACACGACGAAGGCGTTGTGCGACTCCTGGCGCTCCGGGTTGGTGACCGCCCAGAATGAGCCGAGGCCGCTGGAGATGTTCACCACGACCGGGTTGTCGGACCTGCGCAGCAAAGGCAGCGCGGCCTGGGTGACGCGGACGACGCCGACGGCGTTGGTGTCGAACTCCACAAGCGCGGTCGCGCCGGTGAGCCCGTCGACGCCGACGAAGCCGTCCCCGATGCCGGCGTTGTTGACGAGGACGTCGAGACGGCCGTCGCGTTCCTCGATCACCCGCATGGCGGCCTCCACCGACGCGTCGTCGGTGACATCGATCCGCAGGAAGCGCGCGCCGAGTTCGGCCGCGGCCGCCTCTCCTCGCGCGATGCTACGCGCCTCGATGTAGACGGTGTGGCCCGCCGCGATGAGTCGGCGGGCGGTCTCGAAGCCCAGGCCCTTGTTCGCCCCGGTGATCAGTGTTGTTGTCATGCCCCCAGGTTTCGGTGCGGCGGCGTGATCAGCCAGTCGTCCCGCCTTCCTGGGACTTCCGGTACCAGGCAGGTCAGGGGCCGACCGGGCACACTGGTGGGCATGAGGGCGACGGAATTCGGACAGGCGGTGCGCCGCTGGCGCGACCGGGTCTCGCCTGAGACGGCCGGCCTGCCCGCCGGCGGACAGCGGCGCGCGGCAGGGCTGCGCCGCGAGGAGCTGGCTCTGCTGGCCGGGATCTCCGTCGACTATGTCACCCGCCTCGAACAGAGCCGGGCGACCAACCCGTCGGCTCATGTCGTGGAGGCCCTGGCCCGGGCGCTGCGCCTGTCGGGAGACGAGCGCGCGTACCTGTTCCGGCTGGCCGGGCTCGTGCCGCCGGGACCCGAAACAGTGCCCGCGTACATCACCCCGAGCGTCCAGCGAATGCTGGACAGACTGGCCGGCATTCCCGTCGGGATCTACGACGCGTCCTGGACGCTGCTCATGGCCAACCCGCCGTACGCGGCGCTGATGGGCGATCCGTCCGGGTGGCGCGGCAACGAACGCAACGCCGTGTGGCGCAACTTCCTCGGCCCGGGCAGCCGGGTCCGTCACACACCGCACGAACAGCGCGCCTTCGAGGCCGCGGTGGTCGCCGACCTGCGCGTGACCGCCGGCCGGTATCCCGCCGACCAGCGACTGCGGCGCCTGGTCGCACAGTTGCGCACGAACAGTGAGCGGTTCGCCGAGCTGTGGGACGCGGGCGTCGTCGGCGAGCAGCAGGCCGCACGCAAGACCATCGAGCACCCGCAGGTGGGCCCTCTGACGCTGGACTGTGACGTGCTCAGCGTCGCAGGCAGCGACCTGCGGATCATGATCTACACGGCCGAACCCGGCACCCAGGACGCGGAGCGCCTGGCCCTCCTGTCCGTAGTTGGGACACAGTCACTCGTCGGATGAGCCCCCGCCCGCGTCCTCACGTGGTCGTGGCGGGATTCGGGTCGATGAACGCCGAGCCGAAGACCCACGGAGAGGTCTGGGCGATGAAGTCGGCCGGGAATCCGAGTGTGAAGCCGGTGGCCTCCTCCAGGCGGGCGACGGCTTCCGGCGGAAGGGAGAGGTCGGCGGCGGCGAGGTTGTCGCGGAGCTGGTCGGCACTGCGTGCCCCGACGATGGGATGGACGGCGCGGGAGCGGCTCATCGTCCAGGCGATCGCCACCTGTGAGGGCGTGGCGCCGAGGTCGTCGGCGACCTCCTGCACGACCCGGGCGACGGCGTGATCGCGAGCCGAGAGCGACTCGGCGTTCAGCCGGCCACCGGATGCGGTCTCCGGGCGGGTGTACTTGCCGGACAACACCCCACCGCCCAGCGGGCTCCACGCGGTGACGCCCAGCCCGAGGGACTCGGCCATCGGCAGCAACTCACGTTCGATGTCCCGCTGCAGCAGGCTGTAGGGGACCTGGAGGCCGATGAACGGACTCCAGCCGTGCCACTGCGCCAGCGTGTTGGCGCGGGACACGACCCAGGCGGGGGCGTCGGAGATGCCCACGTACAGCACCTTGCCCGCCTGGACGGCGTCGTCCAGCGCCCGCATGGTCTCCTCGATCGGCGTTTCACGGTCCCACATGTGCACCCAGTACAGGTCCAGGTAGTCCGTGCGCAGCCGGCGCAGGCTGGTCTCCAGCGACGCCCGCAGATTCTTGCGGTGATTCCCGGCCGCGTTGGGGTCGGCGCGGTCGCGGGACACGGTGTACTTCGTGCCGAGGACGAACGACTCCCGCCGGCCGTCCAGCAGCTCTCCGAGGATCTGCTCGCTGGCTCCGTCGCGGTAGTTGATGGCGGTGTCGATCATGTTGCCGCCGGCCTCGGCGTACTGGTCCAGCATCTTGCGGCACTCCGGCAGCGGCGCGCCGACTCCGCCCTGCTCGCCGAAGGTCATCGCGCCCAGGATCAGATCGGACACACGCAGGCCGCTCGCGCCCAAAGTCCGATACCTCATGCCGTCACCGATCCGGTGAACAGCTCCGCGGCCCGGGAGACGATCTCATCGTGCGACACGTCCCGCACGTGCTCGTCCAATGCCCAGCGGTGCCCGAACGGATCTAACAGCTGGCCTGTGCGGTCACCCCAGAAGGCGTCATGCACCGGCTCGAAGACCGAGGCTCCCGCCCCCAGTGCCCGCGCCCAGGCGGCGGCTTCGGTGTACCAGGTGGCGGCCTGGTCGGGGTCGGTGACGACCAAGTGGATCGCTATCTGCGTCATGACCATGACCATACACACTGTCCGGATAGCGCGTCCATACGATATGTCCATATAGCTTGTCGTATGCTGAGGCGCATGCCCGCCAAGCCTTCCGCACGCACTGCCCGCCGATCCGGTGCGGCGCCCGCATCGGCCGAGCTGCGGGAGCGGATACTCTCCGCGACGCGCGAACTGCTGCAGGAGAGCCGCTTCGACACCCTCAGCGTGGCCGACATCCTGACCGCCGCAGAGGTGTCCCGGGCCAGCTTCTACTTCTACTTCCCGAGCAAGCAGGCCGTGCTCGGCGAGCTCGTGCGCGAAGCGGTGACACAGGGGCAGGAGGCGGCACAACCCTGGATCGACGGACGGCAGGACCCGGTCGCCGCCCTCCGCGCCGGCGTGCGGGAGGGCGCCCGTCTGTGGAGCGCCAACGCGGGCGTTCTCATGGCGATCGTAGAGAGCTGGGGTTCGGACGAGGATCTGCGAGCTCTGTGGCTCGAGCAGATGGACCTGTTCACCGACGCCGCCGTGGCGCGCATCCGATCCGACCCGCACGTCCTCCGACGACTCGGCGACGCGGACGTGCGCGCCGTCGCCGCCTCACTGACCTGGATGGGCGAACGGCTCTACTACCTCGCCGCAGCCGGGGTGCCGCCCTTCGACGATGAGGAGACCCTCGTCGAGGTCCTCACCGACGCGTGGACGTCGATCCTCTACGGCCGGCGCGACCCCGCACAGTTGTCGGAGGCCCGGCCTACTGTGGGTGACGACACAGGATCCGCGACGAGAGACAGAAGGTCCTCATGACGACCCTGCCCGATCGGCCGAACACCGCACTGCTCGTCATCGACGTCCAGAACGGGGTGATGGCCGGCGCCCACGACCGAGACGGCGTGATCGCGAACGTCAACACCCTGGTGGACAAGGCTCGCGCCGAGGATGTGCCCGTGGTCTGGGTGCAGCACTCAGACGACCAGCTCAAGCGGGACAGTGAGAGCTGGCAGTACGTGGCGGAACTGGTCCGCCTCGATTCGGAGCCCCTCGTCCACAAGACCTACGGCGACTCGTTCGAGGGCACCGACCTGGAGGCGCTGCTCGCCGAGCGCGGGGTGGGCCGGCTCGTCGTCACAGGCGCCCAGACCGACGCGTGCATCCGCTCGACTCTCCACGGGGCGTTCGTTCGCGGGTACGACGTGACGCTGGTCGGCGACGCGCACTCGACCGAGGACCTCAGCGCGTACGGCGCGCCGCCCCCGGACCAGGTGATCGCGCACACCAATCTCTACTGGCAGTGGCAGAGCGCACCCGGACGACGCGGGGGGACCG
This sequence comes from Planotetraspora mira, assembly GCF_016863275.1. Taxonomy (GTDB): domain Bacteria; phylum Actinomycetota; class Actinomycetes; order Streptosporangiales; family Streptosporangiaceae; genus Planotetraspora; species Planotetraspora mira. The sequence goes on from NZ_BOOO01000008.1 coordinate 160,753, forward strand.
TCGACACGGCGGAGGTCACCTTCGCGGCGGGCGACGCGGGCTGAGCCCGGGCGGCCGCCGCGAGTGCCGCGGTCGCCCCAGGTGAGAGGCCGGTGCGCCCGCAATCCACTCGATCCACTCGAGAAGAACGACGTCTCGGCGTGGACGGATCACGAGTCGGGGCCGGCTTCGGCGATCAGCGCGGTGCCGACGGAGCGGAAGCCGAGCCGTTCGTAGATCCTTGCCACGTCCGCGTCACCCGCGGAGAGGAACACCGTGGTGACCCCTCGCGAGTGGGCGTCGGCGGCCAGAGCGGCGGTGACCGCGGACGCCAGGCCCCGGCGGCGCGCGGAGGGCAGGGTGCCGACACCGACGATCTCACTGACCTCCCCGACCGGTTGATGCCGGCCCGAGCACAGCGCGACGCCGTCGGCCGTCGTCGACACGGCGACGACGGTCAGCCCGGCGCGCATGCGTTTCCTGACGGCCTCCACGGGCTCGTCGCCGCTCTCGGCGACCTTCGCCGCCAGTTCGGCGACACCGGCCGGGCCGACGCCCGTGCCGGGGTCGGCGAACGCCAGGTGCACCAGCGCCAGAGCGGAGGGCAGAGCCGGATCGTTCACGTCGAGCACCCGCGCCCCGCCGTTCGCGGCCGCCGGCCCGCCAGGGCCGAGAACCATCAGCGGGTGCTCATGCACCTCGAGCCCCGACGCCTCCACCGCCGCCCGAAGGCCGGGCGTGGTCTCGGCGACCCATTCGAAACTCTCCGGGATCCCCAGCTGCCGCTGACGTTCCCGCACGCGCAGCACATCGTCGAGACCGGCCGCGCCGGCCCGGCCACGGGTCGGGCGAGCGTAATACGGGAAGCCTTCGCCTTCGCGCACGAACAGGGTCAGGGGCCCGAACTCCTCCGCCCGCGCCGCAGATCGGGGAACCGCGTCGTAGTAGCACTCGAGCCGGTCCAACAGGTCCCGATGATCAATATCCTCCACAGTCACGGGGAGCACTCAACCAGACGCGACGCCGCCGCGACCACTCGGTTTCTCGCCGCGCCGCCGCTCAGGCGGCTCGTGGCCCCGGGCCGACGAACTTTCCTCGTCGCGCTCCCCAGATACGTGCGCGGGTGCGGCCGGTTCAGCCGGTGAAGAACGCCGTCAGCGCGGGGGCGATGGCGGTGGGGTCGACGTTGTGCGGCTGACCGTCCAGGGTGTGGCGTCGCGCGCCGGGCAGCGTGGCGGCGACGGCCTCGGCGGCGACGGTCAGCCACGGGGTGGTGCCTCCGTCGATGACCACGGTGGGGACGGTGACCGTCGCGATCCGGTCGGCGGGCAGGGAGAAGTCACCGGTGATCGCGGCGTCGTAGACGAGGGTGTGCGCGATGGCCTCCATGGCCGACCGGCCGGGCATGGCGCGCATGGGCGCGACGAACTCCTCGGGAATGCCGACGGCGGCGATGAAGAACAGGTCGAGCATGTCGCCCCTGCGGTCCTCGTCCAGAAGGCGAGCTAGCCGGTCCGCGTAATCGGCGGGGACGGCCGGGCGGCTTCCGGGAAGGATGTACGGGGGCTCCCAGACGGCGAGCCCGGTGATGGACAGACCGCGCGCCGCGGCTTCCAGGGCGATGATGCCGCCGCCGGACGTGCCGTAGACCAGCGCCGATCCGCCCGCTTCGGTGATGAGCGCCTGGATGTCCTCGTACTCCCGGTCGACGGCGTACGGGGTGGTGTCGCCGCTGTCCCCGCGGCCGCGGCGGTCGTAGTTGTACACGGTGAAGTGCTCGGACAGCAGGTCGGCCAGGGTCGCGTTGGCCGAGCGGTCGGTCGGGCCCCCACCGATCAGAATGAGCGCGGGCCCGTGACCGAGCCGGTCGAACGCGATCGGGGTGCCGTCCGCCGAGATGACCTTGTTCATGATTCTCTCCTGGTCTTCACGCCCGCCTCGCGGCCGGGCTCGTTGTGCCTTCGACCACGCCTCGATCGGCGAACGGCCGTTTCGACACTCCGGACTGATTTTTTCGAGAGATTCTCCGATGAACTTCTGAGTGGGCTCCCCCGCCCTCTTGATCATCTCCTGGAGCTCGTGCGAAGACGCGGCGGCCCCGGACGTGGTGGGGCTCTCCTCAGATCTCCTGGGCCGCGAAAAGTTCCAGGTGGGCGCACCGCGGGCATCGGTAGGCGTCGACCTGCCACCGCTGGCGGCCTATTCTCTTGGCGCCCCCGAACGGGCCTCGTTCGAGGGCGCCCGCGATCCAGCGCAGGTATCCCTGCGAGCTCTGACCGGCGTCTTCGACGAAGCCCGGTTCCAGACCGACCTCACCGCATTGTGTGCACTTGAAGTCATTCACCTTGGGGAGCCTAATCGCCTGCCGCGCCGCGGTCGCCGGCCATCAGGGCGCACTCGCCATCACCTCGTGCAGCTTGGCGGCGAACGTCTCGGGCAGCGCGCCGAAGCCGCCGTGGTCGCCGGGGAAGGGCACGGGCGTCGTCCCCAGCCGTTCGGCCACCGCGGCCGCGGCCCGGTTGGGCGGCTCGCCCTCCGACGCCTCGCCCATCGCGGCCACCACCCGCACCCGCGACGTCCGGAGAGTGGCCAGGTCGGGGACGTACCTGGAGAACGGCGGCACCTCGTAGCCGATGAAGAACTCCATGTTCCGCCCCAGACGCGCCATCATCTCCAACGTCTCCGGGTCCGGCTCCCCCTGCGGGGCCTCCTCGCCGCCGGGGATCCGGCGTTCCTCGCCGGAGGACTCCTCCGCCGGCTCGCCTCCGCTCATCCGCAACCCGGCGGCGAGGGCCTGATTGGCGGCTCCGGCACCCTCCTTGAGGAAGGCGTCCTCCACCTCCTGCACGACGGCGCGCCAATGGTCACGGTCGGGCAGCAGATCGAACAGGGGCGGCTCGTGGGCGACCAGCAGGCGCACCTGCGCAGGATGACGGACGGCCAGTTCCAGGCCGATCATCGCGCCTGAGCTGTTGCCGAACACGTATGCTGGCGCGTCCGCCGTGACGCCCACGGCCTTCAGGACGCGGTGCGCGTCGTCGCCGTGGACCTCGATGCTCTGGTGCTCGGGCGGCCCGTCCAGCGGGCTGCGCGAGTTGCCGCGCCGGTCGTAGGTCACCACCGTGTACCGGTCGGCCAGGCGGTCGGCGAGGCCGGCGTACCCGGCGGCGTCGTAGACCCCGCCGCAGATCAACAACGGGACCGGGCCGGAGCCCCGGACCTCGTAGTAGAGGGTCGCGCCTGGAACCCTCAGCATGTCCGTCTTCGTGGCTGCCACGGTCGTTCTCCTTCGGAACTCAGCGGGTCTCGGCAACACGGAACGTGGGCGACCCTCTCCGCGGTCTTCCCAGCGTGAAGAACACCTTGCTCATCACTCTCTCCCCTGTTGCGAGGTTTCACAGGGCAGTCGGAGCAGGCGGCCACATCTCTACATCGGGCCGGAACCTTTTCGGCCGCATTCGGCCCGGCGCAACTCGCCGGCGAAGGCGACGACGCCGGGGATCAGTCCCAGCGCGTGATGGAAGAACGCCACGTCAGCTTCATCGCCGGAGCGTCCGGACGATGACGCCACGCCGAACGCGACCCCTAGCCGGTGCGGCGGGAACGGGCCAGAGCCAGCCCGCCGAGGACCATGGCGATCAGCCCCACCACCACGGCCACAAAGCCCCCGACTATTCCGTAGCCGGTGCCGGGACCACCCTCGGCCGCGGCCACGACCAGTCCGCCGATGACCGCGCCGGCCAGCCCCGCCACCGGGGCCACGATGCCCCCCCTTCTCCCGGTGCCGGTGCCGATGCGACCGGCGGAGCGGGCCAGAGCCAGCCCGCCGATGACCACGCCGGCCAGCCCCAGCAGTGCGGCCACCACGGACCAGAGACGCCCGGCGGTCAAGGTGTAAGCAGTGGCGGGGTCCGGCTGGACCACGACGTGCGCGGCCGCAGGCGAGGCAAGCCCGAAACCTACGATCAGGGCTGCTCCGGCCACCGCAAGCGCAAATCGGACTGACATGAGGTGCTCCTTCTCGTCCCACGACTGGATGTCGCCTGATCATGTCCGCCGGACCCACCGCCGGTCGTCCAGCAGACGTAGGCGATTCGCGCTGCCGCCGATGCCATAGCCGGTTGCCGCGGACGCCGCAGGAGCCGGGAAGGTACCGCGCGTGCGGTAGAAGGCTGTTCATCCGTGCGCAGGAGTCGCCCGCGCGAACATCGGGTTAGGGTGCGCGCATGAGCACAGTCCGGTTCGGTGTCCGGGCAGGTGTCACAGACTGGGCGATCGCCGTCGGCGTGGCGGCGACGCTGCTGGTCACCGGGCTGTCCGGGCAGCACTCCGCCACGTACCTCGACCTGCTCGGCTACGCGCTGCTGGCGGCCGGCGGCCTGGGGCTGGCCGCGCGCCGCCGGGCTCCGGTTCTCGTCCTGGCCGTCACCGGGCTGTGCGCGGTGGGCTACCAGGCGGCCGGTTTCGACGTGCCTGCCGTCGCGTACCTGTTCGCGGTGTACTCAGCCGTACGAGCAGGACACCGCGCCATCACGGTAGTGGCGAGTGTGAGCATGCTGGCGGCTCTCCCCCTCGCGGCCCTGGCCTCGGGCCTGCACGACACGGGCGAGGCGTTCGCGCAGGCACGAGGCGCCCTCGAGCTGGCCTGGCTGATCGCCGCCGGCGCCGCGGGTGAAGCGCTGCGGCAGGCTGAACGGAGGGCGGACGAAGCCGTGCGCACCCGGGAGGAGACCGCGCGGCACCGCGCCGCCGAGGAGCGGCTGCACATCGCGCGGGAGCTGCACGATTCGCTCACCCACCAGATCTCGGTCATCAAGGTGCAGGCCGAGGTCGCCGTCCACGTGGCCCGCAAGCGTGGCGAACAGGTGCCGGAGGCCCTGCTGGCGATCCAGGAGGCCGGACGTGAGGCGACCCGGGAGCTGCGCGCGACCCTGGAGGCGCTGCGCGACGACGACACGACCCCGCCGCGTGGGCTCGACCACGTCCCGGAACTGGTGGAACGGGCCCGGACCATCGGCCTGGACGCGACGCTGACGATCGAAGGACAACGACACGACGTACCGGCCGCGGTGGACCGGACCGTCTACCGGATCGTTCAGGAGTCGCTCACCAACATCGCCCGTCACGCGGACGCCGCCACGGCGTCGGTCCGGATCGACTATCGTCCGGACGCCCTCGCGATACGCATCGAAGACGACGGCAAGGCAGCGGCGAACACCACTCCGACGTCCGGCGTCGGGCTGCTCGGCATGCGCGAACGAGTCACCGCCCTCGGCGGTTGGCTGCGTGCCGAACCACGCGGCGAGGGCGGCTTCACCGTCCAGGCCGAACTCCCCGTGGACCAGACGGCATGATCCGCGTCCTGCTGGTCGACGACCAGCCACTGCTTCGCAGCGGATTCCGCGCGCTCCTCGACCTCGAAGACGACATCGAGGTGGTGGCCGAGGCCGCCGACGGGAAGGAGGGCCTGGCTCTGGTCAGGCAACACCTGCCCGACATCGCTCTCATCGACATCCAGATGCCCGTCATCGACGGCATCGAGGCGACCCGGCGCATCGCCGCGGACCCGGCCCTGTCCGGGGTGCACGTCGTCATCCTGACCAACTACGGCTTGGACGAGTACGTCTTCAACGCGCTGCGCGCCGGCGCCGCCGGATTCCTCGTCAAGGACATCGTGCCGGAAGACTTCCTGCACGGCGTACGCGTCGCCGCGCGTGGTGACGCCCTGCTCGCCCCCTCGATCACCCGCAAGCTGATCAACAGGTACGTCACCCAGCCGGTCACCGTCGGCGCCGGCACGGGGCTGGAGGAGCTGACCAACCGCGAGCGCGAGGCCGTCGTTCTTGTCGCGCAGGGCCTGTCCAACAACCAGATCGCCGACCGCATGATGATCAGCCCCATGACCGCGAAAACCCACATCAACCGGGCCATGGCCAAGCTCCACGCCCGCGACCGCGCTCAGCTCGTCGTCCTCGCCTACGAATCCGGCCTGGTAGCCCCGCGCAGCTCCTGATATCCCCTCCCCATCCCCCGGTCCCCGGGTCCGCGAGGCCGCGTACGGACGGAGTCACAAGGCGGGGACCTCCAGGTCGTCCAGCATCGCGGAGTAGCGCCGGCGCGCCCGCGCCGCGGCCATCACGTCGCCGAGCCGTTCGTAGGCGGCGATGAGCGTCCGCCACGCCGGGTCGTGCCACTCGTCGATCTCCAGGCATCGGACGGCCGCGAGCACCGCCGCGTCAGGCCGGCCGGCGGCGAGCCGCAGGGTGGCCAGTTCGCTCGCACACTCGGCGGCCTGCGTGCGCAGGACGTCACGCTCGTGCACGACCCACTCGGCGGCGCCGTCCTCGGGCAGCAGGTCACCGCCGTACGTCGCGAGCATGCTCTCCAGAGCCGGGGCCGTGCGCGGCCCGCGCAGCGCCCGGCGGAACTCGGCGACGTCGCACGGCGCGTCGAGGAGGTACGCCTCCCCGCGCCGGGCGACCACCCGGGCCAGGCGGTGGGCGGCGAGCGAAGTGCGCAGCGCGGAAAGCGCGACGTGCAGCCCGCGCGTGGCCGCCGCGGGATCGCTCTCGGGCCACAGCGCGGCGAGCAGCACGTCACGGTGCACCGGGCGGCCCGCGTTGACGGCGAGCAGGCGGAGCACGGTGCGCGCCTTCGGGCGTACGGCGGACAGGTCCAGCGCGTCTCCGCCGACCTCGACGGCGAAACCGCCGAAACACCGCACAAGGAGGTCACCCTCCTCCGGCATGTCATCGGTGTGCGCCCGCCCCCGCACCGGTGCACGAGGAGCCTCCGGCACGTGCGCGGGGCGGGACGCGTGAACCATGCGGGCGGCCGTGGCCAGCGTGCGCGCCGCGGGCACCCCGGCGGCCCGTGCCTGCGCGTCCGCCTTCCTCGCCTCCTCCGCCCCCGCCCCAGGAAGCACGGCTCGAACGGCCCGGGCCCAGGCGGCGAACACGCCCGCGCCGAGCGGCAGCGCGAGCCGTACGACCTCGTCGGCGGCTTCGTGATCCGGCCGGCCCCACAGCAGGTCGGCGAGGCACCACACCGAGGCGGCCAGCAGCGCCCCCCACGGATCGCGGTCGCCCTCGCATTCCTCGGCGATCCTGCGGGCCTCCTTCCTGTCGGGATCCGCGCCGCCGAGCGCGGGCACGACTCTCGCCATCCGCGACAACCAGGGCAGGCGGGCCCGCTCGGCATCGTCGGCGAGCCTTTCCAGCGCGACGGCCGCACCGGGATCGCCGTCGACGGCCGTGAGGGCTCCGCGTACGAGTCGCAGCGCCAGGCCGTCCAGGTCGAGGGCGTCCGGGTCGGCGGTCGCGGCCAGTCGCCGCGCCGTGGCCACGTCCCCGGAGAGCAGCCGGGCGGCGAGCACGGCCACCGGCCGCGTACAGGTCACCTCTGCGGGGTTCGCCCGCGTCGCCGCACGCAACTCGGCCGTCCAGTGCGGGTGCGTGCCGCCGACGGCGGCACGCGGCGACCACATCGCGGCGAGCGCGCGATGGCGCCGGCAGGCGGCGAGCGCCGAAGGGTGCCTCGCCCGCTGCTCCGCCTGCCGCAACACGTCCACGGCCTGGTCCACGCGCCCGCGGCTGAACAGGTGGCGGCCCTGCGCGAGCAGCAGCAGCGGCTCCTCCGCGACCAGCCAGGCAGGCAGCACGTCATGCCAGAGATCACCTGCCTCCCGCGGACCCGTCTCGGGCGAGCCGGGCACCTCCGACTCCCGGGGTCCCTCGCCGAGTCCGGTCCTCGGGATGAGACGCCGTACGGCAGGCCAGTCGGCGGCCCGCGCGTACGCCTGTGCGGCGTCCGCGTAGGCGCCCTCGGCCTCGAGCAGGGCGGCCGCCCTGCCGTGCCACTCCCGTGCGCCCTGCTCTCCGAGGTCCTCCGCGAGCTCGATCTCCAGGTGGGCGCGCAGCGCCTCGTGGTAGCGGTAGGTGCGGCCGTGGTCGGGGCTGAGCGTGAACGCCTGCAGGGCGGCGAGCCGGTGAAGGTGCCTGCGGGCGTCGTCGGTCCCGAGCAGGAGGTCGCACCGTTCCGCCGTCAGCACGGTGAAGACGCACGTGCGCACCAGGAAGTCGCGTGCGCCCTCGGGCAGGTCGGCCAGAACGGTCCGCGCCAGGTAGGCCTGCGACTGGGGCAGCCTGCCGTCCAGGGCGCGCACGGCCGCCCGGCGTTCGACCTGCGACCGCCCGGACGTCGAGAGGTGGAACATGTGCAGTCCGGCCGCCCAGCCGCCCGCGCGTCTGGTCAGCACGGCCGCGTCCTCGGGCAGCAGCGGCTCGGCGTAGACGTCGCGGAACAGTCGCTCGACCTCCCACGTGCGGAAGCGCAGCGCGTCCTGGCCGATCAGGTTCACCGGGCCGAGCTCGTGACGGTGCAGGTTGATGCCGGGCACCCGGCGGCTCGCGAGCACGGCCTGGACGGGGGCCGCGCTCAGCAGGCGCTCGATGTGGGCCTCGGCGGCCGTGCCGTACAGGAGGTGGAGGTCGTCCACGACCAGGAGGCTCCCCGCGGGGATCTCTCGTGCCGCGTCGACGAGGGCGACAGCGTCCGCGTCGACCAGGGGGCCGGCGTCCTCGCCCGGATCGGGCAGAAGCGGGGCGAGCGCGGCTCCGAGCCGGCGTGCCAGCGCCGGCAGGGCCGCGTCGCCGGGCTCCAGCCGCAGCCAGGCCACCGGCCCGGGAAAGCTCGCGGCATGGTGGGCCAGGAGCGTCGTCTTCCCGCATCCCGCGGGCCCGGTGACGACCGTCACCCGGCGCGCCGGACCGCTTCCTGACGCTCCGCTCAGCTCGGCCACCAGCCGGCCCCGCACCAGCCCGTCCAGCTCCCGCATCATGGGGCCCAGCGTGACCCGGACCCGCGGGGCCGCGCATGAGTAGCCCCCTACCCAACCGCCCGTCCCCGAGGTGGGGGCCGCTCAGACGTCGAGGACGTACCTGCTGACGAACTCGTTGGCGAACGTGCCGGCGGGGTCGAGCTGACGCGCCAACTCGCGGAAGTCGTCCATCCGGTCGTATCGGGACCGCAGGGCCTCCGGGGTCACGGTGAAGAGCTTCCCCCAGTGCGGCCTGGCGTCGAAGGGCGCCAGCCGCTCCTCGATCATGGTCAGCACGGGAAGCACCGCCTCGGTGTCCTTGACCCACGTGAAGTGGAAGGCCACGGTGTCGCGCCCGTAGGAGGGGCTCAGCCACAGGTCGTCCGCCGCGACGGTGCGGATCTCCGAGATCTGCAGGACGGGGGCGATCCGGTCACGGATGTCGTCCAGCGCGCGCAGCGCCGCGACGGCGTGCCGCCGGGGCAGCAGATACTCCGCCTGAAGCTCCTCACCGCTGCTCGGGGTGAAGTCGGGCCGGAAGTGCGGGAGACGCTCGAACCAGGGGCCGGGGACGCCCATCTGGGTCGTGCAGGCGTCGGCGGCCACACCGGGAACGGGGTGCCGCGGGCCGTCCGCGGGCGTGGCCCCGAACAGGCTCTGCACGGGGGTGCCCGCCTCCCCGCCGAGGCGTTCCTTCACCCAGACCTGGTTGATCCGGGACGACCGCCAGTCGGTGAACAGGCTCACGCTGTAGGCGGAGGAGACGATGTCCTCGAAGTGATCGTCGAGGACCTCGCCCGCGAGCCCCTCATAGACGTACTGGCGCACCTCGAACGCGGGGGCGATGTCCAGCGTCATCGTGACGACCGCGCCGAGCGCGCCGAGCGCCACGACGGCTCCGCGGAAGCGGTCCCCGTCCTCGTCACGGCTCAACGTCACGAGGTCGCCGTCCGCGGTGACCATCTCGATCGCCGCGACCGCGGTGGCGAGACCTCCGTTGGCGTTTCCGGAGCCGTGCGTGCCCGTCATGCAGGACCCGGCGACGGAGATGTGCGGCAGAGACGCGAGGTTGGGAACGGCCCAGCCCTTTTCGTGCAGACGGCGCCCGAGTTCGGCGTAGCGCACGCTCGCGGCGACCTTGACGGTCGCGGACGCGCTGTCGATCTCCACCTCGGGCGGCAGGCCGTCGAGTGCGACCAGCGACCCCGCCGAGTCGGCGATGTCGTTGAACGAGTGCCCGCTGCCCAGCACGCGGATCTTCTGGCTGCGCGCGACCAGTCCGCGCAGCTCCTCCAGGGAGGAGGGCCGTTCGACGCGCTCCGCACGGAAAGCGACGTTGCCCGCCCAATTCGTCACTGTATGGGTCACTTGAGGTGTTCCTCTGATTCAGCTCACGAAGTCGGATCTGCCGTACGTGCACGATAGAGCACGAGCACAGACGGAGACCGGGCGCCGTGTTCACACCCCGTCCCGGCGGCGGGCGTCCTATTCGCCGACGGTACGGCCGGGCGCCCTGCCGGAGTGATACCGCCGCCGCCTGGCGGATGTGGCCAGCGCGGCGGCCCTCGCCGCCTCCGTCGGCGTGAACGGCAGCGCCGGGCGGCTCACCAGCAGCGCGCGTTCCGGATGGACGGACACGACCAGGGTCGTCCCGAGTTCCCCCGTGCCGTCGACGGTGTCGCCGGGACGCCGCCAGTGGACCGCGGGAGCACGCAACAACTCCGCCATCGCCTCGGGCAGCCGATGGGGTTCCTCACTGACGCGATGCGCCAGGACCAGGGCCTGGACCCCGGGATCGACCAGATCCTCGACATGGGCGCGCACGATCACGGTGTCGAGGCCCCCGGCCTCGCCGACGGCCGACCGCAGGTCCCGCATGGTGAGGTCGGTGGGCGCCTCGATCACGAACTCGTCGAGGGCGTCGCATCCGGAGGGCGACGTCGCGCTGCTGCCGGTGGCCGCGATGTGCAGGGCGAGGACGTTGCAGCGCAGACGGGCGAAGGCGCCGGCGAGCCCGGCCAGGCGGCCGGGCCTGTCGACCACGCGGGTGCGGATGCGCCACAGGCTCATGGGCCGGTCCTCGTCGACGTCCCCCGGCTCACCGGGAGGGCGGACGCGCCCCGGCTCACCGAGAGGGCGGACGCGCCCCCGCCGCGTACTCAGCCGTTTATGGACGAAGGCCCCGGCGATCACCGCCACACCCAGGCCCACGAGCACCATGGGACCGGGGTCGGTGTGCCCGAGGAGGATGGCGAGCAGATGGGCCAGGCCCACTGTCATGAACAGCACCGCCAGTTCCACGGCCTCGCGCTTCCATGACGCGGAGACCTCGTCCGGGGTGCGGGCCCGATCGGCACCGTGTGCTTCACTCATGGGGCCAGGCTGACCGTCGGTTGTTTCACGATCACGCAGTGTGCAATTACGGCAGCATTAAACCGTCCGCACGTCCGGGCCGCCTCCTCCGGGCCGGCGTCACCCCGCTTCGCTCGATGACGTACGGCGGAGCACATGGCCGCGGGCGGCCGCGTCGCCGGGACCGTCCCGCTCGGCGAGCCGGTCCGCGACGTACCGGCGGTGGGCCTCGTCGACGTTGCCGCCGTACTTGAACTTGCCGTTGATCTTCTGGACGGCCAGGCGCAGGCCGCGGATGCCGGGAAGTCTCCTGGAGTGCTCGCGGGGATCGGCCAGGCCGCCGTCCAGGCGGGCCAACTGGGCCCGCAGGATCTCGAGCACGCCGTCCGCGTCGGTGACGATCTCCGCCCGGCAGACCAGTTGCACGGCCGCGTAGTAGGTGGTGGGGACGCCGAGGCCGGGCTCCTCGTCCGTCCCCGGCAGGGCCTTCCACGCGCCCTCCACATACGCCCAGTCACCCGCGACGGACAGCACGACCATGGGGTTCTCTTCGATCGCCGCCCAGATCGGGTTGGGCCTGGCCAGGTGCAGCACGATCGCGGACTCACCGGTCACGAGGAACTGGGTCGGCACCACGACCGGCACCTCCCGGTCGCGGCCGGAGGCGACCAGATGGCCGAACTCGTTGGCACGGACGAAGGCCAGCGCCTCGTCGTCGGCGGCAGCGTCCCAAGGGTGAATCAACACACGGTGAAATGTATGTACATTCCAGCATGAACGGCAATCGAGATGTGGAAGCCCCGCGCCTCCCGGAGGGGAGATGCGGGGCGGGCAGGCACGCCGGGCCGTCAGTTGTTCGGCGGGGCCGCACTGATGTCGGACAACGCCGAGGACGGATCCCGGTCCACGGCCATGTCGCCGATGGAGACGATCCCGACCGGGTGGCCGTTCTCCACGACCGGAACCCGGCGCACGGCCTTCTGGCGCATCAGGCGCACGACCTCGTCGGCGTCCTGGTCGGGGGTGACGGTCGCCACGTCGGAGCTGCAGAGCACCCCGATCGGAGTGGCCGTCACGTCGCGGGTCTCGGCCACGGCACGTACCACGATGTCGCGGTCGGTCACCACGCCGCACAGCCGCTCGCCGTCCTCGATGACCAGGACGTCGCCGATGCCCTGGTCGCGCATGAGCTTGGCGGCCTGCGCGACGGTCGCCTCCCTGGTCAGCATTACCGGACCCGGAGTCATGACATCTCGTACTTTTTGCGTCATCTTCCACCCCTCCTTCCGGTTAGCCGCTCTACCCGGAGAGGAGAGGGCTAACCCAGGGCATCCGGTCCTGAGCGCTCCGGGCGTCAGGCGAGACCGGCGTCGTGGGCGAGGAGCGCGATCTGCGTGCGGTTCCCGAGACTGAGCTTGGTCAGGATGTGGGTGATGTGCGCCTTCACGGTGCCGACGCTCATGAGGAGATCGGCGGCGATCTCGGCGTTCGTCAGCCCTTGGGCGATGGCGAGGACGACGTCGTGCTCGCGGGGGCTCAGTCCGGCCAGGGCGTCACGCGCCCGCTCGTACGCGCCGGACGCGGTGGCCACCTTCTCCATCAACCGGCGGGTGATCGCCGGAGACAGGATCGGGTCCCCCGACGCGACCCGGCGCACCGCGTCCACTATCTGGGCGGGCGGGGTGTCCTTGAGCAGGAATCCGCTGGCGCCGGCGCGCAGCGCCCGTAAGACGTTCTCGTCGGTGTCGAAGGTCGTCAGCACGATGACCTCCGGGGGGCTCTGCCGCCTCCGCAGCCGGTGAATGGCCGTGATCCCGTCCACTCGCGGCATCCGCAGGTCCATGAGCACGACCTGGGGGGCGTGCGCGTCGATCGCGGCCGGGACCTCGTCCCCGTCGGCCGCCTCGGCGACCACCGCGATGCCGTTCGCGCCGTCGAGCATCAGCGAGAGCCCGGCACGCACCAGAGGGTCGTCGTCCACGATGAGAACGCGTACAGCAAGGCTCACGCGGGCCATGGTAGCGAGGCGCGGAGGCGGAACTCCCCCGAGGTGATCTCGTGGTCGAGCCGTCCTCCGGCGAGCCGTACCCGTTCGGTCAGCCCGATCAGGCCGGTGCCGCTGCCCGGGATGGCGGGCACGGTCGACGGGTCGTCCGGCAGCGGGTTGCGCAGGTCGATGACCAGCCCCGTTCCCGGCCGGCCATCGAGCAACACCTCGACGGGAACGCCGGGAGCGTGCTTGCGGGCGTTGGTCAGCCCCTCCTGGACGACTCGGTAGGCCGTCCGCCCGGTCGTGGCCGGAAGCGCCGCCGGGTCCGCCGTCCGGTCGTCCAACCGCACGCGCATTCCCGCGTCGAGCGACTCGCCGACCAGCCGGGGCAGGTCGGTCAGCACGGGCTGCGGCCGTCCCTCGCCGGCGGTCTCCTCAGGGCCGTCGTCGCGCAGCAGGCTGATGACCTCACGCAACTCGTCGAGCGCCTGGTGCACCCCCGCCCGCACCACGCCGGCGGCGCGGGACAGCTTCTCCGGAGACGCGTCGGGACGGAACTCCAGCGCGCCCGCGTAGGTGGCGACCAGGGAGAGCCGGTGGGCCAGGACGTCGTGCATCTCACGGGCGATCTGGGCGCGCTCGGCGATCCTCGCCTCCGCGACTCGGCGGCCCTGCTCCGCCTCCGCGCGGTCGGCGCGCTCACGCAGCGACACGATCAGGCTGTGCCGGGCCTGCCCCAGCGCGCCCCAGCCGACCAGCGCGGCGTACGCGACGACGGTCATGAACACCCACCAGCCGTACGACAGCCCTCCCGGCGGTCGCGACAGGGCCTGGATCGCGTGCGCCGCGATCCCCGCCGCCGCCACCGCGCCCGCGACGGGGAAGCGGCGCCATCGGGCGACGTACCAGGCGCTCATGGTGGCTGTCGGCGTGGCGACCGGTGACAGCGCGACCAGCACCGTCAGCGCGAGGGCCCCGGTGACAGGCCGGTGGAGCAGTAAGGGTACGAGGGCGCAGGCCGCCGTCCCGACCACCAGGTCGACGACCAGAGCCGTCGTCGTTCCGTGCGCGTCGGTCTGGCCCCAGAACGCGAGCGCGGTCATCGCGGTCATCCCGAGCGTCACCGCGACCGTGACGGCCCGTCCGGGGACGCCCGCGCGAGGGCTCATCATCTCGGCCGGTGCACACTCATTCACCCGCTCACAGTAGATCGGAGCGCCGGATCCCCGACACCGACCAAAGTCGATGCTCCGCCCGACCTGAGTCGTACCGTCCGCGGCCTCGCGGCCGATGCGCCGGCCGTCGCAAGCGGGTCATTCTGCACTGGACCGCAGGGAAACAACCCCGGCGGCACGGCGCTTCACCCCCCGAAGGGAACGAAAATGTCCGCTCGCTCCGATCTCGCACCCGCCTCCACCACCCCGGCGACCGACCGGCCCACCCAAGTCCGCCGGCTCGTCGTCGTGGCCGGCGCCTCGGTCGCCGCCCTGGCGGTCTGGGCGGTCGCCGACCCCCTCGCCGGGATCGACCTGACCGTACGGCTCAGCGGTGCCGAGCAGCACGTCGGCGCGGGCGCCGTCGTGGCCGCGAGCCTCGTCGCCGGGTTCGCGGCCTGGGCGTCACTCGCGCTCCTGGAGCGCCTCATGAGAAGGGGCCGCCGCATATGGACGGTGCTCGCCGTCGTGGTGCTCGCGCTCTCGCTCAGCGGCCCCCTCGGCGCGGTCGGTGCCGCGAGCTTGGTGGCACTCGCGTGCATGCATCTGACCGTCGGCGCCGTGCTCATCCCGGGCCTGACCGTACGGCGCCGCGGGTGAACGCGGGACGCACTACCGGGCCGGACACGGATCACGGCCCGGCGGGTGCGCGCGAGCCGATCGGCGACATGGCCGCCTACACCAGGCGCAAGCACCGGCTCCTCGGCTCCCTGACCGGCACGGTTCTCGAAGTCGGGGCCGGCAGGGGGGCCAACTTCGGCCTCCTCCCCGCGGGCGTGGCCTGGATCGGCCTCGAACCGGACCGGCGGCAGCATGGACGGCTGACACGGGCCGCCGCCGCCCACGGCCGTCGACCGACGATCCTCGACGCCCCGGCTGAGGCGATCCCGCTGCCTGACGGGAGCGTGGACGCCGTCCTGTCGACCGTCGTCCTGTGCTCGGTGGCCGACCCCGGCCGCGTCCTCGCCGAGATCCGGCGAGTGCTGCGGCGCCCCGGCCGTTTCCTGTTCTTCGAACACGTCGCGGCGCCTGCGGGCACATGGGCGCGGCGGTCGCAACGTCTCTGGTCCGGTCTCTCCCGGCTCAGCGGGGACGGGTGCGATCCCTGCCGGGAGACCTGGAAGACCATCGGGCGTGCGGGCTGGGAGGGCGTCGACCTGCGATGGTTCTCCTCCGGAAGGCGCCTCGCCGTGCACGGGCCGTACATCGCCGGGCAGGCGTTCATCCGCTGACCTCAGACCCGAATGATCGCGAATGTCGTCCCGTCTCGCTACGGTCGCTCCAGCGAGAGGAGATCATGCGCATGAGCGACGAAGAGACAGATGGTGAGAGGTTCCGGAGCAGGGTGCGCGGCTGCCTGCTCGGCGGTGCGATCGGCGACGCCCTGGGTGCGCCCGTCGAGTTCGACTCCCTCCAGGTCATCCGGCGCGTCCATGGCCGGGACGGACTGACCGGCCTCGTGCACGACTGGCGCGGCAAGGTCGGTCTCGTCACCGACGACACCCAGATGACGCTGTTCACCGTCGAGGGGCTGATCCGGGCCGGTGTGCGCCGGAGAGGGAAGGGCATCGCCGGGGCAGAGGTCGACGTCGTCCGGAACGCCTATCTGCGCTGGCTCGACACCCAGGACCACCGCTCGCCGCCGCCCGCGGACGGCCTCGTCCGCACGGGATGGCTCCGCGAGCAGACCTGGCTGTACTCGCGACGCGCGCCCGGCAACGCCTGCCTGTCCGGCCTGCATCAGAACCTCGGCCCGCTCGCCGCGCCGGGCATGCCGGGCCCGGTCAATCCCGGATCCAAGGGCTGCGGCACCGTCATGCGTTCCGCCCCCTTCGGCCTGGCCGCATCCGACGCGTCCGGCGCCTTCCGGCTCGCCGCGGAATGCGCCCAGATCACCCACGGACATCCGACGGGATACGTCGCGGCCGGGGCCTTCGCCGCGATCGTCTTCTTCCTGTCGCGTGGCGACACGGTGAGCCAGGCCGTACAGCAGACACTCGGCCTGCTCGGCGGGCAGCCCGCACACGAGGAGACGACCGTCGCGGTCGAGGCCGCGGTCGCGCTGGCGGGCGAGGGACGCCCGTCGCCGGAGGCCGTAGAGAGCCTCGGCGGCGCCTGGGTCGCCGAGGAGGCACTCGCGATCGGCGTCTACTGCGCCCTCGTCAGCGAGGACGACATCGAGCGGGCGCTGCTGCTGTCCGTCAACCATTCCGGAGACAGCGACTCCACCGGGTCCCTCTGCGGCAACCTCCTGGGCGCCCGCCACGGCGAGGCGGCTCTGCCCCGCCCCTGGCTGTCCCGGCTGGAGGGCGGGGACACCATCACCGAACTCGCCGACGACCTCACCGACCTGCTCACCGGTTCCGGTGACCCGCGACCGGACAGGTATCCCGGCACCTGACTGCGGGCCGGCACGTTCTTTCCTCCTGCCTGTTCCTCCCGCCTGCTCTACCCGCGTGCGACGACCTCGCGCGGCGGTCAGCGGCGCGGATCCACATGGATCTTCGGGGCGTCGCCCCATTCGGGACGGCGTTCGCCGCCGAGGACCGCGGCGAGGTCCTCCAGGGCGACGGTCGCCGCGACGAGCGGCCGCGGATCGACGGCGCCGGAGGCGTAGAGGTCGACGGTGCCCTCCAGACCGCCGGAGGCACTGAGCACGCCGACGGCGGTGACGTCCTTGAGTGCGATGGTCCGGGTGTCGACGAGGCTCGGCTCACCGGCGAGGCCGATGTAGACGACGCGCCGTCCCGGCTCGACCAGTTCGAGGGCGAGCGCGGGCAGCGCGGCGGCGTTCGACGCGTCGATGACGGCGTCGAACCGGAGCGCCGGCAGTGTCTCCGTGGTCCACACATGGGCGAAGCCGAGACGTCGGGCGAAGTCCAGCGACTGTCTCGTACGGCCGAGCAGGTGGACCTCGGCTCCTTCCGCCGCGGCGATCCGGGCGGCGAGCAGCCCGATCGTGCCGGGTCCCAGGACGAGCAGCCGCTCACCGGGCTGGAGGCCCGCCCCCCGCACGGCGCGCAGCGCGTTGCCTCCCGGCTCGACCAGGGCGCCGAGCGCGGGATCGAGCGTGTCGGGCAGCGACTGCAGGGCACGCACCGGCACCGGGAGTTGCTCGGCGAGGCCGCCCGGCCGGCCGTTGCGGATGCCGATCTCATAGCGGTCGGCGCACAGATGCCGGCGACCGGCGCGGCAACGGTGGCAGTGCCCGCAGCCGAGCATGGTGTCGCCGGTGACCCGCCTGCCGATCCAGGAGGGGTCTGCCGCGTCGCCGACGGCGGAGACGACGCCGGCCCACTCGTGGCCGATCCGGATCGGGTAACGCGCCTCGCCGGTGTGCAGGTAGGCCATCTCACCGGAGAAGAACTCGGCGTCGGTTCCGCAGACGCCGGCACACTCGACGTCGACGATCACCTCGTCGGGAAGGGGCTCCGGCCGTGGGACGTCCCGCACCTCGCCCCGTCCGGGCCCGGTGATGACGAACGCGCGCATGGTCATCGCGGTGCCGGAACCCGCCGTGCGCGTCCTGCGCGCCTGCCGATTTCCGACCTTGGCCGAGGCGGCCTGTGCACGTCTTCGGGCTCCACAGGGCGGTATCGTACCGGCGTTCCGTTTATCAGAGCATTGTTCCGATGGGTCCCGACGGCGGGACGTGTGGGCCGCGACCCGTCAGGGCTCGCCGGGCTCACTCCGCCCGGCGTGATCCCGGGGTGACGCCGGACCCGCTCCCGCCGCACGGACGGCGCGGGCACCCAGCTCTCGCAGGTAGGCCACCAGTTCAGGCGGGTCGTGCACCTCCACCTCGCACCCGAGCATGAGCAACCGCGCGGCCAGCCACTCCAGGGTGTCGGCCCGCCCGCGCAGGCGGCAGCAGTGCCGGTCGATCGGCTCGACGTCGCCGGCGGCGGCGCCGAGGGCCGCCACCACCTGGCGGGCGGGCATATGCACGGTCGCCGCCACCTCGTAGGAAGGCGCGAGTGAGTACATCCTGCTCCTGACGAATGCCACCGCGTCCTTCTCAGGCGGTTCACGCGGCGGGACGCGCACGCCGGTCGGAAAGGGGTCGCCGATCCGGTCGACCCGGAAGATCCGCCAGTCGTCCCGGTCGAGGTCGTAGGCCAGCAGGTACCAGCGGCGCCCGGCCGCGACCACGCGGTACGGCTCGACCAGGCGCCTGCTCTCGCTCCCGTCAGCCGCCTCGTAGGCGAAGCGCAGCCGTTCCCGATTGACCGCGGCGGCACCGAGGACCGCCAGGTGCCGGGGGTCGAAACTCGGCCCGCCCGCCGACGGCATCGGGACGGTCGCGGCGCCGAGAGCTCCCACCCGGGCCCGCAACCGAGACGGCAGCACCTGCTCGAGCTTGGCCAGCGCCCGCACCGACGACTCCTCGATGCCGTCCACCGGATGCCACGCCGCGGTGCGCAGACCCACCGCGATCGCCACCGCCTCCTCGTCGTCCAGCAGCAGCGGGGGCATGGCCGTACCCGCGGCGAGCCGGTAGCCGCCGGCGGCGCCCATCGTCGCCCGCACCGGATAGCCCAGCTCACGCAGCCGGTCGATGTCACGCCGGATGGTGCGGGGGCTGACCTGGAGGCGCTCGGCCAGCTCGGTGCCGGGCCACTCCCGGGTGGTCTGCAGGAGGGACAGGAGCGTGAGCAGCCGTGCGGAGGTGTCGCCCATGGATCCATCCTGCCGACCATTTGGGCCAGGATCTGACCTACATGATGCCTAGGGTCGCCTCATGAGCACCGAGACCGACCCCGTCCGCCTCTCCTTCCGCGACGTGTGCGCCCGGCGGCTGGAGTGGCATGGGCTGGCGCGCCCGTCGGCCGGATCACGGCCCGCCGACGTGGCCCGCGCCATGGCGGGCGTGCACGCGCAGGTAATCTCAGGCGCCGAGCTCGGCGTCGGCCTGCGCATCGCGGGCGTGACGCGCACCGACGTCCGGACCGCCCTGTGGGGCGACCACAGTCTGATCAAGACGTTCGGCCCGCGCGGCACCGTCCATCTGCTGCCGCGTGACGACCTGCCCCTGTGGGTCGCGGCGCTGTCGGCCGTCCCACCCCCGCGCGAGGGGTTCCCCGAGGACGTACGGATGACCCCGGAGCAGACCGAGAAGGTCCTCGCGGCCATCGCGGAGGCCTTGCAGGACGGAGAGCTGACGATCGACGAGCTCAACGACGAGGTGATCCACCGGGCGGGGTCCTGGGCGGGAGACCTGGTCATGCCCGCGTTCCAGGGCAGGTGGGCGCGCTGGCGCCAGGCCGTCCACCTCGCAGGGATGCGGGGCGTTCTGTGTTTCGGACCCAACAGGGGCCGCAAGGTCACCTACACCCATCCCGGCCGGTGGTCGCCGGGGTTCGAACCCGCCGAGACGCCTCCTGCCCTCGCCCACGTGGTGAAGAGCTATCTGCGGGCGTACGGCCCGGCCACGCCCCAGCGGTTCGCGCACTGGCTCAACGCCCCGGCCCGCTGGGCGGCCGACCTGTTCGCGTCCCTGGCCGGTGACCTCCAGCAGGTCGAGGTCGAAGGAGTCGCCGCGTGGGTGGTCGCGGGTGACACCGCGGTGCCCGCCCCCGTGGCGCCGTCGGTACGGCTGCTCCCCTACTTCGACACCTACGCCTACCGTGTCGGCAACCAGCCACCGGGGCTGCTCTATCCGGGCCGGGCCGGCGAGCGGGTGCTCCGGGGGAACTTCCAGGCCCTGATCGTCGACGGAGTGGTCGCCGGGCTGTGGCATCAGCGCCGCTCGGGCGGCCGGGTCGACCTGACCGTCGAGCCGCTCGTGCGGCTCGACGCCTCGCAGCAGGACGAGCTCGGCCACCAGGCGGAACGAGTCGGCGAGATCCTCGAGGCGAGGGCCCGGCTGACGATCGGCACCGTCACCGTCGGCGGTCACGCGTAGACGCCGCGGAGGTGCCGTGATCGGATTCCCGGGGAGAGAACCGGTCATCGGATTCCCGGGGAGGAAGCCGTCAGGACTCGGCCAGGGGGATCCTGAAGACGAACCTGGCCCCGCCGCCGGGTGACTCGCCGGCCCGCAACGATCCGCCGTGCGCGTGGGCGACGTCGCGGGCGATGGCCAGGCCGAGGCCGGTGCCCCCGTGGTCGCGGCTGCGGGCGGCGTCCAGCCGGGTGAACCGTTCGAAGACGCGTTCGCGATCGGTCTCGGGGATGCCCGGCCCGTCGTCGGACACCACCAGTTCCGCGAAGCCGCCGCACCGTCCCACCTGGACCTCCACGCTGTTCCGCGCGTGCCGCTGGGCGTTGTCGAGCAGATTCCGCAGGGCCCGGACGATCTGGGCCTGGACCGCGCTGACGAACACGTCAGGTTCGGCCCACAGCCGCACCTGCGGCCTTCCCGGCCGCTCGGAGACCTCGCGCTGGACCAGGTCCGACAGGTTCACGTGCGCCCTCTCGCCCTCACCGGTGGACTCGACCCTGGCCAGCAGCAGCAGATCGGTGATGATCTGCTCGAGCCGGTCGACGTCACCCATCGCGTCGTCCAGCAGGGCGACCAGGTCGGTCTCCTTCGGATGCATCTGCGCCTCTTCAAGCTCCGTCCGCAATCCCGCGAGCGGGGTGCGCAGCTCATGCGAGGCGTCGGCGACGAATTGGCGCTGCCTGCTCAGGATCCGGTCGCTGGAACGCTTGGCGTTCTCGATCCGGCCCAGCGTGCCGTTCACGGTCCGGGCGAGCCGGGCGATCTCGTCGTCTCCCGGAGGCTCGGGGACCCGTCCGCTCAGGTCGTTGAAGTTGATCGCGGCGAGGTCGGTGCGGATCACCTCCACGGGCTTGAGCGTGCGACCGGTCACCTGCCACGTCGCCCACGCCGCCAGGAGCACCAGCACGGCGTCCTGAATCCCGAACAACCGGGCGAAGATCTCCGTCGAGGTCAGCGCGGCGACCGGCCGGCCCGCGTAGACGACCGGCGAGTTCGCCGACGGCAGTACGCGGAGCGCCGACAGCCGGACGCACCCCACCTGCGCGGAGGCACAGGTCTGCACGTCGCGCTCCGGATCGCTCGCACTCGGCCAGACCGAGCTGAGGGGCGGGAGCCCCCGGGCGTCCTTTGAGGCGTCGATCACATGGCGGTCCGGCGCGACCACCTGGATCAGGGGCGCGCCCCCCACCCGCGGGAGAATCGGATCGGTCGTGGTTCCCGCCCGGACGGCCGCCGCCGTGAGGTCGGCCTGTTGCCTGGCCTCCAGCCAGATGGCGTCGGCGATGGCCTGGCGACCCACCGCTCCCTCAGCGACGGCCGTGGGGACGAGGAGAGCCAGGGCCAGCAGCGTGACGAGAGCGGTGATGCGGCCACGGATGGAGCGCGGGCGCGCATACAACAACACGCGCCGGACGCGCGCCGCGCGCCCGGGCCTGCCGGCCGTAACGCTTCCCCCTCGCAGATACCCCATCTCCCCCGATAGAGGGAATTGCATACTGTATGCGCCTTATGGATGCTACATATCCCCACTGGTCGAACCGGCCGTCGCCCTGATGCGGACGGACGCCGGTGGTGACTCCTCCACGATTCCAGCCCGTGGGGCGCTCGTCGTTACCGCCAGCCACCATTCGACCCTCCCGCTCGCACCTATGCGCGGAGCCCCACGAACAGGTCGTCCTCCCGATCCGGCGCACTGATGCGGCAGAAGTGACGGGTGAAGTACTCCGGGGAGAAGACACGTGGCTGGACGTCTTCGGGCAGCCCGAGCATGAACGCGCCGTCCGCCTGGCTGGCGTGCGCCCGCAGAGCCTTGACCTTGTTCTCGAAGTACGCCGAGACGTCGACGGCGGTGGTGACGAGCTCGTCCGGGGTGCCGAAGTCGTCGGGCATCTCGCCCTCGGCCCAGTCCGCGCCCAGGGCGCGCATGTGCTCGAACATCTCCCGCATCCTGGCGCGGGGCATCGCCGCGTAGTACAGCTTGTCCGGGATCCCGGTGCTCTCGGTCGCGGCCACGGCGATCCGGTGCGCCTGGATGTGATCAGGGTGGCCGTAGCCGCCGTTCTCGTCATAGGTGACGACGACCTGGGGCCGGTAGCGCTCCATGAGCTTGCCGAGCTTCGCGGCGGCGACCTCTACCGGGGTGTTGGCGAAGGCGTCGGGGTGTTTGTTCGCCTCCCAGCCCTCCATGCCGGAATCCCGGTATCCGAGCAGCTCGACATGGGCGATGCCAAGGTGCCCGACCGACTCCTGGAGCTCGCCGAGCCGATGCTCGGCCACCGCCTCGGGGTCGTGGCCGTCCTCGCCGGGCTTCACCCCTCCGGGTCCGTCACCCTGCTCCCCGTTGGTGCACGTCACCAGAACCGTGCGGATTCCCTCCCTCGCGTAGCGGGCCAGGATCCCGCCTGTGCTGATCACTTCGTCGTCCGGGTGGGCGTGGACCGCCATCACCGTCAACTCTCGAGCCATTCGATCCTCAGTTCCGTTCGTCACGGCCGGCCCGGAGACGGCGTGGGGTCCTCGCCGGCCGGGCCGTCCCATTCGTGGTCTCCATCCTGGACTCCGCTCGACGTGCCCGAGCGAGCTGCTCTGCCGAGCCCGGCGTGGACCGCCCAGGCCGCCCCGGCTCCCACGGCGTACCAGAGCAGGTCAGGGGGGTTGAACGTGCTGCCGAGAATCGGGCGCACGAGCGCGGGCAGATCGAGAAGCTGTGACAACTCGATCAACCAGCTGGCGGCGACCGCGATCGCCGCGACCCGCGAGGGCCGGGCGGCCGGGACCGCGAGCAGCACGAGCAGATACAGCAGGACGGTGTAGAGCGCGTCCCCCGCGTATTTGGCGAACGGACCGCCCAGGAACGCTCTGATCAACAGCCCGGCGGCGATCGTCACGATCGTGGCCACGGCGACGGGGGCGCGCGACATGTGACGACCGTAGCGGCCGCCTCCGACAGATACCGCGCGGCTCCTCCTCGGCGGCGACCGCCGGGCCGGATCATTCACCGTCCGGCGAGGACTGTCCGGTGGCGAAGCCGTGGATGAGCCGCCAGACCTCCGCGGGAGCCTCCTCCTGGGCGAAGTGGCCCGCGTCCGGCACCAGGGCCGTGGTCAGGTCCTCCACCCCGGCCGCGCGGAATCCGGCGGCGTAGGTCGCGATGTCACCCCCTTCACTTCCCCCACGCAGGTAGAGCACCGGGGTGTGGACGGCGGCGCTCGCGACGGCGTTGTCCCGGGCGTCCTGGGCGAACGCCCGGTAGAGGTCGAACCCGGCGGTGAGCGAGGCGTCGCTGCCGTAGGCGGCGGCATGGGCGGCGCGCGACTCCGCGGTGATCTTCGACGGATCCACCGACAACACGTCGTAGAAGTAGGCGAAGTAGTCGGCTTGGTGCCCCCGCACCAGCGTCTCGGGCAGCGTGGGGACGTTGTGCAGGCCGAAGTGCCAGATGTGGGGGTTCCTGATGACCTCGTTCCACGGCTCCACCCCGGGAATCACGGTGTTCATGATGACGACGCGAGCGATCTGCGGATATCTCCGGAGGAAGGCGTAGGCGACCATCCCGCCGGCGTCGTGCCCGACCAGGGTGACGTCGGTGAGCCCGAGGGCCTGGATCAGCTCGTGGACCGTCTCGGCCAGGGCCCGCTTGCCGCCGCCGCCCGCCGTGGCGGTCGACTCCCCCACTCCCGGCAGGTCGATGGCGATGGCGCGGGAGTCCCGCCCGGCGAGGGCCATGACCTCCTTCCAGGTGCGCCACGATTCCGGCCAGCCGTGCAGGAACACGTACGGCCGGCCACGGGGGTCTCCGGCCTCGACGACGTGCAGCGTGCAGTCTCCGACGCCCACCCGGCTGTGACGTAGCTCAATAGACATGAATCATGTATATCGAAAAGACATGATTCATGTCTACCTGGTACCGTGACAGTCATGATCGGAAGTGGCGACCACCGTCCCTCGTACGAACGCGGCACCGGGTTCCTGCTGGCGCGCCTGGGATCGCTGGCCGCCCGCTCCTGGACGGCGTTCCTCACCGCTCACGGCCTCACCCAGAGTCAGCACTCGGTCCTGGTGGTCCTCAAGGACCAGGGGCCCCTGGGTCAGCGACGGCTCGCGCAGTTGGTGGCCGTGGACACGCGCAACATCGTGCCGGTCCTGGATCAGATGGCCGTCAAGGGACTGATCCGACGGGAGGCCGACCCGCTGGACGGCCGCCGCCGCACGGTCACCCTGACCGCCGACGGGGACACGCTCGCCGGCACCCTGGCCGCCACGGCGTCCTCAGTTCAGGACGACTTCCTCGAGGTGCTGGACGACGAGGAGCGCGGGAGCCTCAACGACCTGCTTCAGCGGCTGTACAGCGCGCACGCGCGTGATCACTGATCATCGGGCCGACACGATCACCGGCGCCCGCGAAAGCGGCGGCATCCGCGACACGGCACTAGCATCGGTCGGGATATGAGCGCAACGATCGTGGTGAAAGACCTGGCCGCCGGGCACGGGGACCGGGTCCTGTTCTCGGGGCTCGACCTCGTGGTCGCCCCAGGCGACGTCATCGGGCTTGTCGGGGTCAACGGCGCGGGCAAGTCCACGCTGCTCCGCCTGCTGGCCGGCATCGACGAGCCGGAGGAGGGGGCCATCCGGCTCTCCCCGCCCACGGCGGTCGTCGGCCACCTTCCCCAGGAGCCGGACCGCAGGCCGGGAGAGACCGTCCAGAACTTCCTCGGCCGCCGAACCGGCGTCGCCCGGGCGCAACACGACCTCGACGCCGCCACCCAGGCGCTGGTCGAGGGCCTCCCGGGCGCCGACGACGCTTACAGCACGAGCCTGGAGCGCTGGCTCACGCTGGGCGGCGCGGACCTCGACGAGAGGGCCGCCGAGGTGGCCGCCGACCTGGGCCTCACCATCGACCTCGAACAGCCGATGACCTCGCTGTCGGGCGGCCAGGCCGCCCGCGCGGGCCTCGCCTCCTTGTTGCTGAGCCGCTACGACGTGTTCCTTCTCGACGAGCCGACCAACGACCTCGACCTCGACGGGCTCGACCGGCTGGAGAAGTTCGTCACCGGTCTGCGATCAAGCACCGTGCTGGTCAGCCACGACCGCGAGTTCCTGGCCAGGACGGTCACCGGCGTGCTCGAACTCGACCTGGCCCAGCAGCAGATACGGCTGTACGGCGGCGGCTACCAGGCGTACCTGGAGGAACGTGAGGTCGCCCGGGCACACGCCAGGGAGCAGTACGACGAGTACGCGGACACCCGGGCCCAGCTCGAGTCCCGGGCCCGCGCGCAGCGTTCCTGGATGGAGAAGGGCGTCAGGAACGCCCGCCGCAAGATGAGCGACAACGACAAGATCGGGCGCAACGTCCGCATCGAGTCGACCGAGAAGCAGGCCGCCAAGGCCCGCCAGACGGAGAAGCTCATCGAGCGGCTCGACGTGGTCGAGGAGCCCCGCAAGGAGTGGGAGCTGCGGATGGAGATCGCCGCGGCGCCCCGGGCCGGCGCGGTCGTCGCCACTCTGCGCGGCGCCGTCGTCCGGCGCGGCTCCTTCACGCTCGGACCCGTCGACCTGGAGATCGGCTGGGCGGACCGGGTGGCGATCACGGGCGCCAACGGCTCGGGCAAGTCCACGTTGCTGGCCGCGCTGCTCGGCCGGCTCCCGCTCGACGAGGGCCACGCCTCACTGGGCCCCGGCGTCGTGGTCGGCGAGGTGGACCAGGCCCGCGGGCTCTTCCTGGGAGACGAGCCGCTGCTGGACGCCTTCGCCGCGCTCGTCTCACCGATGCCGCCCGCGGAGGTGCGGACCCTGCTGGCGAAGTTCGGGCTGAGGGCCGCGCATGTGACCCGCCCGGCGGCGACCCTGTCCCCCGGCGAGCGGACCCGGGCCGCGCTGGCCCTGCTGCAGGCGAGAGGCGTCAACCTGCTCGTGCTCGACGAGCCGACCAACCACCTCGACCTGCCCGCGATCGAGCAGTTGGAGGCCGCCCTCGCGAACTACCCGGGCACACTACTTCTGGTCACGCACGACCGGCGGATGTTGTCGGCCGTCCAGGTGGACCGCCGCCTGCGGGTCGAGGCCGGGCGGATCTCCGAAGTCTGAGTACGGCACGACATGTAGAAGCACACGTGACCCAATCAAAAGGGCAACAGCACCCTTTTGTGTGATTTGAGTCATAACGTGTCACTATGAGCGCCAAGAAGCCGCTTGGCGATTTCCTGCGAGCCAGGCGCCAGGTCACGAGTGTCGATCAGGTGGGGCTCGCGGGCGGAGGCAGCCGCCGCATCCCGGGACTGCGCCGCGAGGAGGTCGCCACGCTGGCCGGCGTCAGCACGGACTACTACATCCGGCTGGAGCAGGGCAGGGAGCGCCATCCCTCTGACCAGGTGCTCCAGGCTCTGGCGCGAGTCTTCGACCTCACGCCGGAAGCCGCCGAACACATGTACGATCTCGCCAGCCCCCGGCCCCACCGGCGCCGGACTCCCGGCGGGAGCGACCGGGTCAGCGCGGGCGTGATGCGGCTTCTGAACAGGTGGGACCACGCTCCGGCGTTCGTGGTGAACCACCGGCAGGACGTGCTGGCCAGGAACCATCTGGCCGACGGCCTCCATGGATGGCTGGACCACAGCGACAACCTGCTGCGGTTCACCTTCCTCAATCCCGCATCGCACGAGTTCTACCTGGACTGGGAAGACGAGGCCCTGGCCAAACTGGCCGATCTGCGCGCCTTCCTGGGCGCGGACCGCGACGACCCCGCCGTGTCCGAACTGGTGGAGGAGCTTTCTGAGGCGAGCGCGGACTTCCGCCGGATGTGGGCCCGCCACGACGTCCGCGCCAAGACCGACGAACTCAAACGCCTTCACCACCCAGTCGTCGGCGACCTGGTCCTCTGGCACGAGACATTGGCCATCGCCAGCGCTCCTGACCTGCGCATATTCGTCAGCTCAGCAGAGCCCGGCAGCCCCTCCGAACGGGCCCTCGCACGCCTGGCCATACTCGAACGCGACGCTCACGTGCCCCGGTCCGTTCGCCGTGCCGTTCCGAACGTCGCCGGGCGCAGAGGCGAGGACGAGCGACCGTTCAGGCAGGTTCGTCACAGGTGACGTCCGGTGCCGCTTCGCCTGGCACCCGGCGGGTGGTATCCAGCCAGTGGAGTCGGTGGGCGATTTGGCGAGCCGTATCGATGACGGCGGCCACGTAGGGTGACGGATCCCCCGCGCGCCACAGGAGTGACCACGGGTAAAGCGGCACCGGTTCGATGAGCGGCCGCCATACGGTGCCCGGCCGGCTGGACGTGCGGGAGGAAGCCGGCACGCACAGGACACAACGATGCTGGAGCACGAGATCGGCGGCCGCGCGGTTGCTCTCGACGGTTCCCTCGTAGATGGAGGGGACGAATCCGGCCGAGCTGCACAGTTCCCCGACGAACTGGTTGAATTCCGGTGTGTGGGTCTCCTCGCCGAGCAGGAGTTGTTCCTCGGCCAGGGCGGCGACGGGCACGCCCTCCTGGAGGGCGAAGCGGTGGGTGGCGGGGACAAGCACGCCCAGCGGATCGAGCCGGATGAGCTCGGAGACCACGCTGGGCGAGGGCTGGGAGGCATGGCCGATCCCGATCTCCAGGCGCCCGTCGGCCAGTTGGCGGTACTGCTCGGGCGTGCCGGCTTCGACCTGGTGGATCGTCAGTTCCGGGTGGCGCCGCTGCACGGCTCGCAGGATCTGCGGCATGGAGTCGTAACTCGCGTCGACGATGCCCGCCCGGAGGGTTGGCGGCGACTCGGCGGTGTTCCGGGCCGCATGGGCCGCCCGGCCGACGTGGTCGAGAATCTGGCGGGCCTCGACGAGGAAGGCGGCGCCGGCCGGGGTGAGCTCGACGTGGTGGGTGCTGCGGTTCAGCAGTCGCACCCCGAGTTCACGTTCGAGACGTTGCACCTGCTGACTCAGGGCGGACTGGACGATGTGCTCGCGAAGGGCTGCCCGGCCGAAGTGCAGTTCCTCAGCCAGCGTCACGAAATAGCGGAGTTGGCGTAGTTCCATGGCCGCCACCCCCTTCCCGCAGGGCGGTGCCGAGGCGGACCCTTCTCCACACCCTAGGTCCCCGAGAGGGCCGGCAGCCGTCCAGGCGCGTGGATCGGGGAAACGAGACCGTCACGATCACCACGGATGATGATCGTCCACATCGCCGACGGCGGCCTCCGGAGGCGCCGGTCAGAGTCCGGCCGGTGCGCGGGCGTCCGCGGAGACGTCGGTCCTGCGGCGGCCTTCGATGCGGTCGTGGTCGGCCCAGCGGACGTCGGTGGCCCAGCCCAGACGCTCGAAGATCCGGATCAGTCCGGCGGCCGGGTCGATCTGGAACCGGTCCAGACCGTGCCGGGCGCAGGTGGGTTCGCTGTGGTGGCCGTTGTGCCAGCTCTCCCCGAATGAGAGCAGGGCCAGCGGCCACAGGTTGGTCGAGCGGTCGTGGCGGCGTGTGGTGAAGGGTCTGCTTCCGATGACGTGGCAGAGGGAGTTGACGCTCCAGGTGACGTGCTGCAGGAGAGCGACGCGGACCAGCCCGGCCCACAGGAACGCGGTGATCCCGCCGAACAGGCTGCCGCTGATCGCCCACCCGGCCAGGAACGGCAGTGCCAGTGACACGGCGCACAGGGCGGGGAAGGCGCGTGCCACCCTCACCATCGCCGGGTCGGCGAGCATGTCGGGTGCGTAGCGCGACGCCGGGGTCGGATCGTCGGTGAACATCCAGCCGAGATGAGCGTGGGCGAGTCCACGAAGCTGGCCGTACAGGCTGGTGCCGTACCGGTAGGGGGAGTGCGGATCGCCGGGTCGGTCGGTGAAGGCGTGATGGCGGCGGTGGATCGCCACCCAGTCGATCACGTTGCCCTGGAAGCTCATCGAGCCGGCGACCGCCAGGGCCACCCGAAGCCCCGGGCGTGCGGTGAAAGATCCGTGGGTGAGCAGCCGGTGGAACCCCACGGTCGCCCCGAGCCCGGTGACCACGTAGAAGACTCCGGCCAGCAGCAGATCGGTGAGCACGACGCCGTGGCCCCACGCCAGCCAGATCCCGAGCCCCAGCGCGACGAACGGCACCACCACGATGGTCCCGGTCAGCCACGTCTGGGCCCGGCCGGCTGGAGCGTGCTCCACGGTCCCGGGGAATGGTGACACACCGTCATAGTCCTCCCGGCGTCTCACCGGTTGTTCAGAAACAGTCATGAGCCTCTTCCGTCTCGCTTCACACGGCTCGTCCGTGCACGTAGCACCATCGCCAGGCCGTATCCGTCTCCAGCGCGCCGACCACCGGGTGGTCGGTCTCCTGGTAGTGCGCCCGGGCGTGGCCGCCCGGCGAATCGTCGGAACACGCGACCCAGCCGCACGTCAGGCAGACCACCAGTCGCGCCCAGGTCAGGCCGAGGATCAGGCACATCGCGCATTCGGGGGCACCCTGTTCGACCCCCAGCGGCATACTGAGGTGTTGGCAGCGCGGCGCCCGACCGTTCGGAGCGCCCTGGGCGCGGACATTCACGCCCCCCACATTCAGGGCCATCACGACCCCCTCAAGGTGACAGTGACGCGAGCTGCGCCGACTGACCTGCCTGCCAGTCAACGTGACCGGCGGGCCGGGCGGAAACAGGCAATCTCAGCAAAGGTCATCACCGGCCGCGATAGCGGGCCTGCCGCCGAGCACCGTCCCGTCAAGCGGAAGCCCCCGGGGGCGTGCGACCCAGGTGATCTGCCACCACGATGAGCTTTGCTGACATCGGCCGTTTCCGTTCGCCGGTGGATGTCGTTGACTCAAGGTGCCCGGCTCCCGCCTTCAGGCCTGTACGCCGGATGTTCACGGCCGGTCGGACAGGCCGCACTCTGCCTGCTCGAGAGAGTGACGGACCCTCCCGCCGTGATCGAGGAGGCGGCATGAACGCCAGCGACAGAACCAGCGGACCACGGGGTTCCCTCGGCATCATCGGCGGCCGCGTCGCCGGACCTTTCGAGGCCTCCGGGCCGCGCCTGCGCATCACCCCGTCCCTCTATCCGCAGGGACTCTGGATAGAGGGTGACCTCGACCGCACCACCATGGCGGCCCTGACTGACGCGCTCGCCTCGCCGGCGAGGGGCGGCAGCCTCTTCGTCGACCTCGGCGGCCTGGTGTTCATCGACATCGGCGCCCTCCGCGCCCTGGTCACGGCAGCCACCCGGCTGGAGGGCGACCACGTTCTGACGTTGCGCTCGGTGCCGCCGCGAGTGCGACGCCTGCTCGACCTCACGGGCTGGCATGACGCGCCCCACCTCTACGTGGATGAGCCGGCGTAGCCCCTCAGGCGAAACTCATGAACGCGTACAGCCGAACAGATCGACGGCCGTCGCCACGGCGGAGAATGATCAGCCGTCAGGGGCCCGGTTGAGCGAGCCCGCTGGTCCGGGCAGGCCGGGGCGAGGCCAGGAGCGCCCCTCGTGGTCCTCGACCGCCATGTTGAACCGGGTCAGAACGCAAGCGAAGTCGGCGAGGTCCTCCGGCGTCCAGTCGGCCAGCACGACACCCAGCCCGTCGGTGGCCCAGGCACGGTCGGCGTGCAGGCGGCGCAGTCCCTCGGCCGTGATGCGCACCTTGCGCGCCATCCCGCCGTCCGGGTCGGGGATCCGCTCGGCCACGCCGGAGCGCAGCAGGGCCGCGGTCTGACGGTTGACCGTCGACGTGTCCAGCCCGAACGCCTCCGCGAGCTGGCCGATCGACATCGGCCCCTCGATCTCGATCCGGCTGAGCAGGAGGTAGGCGCTGCGTTCTAAACGACCTCTCGTCCCGAACGCGCCCATGGCGACACTGCGGCCGATCAGCCTCAGCTCACGCTCGATTTCCGTGATCTCTCTGTCCATGCCCGCACCTCCCTCGTGCCTCGACTGGACCCCACCCCCTGATTATGCATGCTGCACAGCATATGTATGATGCATATCGCCTGGTCCGGGGATCCTGGCCGGCTTTGTCAACGTCGAGCGGAGACGTAATGAGCACCACCGCCCCCGTATCGCGCACCGGCGCGATCGTGAGCGTGCTGGCCGCCGCCGGAATCACGGTGTCGGTCATGCAGACCCTGGTCGTCCCCCTCATCCCAGAGTTGCCTCAGCTCCTGCATACCTCGGCGGCCAACGCCACGTGGGCGATCACCGCCACTCTGCTCGGAGGAGCGGTCGCCACACCGGTCGTCGGCCGGCTCGGCGACCTTTACGGCAAGCGCCGCCTGCTGCTGATCAGCACCGCCCTGCTGGTCATCGGCTCGCTGGTGTGCGCGCCCGCGAACTCGCTCGCCCCGATGGTCATCGGCCGGACGCTGCAGGGCTTCGGGATGGGCGTCATCCCCCTCGGCATCAGCATCATGCGCGACGTCCTGCCCGCCGAGCGGCTGGGATCGGCCATGGCGATCATGAGCTCCTCGCTCGGAGTCGGCGGCGCCCTCGGTCTGCCGGCGTCGGCCGCCGTCGCGCAGAACGCCGACTGGCACGTGCTCTTCTGGGGCTCGGGCGCCCTCGGCCTCATCGCGGGCGTGCTGGTCCTGTTCTTCATCCCCGAGTCCTCCGTACGGGCCGGGGGGCGCTTCGACTTCGTCGGCGCGATCGGCCTGTCCGCGGGACTACTCTGCCTGCTGCTGCCGATCTCCAAGGGCGGGGACTGGGGCTGGGGCAGCGGCACCACGCTCGGGTTGTTCGCCGCCGCGGCCGTGATCCTCCTCCTGTGGGGCGCGTGGGAACTGCGCCACACGGCACCGTTGGTCGACCTGCGCACCAGTTCGCGCCGCCCGATCCTCATGACGAACCTCGCGTCCATCGTGGTCGGCTTCGCGATGTACGCGATGTCCCTGGTCGCCCCGCAGTTGCTCCAGCTTCCCGAAGCCACCGGCTACGGCCTGGGCCAGACCATGCTCGAGGCCGGACTGTGGATGGCCCCCGCGGGTCTGGTCATGATGGCCGTCTCACCGCTCGCCGCCAGAATCTCCGCCGCGCGCGGGCCCAAGATCTCCCTGCTCATCGGCGCGCTCGTGATCGCCGGCGGGTACGGCGTGGCGCTCACGCTCATGGGCAGCGCGTGGGGCGTGCTGGTCTTCGCCGCGGTGATCAGCGGGGGTGTCGGCTTCGCCTACGCGGCCATGCCGGCCCTGATCATGAGTGCCGCCCCCGCCTCGGAGAGCGCCGCGGCCAACGGCCTGAACAGCCTGATGCGTTCGATCGGCACCTCGACGGCCAGCGCCGTCATGGGCGTGGTCCTGGCCCACATGACCGTCCAACTGGGTCCGGTCAGCGTGCCGTCCGAGGCCGGGTTCCGCGCCGACTTCATGATCGCCGCGGGCGTCGCCCTGCTCGCCGCTCTCGTCGTCCTTGCCATCCCCGGCCGCGCGGGAGGCGCGCTCGCGCGGCGCACCGCCCGGCAGGGCGCCCAGGACGCCGTCGTGGAAGGGTCCGCCCTCCGGTAGAGAACCCGACGTGGACGGCGCCGGACCAGGCAGCCCCTCTGGTGGGGCGGCGGCCGGCGCCGTCTCGGCGCCTCACCCCACTGCGGGTGCGGGGCGCGGGAACAAGGCGAGGAACCGCTCGGCGACGCGCTGGTCGCCGAGGAGATCGAGGTCTTCCGTCCGCAGTGCGTCATCGAGGTCGCGTCCGCCGAACACCAGGGCCCGCAGTGTGGCCGGCCCGGTCATTCGCAGAACGGCGTCGGCCGTGCCTGGCGCGACAGTCGGCCCATCCCCGTTCCCGCCCGTATCCGGCCCGGTCCGGCCGAGGGCGGCGCGGCTGAGGTCGACCCGGCCGTCAGCGATCCCGGCATGGAAGCGGTCGTCGCCCAGCCACAACTCGACCTGGGCCCTGAACTCACCGGCCGCCTCGCCGTCGAAGGCCGTGCGCATCGCGATGATGAGCGCGTCGGCGCTCAACTCCCCGTCCGTGGTCATCGGCGCGCGGCTCCCCCAGCGGCCCAGATGGAACAGGACCGGCTCCAACTCACGTCCCCAGGCCGTCAGTTCGTACGCCCAGGAGACGGCCGGAGGCCCGAGCCTGCGCCGCCGTACGACCCCGGCCTCCTCCAGTTCACGCAACCGGTGAGTCAGGACGTTCTGGCTCAAGGCGGGCAGGCCGCGGTGCAGGTCGGAGAACCGTTTGGGGCCCAGCAGGAGCTCACGGACGACGAGGAGGGCCCACCTTTCGCCGACCAGGTCCAGTCCGCGCGCGATGCCGCACGGGTCGTCATAGGTGCGCTTGCCCGGCATGGCAGGAGTGTAGCCAAAGCGCTTGCATATCAGGAGCGTCCACTCCTAGGTTAGGAGCAGATTGTGAAGTCCAGGCTCCTTCCCGACGTCCGGTCCGGCACGAAAGAGGCCCCCAGCACGTGACGACCTATGTCCTGATCCCCGGTGCCGCGTCCACCTCCTGGTACTGGCATCGGGTCACCCCTCTGCTGCGCGAACGAGGCCACGACGTCGTGGCGGTCGACCTGCCGTGCGACGACGACCGCGCCGGGCTGGCCGAATACGCCGACGCCGTGGTGGACGCCGTCGGGGGCCGCACCGGCCTGGTGTTGGTGGCCCAGTCGATGGGGGGATTCACCGCGCCGATGGTCTGCGACCGGATTCCCGTCGACCTGCTGGTCCTGGTGGCCGCGATGGTCCCGCGGCCGGGTGAGAGCCCGGGCGACTGGTGGACCGCGACGGGTCAGGAGCAGGCCCGCCGCGAGAACGAGGAACTCGAAGGCCGTGACCCGGACGCGCCGTTCGATCCGGTCACGGCCTTCCTCCACGACGTTCCCCCTGAGGTCGCGGCCGAGTCGGCCCATCACGTGCGGGAACAGTCGGGCACGCCGTTCGAGAAGCCGTGGCCGCTTCCCGCCTGGCCGGACGTGCCGACGCGGTTCCTGCTCTGCCGGGGCGACCGGTTCTTCCCCGCGGCCTTCCAGCGGCGCGTCGTCAGGGAACGGCTCGGTTTCGACCCGGACGAGATGGGCGGGGGTCACCTGCCCGCGCTCGCGCGTCCCGCCGAACTCGTCGATCGGCTGGAGGCCTACCGGATCTCGATCAGCGACTCATAGGGCCGCCAGAACGTCCACGACGGCGCGCGCCGCGGACCCGAGACCCCCTTCGAAGGAGACCGCGATCATCGCGGGAACGCAGAGGGACAGGACGAAGCCCCGGATGCCGCCCATCGGGTTGGCCAGCGGCTCCTGGGCCTCGACTCCCCACCACAACGATCGCGGTTCGAGGAGCAGGTACAGGACGGCGCCGATCTGGCCAAGGGCGAACAGCCAGAGCCAGGCCCACCGGTTGCCCACGCGATGCTCTTTCGTACGGAGCATCATGACGAACGAGATGATCCAGGCGAGCGTCACCAGCCAGCCGAAGAAATCCGGGACACGGAGCGTCCACATGGCGGCGAGCCACCGGGGGTGGGTCAGGCTTTTCGCCCCCACCACGTACGGATAGGTCCCCCCGGGCCAGACGAGGTTGGTCAGGCCGTGCTTCAGGTTGGGGTCCACCGAGTGGTACCAGGTGAACGGGCTGGTGGACCAGCGGAGATCGACATCGTGATCGACGTGGCGATAGATCACGGCGGACACCTGTCCGGCGTACAGGGTCGCGTGGAACTCCGCGGCGGAACGTTCCTGAGGGAGTGCGGCGAAGAAGGCGAGCAGCGTGCCCCACAGGAGCACGACGAGCAGGATCACCCGGACGAACACCGCGGTGATCCGGTCCACCTGGCGCATCACCGGCAGTTCTTGGTACAGCCGCACTCGCATCCCCCGTCGTACTTATCAGTTGATCAGGGGAATTCTCCGGTCAAAGGTGACGGGGCGCCAGATGAAACGCGTGTGATGTTTCGGCCGCCTCGGCGCGTGCCTGTCGCACTCATGTTTCCCGTGATGCGGAACCGTGGCCGCCTGCCATGATGGGCCGACGCTGAACGATTGGAGTGACCTCGTGAGCGACACGTTGCCCGGCGTCCCCGGCGTCCCCGCCGGGAAACGGGCCGCG
This sequence comes from Planotetraspora mira, assembly GCF_016863275.1. Classification (GTDB taxonomy): domain Bacteria; phylum Actinomycetota; class Actinomycetes; order Streptosporangiales; family Streptosporangiaceae; genus Planotetraspora; species Planotetraspora mira. The sequence continues at coordinate 196,031 of NZ_BOOO01000008.1, forward strand.
GCACGCCCGGCCGCCGGTTACGAGATCGAGCGCCAACTGGCCGCGGGCGGAGCGACCCTCATCGCCGGCGTGGACGAGGTCGGCCGCGGCGCCTGGGCCGGGCCGTTGGTGGTCTGCGCGGCCGTCACCGATCTGAGCCCGGCGCCGGAGTTGCCGGGCAGGGCCGGCCGGACCGTGCGGCTCAACGACTCCAAGCTGCTGTCCCCCGCGCATCGCGAGGCGTTCGCCGAAGTCCTGCCGGGCTGGCTCGCCGGTCACGCCATCGGCGAGTCGAGCCCGGCGGAGATCGACGAGGTGGGCATGACCGAGGCGCTGCGGCGCGCGACCCTCAGGGCACTCGACGCCCTGCCGCGGCGTCCGGACATGGTGATCCTCGACGGCAAGCACGATTTCCTGGGCAGGCCGTGGCGCGTGCGGTGCGAGATCAAGGCCGATCAGCGCTCGGTCAGCGTCGCCGCCGCGTCGGTGCTGGCCAAGGTGCATCGCGATCGCCTGATGGCGGCACTGGCCTCCGATCATCCCGCGTACGGCTTCGCCGACAGCGCGGGCTATCCCTCCCCAGTGCACCAGGAGGCCCTGGCGGCCGCCGGGCCGACCCCGCACCACCGGCTCTCCTGGTCCTACCTCGACGACCTCCCCCAGTGGCGGCATCTCAGGAAGCATCGTGATCCGCTGGCCGGCTCCGGCCAGATGACACTGCTCTGATTCCCTGCCCCTACTCGGCGAGGAAGGCGAGCAAGGCCTCGTTGACCTGCTCCGGATGCGTCCAGGCGATGTTGTGCGGGCCGCCCTCGACCTTCACGAACCGCAGATCCTTGATCAGCCCGGGCAGCCGGGCGGCGGTCGCCTCGAAGGGCAGGATGCGGTCGGCGTCGCCGTGCACGACCAGGGTCGGGATGTCGAACTTCGGCAAGTCCTCACGGAAGTCGGTCAGCCACGTTCCGACACACGCGTAGGTGGCGTGAGCCGACGCGTCGGCGGCCACGTTGAAACTCGCCTGCCAGGCCTGGTCGCTGATGCGCGTGCCGGCCAGGACGTCGGTGTTGTAGAAGTTGTCCAGGAAGTCCTTGAGGTAGGCGAACCGGTCCGCGACGATCGCCTTCTGGATCCCCTCGAAGACCGCTCCGTCGACGCCCTCGGGATTGTCGTCCCTCTTGAGCAGGAAAGGCGGGATCGCCCCCAGCAGCGCGGCCTTCTTCACGCGCGCCGTGCCGTACGTGCCGATGTAACGGGTGACCTCGCCCGTCCCCATCGAGAAACCCACCAGCACCACGCTGTCGAGACCGAGTTCGTCGAGCAGGGTGCCCAGGTCGGCGGCGAAGGTGTCGTAGTCGTATCCGACGGTCGGATGGCTGGACCGCCCGAAGCCGCGGCGATCATAGGTGATCACCCGGTGACCGGCGGCGAGCAGGACCCTCTGCTGTTTCTCCCAGGATTGCCCGCTGAGCGGGTATCCGTGGATCAGCACCACAGGTTCGCCCGTGCCGTTGTCCTCGTAGTAGATCTCGATGTCGGAGCCGTTCTCCTGACCGACGGTGACTCTGGGCATGGCTTCTTCCCCCGAATCTCATGACCACATCGCAGGTTGGGCCGGTGAGACCACGTGGTCCCCCCAACCAAGGATGCCCTCCTGCCGGGCCGGTCGGCCGGGCACCCCGCGTGGGCCCCGCCTTGCGGCTTGCCGCCGGAGCCGAGGATCGTGTGCCGGAGGTCGGCGGGCCGGACGTCGGACGCCCAGGCTTCAGCGGCCGTGTTTCAGCGGGCCGTGTTTCAGGGGGCCGGGTTTCGGCGGGCCCGGGTTTCGGCGGGCCCGTGTTTCAGCGGGCCGTGTTTCAGCGGGCCGTGTTTCAGCGGGCCCGTGTTTCAGCGGGCGGTGCCGAGCTCCGCCAGCAGGGCGGTGAGGGCCGAGCCGAGCGGAGCGTCCAGAGCCACGAGGGCGTGGTCGTCGCCCCGGGTCGCGCCCTTGTTGATGATCGCGACAGGTATGGCGCGCTCGCCGGCGTGACGGACGAACCGGAAGCCGGACATCACGGTCAGCGACGACCCCAGAACCAGCAACGTCCTGGCGTCCCCCGTCAGCGCGTAACACTCGTCGACGCGAGGGCGCGGCACGTTCTCGCCGAAGAACACGACGTCGGGCTTGAGCATGCCGCCGCAGCTGTGGCAGTCGACGATCTCGAAGCCGTCGATCTGGTCATCGGCGATCACGGCGTCACCGTCGGGATTGATCGCACTCACCTGGGCGCGCCAGCCAGGGTTGGCCTCGCGCAGTTGCTGGTCGAGCAGCCTGCGGGCGGTGCGCTGACCGCAGGAAAGACACATCACCCGGTCGATGGCGCCGTGGAGTTCGATCACCTGCTGGGCGCCTGCGGCCTGGTGCAGGCCGTCGACGTTCTGGGTGATGATCCCGGCGACCAGGCCGCGAGCCTGCAACTCCGCGACCGCGTGATGACCGGCGTTGGGCGCGGCGCGGGCGATGTGCCCCCAGCCCAGATGACTCCGGGCCCAGTAGCGGCGGCGGGCCTCGGCGCTGCCGATGAACGTCTGGTACGTCATCGGATCGGCCTGCCGCCTTCTACCGGTCTCTCCTCGGTAGTCGGGGATGCCGGACTCCGTCGACAGGCCGGCTCCGCTGAGGATCACCACCCCGCCGTCCGCGACGAGGTCGACCAGCGTCCTGAACGCGGGGCCATCGGGCACGCCTGTTCGATCGGTGGGGTCCGTGCCGTGCGCAGGGTCCGCGCCGTGCCTGTGGTCCATTCGATCTGTTCGATCCGTACGGTCCGCGAACGCATCGGACATAACGCCACGAGGCTCATCTATCGCCCGAGTCACTCCTCCATGGTGCCCGACATCCGCACCTGCCCGGGACAACGCCCCGGCCGCCGAGAGGACGGCCCGGCCACCGGGAATCGATGATCGCCGGCGATCGTTACCTCGCCATGAGCGTGATTCCCGATGACCTGATTGACCTGCTCGAGCGGCCGATTTTCGGCAATCTCGGCACGATCCGGCCCGACGACACCGTGCAGGTGAACCCGATGTGGTTCGAGTTCGACGGTGATCAGATCCGGTTCACCCACACCACTTACCGCGCCAAGTACCGCAATCTCCAGCACAACCCGTCGATGAGTCTGCTGATCATCGACCCGGACGACCCGCTGCGCTTCCTCGAGGTCCGAGGCAGCCTGGTCGACGTCGTACCGGACCCCGAGGGGGCGTTCTACGTGCGCCTCGGCCGGCGCTACGGGGATCCGGACACGCCGCCGCCGGCGGACAGCAAGGACCGCGTCATCCTCGTGATGGCCGTGAAGAAGAGCGCGAGGAAGTAGGCGAGCCGGCGGTTCCGGATCGTCTCACCGGCCGGTGGTGAGCACGATCCGGAACCTCGCCTCGTTCCCGAGCGAGCGTCATACCCGCGTGATCATGCACAGGTTCGGAGATGTACGCCCTGACCTGCACACTCACCGTCCGTGATCATGCACAGGTTCGGAGATGTGCCGCTTGAGCTGCACAAACGCCTGACGTGATCATGCAAATGCGCACCCTGCGGCCTGGGCATCCCGCTGCATGATCACAACATGCGTACGGCCAGGCCGGCGATACCCCAGACGAAAGTGCGCATGATCACGACCTGAATCGCCCCAGCTCAAGGGGGATCTACACGAAGGTGTGCATGATCACGCCACGTGTCCGGCCAGCTCAGAGATGGTTTTCACGAAGGTGTGCATGATCACGCGCAAAGGGGGGGCAGGTCAGGGCGTACATCGCCGAACCTGTGCATGATCACGCGGAGGGGCGGCGGGTGGCTAGGCCTAGGCCGCCTACGGCGCCGGCTTCGCCTTGCTTGACGATCGGGACATCCCGCGGACGCCAATCCTGCAGGGCGACGACTCCGGGGTCGACCAGGTCGAGTCCCTCGAAGAAGGCCGCCACCTGTGCCGGCGTCCGGGACGCGGCACCGGGTGCCGACGTGCGGCTGAACACCTGCCGCCCCTCACGCTCCTGATCCTCGCTCAGCGCTCCGATGGATCCGTGCGAGACGACGAGATAGCCGCCAGGCCCGAGGGCGGACCTGAACGTCGCCGCGATGTCCGCCGCCTCGTCGTCGTCGGGGACGAAGTGCAGAACGCCGAGCAGCAGGATCGCCACGGGCTGGGAGAAATCGAGGTGGCCGCGGACGTCCGGGTGATCGAGGAGCGCCTGCGCCTTCCTCATGTCGGCGTCCACGGCGATCACGTGGACGTTCTCCGAGAGCAGGGCCCTCGCGTGGGTGAGCACGATGGGGTCGTTGTCGACATAGACGACACGCGAATCCGGCACCAGTTCCTGGGCGACCTGGTGGACGTTCCGCTGCGTCGGCAGCCCGGCCCCGACGTCCAGGAACTGCCGGATCCCCTGCCCGCTGAGGTAGGTCACGGCGCGAACCAGGAACTCGCGGTTCTCCCTGGCGACGTCCCGGACATTGGGCAGGATCTCGATGATCTTCTCGGCCGCCTCGCGGTCGGCCGCGAAATTGTCCTTGCCACCCAGGTAGTAGTCGTACATCCGCGCGACGCTCGGTGTGAACGGATCAACCCCGGATGGTGCCTTGAAGTCGTTCACGCCACTCCTCACGCTGATCCCGGTCAGAGAAGATCGTAAGCCATCCGCCTTCCCTTGTGGATCTTTATCGCCATTCCGGATCCATTCGATCATCAATCGTTTGCAGGACAGGGAAGGCAACCCGTAGTGGATCCAGATCGGCCTCGGGGCCACGGCGATCAACGCGCAGGTGCATTCGATTGCGAGACAGCCGCACCGTCCGGTCTCGCGGCCGCACCGGCGGTCATGCGGGGTCGGAGACGCTCCAGATCTGGCCGGTGGCGTCTCCCGGCAGCCGGGAGACCAGCGATCGGGCGGACTGTTCCGAGCTGATCAGCGTCCCGCCCAGGTGATAGCGACTGAACTGCTCGTGCAGGCCCGCGCCGATCTGGTCGGGGTCCTGCTCACGGATCCACGCCTGCATGGCGGTGTCGACCCGCCCGGGCCGGAACGCGTTCACGGTGACGCCGCTGCCCGCCAACTCCGCGGCGAGGTTGACCGTGTGGGCCTCCAACGCCGCCTTGGCCGTGGCGTAGGCGTTGGCCCCGATCATGGCCGTGGGGCGCTCCGCGACTCCGCTCGAGACGTTGACGACACGCCCCCACCCGCGGCCGATCATGGCCGGCAGCAGCGAGAAGGTGAGGGTCGCGGCGGACACGAGGTTGACGTCGATCGCGGCGGCCCACTCTGCGGCGTCCACGGCGGCAGTGGGGCCGAGCGGCCAGACGACACCGGCGTTGTTGACGAGGATGTCGACGTGACCGAGATCGTCACCCACGCCGCCGAGCAGGTGGGCGATCCGGTCGGGGTGGGCGAGGTCCCCGCGTACGACGAGCGCCTCGCCACCCTCGGCCCGGACCAGGTGCGCGGACTCGGCGAGCTCACTCTGCGAGCGCGCCAGGAGGACGGTCCGCGCACCGGCCCGGGCAAGCTCCACTGCGACGGCCCGGCCGATTCCGCGGCCGGCTCCTGTGACCAGCGCGGTCCTGCCTTCGAACGGTTTCACCATGATCAGCGACTCCCCCGGTGCTCCGATGCGGCCACGCTGAAGCCGTATCGCGACCGGACAGCAGACGATGCCCGGGCAAGAGTCCGGCGGCGCCCGCGACACCTTATTCCAGGCGGTCCCGCGTCAGAACGCCGGTCTCCGCGGCGGAGTCGAGACGAACCGAGAAGAGACCGGACGGGCAGTCAGGCCCGGTCGCTCGATTGTGCCGCCCAGTAGTCGCCCGAGGCCCTCGACGCCGCCGAGGCCTCGGCCGTCTCGAAGCCCGGAGCCATGGACGCGGCCGTGCCCGGCAGGTACTCATGGTGGTCGATGCCGAGCAGCCTGATCCAGCTCTGCTGGCCATAGGTCAGCGCGATGCAGCAGCCGAGCTCGACGAGCTCGGCCTCGGAGAAGTGCCGGTGCAGCCGCTCCCAGAACGCGTCGTCGGCCTCGAGCCCCCACGCGATGGCCTCGGCGTAGGAGAGCGCGGCGCGCTGCCGCTCGTCGTACTTCGAGGACGACTCGAAGTTCAGCAGGTCGTCGTACTGCTGCTCGACCAGGCCCGCGGCGCTCGCCTTGATCGAGCGCTGGTTGCCGCAGAACTCGCACTTCACCGTGCGGGAGATGTAGACGCGGCAGAGTTCCTTGATCGCGTGGTCGCAGACTCCGCTGTGGAACAGGGCCTTCCAGGAGTCGGCGAACGCCCAGAAGGCGTTCGGCGCGTGCGCTCGGACGGCCGAGCTCTCCGGCCGGGGCGTGCCCTCACGAGCACATCTGTGCATCTCCTCCCGCATCGCCTCGTCCATCGACTCCATCGGTACGTAGCTGATGCGATTCGTGTTCGTCACAGTGCGCTCCCATCTGGTGGTCGTCCCGCCCCCGACTCAGAACGCCGCAATCGTTTGCACACCCGATGCTGCACCAGCGCCGGAGCGGCGGTCAAGACATTCAGGACACGAGCCGCGTGGCCCGGCCCGGGCGAACCGGGTGATCCGTGCTGAGAAATCCGGTCTTCCCCGATGCGCGGGCGGCGAGGATCGTAGGAGCACGAGCGGCGACGCGTGAGTCAGGCGGTGACGGTCATGGCGGGAGAGCCGATATCCGAGATCGTCCAGTGGCGTCCCGCGGCGCCGTTGCGACCGTATGTCACCTGGTACACCGGATATCGCGAGGCCGGCATGGGTCCTGGCCGGCACCGAGGCCTGCCGTCCCCGTATCTGACCCTGATCATCGCGTTGGACGAGCCGCTCGTCATCGCCGCCCACCCGGACCCGCGCACTCCGCCGGCCGAGTACGGCACGCTCGTGGGCGGTCTCCACACGACCCCTGTTCTGATCACGCACGACGGCCGGCAGTCGGGCATCCAGCTGAGCCTTTCGCCGTTCGGCGCCCGGGCGTTGCTCGGCCTGCCCTCCGGCGAGCTCGCCGGCGCCGTCCTCGACGCCGCCGACGTCGTGGGACCGTTCGCGAACCGGCTGAGGGAGCAGGTGTTGTGCGTCTCCGGCTGGGCGGCGCGATTCACCGTGCTCGACGAGGCGTTGTCGGCACGGCTCGACGCGGGCGTGCGCCTCCAGGACGAGGTCGTGCACGCCTGGAACCGCCTGCTGACGACGGCGGGAGCCGTACCCGCCTCGGAACTGGCCCGCGAGGTCGGATGGAGCGGCCGCTACCTGAGCCGCCGGTTCGGCGTCGAGGTCGGGCTGAGCCCGAAGGCGGCCGCGCGGGTCGTACGGTTCGACCGGGCCCGCCGGTTCATCCAGCGGCAGGCCGGCGACGATCGCGGTCTCCCGCTGTCCGCCGTGGCGGCGGCGTACGGCTACTACGACCAGGCCCATCTCGCGCGCGACTTCGGCGAGTTCGCCGGCTGCTCACCCACCCGATGGCTCGACGAGGAGTTCCGATACGTCCAAGGCGTGGCCGGCGACCCGGTGCCAGACTCGGCCTCATGACAGACGCAGCCCCACCACCCCAGGTCTATCCCTCACTGCGCGCCCGCGACGCACGCGGCCTGATCAGGTTCCTCGTCGACGCCTTCGGCTTCGAGGAGACCGTCGTCTACGGCGAAGGCGACCGCGTCGACCACGCCCAGCTCTCATGGCCGCTCGGTGGCGGCATCATGCTCGGCAGCGTCCGCGACACCCCCGACGACCCATGGCCGCTACAGGCGGGCGTATTCGGCGCGTACGTCGTGACCGACGATCCGGACGGCCTCTACCAGCGGGCGACCGCCGCCGGCGCCAAGGTGACCCAGGAACTCCACGACACCGATTACGGCTCCCGCGATTTCACGGTCGTCGACCCCGAGGGCAACCTGTGGTCGTTCGGAACCTACCGGGGCGAGCCCCGCAGGACCTGACCGCGACCGCCGGCCACGGGCCTGATCGCGACCACCCGCACGGGCATGGTCCGGATCGCGGTCGCGGGCTACGGGCCTGATCGCCGGGTCGTGACGATCCCGCCGAGTCCGTTTACCTTCATGACATGGGGACGTTCGACCGGCGGCGCGGCCAGGATGACCGAGATCCCGGACACACCCGCCTCAAGCGTCTCACCGTGTTGCTGAGCGTGCTCGCGGTCGCCGTCACCGCGGCCGTGCTTGCGGTGGTCATCTCCGTCGACGCGTCACGGCGGCGGCCCGCCCCCTCCCCGCATCCGGACACCGTCTCCCCCACGCCTGAGGCCATGTCCGCCCCTGTCCTCCGTCATCTGGCCTCCATCTCCGCCGTGGCCGGGGCGCTGTCGGTGACACTCAGCCCGGGAACCCTCGCGACCGACCGGGGCGTCCGCCCCTGGAAGATCATTTGACCCGGCCCCGTACAGGGGAGGGCTCCCTCTGCGGCAGACCATGTGATCACACGGAATCCGGAAGCTCCGCCACACGCCGGTCTCGCGGGCGGCCGGCAGGCGTACCGTCGTCAAAGGGGGGTACGCGGCCGGGGGGAAGTGCTGCGATGCGCGACGATGAGCGGATGCTGGGCGGGCTGCTGGCCGCCAGTCATCTGGCCGCCCTGGAGGATCTCCCCGCCCTGGTCGCCGAGCACGCCGCCGTCGTCGGCATCTCCCAGCCGATGATCTATCTGTCGGACCTTCAAGGCCGGTTCCTCGCTCCCCTGCCGGGTCAGCACGACGAGGCGGGGCGGCCGCTCGGCTCCATGGGCGTCGATGCCACCGTCGCCGGACGGGCGTACCGGAATGTGGAGGTCGTCCGGGTCCCGGCCGCCGAGGCGGCGGAGGGCGGGGCGTCGCGCAAGATGTGGGTGCCGTTGCTCAACGGCACCGACCGGGTCGGTGTTCTGGGGCTGACCGCATCCGTCGACGACGAGCACGCCGAACGGCACGCCACATCGCTCGCCTCGCTGATCGGCCTGCTGGTGGTGAGCAAACGAGACTCCAGCGACGCCTACGCGCGGCTCCTCCGGGCGGAGCGGATGACACTGTCCGCCGAGGTGCTCTGGAACCTGATGCCTCCCGGGACCGTCGCCACCGACGAGATCGTGGTCAGCGCCGTCCTCGAACCGGCCTACGAGGTGGGCGGGGACGCCTACGACTACGCGACCGACGGCGACAAGGTACATCTGTCGATCTTCGACGCCATGGGGCACGACACCGAGGCCGGGCTGACCGCCTCCGTCGCGATCGGTTGTTATCGCAACACCCGGCGCAAGGGCACCGACCTGCTGACCGTCAGCGAGACCATCGACGAGGCCATCGCCGAGCAGTTCGCCGTCCAGCGCTTCGCCACCGGGATCCTGGCCACCCTGGACACCAGGACAGGCTCGTTGACCTGGATCAACAGGGGCCACCATCCGCCCCTCGTGATCCGCCACGGACGGCAGGTCGCCACTTTGGAGACCACGCCGTCGCCCCCCATGGGTCTGCGGCTGGGGGCCACCGTCGGGCCCGCGAACTACCAGCTCGAACCGGGCGACCGGCTGCTCTTCTACACCGACGGGATCATCGAGGCCAGGAACCCCGACAACGAGGTGTTCGGGCTGGAGCGGTTCATCGACTTCGTCATCCGCCGCGAGGCCGACGGCATGCCCGCACCGGAGACGCTGCGCCGGCTCATCCAGACGATCCTGGACCATCAGCACGGGGTCCTGCAGGACGACGCCACAGTGGTGCTCGTCGAGTGGCACGCCCAGCGCCATGACCGGCTCACGGTGTGACACGGCGGCGGGGCGATCGGAGATCGAGACACCGGACGACCGGGACGAGGGCGCACGCACCACGCGCCGATGAGTGATCATTGGACCATGCGGTCGAAACCCCTCCTGTTGCTGGACGTGGACGGCGTGCTGAACCCGTCCCGCCGGTCGTCGCTCCGGTATCGGCGTCACACCTGCGTGGTCGACGGCGGTCTGTACAGACTGCTGCTCGACAAGCGGCACGGTCCCCTGCTGCTCGCGCTGGCCCGCGAAACGGACGCCGAGCTCGTCTGGGCCACGACCTGGGAGGAGCACGCCAACGTGGAGATCGCCCCGCGCGTCGGGCTGCCGCGCCTTCCGGTGATCCAGGTGACCGGGGACCCCGTCTCGACCGCCGGTGAACACTTCAAGACCCGCGCGGTCGCCGACTACGTGAACGGCCGGCCGTTCGCGTGGTTCGACGACGGGCTCACCTCCGCCGACCACGACTATCTCCGGGCCCACGAGGGGGTGGGCGATTTCCTGCTGGTCGACGTCGACGCACGTCACGGCCTCGACGAGGGTCATCTCGCCCAGGCGCGCGAATGGCTCACGCGTACGGCGGGCGCTTCCTGACGCTGACGTATCCGGGTGTCAGGGCCGCCGAGCGAGGCGCGCCGCTTCGGCCTATGATCATCTTCATGACCTCCGCGCTCGTCCTGATCGACCTCATGCCCCGAATCATCGCGTTGCCCCTTGCCCCGCACTCCGGCGAGGAGGTGCTCCGACGCAGCCGTCGGCTGGCTGAGGTCTTCCGGGCGAATGACCGCCCTGTGGCGCTGGTCCGGGTCGAACGGCCGAATGTGACCGAGCAACCGCCTGGCAGCGACCTCGTCGACGGCCTGGTCGAGGAGGGTGACATCGTGGTCGTCAAGCGCACCATCGGGGCGTTCCACGAGACCGATCTGCACGACCAGTTGCGTCGTCGCGACGTGACCACGCTGGTGCTCGCCGGATTGGTCACCACGATGGGGGTGGAGTCCACGGCCCGGGCGGCCAGTGATCATGGCTATGAGCTGGAGTTCGTCGCCGACGCGATGTCCGGGCTCGCCGCCGACGAGCACGACTTCACCATCGAGAAGATCTTCCCCCGGTTCGGCATGGTGCGGAACACCGACGCCTACGTCGCCCTCGGCCATTGACCGGCACCGGCGTCGGCCGGACGCGCTAGCCGCGGTCGCCGTTACCGTTGCCGTCGCCGTTGCCGCGGTTGGCGATGATCACCGCGAAGGGCGGGATCGCCAGCGCCACGATGGAGACCGCGATGGCCGCCGGCACCGAGAAACGCGCGATCACCGTTCCGGCCAGGACGAAGAGCGCCAGGCAGGTCCCCATCAGGATGAAGTAGACCCGACGACGGTTCCGCATGACGTCCTCCCGCCTCCGAACCCCGGCATCGTCCGAACCTGTCCACCTCATCACTACCCGCACCGGCTCCCGACGGACAGGACCGGCACACGCGGGCGGATCAACGGAAACAGGGACCGGCATGCGCGCCGACCGGACGGGGTCCATAGGCTCGGACGGTGACTGAACCGATCATCGTGGTACGGGACGTGCACGTCGAACTGGGCGGCACCGCCGTTCTCCGCGATGTCGACCTCACGGTCGCCCGTGGCGACATCGTGGCCGTGCTCGGCGTCAACGGCGTCGGCAAGTCGACGTTGCTGCGCTGCATCGCGGGCCTCCAGCCGCCGGCGTCCGGGGAACTCGGGGTCCTCGACCGGCCGCCGTCCGACGACTCTGGTTTCTGGCGTGACGTGGTGCTCGTCGGCGACGAACCGGCCTGGTACCCGGGGCTGACCGTCCAGGAACATCTGGAACTGATGCACGCCGTCCACCGATCGTCCCGCCTGGACGTCGAGGTCGCCCTCGACCTTTTCGACCTGGAGAAACGGCGCGACATGGCACCCGCGACCCTGTCGACCGGGCAACGGCAACGACTGTCGCTGGCGATGGCGCTGCTCCGGCCCAGCCTGCTCCTCCTGCTGGACGAGCCCGAGCGCGGGCTCGACTCGGCGTTCAGGAGCCGGCTGGCGGCGATCCTGACGGAGTACGCCGCCGCGGGCGGCACCGTGGTGATGGCGACCCACGACCTCGAGTTCGCCCGACACGCCCGCGCCCGGGAGCTCACGCTGGAGGCCGCGGCGTGAACGACGTCCGGACCGCACGCGCCTTCATCCGGTCGCGCGGCCGTGGGCCCACGAGCTGGTCCGACCGCTATGTCTCCCTGTTCACGCTGACGGTGGCGGCGGCCGTTCTGGCCGATCCCCTGACCACCGCGTTCGCCGCTCTCACGGCCACCTCCCGTCAGGTGGATCCGTCCAGGCTGGGTGCCGGGATCGCCTTGGTCGCGCTCGCCTACGCGGGTTTCCTCTCGCTCGCCCGCAGGGTCGGCCCGGTCGTCCTGCCCGCGACCGACGCGGCCTGGCTGCTGCTCTCCCCCCTTCCACGCCGGAACGTGCTGCGCCGGACGTCGGCGATCCTGCTGGCGGCCTCTCTGGCGAGTGGGGCCGGGCTGAGCCTGGCGCTGTTCGCCGTGCTCGCCGGGTCCGCGGGCCACGACACGCTGGTCCTGGCCGTCGCGGTGCTCGTCGGGCTGTCCGCGGCGGTGGGCGGGATGGCCGCGGCCGTCGTGGCCCAGTCGTCCCCCACGTGGGAGTCGTGGCTGCGCGGGGCGGTGGTCTCCCTCGTCGTCGCGGCCGTGCTGACCGCGGTGGCGGGAAGCGGCCCCGGACGGCAGGTGCTCGCCGCCGTCACCGGCGCGCCGCGGTCACTGGGCGCGGCCCTGGCGGGCTTGTCGGCCGCCGCGGCACTCCTCCTGGTACGGCAGGCCTGGCGAGCCCTCGGCCGCATCCACGTGAGCTCCCTTCTGGCCACGTCCACCCGCGCGGGCCATCTCGCCGCCGCGGCCGTCGTCATGGATCCCGGCGCCCTGACCTGGGCCGCGGAGGACAACCACTGGAGGGCACGCGTCCTCAGGTCCCGCCCGTGGCCCGCGCTGCTGTCCCGAGGCGCGCCGTGGTCGCGGCATGCCGTGTCCGCCCCGATGGCGCTGGCCTGGCATGACTGGCGACGGCTGGCCCGGCGACCCGGGCGGCTGACGGCCCTGCTCGGGACCGCCGCGCTGCCCGCCCTGGCCGCGCAGGCCCAGGGCGGACTGTCGGCCGTCGCGGTGACCGTGCTGATCGCAGGGGCGCTGACTGCGGCGGCGGTCTGCACCGCCGGTGCCCGCCGCGACGGCGAGGACCCCGGCCTCGCGCGGTTGTTCGGCGTGAACGTCCGTGCCGTACTCGCCGCACGGGCTCTGCTGCCCTTCCTGATGAGCGCCGCCTGGCTCACGCTCGCCCTCGGGGTGCTGACGGTGACCGGTGCCCTGACGGGCCCGTGGTGGCTTCTCGGCCCGCTGGCCGCACCCGCGCTGGCCGCGGGGGCACTGCGGATGGCACGGCGGCGTCCGATCGACCATTCGATGCCGGTGATCGACACTCCGAGCGGAGCCGTCCCCACGGGCTGGGTCGTCTGGGCGTTGACGGGAGTGGACGTCGCCGCGATCGGCTGCGCGCCCATGCTCTACGCCCTGGCGGTCCGGCCGCCCGACCCCGGCGCCTTCGTCGCCGCGCAGGCCGTCTGCGGCATCGCCGTTCTGGCCGCCTTCCTGCTGGGTGCGAAGACGGGCGTCCGGCGAGGGTGAACCGCCCACCTGCGGTACGGCGCCAGGCCGCAGGTGGGGGTGTACGCCGGCGACCGCGGACGCGTCAGGCGCCGTGCCTGTCGTTCCCGTGGTCGTCGAGCCCGCGGTCGTCGTTCCCATGGCCGTGGCGTCCATGGTCGTCGCCTGCCTCGTGGCTTCCGTGATCGTCGTTCCCGCCTCCGCGCCGACCGTGGTCGTCGTCCACGTCGTGCCGGGCAGGATCGTCGCCGAGGCCGCGGGCGGCGCGAACGCCGTCGTCGCCTCGGTCCTGGCGGAGCCGCACGACGGTCCCGCTGTCCGCGGAAACCTGGACGTCGTACTCGATACCGCCCTTGACCAGTTTCACCTCCCACACGCGGTGGCCGTGCTCCAATTCACGTTCCACCCCGGTGACGCGCGCCCCGGGGACCCGCGCCCCGGCGATCTCGATCGCCTGCCGGGAGGTGATCCCCGCCGGCGTCGCGGTCGCGGTCTCCGGAGTGGGCGTGGGAGCGGCGGCCGCGTCCGTGGGAGTGGTGTCCGCCGGCCCGGTGCTCGTGCCGTCGGACGGTGAGGGTGTGCCCGTGTTCTCCATGGCCGACGGTGCGCCGGGAGAGGCCGCCGCGAAGGTGCTCGTGGCCACCAGGCCGATGAGGGCGACCGACCCGGTCGCCGCGAGGGCCAGCTTCGCCGTCTTGCTGATGCGTGGTGTGTTCGTCATGTCGCCAGAGTCGGCGAGAGCACGCTAAGCCCGCGCTGGCGCGTCGTTAAGGGGTTCCTAATTCGAGGATCACGGTGGCGCCGCCCCCGGGAGTCGCGTCGAGCAGGAGCGATCCGCCCGACGTCTCCGCGGTTCGCCGGGCGATGTCCAGGCCCAGCCCGGTCGATCCCGCGCCGCTCCTGCCCCGTTCGAGGGGATCCCCGGCACCCTGCACGGACGGGAATCCGGGCCCCGAGTCGGCCACCAGCAGCCGTACGCCCTCCGGCGCGGGCGCGAGCCGTACGGCGAAGGGGGTGCCCTCTGGCGTGTGGGCGAAGACGTTGCCGAGCAGGGCGTCGACGCAGGCGGACAGGTCGGCGCCGCTGACGGCCACCGTCAGCGGTCCCCGCGGCAGGTCGAGCTCCATCGGCCGGTCCTGGTCCTCGGCCAGGACGGCCCAGAACGTCACGCGCTCGCGCACCACCTCCGCCGCGTCGCAACCGGCGCTCTCCTGCGACCTGCGGCGTACGTCGGTGATGACCGAGGTCACGGCACGTTCCAGCGCGTCGACCCGGGTCTGCAGCCGCGCGGCCGCCTCCGGGTCGGACAACGACTCGACCTCCAGCCGCAACCCGGTGAGGGGGGTGCGGAGCCGGTGGGAGAGGTCGGCGGCGGTCTCGCGCTCCTCGGCCAGCAGGTCGCTGATGCGCCCGGCGAGATGGTTGAGCGCGAGCCCCACGTCGCGCACCTCCGGAGGCCCGCTCACGGCGGTCCGCGCGGTCAGGTCGCCGCCGGCCAGCCGGTGGGACACCCGGGCGAGCCCGGTCATGGGCCGGGTCAGGGCGAGCGCGAGGCGGTCCGCCACGAAAATCCCCACCCCGATCAGCGCGAGCCCGAGGACGAGCATGCCGAGCCAGACCTCCGGCACGCCGCGGGTGAGGTCCCCCCGGGTGAGAATCGTCCGGACCACGACGGTGCCGCCGGAGACACCCTGGACGGCGACCAGGACCTCCAGCCCGGAGGATGTCTCGGCCACGAGGCTGCGTCCACGCGCGGCGAGGTCCACCGCGGGAGATCGCGGCACGGGTGAGCCGACGACGTCTCCTCCCGGCAGGAAGACCGTGATCGCATGCCCGCTCGACGCCGAAGTGCGCTCGGCCGTCAGCGCGAGGCCGTCGGCGTCCGCCGTCCCCACGACCGCGGCGACGGACTGCGCCTCGGCGGTCGCCTGGCTGACGGCGCCGCTCTCGACGAGCTGGCGGACCAGCAGTCCCAGCGGGACGAGCAGGGCGATGAGCACGAGCGAGGTCGTGGCGGCCACCAGCACGGCCAGCCAGCGCCTCATGACGGCTCGACCAGCTTGACCCCGACGCCGCGAACGGTCTGGATATAACGGGGATTCTGCGCGCTCTCTCCCAGTTTCCGCCGCAACCACGACAGGTGGACGTCGACGGTCTTGTCGGCTCCCCCGTACGGCACCAGCCAGACCTCGGTGAGGAGTTCCCGCTTCGTGACGACCTCCCCCGGCCGGGATGCCAGGTAGTAGAGCAGGTCGAACTCGCGCGGCGTGAGGTCGAGGGGCGTCCCATCGAGGGCGGCTTCGCGACTGCGCAGGTCCAGCCGGAGGTCGCCGATGCTGACCGAGGAGTCCGTACGGCTCTCGGCCATCCGCCGCAGCACCGCCCGGACGCGGGCGTCCAGTTGTGCCGCGCTGAAGGGTTTGACGACATAGTCGTCGGCTCCCGCGTCCAGCAGGCGGACCACCTCGGCCTCGTCGTCCCGCGCCGTGGCGACGATCACCGGGACACGGCTGACCGCGCGGAGCATGCGCAACATCTCGGCGCCGTCCAGGTCGGGCAGGCCGAGGTCGAGCACGACCAGGTCGGGGCGTTCCGCGAGTGCCAGCCGCAGCCCGTCGAGCGCGGTGTGAGAGGACGACACCGCGTGCCCCCGGTCGCGCAACCCACGCGTCAGGGCGGTACGGATGGTCGTGTCATCCTCGACGAGCAGGACGTTTGCCATGTGGATTTACGCTAACTGGTCCCGAGCCGCTGACATAAGGGGCTTATCACGCCCTTAACCCCGTCTTATCGTTCCGGCAGGAAGGATCGGCCCCATGAACCGGCGCCTGCTCCTCGTGGTCACAGGGTGGCTGACGGTCGGGCTCATCGCCACGGGCGCGGGCCTGACCCTGACGGCCGTTCTGGGAGACACGGTCACCGGGGCCGGGAGTCGCGCGCTGTCCGCCGACGAGGTCCGGCAGGCGCTCGAGACCTCGGACGCCACCCCGACCGCGACTCCGTCGGCCGCGCCGCCGCCTTCCCCGACCGCGTCGGCGCCGTCCCCGTCCGCGTCCCCCAGAAGGGCGGGTACGACCCGCGTCATGACACTGTCCGGAGGCGTCGTCGTCGCCCGGTGCTCCGGAGGCGTAGTCACACTGGAGTCGCTGACCCCGGCCCCGGGATACCAGGTCGACGACGCCGAACGAGGCCCAGGGGACAGGGTGCGGGTGAAGTTCGAAAGCGAGGAGCGGCACGGCTCCAAGTCCGAGATCGAGGTGCGGTGCTCCGGCGACCGCCCCGTGGAAACGGTCAAGGACCACTGACCTGGGCCACGACGGGCATGTGAACCGTCCTCGCGGCCTTTACAACGTAGATTCAGATGAGTCGGTGTGCGACAGCTGGAGCGCGCATGCCTCGCTGCTTCCGATCGCGGTCATCGGGCCTATGCGAGCCCGTTCTCATAGGCGGTCACGATCGCGTCCATGAGACCGGGGAAACGCGCTTCGAGGTCTTCGTCGCGGAGCGCGGTCCACCGGCGGTTGCCGTCTTCCCTCTGGCGGATGACTCCGGCCTCGCGGAGCACCCGGAAGTGGTGGGTGAGCGTGGAGGGGGCGACGTCCACCGCGAATGTGCCGCACGCACGCTCCGGCGCGGCGCGCAAAGTCTGAACGATCGTCATCCGAGTGGGGTCCGAGAGCGCGTGCAGGATGTCCAGCACGTCGAACTCGTCCGGCTCCGGATGGGTGAGCGCTGGACGGTTGCGCGGTGATCTCGGCATCTCAACACCTCTCATTCGACATTCATCGTACAAGAGTGATACGACTTTCGTCATACGACGAACGTCGAAATAGGAGATGACCATGCGCGCATTGATGATGACCGGGCCGTCGCAGGGAGTGGACCGCACGGTGATCCACGAGATCGAGGTGCCAGAGCCGGGCCCGGGCCAGGTGACCGTCGACGTGGCATACGCCGGGATCAACTTCGTCGATGTGATGGCACGTCGCGGCGACACCGGCTACGGCAGCGCCTGGCCGTACGCGCCGGGAGTCGAGGTGTCGGGGACGGTCCGGGAGGTCGGCCCCGGTGTCACGGGTCTGACCGTAGGACAGCGTGTGGCCGCCTTCACCGCGGGCGGCGGTCTGGCAGAGGTGACCCGGGCACGGGCGGAGCACACGGTGCCGGTGCCCGACCGGGTCCCGTCGACTGTCGCTGCGGCGGCTCCGCTCATGCTCACGACCGCGCTGCTTCTCCTCTGCGACGCCGCACGGTTCCGGCCGGGCGAGACCGTGCTGGTGCATTCCGCCAGCGGCGGCGTCGGAAGCGCCGTCGCCCAACTGGTGCCGACGCTCGGCGGGGGGTTGCGCATCGGCACCGTGGGCCGTCCCGGCAAGGTCGCTTCGGCGCTGAAGAGCGGGTACGACGTGGCGGTGACGCGGGGTGAGGACCTGGACGAGGCGGTGCGGGCGGCCACCGGCGGCGCCGGGGCGGACATCGTGCTCGACCCGCTGGGCACCGCCATGCTGGAGACGGATCTGACCGTCACGGCTCCCGGCGGCCGGATCGTCCTGTTCGGCAACGCGGGCGGCGGGAAGCAGGTTCCGCTGCCACCGGCCGGACGGCTGATCGGCGGCAACCTCGCCATCAGCGGCTTCAGCATCAGCAGTCTGTGGGCCACGGCGCCGCACCGCGCCTCAGCCGGCCTGCGCCGGGTCCTCGATCTGATCGCCGAAGGCCGGCTGGACATCACACCCACCGAGGTCGGCTCGCTCACCGACGTGCCCGCGGTTCACCAGTTGCTCGCCGAGGGGCGCGGTGACGGCAAGTACGTCGCCCGCCTTCAGGGGTGACCCTCATCGGTGCGCCGATCAGAACGTCGTGGGTGGCGGTCACTCGCTGCCGGGGCCGCGACCCCGGCGATCTCGACGGAGAAGGCAGTTGTCCTCCACGTGGTTTCCGTGAACGATCCGGAGGGTGACCACGTTGTTCCTGACAGTCGGCCTGCCCGGGGCCGGAAAGACCACGAGGGCGCGGCAGCTGGCCGAGGAGCACAGCGCGCTGCGGCTGACCCCTGATGAGTGGATGATTCCGCTGTTCGGCGAGCCGGAGGCGGACGGGAAGCGCGATGTGCTGGAAGGACGGCTGCTCTGGCTCGGCCTGGAGGCGCTGAGGGTGGGAACCGACGTGGTCCTGGATTTCGGATGCTGGTCTCGTGATGAGAGATCCGCGATCCGCTGGTTGACGGAGTCTGTGGGCGCGTCCTGCCACCTCGTGTACGTGCCGGTGAACCATGAGACCCAACGCGCTCGGATCGCCCATCGCCGGTCGACCACTCCGGATCAGACCTTCCCGATGAGTGAGGCGGACCTCCTGCGCTGGAGGGCGCTGTTCGAGGAGCCCGACGCCGCGGAACTCGATGGACATGAGATCGGCGGTCCGCCTCCTGGGTGGTCGGATTGGCTGGAGTGGGCCGCCGATCGGTGGCCGTCGTTCAAGTGACTCTGACCGGAACGAGGACCTGGAGGCCCCGGTGCCGTCAGCCGATGAAGGCGGGGTTGAGTGCGGCGACGGCCACCCGTTCGGCCTTGCCGGTGCCGTCGGCGGGGACGGACCACAGGTCGTCGCCGTAGTCGCCGGCCAAGCCGTACATCACGGTGTGCTCGTCCGACCAGACGACCTGGTCGTCGACGCTGCGCGACTCGGCGAGCGGCGTCTCCTCCATGGTCTTCAGGTCCAGCGCGTACAGCCGCCACGGCTCGTCCGGGTCCGCGTCGGGGACACGTTTCTTGAAGACCAGACGCGTGGCGTCCGGCGACAACGACGGGCATTCGACGTTGGTGCGCATCGTCGTCAACGTCTGCGCGGCGACGTCGCCGTGCACGAGGTAGGTCTGGCCCTTGGTGGCGAGCGTCGCGTAGAAGTGTCCGTCGTCGGCGAAGGTGACGCCCCAGAAGTTCACATCGGCGGCGTGGTAGGGCCTGCCCTCTTTTATGATCTTGTAGGTCTCCAGGCTCGGGGTCAGCGCCCACGTCCGCGTGTCGACGATCGAGGTCCGGGTGGAGAAGTCGCTCCCCGCGTAGGAGTCGCCGCCCACGAAGACCGTCCACGCGGCCATGTGCCCGGACGGCGAGACTCGCGTCCGGGTCGGGATGCCGGCGATCGGGAAGTCGTGCAGCGTCCGCAGCCGGGAGTCGAGGATCGATGCGAAGTAGGTCTCCTGCAGCGGGCCGTCCTCCTTGCGCAGGCACACCCCGGTCCCGGCCGCCGCGTAGAAGCGCAGGCAGCGGACCGGCGCGGCGACGCGCGCTCCGCCCGGGTCGTTCACCGGCACGGAGACCAGGTCGTCCCGGTACGGCCCCCAGGCCATGTTCCGGAAGACCATCCGCCCCGCGCCCGCGAGGCTGACGGCCCCGGCCGAGACCGGCGGGCCGCCCGGCTGTGCCGTGTCGAGCGCGCCCGCCCGGTGGGACGCGCGCATCACCGAGGCGAACGCCACCGTCCCCAGCAGCGCCACCGCGACCACCAGGGTGATCAGACGTGCCCGGGCCGTCATGCGGTCTCCGGCCCGCGCAGCGCGTACGCCGCCCACCCGGCGCACACGGCGAGACCCGCCATGGCGATGCCGAGGACGGCCTGGTCTCCGATCACGGTCCACGCGGCGCCGAAGGCGATCGAGCAGCAGAACCGGGCGAGCGCCTGCCCCGTCCCGATCAGCGCGAGCCCGCTCGCCCGCAACTCGGCCGGTACGGCACCGGCCGCGGCGGCGGGGAGCACACCGTCGGTGGCGGCGTAGAAGGTCCCGTGCAGGGCGAGCACGACGAACGCCAGTGCGTCGTTGTGCAGCGGCGTCAGCAGCAGGCCGTACGCGAGCAGCAGCGCGAGATGGCCGCCGAGGAACACGCGCCTGCGGCCGACCCGGTCGGCGAGCACGCCCAGGGGCATGGCGAGCACGAGGAAGAAGAAGGCGGTGCCGAGCGGCAGCAGCGGGAACAGGCGCTCGGAGATCCCGAGCCGGTGCTGCACCATCAGGTAGACGAACGCGTCGCTCACCGTGGTGAGCCCGAGCAGCGTCGCGGTGACGGTCAGCCGCCGTACGTCGGGGATCCGCAGCAGCGCCATCGCGGACCGCAGCGTGACGGGCGGCGAGGCGGCCGCGGCGTCGTCGCCGCCCGAGGCGCCGTCGGTGCCGTCGGTGACGGCGGGGTTCGCCGTGACCGCGGGGGCACGTCCTCCGGGGACGAAGAGCACGAGGACCAGGACGCCCAGCGCGGCGATGCAGAAACTCACCGTGAAGACCGCGTCGTATCCGTCCGCGGCCATGCCCAGGACCAGGAACGCGACGATGGGGCCGAGAAGGGCTCCGCCCGTGTCCATCGCGCGGTGCACGCCGAAGGCCCGCCCCCTGTTCTCCGGGGTCGAGGCCAGCGAGATCATCGCGTCGCGCGGAGCGGTGCGTATCCCCTTTCCGGTCCTGTCGAGGGCCAGCACCCCGCTGATCAGCGGCAGGGTGTGCACGAAGAGGAGCAGCGGCTTGCAGAGGGCGGACAGGCCGTAGCCGACCACGGCGACCGCCTTGTGGCGGCGCCCCCGATCGGCGAGGTGGCCGCCGAACAGGCGCACGAGCCCGCTGACCCCGTTGTAGACGCCGTCGAGCACGCCGAACCCGAGCGGGCTGAGGCCGAGACCGGCCACCACATAGAGCGGCAGCACGGCGGTGACCATCTCCGAGGAGACGTCCGTGATGAGACTGACCGTTCCCAGCGCGAGAACCGTGGCCGGGATCGCCCGCAGGGCCCGGCCCGGCTGAGCGGCCCGATCAGTCCGACCTTGGTCCGCGTCTGTGGGAGCGGTGGCGGCGGTCGGGCCGCGATCAGCCAGGTACAAGCTCAGCTCCAGATTCCGGTGATGTCCGAGGCCGACGCGGCGTTGCCCGCGTGCGTGCTCGTGCCGACCATGTCCTCAAGGGTGCGGAGCAGGTTGTAGTGGTTGTACTTCGTGGCGGAGGTGCTGCCCGCCTTGACCGGCTGGCCGTACACGACGGTCGCGATCTTGTTGCCGCTCAGGCTGTTGTCCTCGTCGAAGGTGACGACGAGCAGGCTGTTGTTGGCCTTCGCCCAGGTCGCGTACGCGCCGAGCTTGTTCTTCACCCACGTGTCGCCGGTCGAGACCGAGCAGTCGTGCATGTCGCTGCACAGGTTCGGGGTGACGTACGAGATCTTCGGGAGCTTCGTGAAGTCCGTCGGGAACTGCGCGAAGGTGTACGCCGAGGAGGTCGGGATGTTCTTGAAGCCGAACCAGGGGTTGTGCTTCTGCGCGTACTTGCCGGAGCTGTTGGTGCAGACGGTCGAGCCCTGGCTGGGCAGGCCCTCGTTGTAGCTGGCCCAGGTCTTGCCGGCCGCGATCGTCTCCGAGGCCAGGTTGGCCGCGGAGCTGAAGCCGATCGTGACGCAGCCGTCGCCGGTGATGCCCTGCGTGGAGCCGGAGAACATGGCGTAGTAGTTCGGCTGGCTCGGGTGCGTCTCGGCGTACATGTTGGTGAGGTTCGCACCGCCCTTCGCCAGCGAGTTGATGTAGGGGGCGCTGGAGCTGCCGATGACCTGGGAGTAGGCGTGGTTCTCCATGACGACCACGACGATGTGACTCGGCGACGGCACCGTGGCGGCGGAGCTCGCCTGGGTACCGGTCCACAGTCCGATCGCGGCGACGATCCCGAGAGCGGAGGCGACCGAGACGAGCGCCTTGCGGGCACGCGTCTTTCTGACGGATACGACCATGACTGTCCTTCGTACAGGGGGCTGCGAGGCGATGTCAGGGTAGATCCACTCAGAAAGATTCACTCAGTGAAGCGAGATGAATAGCGCCCAAACATTGGGGTTCCATCTCTCGCCGCGGGACGGCGGCCGACCAGGGCGCGCGGCGGAGCCGCCTTCGCCGGTGGGAGACTCCTCGACGTCCCTGGAAACGAGCCCCGGAGAAACGGCGATGACCGCGACCATCGACAAGATCGCATGGATACACCTGGAGGACGGCAAGGTCCTCAGCACCCGGACGCGGGGTAAGGACGTCTACTACTTCCCCGGCGGAAAGCGCGAGCCCGGCGAGACCGACCTCGACACCCTCACGCGCGAGATCGACGAGGAACTGGCCGTCGCCGTCCTGCCCGCGACCGCCGAACTCCTGGGCACCTTCCAGGCTCGGGCGCACGGTCACGCCGGCGACGTCACTGTACGGATGACCTGCTACACCGCCGACCACCGGGGAACGCCGACGGCCAGCGGCGAGATCGAAGAGGTCATCTGGCTGACCTACGCCGACCGCGACCGCGTGTCACCCGTCGACCAGATCATCTTCGACCATCTCCACGAAGCCGGTCTCCTTCTTCCCTGACCCTGTCAGCCGAGCGCCTTCTCCAACTGCGCCTTGCTCATGGCCGAGCGACCCTTGATGCCGCGCCGCCTGGCCTCCGCGTAGAGCTGCTCCTTGGTGCGGCCACCGGCACCGGAATGCGAGCGCAGCCCTCCGCGGCGGGAGGAGGAGATGTCGTCGATGGAGGTACGGCTCTTGGTGCGGGACTCCCCCGCGCGGGCCCGTTCCTTGTTCACGGTGCGGGCGGCGATCTCCTCGGCCACCTTCTCGCTCTTCCCCCGCTTCTTGACGCTGTCCTTGATGTGCTCGTATTGGCGTTCCCGCTTGGGACTGGAACCACGTGGCATGTTCCTCACCTCGCCGAATCGGCTCGTCTCATTCCGGGCTACCCGTGAAGCCCGGGCTGACACGCCCCATGGCCCGGGGTCATCCGCCGACGGGGTGGGTCATCGACAGCCTGGTCAGAGCGCGTTCGGACGAGCTGCCCGGCTCGGCCTGCGCGATGAAGATCCGCTGGCCGGGGGAACCGTCGATGGAGAACGTCACATGCCAGAGGATCAGCTCGCCGACCTCGCGGTGGACGATGCGCCTGAACTCCTGTGATCTGGCACCCACGTCGTGACGGGCCCAGATACGGCGGAAGTCCTCACTCGCACGGGACAACTCCTCCACCAGACGGAGGAGGGACGGATCGAGTCCCGGCCCCGCCACCGCCCGCAGGTGCGCCACCTTGGAGGATGCCTCCTGTTCCCAGTCCGGGTAGAGCTTGCGCGACTCCGGGTTGAGGAACGTCAGCCGCAACAGGTTGTCGGTGTGCGCGAGCCCCTCGTAGAGGGCGCGGGCCACCGCGTTGAGGGCGAGCACGTCCAGCCGGTCGTTCGTCACGAGTGCGGGTATGCGGTCCAGGCTGCCGATGAGCCGCAACACGTTGCGGTCGACGTGGGCCGACTGGCGCTCCCTGCGCTTGGACGGGCGCGGGTTGACCAGCTGGTACAGATGCTCGGTGGCATCGGCGTTGAGCCGGAGCGCCCGGGCAAGAGAGGCGAGCACCTGATCGGAAGGATGGCGTTCTCTCCCCTGCTCCAACCTGATGTAGTAGTCGGCGCTGACCCCTGCGAGCAGGGCCACCTCGTCGCGCCGCAACCCCGGCGTCCTCCGGCGTCCGACGTCCGGCAGGCCCACCTCGTCAACGGTGACGGCCTGACGTCGGGCGCGCAGGAACTCGCCCAAGGGACTTTTCATGCCAGGCAGACTAGAAAAACTCGGGTAAAAACGATTAAAAGGGGGCGTTGAGGACGTCTCCTCACCGGGAGATTTTGCGGGCAATTTGCCGAGCGCTCCCTCCTTTCCGCGTTCCGGACACCACGGTGGCCACATGCCGGCGACCGCCCTCCGCGGAGGTGGTCGCCGGCATGGGACGCCGCGACCCGGCGGCTACCGCCGGCGCAGCGCCTTGTCCGCGAGCGCCGGGGGCACGAAGTAGTTGTCCGCCGGGTTCAGATCGGTGCCCGGCGGCACGATCTCGTCGATCCGGTCGAGGACGTCCTCACTCAACACCGTGCCCGCGCCGGCCAGCAGGCCGTCCAGGTGTTCCATGGTGCGCGGCCCGAGGATCACCGACGTGAGGGCCGGGTGTGCCAGGACGAATCCGAGCGCGAGGTGGGGCAGCGGCAGGCCCGCCTCCTCCGCGAGTTTCGTCAGCTCGCCGACGGCCTGCAGCTTGCGCGCGTTCTCCGGCAGCGACGGGTCGAACTTGTGCCGCTCGACGGCCGCGCGTCCCGGGCTCGCCAGGTCGATGTCCGCCGCCTGCGTGTACTTGCCGGACAGCCATCCGGCCGACAGAGGCCCCCAGGTCAGCACGCCCATGCCGTACTTCTGCGTCGCCGGCAGCACCGCCGCCTCCACGCCGCGCGCCAGGATCGAGTACGGCGGCTGCTCGGTGCGGAAACGCACGTGGCCACGCCGTTCGGCGACCCACTGCGCCTCGACGATCTGCTCGGCGGGGAAGGTGGAACTGCCCACCGCCAGGACCTTGCCCGCCCGGACCAGGTCGGTGAGGGCGGAGAGGGTCTCGTCGATGTCCGTGCGCGGATCGGGCCGGTGAACCTGGTAGAGATCGATGTGGTCCGTGCCCAGGCGCCGCAGGCTGCTCTCCACCTGGCGGACGAGCCAGCGCCGGGAGCCACCGCCGTGGTTGACCTCCTCGTCCATGGGGAGGCCGGCCTTGGTCGCCAGGACGACCTCGTCACGGCGGCCCTTGAGGGCCTTCCCGACGATCTCCTCCGACTCCCCCGCCGAGTAGACGTCGGCGGTGTCGACGAAGTTGATCCCGGCGTCGAGGGCGCGGTGGATGATCCGGACGCTCTCGTCGTGGTCCTTGTTTCCCAGGCCACCGAACATCATCGTGCCGAGCGCGTACTCGCTCACCGAGATCCCGGTGCCACCGAGGATTCTGCGCTTCATTGAGTGCTGCCTCCAGCAGATCGTTTTCGGGGATACGGACACAGCCTCCGCTACACCGCCGACCGCGCACCAGGCCTGGCTCAACCTGGGTCTGTCAGAACCACTTATCGCGGAGGCCGACACCTGACGGCGAGCACACATCGCGGCGATGCCGGGAGGCGTCCGGAGGTTCGATGACCCTGTAGCCGTGGGCTCGCAGGTCAGAGGCGTTGCAGTGAATACATGTGCTTGTATGGCAGGCATGGGGCATGCCGAGGACGAGATCACTCCATTCCTGAAGGCGCGGCGGGCCGCGCTCGACGCCGCCGCGCTCGGTCTCCCTGACGGGATCGCCCGGCGGCGGGTACGCGGCCTGCGCCGCGAGGAGGTCGCCCAACTGGCCGGAATCAGCGTCGACTACTACACGCGCATCGAGCAGGGCCGCGCGCCCGCCATCTCCGACGCGGTGCTCGACGCCGTCGCGCGGGCGTTGCATCTGACCTCTGCGGAGCACACCTACCTGCGCAACATCACCGCACCCGGGCGGCGAGCCGGCAGGGGCACCTGCGAGGGATCGGGTCCCCGCCCGGAGGTACGGCCGCAGATCCGGGAGTTGCTGGACGCGATGGGCGACGTCGTCCCCGCCTTCGTGTACGGCCCGGGCATGGACCTGCTGGCCTGGAACCGGCTGGCCGGCCGGCTCTCGTTCGACTTCGACGCGCTCACGGGGGCCGACCTCAACTTCGCCCAGCTGATCTTCCTCCGCCCCGAGGCCAGGGTGCTGTATCCGGAGTGGGAGAACGTGGCGGAAGGGATCGTGGCGATCCTGCGCTCCGAGGCCGGGCAGCACGTCGGCCGGGCCCGCGTGCGGGAGGTCATCTGCGACCTGCGGGAGGCCAGCGAGGAGTTCCGGCGCTTCTGGGGCGAGCAGACCGTGCTGGATCCCGACATCGGCACCAAGCACATTCGCCACCCCGAGGTGGGTGACCTCATGGTGACCTTCGAGTCGTTCCCGCTCCCCACCGACCCGGGTCAGCGGTTGTGCACGTACACGGCGCCGAATGGGTCGGCGACGGAGGAGCGGCTGCGCATGCTGGCGGACCGGGTCGGCGCGGGCGTCGCCTGACGCCCGCACGGTCGACGCCGCGCGGGTGGACGCACCGCCGGTCGACGCCGCGCCGGCTCACCGCGGCCTGACCGTCCCGCGACGCCGGAACACCTAGCCCGCGAGCCGGCGCCTGACGGCGAGAAGGGCGGCGTCGAGATCCACGCCGAGTTCGCGCACGGCCGTCGCGTAGGCCCGCGCCGCCTCCGCGAGCCGCGTGTCGCGCTCCTTGTCGGTCATCTCGGGGATCGCCCGCACGACGGTGCCCTGCCCCACCCGGCCCCGCAGGTATCCGGCGCTCTCCAGCTCGCGGTAGGCCCGGGCGACGGTCCCGGACGCGAGGCCGAGGTCGCCGGCGAGTTGCCGGATGCTCGGCAACCTGGACCCCTCCTTCAGCTCACCGGCGCGGATCAACGCGGCGATCTGCGTTCTCAGCTGCTCGTAGGGCGGGACGGACGCTTCGACGTCGATCTCGACGATCATGTCGACGCCCTCGGCGCGAACCGGCGGGCGCGAACCCGGACTCCGAACCAGGCGTACCCGGCCGACAACCACATCCCGATGGTCAGCCAGGTGAGGATCCAGTTGAACGGCTCGGGGGCGTCGAGATCGAGTTGGATCGCCCACATCACATTGCCGGCGGCCAAGCACATCAGGGCGAGCGACGCACCGCTGATGGTCTGCAGGGAGCTCGAGCGGATCGCGTCGTCCGCCGCTCCCAGGTCGGCCGGCAGCACCGGCCGGGCACGGCCGACGATGAGCCGTCGCGCCGACCACATGACGACCGCCACCGCCGCCATGCCGCCGACGGCCAGGATCACCGTCGACGGCCGCAGATCCGACTGGCGGCGTCGGGTGGCCGAGGCCGCCTGCGCCCGATCAGGATGACTACACGGCGGCCAGGCGGGCGGCGGACTCGGCGAGGGGGCCGAGGACGTCCTCGACGACGTGATGGAGGAGCCGGCCGTCCCGCTTGACGATCCGGCCGCCGACGATGACGGTGTCGACCGACCGGGTGTCGGCGGAGAGCACCACCGCGCCCACCGCGTCGTGGGCCGGGGCGACTCCGAGCAGGTCGGTCCTGAGCAGCACCAGGTCGGCCTGTTTGCCCACGCCGAGAGTTCCGACCAGGTCGCCGAGCCCGGCGGTCCTGGCTCCGTCGACGGTGGCCGCCCGCAGCGTGTCCCGCGTGGTGAAGCCGATGTTCGGCCGTGCCCTCTCCAGGGCGTACGCCGCCCGCATCAGGCTGAACATGTCGCCGGGGCCGCTGACCACGGTGTCCGCGCCGAGCCCCGCCGGGACGCCTGCCGCCACCGCACGCCCGGTGATCGGGTAGCCGAGCCCCAGCTCCACCTCGACGACGGGTGAGACGGAGACGGCGCCGCCACTGGCGGCGATCCGCTTGAGCGCCTCGTCGGAGTAGTGGTTGCCGTGGACGTAGCTCGTCGACGGGGCCAGGAGGCCGTTCCGCTCCAGGAAGTCGAGGCCGCGGTCGGCCCGCTCGGTGTCATAACCCATGTGGACGGTCACCGCCAGGTCGAGGTCGCGGGCCAGTCGCCACTCGTGCAGCGCCTCCTCCTCGCTCACGATCTCCGGGCCCAGGGGGGCGATCGCCATCGTCACTGTGCCGCCCGCCGTGCCGAAGTGTTCGTCGTGCACCCGGCGTCCTTGCGCGGCCAACGCTTCGGGATCGCCGCCTTGGGGGTGGCAGTACCCGAAGACGGCCCTGATCCCGGAACGCCTCAGCGCCTCGACGGCCGCCGCCGTGTGATCCGGCGTGAACTGGATGTGCGACCAGTCGACGAGTGTCGTGATGCCGGCGTCGAGGCATTCCAGCGCTCCTGCCAGGTTGCCCGCGTAGACGTCCTCCGGCCGGTAGGCGGGAGCCAGTCGCCCGAGGACGCGCTCGAGATAACCGGAGAAGGCGATGTCGGGGCCGATCGCCCGGATCCCCGCCTGCCAGGTGTGCCGGTGGGTGTCGACGAAGCCCGGCAGCACGAGCATGCCGCGCGCGTCGATCACCTCGGCGCCCTCGGGCTCGGACAGGTCCGGCCACACGGCGGCGATCCGGCCGTCCTCGACCAGCACGTCGGCGGGAGCGACCGTGACGGGGTCGGTGTCGACGGCGACGCCGCCCTTGATGAGCAGTCTTGTAGTCATGCAAAAAGCTTAGAGAAAAGCTTTTTTAAAAGCAATGTAGTGAGAGAGGTACTCTCGACCCGTGCACGAAGGGGAACGAGACGAGGTCGACGCGCTTGTTCCGGCGTGGGAGTCGAGCATGGCGCCGCACGTCGTGGCCTGGCTCGAGCTCAGCAAGCGGGTCTCGCGCGTCGGCGGGCTGCTGGAGCAGGCGATCAGGAACGCGCTCGCCGAGCTCGGCCTGACCTACGCCGAGTTCGACGTGCTGGCCGCGTTGCGCCGCGCGGGCGAGCCGTACCGGCTCAAGCCCAGTGAGCTGACCAGGTCGCTCTTCCTCACCTCGGGCGGAACGAGCAACGTCCTGCAGCGACTGGCGGCGGCGGGCCACGTGGAGCGCGAGGCGGACACGGGAGACGCGCGCAGCCGCTGGGTCCGCCTGACCGAGGAGGGCGTGCGGGTCACGGAGGCCGCGCTGGCCGCCTCGGTCCGGGCACACGGCGAGATCCTGCGCGACGTCCCGGAAGACGCCGTACGGCAGGCCGCCGACGCCCTCCGCGAGGTCCTCCTGGTCATCGGCGGCCGGCGTTTCCGCTGACGGCGGCGCGGTGCCACTCAGGGCAGGGTGAGGATGCGGGGGCCCTCCTCGGTGACGGCGACGGTGTGCTCGATGTGGGCCGCCCGGCTGCCGTCGACGGTGAGCAGGGTCCACCCGTCGGAGGCGGTGCGGTAGTCGTCGCGCCCGCCGGCCATGAGCATCGGCTCGATGGCGAGCGTCAGGCCGGGACGCAGGGGGAAGCCGCGCCCGGGCCGTCCCCGGTTGGGCACGTGGGGGTCCTCGTGCATGCGGCGGCCGATGCCGTGGCCGCCGAAATCCCGGGGCATGCCGCAGCGAGCCGACCGCGCGGCGGCGCCGATGGCGTGGCCGATGTCGCCGATGCGGTTGCCCGGCATCGCCGCGGCGATGCCGGCGTCGAGGGCCTTCTGCGTGGCGTCGATCAGGGCTTGGTCGGCGGGCCTGGGGGTGCCGACGATGAAGCTGACGGCGGCGTCACCGGTCCAGCCGTCGAGTTCCGCGCCGCAGTCGACGCTGACCAGATCGCCGTCGCGGAGACGGTAGTCGGTGGGGATGCCGTGCACGATGGCGTCGTTGACCGACGTGCAGATCACCGCGGGGAAGGGGCTGAAGGCGAAGGCGGGCCGGTAGCCCAGGAAGGGTGAGCCGGCCCCGGCCTCGCCGAGGACGGCGCGGGCCGCTTCGTCCAGTTCGCGCAGTGACACTCCCACGTCCGCCGCTTCGCGGGCGGCGGCGAGCGCGTGGGCGACGACGCGTCCGGCCTCCCGCATCGCGTCCAGCGCCGTGTCGGATTTGATCTCGACCATCTCGTGCGACTCCCAATCCCCGACTGGCGGTCCAATTCTTATACCGGTATTAGTATCACGGGCATGGTGAGAACTCCTTTGACTCCGTGGGAGCGGCAGCGCGGAGAACGGTTCGGCTCGCTGCTGCGCCAGGCGCGCGGCGAGCGCAGCATGGTGGAGATCGCGGCGGCGGCCGGAGTGTCCGCGGAGACGCTGCGCAAGATCGAGACCGGGCGTGCGCCGACCCCGGCCTTCTTCACTGTCGCGGCCCTGGCCGCCGCTCTGGAGATGTCCCTGGACGAACTGGCCGGAGCCTGTTCGAAGGGCGCCGACGGGCGAGCGCAGGCCTTGCCGGTCTGATCGTGCGCGCGCGGGCCCTGCCTGCCGAGCCGCACCGCCGACGCGCAGTCTGGCAGGACACGAAGGCCACCCTGCATCGCCGCTCAGCGCGGCGTACGCAGGACCCGGACCGGTGACATGCCGTATTCCGCTTCGTGCGCGGCGGCGAACCGGCCCAGGTGGGTGAACCCCCAGGAACGCGCGATCGACGCCACCGTCTGCACGGACGGGTCCGCGGCGCGCAGGTCGTCGTGCGCGCGACGGAGCCGGACCTTCCGGAGATAGGCCATGGGCGGCATCCCGACATGACGCTGGAAGCCTTCCTGCAACGTCCGGACGCTGACGTGGCATCGCGCGGCGAGCGTGGAGATCGTCAGCGGCGTCTGGGGCTCGGCCTCCATGATGTCGATCGCCGTGCGGATCGCGATCGGACGGCCCGCCTCGGCCGGCGCGTCGAGCAGCTCGCGGTACGGATGATCCGCGGCCAGCAGGAAGCCGCGGATGAAGCCGTCCACGAGCGGCGGCGCGACCAGTGGCTGCAGGACGACGCTGTCGGCGTCGCCGAGCTGGTGGTTGAGCATCATGAGCATCCGAGCCCAGCTCCGGGCGCGACCTGTCGTCATGTCCAGGCTCGGCGCGAAGGGGATCTGTGAGGTCACCGGCAGCCCCAGCAGGGCCTCCAGCGCCCGGTCGAGCGCGGTCCGCTCGAACCCCACGCAGACCAGCCGGCAGTCCCCGGCCCACCTCGTCAGGGCGGTGTCGCCCTCGGGCCGGTACACCACGGCCCTGTCCCGCGTCGCGACGACGTCCACACCACGATGCCGGGACTCGACGTGGCCGGAGATCGGAAGGTTCAGGTGGTAGCTCGCACGCAGCTCGCTGCCCTCCACCCGTAGATCCACCCCGTGGATGGCCTCACCGAACGAGACCGGCCCGATCCACCCGAAGCGCTGCACCGGCGTGACCGTGGTCGGCTTGCTCAGCACGGTGACCCGTAACCTCTGCAACGCGGTACGGCAGTCGTCGCCGGGTGGTTCCGCCGAGGCCGCGCCGGTCGGCGAAGTCGGCTGCGCCGACGACTGTGAGGTGCTCTGTTCCATGTGAACGGCTATCTGTTCATCGGTCCACGGTTCTCCGCGCCATAACGTACGTGACGGATATTGACAAAAGGGCGGTTTATTGCAAAAAGTCGGCAATTCCCGGCAGGCCTCAGGGCCGGCAGCCGGGTCACCGGCGGCCGGCCCTGTCGGGGCGTCCTGGATCGAGCAGGCGATCGAGTACGCGGATCAGCGAGTGCGGACGCGGACCGTCACTTCTGGATCAGCGGCGTCAGGAACTTCTTGACGTCGTCGACGACCTTCCCTGCGGCGGTGACCCCGATGCCGGTCATCCAGACCTCGTCGTCCACGACCTGCACGTGCCCGGCCTTGACGGCGCTGAGCTTGTTCCACAGCGGTCCGGCGGTCACCTGGGCCTGCTGCTTGGCGGCGTCCGCCCCGAACGCGCTCACGAAGATCATGTCACCGTCGACCTGGTCGATCTGCTCCGGGCTGATCGGGGCGAACCGCCGGTCGGCCTTGCCCTCGAGGAGCTGCTCCTGCGGACGGCCGACGCCGATGTCGTTCAGCACGATCCCGGCGAACGAGTCGGGGCCGTACTCGCGGATCTCCGCGGGCCTGAAGCGGATCAGGCTGATCTTCAGCTTGGCCGGGTCGCCGAGCTCCTGCCCCACCGCCTTGGCCTGCGCCTCGTACGCCTGAAGCTTCTGCTCCCCCTCGGCCTTCTTGCCGACCGCTTCCGCGTCCAGCAGGAAGTTCTCCTTCCAGGTGATGCCGACCTTCTCGGTGAACACCGTGGGCGCGATCTTCGACAGCTCGTCGTAGAACTTCTCCTGCCGGAACTTCGAGCCGAGGATCAGATCGGGCTGCAGCGCGGCGATCGCCTCGAGGTCGGGCTCCTGGAGCGTTCCGACCGACTTGATCGTGGCAAAGGACGGACCCAGATATTTCGGGATACCGGACTGCTCGTCCGGCAGGGCCGCGCCGACCGGAGTGATGCCGAGCGTGTAGAGGGAGTCCAGCTTGTCGGTGTCGAGCACAACGATGCGCGACGGGTGCTCGGGCACCTTCGTCTCACCCATGGCGTGCTTCACGGTACGCGTGGCGCCGGCCGCCGAGCCGGAGTCGCCGCTGCCGCTCCCGCCGCCGCACGCGGTCAGGGCCAGGCCGGCCATCGCCACGACGGCCACCCCCCTGGCCAGCCGGCTGAATCCGTGGAACCTCACTGTGTCTTCTCCTCTCGCTTTCCTGCTACGCCGGTGCGTCCGGCACGACCATCGGCGCCCCCGTCACCGGGCACGGCACCACCACGCCGCCGAGGCCGAACACGTCGGCCAGGCATTCGGCGCTCATCACCTTGTCCGGCGTGCCCTGATCGACCACCCGGCCGTCCTTCATGACGACGAGGTGGTCGGCGTATCGGCACGCCTGGTTGAGGTCGTGCAGGACGGCGATCACGGTGCGCCCGCCGTCGCGGTTCAGCCGCCGCAGCAGGTCGAGGACTTCGACCTGGTGGGCGAGGTCCAGATATGTGGTGGGCTCGTCGAGCAGGAGCGCGTCGGTGTCCTGCGCGAGCGTCATGGCGATCCACACCCGCTGCCGCTGGCCGCCGGAGAGCGCCTCCACGCTCTGGTCGCGCACATCCGTCAGGCCGGTCAGGGCCAGCGCCCGCTCGACGGCGGCGGAGTCCTCCGCGCCCCACTGCCGGAACCACCGCTGGTACGGCTGGCGCCCCCGGGCCACCAGGTCGGCCACGGTCACCCCCTCGGGAGTGACCGGGCTCTGCGGCAGGACACTGAGCCGGCGCGCGAGTTCCCGGGTGGGCTGTGCGTGCAGGTCGGCCCCGTCGATGAGCGCCGCGCCGCCGCGAGGGGCGAGCAGTCGCGCCATCGTGCGCAGCAGGGTGGACTTCCCGCAGGCGTTGGGACCGATGATCACCGTGAAGGCGCCGGCCGGCAGTTCCAGGTCGAGTCCCTCGATGACCAGCCGGTTGCCGTATCCCACGCTCAGGTCGCGGGCGGCCAGCCGTACCGGCGCGCGCGACTCGCCGCCGTCCGTCGGGGACGGCGGCACGTGCTCGTCTGTCATCAGGGCGTCCTCCGTACGAGCAGCCACAGCAGATAGGGGCCCCCGAGGACGGCGGTGAGCACGCCGACGGGAAGCTGGACGGGTGCGAACGCCGTGCGGGCGATCAGGTCGGCGACCACGGTCAGCAGCGCCCCGGCGGCGGCCGAGCAGGCCAGCGGCGGGCGCTCGGCGCGCACGAGGCGACGGGCGAGTTGGGCGGCGGCGAGCGCGACGAAGTCGACGGCCCCCGCCTGCGAGATGGCCAGCGCGGCGAGCACCACCCCCACCACGCCCAGCAGAAGACGCCGTTGCGTCACCCGTACGCCGAGGCCGCGGGCGACCCCGTCGTCCAGGGCCGTGGTGTCCATCGCGCGTCCGGCCCACAGCAGCACCGGGAGGAGCACCACCAGCGGGATCAGCAGGATCCGCGCCTCGGCGTAGCCGGTCCCCGCCACGCTGCCCGCCAGCCAGACCTGGGCGCGCTGCCCGTCGATCGCGTCGGCGCCCACGATGAAGATCTCGGTGAGCGCCTTCGTCGCCAGCGCGACCGCGATCCCGCACAGCACGAAGCGGCGGGCGGCCAGGCCGTAGCGCCAGGACAGCGTGAACACCGCCGTGGCCGCGGCCAGGCCGCCCAGCAGCGCGAACGGCCCCAGCCACGCGGCGCCCAGGTCGGTGCTCATCACGACGGTCGCGGCGAATCCCGCGCCCTGGCTGACGCCGATGATGTCAGGACTGGCGAGCGGGTTCCTGCTGACCGCCTGCAGCAGCGCCCCGGACAGCCCGAGCAGGGTGCCGACGGCGAGGGCCACGACGATCCGCGGAAGGCGCAGATCCTGGACGACGACGGTGAAGGGCCCGTCGCCCGCGAGCGCGCGCACGACGTCGGTGGGGGCCACGAACGTGCTGCCCACGCCGAGCGACACCACCACGGCGACCGCGGTGAGGGCGAGGAGCAGCAGGAACATCCCCGCCGCGCGGCGGCGAAGCACGAAGGTCAGCGGCCCGGCGCTCACGACGCCACGGCCCGCCACCGGATAAGACGGCACGCCGGTCCTCATGCGGTCACCGTCCGTCCGCGCCGGACGAGCAGGATCAGGAAGGGGGCGCCGACGAGCGCGGTGACGATCCCGGCTCTGATCTCGGCGGGCGGAACGACCAGCCTGCCGATCACGTCCGCCGCCAGCAGCAGCACGGGACCGAGCAGCAGCGACACGGCCATCACCCACCGGTGGTGGGCGCCGACCAGCCCGCGGGCCAGGTGTGGAAGGGCGAGCCCGACGAACCCGATGGGCCCGGCCGCGGCCACCGCGGCGCCGGTCAGGACGATCGCCGCGACGGCGGCCGTCAGCCGTACACGGCCGACGTTCTGGCCGAGGCCGCGGGCGACGTCGTCGCCGAGGGCGAGGGCGTCCAATCCGCCGGCGACGCCGAAGGCCAGCACGATTCCGGCCACCACGAACGGCAGCACCCACAGGGCGACCTCGATCGGGCGGCCGGACAACGACCCGACGGCCCAGAAGCGATACTGGTCGAAGGTCTTCACATTGACCGTGAGGACCCCGATCACCACGCCGGTGAGGGAGGCGTCCAGTGCGGTGCCCGCCAGCGCGAGGGTGACCGGCGAGGCGCCGTCGCGGGCACGGGCCGCGAGGGCGTACACGAAGGTCCCGGCCAGCGCGGCGCCGGCGATGCCGAACCAGATGTAGGAGGGAAGCGTCGTCATCCCGAAGACGTTGATCGCCGCGACCACGCCCAGCGACGCGCCGGAGGAGACGCCCATGATCCGCGGGTCGGCCAGCGGGTTCCGGGTGAGCGCCTGCATCAGGACTCCGGCCGTCGCCAGTCCCGCGCCGACGGCGATCCCGATGATCGTCCGAGGCGCCCGGAGCGACCACAGGATCGCGCTCGCGTCGCTGTCGTCCGGCCGCAGCAACACCTCCAGCACGCGGCCGGGTGCGATCCCCCGACTGCCCGCCGCCAGGCTCAGCACCACGGTGGCGGCCAGCAGCACCGCCGACCCCGCCAGTACGGCGAGGCGCCTGTTCGTCCTCATCGCCCGCCGCCCACCCTGTGCCCCGTTCGCCCGATCAAACCAGGTAAGGCTTACCTAACCGGGGGGATCCTAGGGGATGACCATTGCGGACGACAAATCACGAAATATCCGATACCTGACGGCCCGTCGGAGCGAGGGCGTGTCAGTCCGACGACGTCTGACGTGACGGGGTCACAACTCGGTGCTGCGCGGCGGGGTCGGGGTCCCGTGGATCAGTTCGGAATGGGCCGCGAAGGCCTGGGCGGCCAACGGCCCGATGACCGAGCGGGCCTCCGGCGGCATGTTGGAGATGGCGAGTTCGACGATCTCGGGATCGCCTTCGTACATCAACATGCCGAAGCCGAGGGGCAGGCTCTCCGGGTCGACGTCCGCCGCTCCCGCCTGGACCATCCGATTCCACTCGGTGATGGTGATGTGCTTCTCCATGAGCGGGACCACGTGCTCCTCCTCCACCCCCAGGTGCTCCTTGAGCAGCGGGAGGAACCGGTCGAGGACGTCGGCCAGAGCCTCGCGGGGCTCGGGGCCCGCACTGCCGCGCCAGGCGGCGATCGCCTCGTCGATCTCGGCCGCCGTCCTGGCGACCTCCTCGTGCTGACTCTCCATCAGGCGGACGACGGGAGCCAGATCCTCGGGGACACGCTCCAGCAGCAGGGGCCAGACGTGCTCGTCCTCGCTGTGGTGGTGATGGTGGAGGACGGTCGCCACGCCCTCGATGTGGCCGGCGACGATCCGCGCCCGTTCGTGGTCGCCGGCCGCGACCGCGCGGACCAGACCCGGCATGAGCGCGAACTCACGCCGGAACATGTTGTGCAGCATGTACATTTCGCGGCCGTCGAAGTGCGACGCGGCGGCAATCGTCATAGCGCTCTCCAGATTAATCTTCGGTTCAGGAAACGAGGCGACGTCAACGAGCCCAAGACGATTGACATCGCTCGTGTGATGTTAATTCCTGACTTGCTGAAGATTTGGGAGTGATGCGCTATGTGGCCAGTCTTCCGCGGTAATCGGACAGACCTCACGGCGTGGATGATCTCCCTGGTCAGGCCTGGTTCATGCGGCCGGGGCACACCTCTCCGGATTCGGGGACTCGGCCCGACGTAGCCGCTCCCCCGAAAATCACCTTCGCCGGTCCGGCCGAATCAGTCCGAACGAAATCGGAGTCGAATTCCGCTCCAATTCCACTCGAATTCAGAAGGAAGCGTTTTCACCACTCCGATCAGGGACTGAATCGGTAGCCCATGCCCGGCTCGGTGATCAGGTGGACGGGGTGGCCGGGATCCCGCTCGAGCTTGCGGCGTATCTGGGCCATGTACTGGCGCACGTAGTGAGTGGCCGTGACGAACTCGGCGCCCCAGACCTGGGTCAGCAACTGGCGCTGGCTGACCAGCTTGCCCGGGTTGCGCAGAAGGATCTCCAGGAGATGCCATTCGGTGGGCGTGAACCGCACCTCACCGGTGACCGTCTTGCTGACCAGGTCGATCGTGTGGTCGCCGACCTGGATGCTGGCGAGCTCGGTCTCCCGGATGGACGCGCGCCGGCTCACGGCCCGGACGCGGGCGAGCAGTTCGTCGATGCTGAAGGGCTTGGTGACGTAGTCGTCGGCGCCGGCGTCGAGGGCGTCGACCTTGTCCTCGTTTCCGGTGCGACCGGAGAGGACGACGATCGGGATGGTGGTCCATCCGCGCAGGCCGTGGATGACGTCGACTCCGTCGATGTCGGGCAGCCCGAGGTCGAGCACGACCAGGTCGGGATGCCAGTCGGCGGCGCTCCTCAACGCCGATCCCCCGTCCGTCGCGACGGCGACCTCGTAATGGCGGGCGACCAGATTGATCCGGAGCGCCCGGAGGATCTGCGGTTCATCGTCGACGACGAGAACGCGCGTCACGACGACACCTGAACGGAACGCGCCGCCGGCGCTGCGGACAGAGTAGGGGTCATGGCGAGACCTCCCCCTGGCGTGTCATCGGGCACGAGCGTGCCGCCCGTCGCCCCATCAGAACCACTCCGCCTTGAAGAGCGCGATGCCCACATAGATGAACACCGCGACGGACACAGTGAGTAACAGAACGTTGACGACGCTCATACGCGATCGAGCCCCTTGATCAGGCCCAGCATCGCGAGCGTGAACCCAACGATTCCCAGCACAACCAGCACGTCAGCCACGAAGACAGTGTCGGCACCAGGCCGGTGGAGGCGAGGTGAAGCCCCGGCCCATCCCAGTAGAGAATCGGTGAACGGCAGGAGCCGTCCGGCGCCCACCGCCGCCCTGCTCGGTCAGCGAGAGGGCAGGCGACGCCGCCCGCTGCGGCGGGGCGGCCTCGATGGATCAAGCGGCCATCGGCAGGACGCTAGAACCCCAGACCGAGCAGCACCGTGTGGGCGTTCTCCAGGCGGTGGACATGTTTCCCGAGCTTCGCCACGGAGGACACCTTCTCCGTCTTGAGAACCTCGACGAGGTGGCGTGCCAGCCAGTCACCATCCACGTCGCCAGGACCGCCCGCGTCGAACGTCCACGACCGCCGGGTCCGTTCGACCCGCTGCGACCAGCCCAGTCCCTCGCCCGGCGAGAAGTAATTGAACCAGCCCTCGACGGTCAGCCGTTCGGCGGAACGGATGGCAATGATCTCGCGGCTTCCCCCGAACGCGGTGACGCCCACGTTCCTGCCGATCGCGTACGTCTCGGCGGGCAGCGTGCGGAGGAACGCCGACAGCAAAGCCGGCAGTGCCGTCCACCGGGGTACCCGCCACCCGCCCGGCGTGCTGAGCCCCTCATTGGCGGCGTCCAGATACTCGATGACGAAACCGCCCGGC
Organism: Planotetraspora mira; assembly: GCF_016863275.1. GTDB lineage: Bacteria > Actinomycetota > Actinomycetes > Streptosporangiales > Streptosporangiaceae > Planotetraspora > Planotetraspora mira. Next base: position 234,187 of record NZ_BOOO01000008.1, read on the forward strand.
AGTTGCGACGGCTCCCCCCACTCGAAGGCGGCCTGCCGCCATTCCTCATACGGCTCCGTCGGCTGCAGGGAAAGCTCCGCGCCGGTCTCGGCGGCGCGCAATTCGAGCGATTCGGCGCCGGGCCGCCGCCAGCGCAGGAAAGGGGCTCCCCAGTCCGGCGACCGCTCGTACCAGGGGCCTATCGGGCCATGACTGCCGACGCTGTCGGCGGCGCCGATCGCCTCCTCCACCGCCCCGGCATGCCGCCGGAAAGCAGCGGCCGGTTCTCCGTCCAAGGAAATGGGGACGACGAGACCGCGATACTCCCGGTCGCCCGCGTACCGCCGCTCATGCTCCTGCACCGGGACCAACCGGCCACGCCCCTCAGCCAGCGGACGCAGCACCTCACCGGACCAGTCGCCGGGGTCCACCTCGCGCCACAACCACCGGGCGATGTCGGCGATGTCGTCCTTCCCCATATACGCGATCTTAGGGCGGAGAAGTTGCGGTAACGGGGGTTCCGTGCGTTAGCCTCGACCACGACACCGCGGGAGCCCGGCGCACCGGGCTGAGAGTGTGGCTGGCGCGGCCACAGACCGCTCGAACCTGACCGGGTCATGCCGGCGTAGGGAGTTGGTCCGAAACTATGTCCGAGTCGACCTTTCCGCAAGCGACCCAACGGACCTTCAGCGAAGAGCTGTGGGATGCGATCGTCCCGATCTACCAGGCGATCCTCGACCATCCGTTCATCACGGGCCTGGTCGACGGCACCTTGCCGCACGACTCCTTCCGGCACTTCGTGGTGCAGGACTCGCACTACCTGCGCGACTACGCCCGGGCCCTGGCGCTGTGCGCGGCCAAAGCGCCGACCGAGGACGACGTACGAGCCTTCGCCGGCGACGCCGCGGGAGCGATCGCCGCCGAGCAGGACATGCACGGAGCGTTCATGGCCGATCTCGGCGGCTCCGCCGAGCAGGCCGCGACGCTGCCCGTGGGGCCGACCACTCGGGCGTACACCAGCTACCTGCTCGCGACCGTGCACGGCGGATCGTTCCTTGACGGCCTCGCTGCGGTGTTGCCCTGCTACTGGATCTACGCCCGTGTCGGCGAGGCACTGCTCGAACGCTCGTCACCCGACCCGCTCTACCGCCGCTGGATCGCCACCTACGGGGACGAGGCGTTCCAGAGCGTGGTCCGCCGGGTCGTCGCCCTGGCCGACCGCGTCGGGGACGAGGCGACCGTCGCTCAACGCTCCCGCGCCCGCGAGCACTTCATCACCACGTCTCGCTACGAATGGATGTTCTGGGACGCCGCCTGGCGACGCGAGTCCTGGCCGATCTGACGCCTGATGGAAGTGGCCGGCCCGCCTCCTGGCAGGCCTTCGTCTCGACCGGGCAGTGACTCTTATTTCGCGAAATACGACTTAACTGCCGACACGAACATATCGATGTCCGCCCGGTTGACGTCCATGTGCGTGACGAAGCGCGTGCCGTACAGGATCTGCGTGAGAATGCCGCGCTCGTGCAGCGATGCTTCGAGCGCCGCGCAATGCTCCTGCGGGAACTGGACGAACACCATGTTGGTCGCGTGCGATCGCACGCGGACCTCGTCGATTTCCGCGAGCCCGCGCGCGAGATGCTCGGCGTTCTCGTGGTCTTCCGCGAGACGATCGACATTGTGTTCGAGCGCGTACAAGCACGCCGCCGCGAGCACGCCCGACTGCCGCATGCCCCCGCCCAGCATCTTGCGCCACCGGCGCGCGCTCTCGACCAAGGCCTGGCTGCCGACCAGCACCGAACCGACAGGTGCCCCCAACCCCTTCGAGAAGCAGATCGAGACCGAATCGAACGGCGCGCACAGCGCGGCGATCGATTGACCCGACGCGACGGCCGCATTGCAAACGCGCGCGCCGTCGAGATGCGTCGCGAGACCGCGGCTCTTCGCCAGCGCGGCCGCTTCGGTGACATACCCGGCCGGCAGCACCTTCCCGCCGATCGTGTTCTCGAGCGCGAGCAAACGCGTTCGTGCGAAGTGATCGTCGATCGGCTTGATCGCCGCGGCGATCTCGTCGAGCGGCAGGGAACCGTCCGCGGCGTTCTCGATGGGCTGCGGCTGAATGCTGCCGAGCACGGCCGCGCCGCCGCCTTCATTCCTGTACGTGTGCGCCAGTTGGCCGACGATGTATTCGTCACCGCGGCCGCAATGCGCCATCAACGCGGCGAGGTTGCTCTGCGTGCCGCTCGGAAAGAACAGACCCGCTTCCTTGCCGGCACGCTCCGCGACGGTCGCTTGCAGGCGCAGGACGGTCGGGTCGTCGCCCCAGACGTCGTCACCGACTTCGGCCGCCACCATCGACGCCAGCATCGCCTGACTCGGACGGGTAACAGTGTCGCTGCGCAAGTCGATCACGTCAGGGCCTTCCTGTGGATGACATCAACGGCCCACAGCCGCTCGAAGCGCTCGTGCGGGCCAGACGACGGGTCACAGGAGTGTAGTGCGATCCGAAAATACGCCTTTGAGCGGGTCAAACCTGGTCACGTATCGACGGATGGTGTCTTCTTGCCCTGGATGACCAGGCCGGCGCGCCATGGCTGGGTCGTTCGGTGGTCTCGGGAGCGCGAGGCGGAGCCGGCGCAGCGAATCCTCGGCCGTGGCCAGACGGTACTTCACCGGTGAGAGGATCGTGAGCCGTGACCGACAACCGCGTTCCCCCTCCCTTCATCGGCGACGAGCGCACCATGCTGAACAACTGGCTCGACTGGCACCGCGAGACCCTGACCGTCAAATGCGCGGGGCTCTCGGAGGAGCAACTCCGCGAACGCTCCGCGCCGCCGTCGACCATGTCGCTGCTCGGGCTGGTCCGCCACATGGCACACGTGGAGCGCGCCTGGTTCCGCCGCGTGCTGAACGACGAGGACGTCCCCCTCCTTTACAAGACCGACGACCCCGACGCCGAATTCAACGACGTGGACACCGCCTCCGCCGAGGAGGCTTTCGCCACCTGGCGGGCCGAGGTCGAGCACGCCCGCAAGCTCTCGGCCGAGGTGCCGCTGGACGCCATCGGAAAGCAGCAGCGCCATGGGCAGGACTGCTCCCACCGCTGGATCCTCGTCCACATGATCGAGGAGTACGCCCGGCACAACGGCCACGCCGACCTGCTGCGCGAGCGGATCGACGGCGTCACCGGCGAATAGTCCGATCCCACCACCGTGATCACGCACAGGTCCAATGAGCAGGGCCCGCTCCGCGGCAACACACCGCCCCATGACTGCCGCACGCAGCTCCACCAAAGCGCCATCGAGCCACCGATCACCATGCCGTTCGACTCAAGGGCAGAAGCGCGGCAGACCAGAACGACACGCCATCCAGTACGGCGAGCATGTGGGGATGATTAGGACATCAGGTAACCGTTTCAGCGTGGGACATGCCCGGGATGATCAAGTGACGCGTGTGCACCATCCGAAACGTCCAAGCAGGTCAGACAGCCTGACAAGCCAAGACGGACAGCGCTCTCCTACAGCGGACGCGCAGGCTTGACCAAGATCGGCTCCGGGGGCCGGATCCTGGTCACTTAGCGACTGCCGTGTACTCGGCGAGTACGGCTAGGACTGCGCGGCGCATGAGCTTCTCCGCATCGTTGAGCACGCTCGGCATGGAGTTCGTCGCCGAGCCGTCCAGCAGGCGAAATTGCGAGTAGGGCCGGTCGTCGCCGTGCATCTCGGCGTTGCGCGCTTGGTACACCGTCCTCATAAACGTTTGGATTTGAAGAGCGTCAGCCTTCAGTTCTGGGTCACCGGCCAGTAGAGCAGCCGCAGCCGCAGCGATCTTGTCCCCTTTGGTGCCTTGCGGCAGGTTCGCGCGCTTGATGAAAAGAGCTTCCGCGGACATCATCAGGTCGATCAGGCGGTCGGCGTCGACACGGCGTGATCCGGCAAATACGAGCCGTCGAATGGCCATCTGAAGCGAGCGGTCGGCCTGCACATCGGGCAGGCTCAGCGCCGCATAGGTGGCGCGGAAGATATCCAGTGCATCAGTCAGCAAGTAGGTCACTCGATCGTTGTCCGCGCCCTCAAAGGCGCTCAACATCGCCGATACGCCTTGGACGCTTGGGAACTCGTCATCTGCTTGGGCGAACATACTGCGCATCAAGCACATTTGGGGTGGAGAGCCCGAGCAGACGACCAATAACCGCATGGAGCTTCTGGCTGCCTGTCGAGCACTGGAAAGCCTCACCAAACCGGCAACGGTACGCCTGCACACCGACAGCCAGTACGTACGTCAAGGCATCACCGAATGGGTGCCGCGCTGGCACCTCAATGGCTGGACAACAGCCGCAAGAACGCCGTCCAGCCAGTCCTCCGGCCGCCACACCGCGACGTCCATCCCAACCGCGGTGAGCGCCGCCATGCACGCGGCCTGCGCCGCCGAGATGACACCACGCGATCCAGCTCACGGAACATGATGCGCTTCTTGCCCACGTGGACCAGGACAAGGTCGGGGAACCCCGGCGGGGAGTGCTTGCTGCTCCACCAGCACCACACCTGCTGACGTTCCCCGCGATGGGCTTAAGGGATCAGGGAGTCCAGCAGTCGCAGGCGCTGCGCAGAATCGGAGCCGTGTGCGGCGCCGAGGAAGATGATGCGTTGCCCGGAGTTCTCCCCCAGTCCCAAGGTTTCCTCGTTCAGAGTCAGGCGGCCGACCATGGGGTGGTCGAGCTCGTACACTCCGTTCGTGCACTGACTGACTGGGTGGACAGCCCAGAATCGGGCGAACTCCGAACTCTTGATACTCAGCTCGCCGATCAATTCCGCGAGCTGAGTATCGTCGGACAGATCACCGGTGGCCATCCGCAGGTAGGCGGCCACATTACGGACCTGGTCGGCCCAGTTGACCATGAGGTCGCGCATCGCCGGTTCGAGGACCACCTGTTTGGCCAGATTAGGCCGCTGCCCCTGAGTGAGGCCGAAGAGCGCATAGCCGAGCCGGTTCGCGCCGAGCAGGTCCATGTATCGTCCGACGATCAATGCCGCCTGCTCGCTGTTGCTCTCGACCAGTGCGAGCAGTGAGTCGCGGATCTTTTCGGGCCCGGGGTCCCGTTGGGCGCGCTGCCCGGGCCAGGCCAGGCGCAGCAGGTGAAGTCGCTCGTTGTCGTCGAGACGCAGCGCGTTGGCGATCGCTTCCACTACCGATTCGGACATTTGGTGGCTTTCCCCCTGCTCGATGCGGGCGTAGTAGTTCACACTCACGCCCGCGAGCAAAGCCACCTCCTCGCGCCGCAGCCCCGGAACCCGCCGAACCGTCCCGTATATCGGAACGCCCGACTCGGCGGGGGCCAGCGCCGCCCGCCGCGACCGCAGGAAGTCCCCGAGTTCCGTGTTCCGCTGCTCGCTCACGCCCCCATCCTGCTCCTGCACCCCCGGGACAACCAACCCACGCCATGGGTACCCACAACGTGGTGAGGCGCCGCACCCACCCGCCGGGCCAGTCTCGTAGGCATGACCAAGCAGCCCACCTGTGTCACGTGGACCGTCGCCCGGGAGATCGTCGCCGGGCTGCGGATGCCGGGGTAGCACACGTGTTGGCGCGCCGGCAGCAGTCCCACCGAACTGCGGTAAATGATTGTGAGGACACCCATGCATCGGAAGCTCACAGGCCAAGTCGCCCTGGTGACGGGCGGATCGCGCGGAATGGGGGCAGCCATTGCCGTCAGGCTCGCGGCTGATGGAGCCGACGTGGCGTTCAGTTATGCCGCCGACCCCGAGAAGGGCAAGAAGACCCTCGCGGCCATCGAAGCGACCGGCCGTCGCGGATTGGCTGTCAAGGCCGACCAGGCCGACCCCAGCCGAGCACAGCAACTTGTCCGCCAGGTCGCCGATCACTTCGGTCGACTCGACATCCTTGTCAACAATGCGGGGGTGCATGTCACGGGAACTGTCGACGCGCCGGATCGCGACCAGAGCGCCTTCGACCGCCAGCTGGCCATCAACCTTCAAGCAGTTGTCAGTACGGTGGTCGCTGCGGCGCCCCTCCTGCCGGAGGGAGGGCGGATCGTGTCTATCGCCTCCAATGGATCCGCCACCACCAGCGCGCCCTTCCCCGGTATCTCCGACTACATCGCGACGAAGGCTGCGGTCGTCGCCTACACCAAGGGCTGGGCGCGCGATCTCGCCCCACGCGGCATCACCGTCAACGCGATTCAGCCCGGCGCGATAGATACCGATATGAACCCGGCTGATGCGGAAGATGCCTCGTTCGTCACCTCACGCACCCCGATAGGGCGGTTCGGGCGCCCCGAGGAGATCGCGGCCGCCGTCTCCTTCCTCGTCGGGCCGGAGGCTGCATTCATCACCGGAGCCAGCCTTCCGGTCGACGGCGGTTTCAGCTGCTGACCCTCAAGGTCATGAGGGAGGTCGGCCGGGGCCGCGGTCAGCAGGGCCCCGTGCACGGCGCCGTCCTTGTCCCACCGCTCACCCGAGTGGATCGCGAGCACCCCGCGGTAGTCCGTGATCCATGACCGGTTCTCGATGCGCTTGCCGCGGCGGGCGATGCTCCACGACCAAGGCGGCCTCACGGTGATCGCCTTCACGTGGTCACCCGCCGGGGCTGCTCGTCCCAGATGCGGCCGTCCAGCACCCGGCCCGCCGCCTTCTTGCCCCACCTGCGGATCGGCTCCATCCCGTCAGATAGCGCCACCCGCTCGAGGGACCACGGCTTGTGGCCGATCTCGTGGATGTGCCACATGGTCCGGCCGTCCTTGACGTAGTAGTTGCCGGTGTGGACGTGGGTCGCGCCGGCGGCCTCCGACTGCTTCTTCGCCTCGGCGAGTTCGGCGTCGGTGCCCTGCCAGCCCACCTTCGGGTCGCAGACGCGGACGACGAACGGTGCCGGCCCCCATTCCCCCCATTGTTTGAAATGAAAAGGCACCTGGGCGGCGACGGCCTGGTCCCGGAGAGACCGCGCCCAGGCGGGGTGCATCGGGCGGGCGTCGGGGCCTGATTCGCCTCCGACGATGACCCAGTCGATGGGTTGCACCTGGCGTCTGGTCGCAGGCCGAACGACGTGTAGGCGAACGTGCCCTCGTCGTCCAGGATGAGGCGGCCGATGTTGTTCCAGGCGTGGACGTACCGCCCGGTCGCCTGGGGTGCCTTGGACTGGAATCCGTCGTCCATGGTGATGGTGACCCCGTACGGTGGGGCGCCCTGCTCGCGCATGTTGCGCAGCCAGCCGCACGGCCCGCGGCCCCACCGCTCGGACAACGAACTCGCCGACAGCCTCGCTACCCGCGGCCGTCAGGAGGCCCTGCAGCTGCGGACCAGCGTCGACACCGGGCCCCCACCGCCCCTCGACATCGGCGGCGACCACCAGACCAACGCGAAGTCCCAGGAACCCCTATGGACTTCGTAGATCCGCCTCCGAGCCGCAGCATTCCGGGGACGCTCACCTAGGCTTCGGCGCCAACTGCCGTGGAGAACTATGGAGCTGCCGTGACCGCCCTTCGTCTGCTTGTCAGTGAGTAACGTAGCTGCCCGACTCCGCCGTTGCGGGACACGCACGGGATGATCATGTAATACACGACAGGTGTATGGCGCGTCCCCGAAGCTCAGGCCGTAAGGGCCAGATGTGTGACCAGCGCTCTCCTAAAGCGGGCGCCGCAAGTTCGCAGCCTGTCAGGCGGTAGACCTTGACCTAGTCTCTTTCACCTCCGCTTGGTTCCACGGCGCGGAGATCAAGCATCACCAGAGCTCCTATCGCCACTTCAGCGATCCGGGTCCATCGCTGATATCAGCTCGTGTGCGAGTGTGACGCGCGGTACCCCGACGCTGACCTTGGCCGCGCGAAGGACGAGGCCGCCGAACATGAAGCCGACCTCAGTCGGCCTACCGGCCATGACGTCGCGCGCCATCGAGGTGTAACTCGGCGTCGAAGGCGGTCCAGACTCACGAGCCCGTTCGACGAACGTACGGATCACCTAAGGTCCTGGGATGCAGCGGCCCACGAAACTCAGGGCTGGAGCATGAGGGATGCGCAGTGTTCGGCGATCATCATCGCGGGGGCGTTGGTGTTGCCTCCGGTGATGGACGGCATGATCGAGGCGTCGGCGACGCGCAGGCCCTCGACGCCGCGCACCCGAAGTTCCGGATCGACCACCGCCCGCTCGTCGGCACCCATCCGGCACGTGCCGACCGGGTGGTACACCGTCGTGGCGCGGTTCGGCACCTCGGCGGCCAGAGCGGACCGGTCCGGGTAGGCGGGGCCGGGGGCGAGCTCGCCGGTCACATCGGCAGAGATGATCTTGTTGGCCATCACGTCGCGGACGAGATCCATCCCGTCCAGGAGCAGCCTGCGGTCGTCCGGCTCGGCGAGGTAGGCGGGGTCGATGACCGGCGCGGCCGTGGGGTCGGCGGAGGAGAGCCGGAGGGTGCCCCGGCTCTTGGGGTAGATCAGCGTGGCCAGGAGGGTGAGCGACGGGCGCGGGTCGACCTTGTGCCTGATGGGCGCGTCCTGGTTGGGGCCGGGGTACCCCCAGGGAAGGGCGTGGATCTGGATGTCGGGGACATCGCCGGAGGCCATGGAGCTGCGGACGAAGCCGACGGCCTCGAAGACGCTGCGGCTCACCCAGGTGGTGCCGCCGCGCAGCGTCTCCCTGATCAGTCCTGCGGCGAAGTACCGCGCGGTGCCGCTGTTGCGGGCCGACTTCATGAGATACGTCATCGGGACGAACATGTGGTCGTGCAGGTTGTCCCCGACCGGCAGGTCGGCGACGACCTCGATGCCGTGCTCGCGTAGGTGCGCGGCGGGGCCGACGCCTGAGAGCATGAGGAGCTGCGCCGAGCCGAATGTGCCGGCAGCGAGTATCACCTCCCGGGTCGCCCGGATCGTCCGGTGCCCTTCCTTGGTGATCACGTCCACCCCGGTGGCCCGGCCGTTCCTGAGCACGACGCGAGTCACCAGGCAGCCTGTCTCGATCTTGAGGTTCGGCAGGCCGTGGCCGTCCAGGTACCCGACCGACGAGCTGTAACGCAGCCCGCGGTGGGCGCTTTGCTGGAAGAGCGAGGCGCCTTCCTGGTACTCGCCGTTGTAGTCGTCGTTCTTCATGACGCCCGCGGTGTCGGCGAGGGCCTCGATGAAGGCTTGCGAGGCCGGGGTGATGTCCTTGGCGCGGGTCACCTGGATCGGGCCGCCGGATCCGCGCAGGTCGGTGCCGCCGTCCTCCCAGTTCTCCATCCGCCTGAAGCTCGGCAGGACGTCGGCGTAGCTCCAGCCCTGGCAGCCCTCGGCCGCCCAGTCGTCGTAGTTCCGGCGGTGGCCGCGCACGAACACCATCCCGTTGATCGACCCCGAGCCGCCGAGCACCCTCCCACGGGTCTGCGGGATTCTGCGGTCCAGCGCGGCGGCCTGCGGGCTGCTGTAGTAGCCCCAGTCCAGCCGCTTCTTCAGCTCGGGGATGTTGTGGAACACGGCGATCAGCCCGGGTTTGCGCACGAGCCTCGACCGGTCGGATCCGCCTGCTTCCAGCAGAATGACGCGGGCCCCGGTGTCGGCGAGCCGTCTGGCCAGCACACATCCGGCGCTCCCGGCCCCAACGATGACATAGTCGGCGGACTCATCCATGTGGCCCTCGCAAGCGACGATGAACGACTACGACACCGCAGCCAGAGCGAATGTACTCCACAACCCAAACGCTTGGTCAAGATGCTGATCGTTATTGGAACGACGGTCTGCAGCGATTCCCACTCCTTCTCGAAGGCTTGATTGACATAGGAATGCGCGAACTGGAGTACTCCCCTACCGAGTGCTGAATAGCCTGCCGTCTGTCGCTGTTCCTTGGGCGCACAATCCTGCGCGGTCCTCACGACTATGAGGCCTATTTCAACGAGCACCGTTCACACCGTGCGCTGAACCAGGCCAGGTCCGGCACTCCCTGTCCCCCTCGACACCGGCATCACGGTCATCCGACGAGACCGGCTCGGCAGCCTGCTACACGAATACTCCCGGTCGCCTGAGGTGACACGAAAAACGGCACCGACAGCCACCGGCCGACCGGCGGTTCATCCCTTGGTGGCACCCGCAAGCATGCCGGAGACCAGAGCGCGCTGCGAGAACAGGAAGAGGACCAGTACCGGCACGATGGCGATGATGATCGCCAGTGCCAGTTCCGGGCTGGTGATGTTCAGGCCGGCACCGGCCACCGGGTTGAACGACGGGGTGGACGACAGCAACTGGTTCAGCCCCACCTGGATCGGAAACTGGTCGCTGTTCGGCAACACCAGGTACGGGAGGAAGAAATTGTTCCAGTTGCCGACGAAGCTGAAGAACGCGACGAGCGCGGCGACCGGTTTCGCCAGCGGCAGCGCGATCCGGGTGAACAGCTGCCATTCCGAACATCCGTCGATGCGCGCCGCGGCCAGGATCTCCCTCGGCAGGGTCGTCGCGAAGTAGATGTACACCAGATAGACGCCGAAGGGGTAGAACGAGAACGGCAGGATGACTGACCAGATCGTGCCGATCAGCCCGAATTGGTTGAGCTCGAGGAAGATCGGCAGCACCAGGGTCGCCGTCGGCATGATCATGACCACTAGTGTGATTACGAGCAGGGTTTTCCGGCCCCGGAACTTCGTCAGCGCCAGCGCGTATCCGGCGGGCACGCTGGTGGCCAGGGTGACAACGAGCGCCCCGATGGAGTAGACCGCGGAATTGCGCAGCCAGACCAACAGCGCGTGGTCCTGAAACGTGATCAGGTGCCGCCAGGCCGCGCCGAGATTGGCCAGAGACCCGAAAGACAGCGGGTTGTCATGGATGAGCTCGTTCGCCGTCTTGGTCGGGGCGAGCAGCAGCCAGATGACCGGAACGATGAAGAACAGCAGCAGTGCCGCGAACAGCACGATCACGATGAGGTTCGGCACCAGGGTCGACTGGCGGCGCCGTGTCGCCGACGCGTGAGAGGTGTTCGTCATGATTCGTCCACCTTGAACAGGTCGGAGCGGGTCACCAGCAGCGCGGCACAGATCAGCCCGAGCGCGAGCAGGAAGATCGAGATCGCGGCGGCGCCGTTGAAGTCGCCGTGCTGGAAGGCGTAGACGTAGGCCAGCTGGTTGGGTGACCATGTCGGGCTGACTCGGCCGAGGCTGGCGGTCTGAAGCATCTGCGGCTCGACGAACAGCTGTGTGCCGCCGGCGAACGCGAGGATCGCCATGTAGGCGATCCACTTGCGGATCATCGGGATCTGGATGTGCCATGCGGTCTTCCACGGGCCGGCGCCGTCCGTCCGGGCCGCTTCCAAAACCTCGTCGGGGATGTTGTTGAGCGCGCCGTACATCACCACGATCCAGCCGCCGGCACCGGTCCAGAATGCGATCAGCACGAGGATCACCGGGAGATCGCCCGGCGACAGCACCGCCGCGAAGTCGGCGAAACCCAGGGAACGCAGCAGCCACGACACCGGGCTGACCGCCGGGTCGAGCATGAACAGCCACACGAGCACGCTCGCCACGCCCGCGAGCGCGCCCGGCAGGTAATACAGGAAGCGGAAGATCGCCGAGAGTCTCGGTCTCATCCGGCTGCGCAGGACGATGGCGACGACGACTGTCAGCACCACCACCGACAGCAGCCACATCACCAGGTACAGCGAGATGTTGAGGAAGGCGGGCGCGAACCGGTAGTCCTGCGCCACCTTGATGAACTGGTTGAGCCCGGTGAACTGGCCGCGGTCGTTGGTCAGCGCCAGAAAGAACGCGTACACCGTGGGGAAGATCCCGAAGGCCAGCAGCAGGATCGCGTAGCCGGAGACGAACAGGTAGCCGGCCAGGCCGGCCCGTCGTCGCGTGGTGGCGCGACGACGGACCGGCGTGACAGAGGACACTGCTTCATGTCCAGTGTTCAATGCGGTCATTTGGTAGCAATCGTGTATCCGACGGACTTCGCCTCGTCGGTGATCGCCGTCTGCCACTGCGGAAGCGTCTCGGTGAGGGTCTTGCCCTGGGTCAACGCCGGCAGTACGACGTTCGACCAGGCCGTGGCGTCGCTGAACTTGGTGTTCGACCAGCCGGTCCAGACGAGATCGGCCGCCTGCTCGAAGACGGCGCTGATGTCGGTCGCGAAGTACTTGCTGTTCGCGGGGTTGGCCAGCCACGCCTTGGCCGCCGGGACATAGGCGGGGTAGGTCGGCGCGTTCGCCTGGAAGTCATTGGATGTGGTGAGCCAGGTGGCCAGGTCGGTGGACGCCTTCAGGTTCTTGCTGTGCGAGGACACCATCCAGACCCCGCCGCCCACGTTGCCGGTGGCCGCGGTGGTCTCCCCTTCCCAGGTCAGCGGGGCCGCGGCGGCGATCTGTCCGGCCGGGACCTTGAAGGCCGCGTTGAACAGGTACTGCCCGTACCAGGACGGGCCGTTGGCCATCACCACCTTGCTGCCGCCAGGGTCCTTCGCGAAGCCCTGGCTGAAGAAGCCCTGCGTGGTCACCGCCTTGGCGGCGATCAGTTTGTCGAGCAGGGTCGCCATCCGGGTGCAGTTTCCGTCCGTCAGATCGACCTTGAGTGTGGCCGGGTCCTCCAGTTGAAACGCCGGGCACTGGCTCGACCAGAAGTAGGACTCTTGGGAGTTGGTGTCGCCGACGGCACCGACCAGGTACCCGGGGTGTTCCTTGGCGACCTGCTCCCCCAGCGCCTCGTACTGCTCCCAGGTGGTGGGCACCTGGTAGCCGAACTTGTCCATGAGCGTCTTGTTGTACCAGAGCACGACCTGCGCGATGTCGTTGCGCAGGCAGTAGGTGTGCCCGTTGAACTGGCACGGTGCCAGCGAACCCTTGGCGAAGCCGTCGAGCGTCTGCTGTGGCACCAGGTTCGCATCCAGCGGGGCGGCGAAAGCCGTGGCGGACGGACTGGTCGGCTGGGAGGCCCACGTGACGTCCGTGGGGCTGCCGAACACGACGTCCGGCCAGCCGTTGCCGGTCCGGTCGAACAGTTGCACCTTGGTCTGCAGGTAGGTCGAACCGTTCGCGCTGCCGTCGTAGGTGACGATGTTCATCTTCACGTCGGGGTGCGACTTCTGGTACTGCTGCACGGCTGGAAGCCGGGTCGAGTCCGCCCATACCGTGATCTGCGATCCGGCGGTCTGCGCGGCGGGCTTGAAGGCGGCCGACGGGCTCGCCGTGGGGGTCGACTGTGTGGCGCTCGCGCAGCCGGCCAGCACCGTGGCTGCCGACAGCGACAGCAGTGCGAAGGCACTGCGCGACACCAGGCGCCGCATGCCTGGCTTCGCCGACTCGGGTGACTTCATGGATATGCCTTCCTGCATTTTAGGGGGGTTCAGGCGCCTGGCTCGACGAATTGTCGCAGCTCAGGTCCGTAGTCGAAGTGCGCGGGCAGGGAGATCCCCGGCCCCTGCGGGGCGTGCACCAACCCCGCCGCGTCGACGTGCCGCTCCCGCACCACGGTGCGGGACGTCACGAGCGATTCGTAGTAGGTGGTGTTCGAGATGGCCATGCAGAGGTGGTGGTTCGGGATGTCCGAACCGTGCACCTCCGCCCGGATCCGGTACGCGTCGGCCAGGTGGGCCGTGCGCATCGCACCGGTGATGCCGCCCCGCAGGGTCGTGCTGGTGCGCACGCCGAACGTCGCCGCACCGGACTTGATGAAGTCGGCGGAGTTCATGTGTGCTCCGTCGGAGGTCTCTGCCACCAGCAGGGGAACGTCCGTCGCCTCGGCCAGTCGCTGGTATGCGGTGATGCTGAACTCGCGCATCGGCTCCTCGTACCAGAGGTAGTCGGCCTCGCTGAGGGCGCGGCCGAGCCGGATCGCATCCGGCAGGTCGAACCCGGCCGAGCCGTCGTACATGAGCGGCACGTCCGGGCCGACGTGCTCGCGCAGTGCGACGCACAGCGCCGCGTCCCGGGTGGCGTCGCCCCAGGCGTGCAGCTTGATGCCGTGGTATCCGAGGTCGAGGCACTGATCGGCGACGTCGAGGAACTCTTCGGTGGTGGCGAAGGTCGATGTCGACGCGTACGCCGGGATCTCCGTACGGAAGCCGCCGAGCACCTGCCAGGTGGGCTGTCCGCTCACCCGGCCGGCGAGGTCCCACAAGGCGATGTCGATCAGGCCGAGGGTGGGCAGCGGGAGCTCCTGGATCCGGTCCAGTTCCCACACCCGGTGCCACAGCCACTCGCGCTGGAATGGGTCCTGCCCGAGCAGCTCCTCCCGGAACACGCGGTCCACCAGGTCCTGCAACATCACCGCCGCACCCGGGCGGGCGAACAGCGCGACTCCCTCCGCGCCCTCGTCGGTGCCGATGCGCAGGACCGCGCCCTCGCCCGCGGGGGCGCTGCCGCCCAGTCCGTGCCGCCACTGGAACGGAGGGTCTGCCGCCGGGACGTGGATCCGGTGGACCTCAACATGCGTGATCTTCATACTGACTTTCTGTTCAGGGGGCGCCGTTCGCCCCGGGCCTGCTTCAGAAACCGCCGTAGACCTGCAGTTCGTAGATGCTGCCGCCGTTCCAGTTCGACCCGGTGACGGTCAGCCGGACATACCGCGCCTGCACCGGCGCCGGGGCGAAGGAGGGGTTGGTCCGGTCCGTGGTGGCCGTGGCGGTGTGGTCGTCGAACGTCGACCACGCCGTTCCGTCCTGTGAGTACTCGAGCCGGTACTTGTAGCCGTTGGTCAGCTCGAACGTCGTCACGATGCTCTTCACGGAGGTGACCTGACCGAGGTCGACCTGGATCCATGACGGGTCGGGAAGGCCGAGCCCCTGCGCCCACCGGGTCGACAGATCACCGTCGACGGCCAGCGACGGGATGTTCGGCTCCGAATACGAGGACACCGTCACCGGCTTCTTCAACGCGAGATCGTTGTCCGCCGGGGTGGTCAGCGTCAGCTGACTCGGCGTGGAGGTGTTGCCGGCCGCGTCCTGTGCGGTGACCGAGAACGTGTACGCGGTCGCGGGGGTCAGCCCGGACACGCGCAGTGTCGTCTGCCCGGTCAGCGCGATCTGCCTACCGTCCTGGGTGACCGTGTAGCCCGCGATCCCCGTGTCGTCCGTCGCGGCGGGCCAGCTCAGGTCCAGGGCGCTGGGCAGCAGCACGTTCGCCGACGGCTTTCCGGACAGGACAGGGGCCTGCGTGTCGGTTCCCGTAGCCAGTGGAGCGCCGTAGACCTGCAGTTCGTAGATACTGCCGCCGTTGAAGTTGGACCCGGTGACGGTCAGCCGCACATAGCGGCCGGCGATCGGCTGGGCGAGTGAGGAGTAGTTCGCCGAGGTGTTCGTGCTCGTGGCGGTGTGGTCGTCGAAGGTCACCCAGTGGCTCTGGTCGGTCGAGACCTCCAGCCGATACTTGTACCCACTCGACTTCTCGAAGGTGGTGATGACGCCGCTGACGTTGTACTGCGCACCGAGGTCGACCTGGATCCACGACGGGTCGGGAAGGCCGAGCCCCTGCGCCCACCGGGTCGACAGATCACCGTCGACGGCCAGCGACGGGATGTTCGGCTCCGAATACGAGGACACCGTCACCGGCTTGTTCAGCGCCAGGTCGGTGCCGGAGGGCATCGTCACGGTGAGCTTCTTGCTCGTGCGTGACTGGTTGCCCGCCGCGTCCCGCGCGGTCACGGTGAAGGTGTACTTCCGTCCTGCGATCAAGCCGGTGACGCGTGCCTGCGGGCCCTTGGAGGCGCTGACCAGCTCGCCGTCGCGGTAGATGGAGTAGCCGGTGACGCCGACGTTGTCCTGCGAGGCGGGCCAGCTCAGCTGGGCGACGGTCGGGAACGCCGTCACCGCGGAGGGCGTGCCGGGAACCGACGGCGCGGAGTGGTCGGCGGACGGCTGGTCCGGGTCGAGGTGACGGTAGTTCGGTTGCAGACCCGCGTTGTCCACGATGGACGCGGGCAACTGCTGGCAGCCGTCGACCGTCGTGTTGTCGGCGACCGTGGAGTTCAACGTGTTGGCCTGCGTCGAATACTGCGGCTGCGTGGTGTAGTTGTACTCCGCGTCGATGTTCAGCCCGTGGTTCATCAGCAGCCACTGGTAGGCCACGTTGCAGAACGCGTTCTGTGTCGTGTGGAAGTACTGGCTGCCCTCGTCGTGGTAGATCGCACCGTAGGCGGGCGTGGGGATGTCGGAGATGTAGTTGCCCGAGATCACGCTGCCCGGGTTGGAGCTCAGCGTGTAGATCGCCCCGCCGTCGGCCTGGTGCTTCATGATGTCGAAGACCCGGTTGTCGGTGATGATGTTGTTCTTCGCCGTGGTGGGGGTGTCCCAGACCGGCACGCCGGAGTTGCCCGGGTAGTTGGTGTCGCCGCCCTTGTCGGTCAGGCCCCAGCCCCAGCCGACCGAGATCCCGCTGTAGGGCAGGTTGTAGACCTTGTTGTGGCTGATCACGGTGTGATCGGTGTAACCGGCGAAGATGCCCAGAGAACCGCCGTACTGGTCGGCCACGTTCGTCACCACGTTGTTGGTGACCCTGTTGTTCTTGGTGATCGACCGCGCGTCGTCCGGGTGCGCGTCGATCACGTCGGTCCCGCCGACCTGCACGCCGGTGCCGGCGATCTCCTTGAACACGTTGCCGTTGATCACCGTGCCCTGGGAACCGGTGTTGAGGTTCAGCCCGACCGCGCCGAGGTGGGTGAAGGTGTTACCGGCGAAGGAGATGCCATGGCCGTAGGTGACGTTCACCGCTCCCGGCGTCTTGACCCACTTGAGCCGCGTGGAGTCGAAGTCGGGGTTGTCCGTGCCGACGATCCGGAAACCCGCCTGCCCCTCCACCATGCCGTCCGCCGAGCTGGGCGCCAGCCAGGTGGCGTAAGAGAAGGTGATCCCCTCGAAGCCGACATTGCTCACCGGATGATCGATGTCGCCGTCCAGGTCGACCAAGTCCTGCACCCGCGGCACGGTCACCCTCGCGGTGGACAGGTCCTGCCCGGACTTGGGCATGTAGTAGAGGTCGCCTGTGGTCTTGTCCAGGTACCACTCACCGGGGGTGTCCAGGAACTCGTAGGCGTTCTCCAGCCAGCTCGGCGTCTGGATCTCCTGCCCCTGGTGCAGGTTCGCGTTGTGCCAGCACTGCTGTTGCATCGTCATCGCGGTCGCGGTGATGCTCTGCACCGGGCACCGGTACTGCATCCAGCCCCAGCGGCTGTCCACCTCGATCGCCGACTGGTTCTTCAAATGCTGCAGGCTCTGGTCGGTGATCGCGTAACCGGTCGAGGTCTTGGAGAAGCCGGGCGGGTTGTCGCCGGTACGGGCGCGTGTTTCCAGCTCCCCGTCGACGTACAGCTGGCGCGTGTCGATGCCGCCGACGTGGGCCTTGTAGATGTTGCGG
This sequence comes from Planotetraspora mira, assembly GCF_016863275.1. GTDB lineage: Bacteria > Actinomycetota > Actinomycetes > Streptosporangiales > Streptosporangiaceae > Planotetraspora > Planotetraspora mira. Next base: position 251,474 of record NZ_BOOO01000008.1, read on the forward strand.
GCTGGATCCGACAACACCCACCCGCTCACCTGGCTGCCGCCATCCAGCACCGGGTGGGCCCCGGGAGCGGCCCGGTAGGTAATCCGGTGTCCGTTCTTGCCCGAGTCGGCGCTGGTCAGCGTGAAGGTATCCGTGATCGGATAATCGCCGTCGGCCAGCACGACATCGATGTCACCTTTTGCCCGCTTGGAAATGCCCCGGACGTAGTCTCTGGCACGGTCGAGGGTTTTGAACGGAGAGGCCTTGGCCCCGGAGTTGCCGTCCCGGCCGGTCACCGGCGAGACATAGACGCTGACGTCCGCTGAATGCGCGTCCGCGGCCCAGGCGGAGCCGGCGGGCACCAGTGCGGTGACGGCCAGGGCGAGCCCGGCCGCCGCAGTGAACGCTCTACGGGCAGCACGAAATGACGCAGATAATGCCGACATTGAATCCCAATCAACGCGTGCGGGAACTGGAGGGGTGATCACGCGGCAGTCCTCCGGCCGAGGACTGAAGTGAGCCGAACGGATCGGCTGGAACGGAACCCGGGTGACCGGGTTATGTGCGGGTGACCAGCCGGTCGCGGATCCGGCGTTCGAACTGGTCACGTGTGGTTTCGACGTGCTCGATCATCAGCTTCGCGGCCGTCTCGGGGTCGCCGGCCGCGATCGCCTCGGCGATGCGGACGTGCTGCGCGCCGGCCACTTCGAGCGATCCAGGCACGTCGCCGTGGAACAGGAGCACGTCAGACTGCAGCGCGAACTTGCGAATGTTCGCGACGGCGGCTTGGAGGAACACGTTCTGCGCCGCGGTGCTGACCGCGTTGTGGAAGAGCTCGTCGGCATCGGCGAAACCCTTGGCGTCGGCCTGGTTAGCGGCCGACATGGACTGCTCGGCATGCTCCCGGAGCGAACGCACCTGGATCGGTGTGGCCAGGGTCGCCGCACGCGCGGCCGTCTCCCCCTCTATCAACCGGCGGTAGTCCAGAAGCATCACCACGTGCTGCAGGTCGGTGGGCTGGAAGTGCGCCAGTTCCTCGTCGGCGGGGCTGGCGGGCGCATCTGAGGAGGCGACGAAGATGCCGGCGCCCTTGCGGACACTGAGCCTGCCGATCGCGGCGAGCACCTTGACCGCTTCTCTCGTCACGTTGCGGGTGGCGCCGAGGATCTCGGCGAGCCCCTTCTCCGTGGGGAGCCGGTCGCCGGGCCGCAGGTGGTGCTCGGCTATGTAGGCCAGCAACTGCTCCGCGACCAGCTCATAGCCGGGACGGTAGCGGTCGGAGTCGCCGGCATGTTCGCCGTCGCCGAGTCTCTCCATACCTGCCGTCATCGGGCCACTCCTCGGATCGATAGATCTGCTCTATTTCAGGAGAGTATGCACCCATGGGTCCGCAAACAGAAGAAGGGTCTGCCAAGAATCTTGAGCATCCTCCTGTGATAGCAGACATATATGCACATACCCGGCAAAACAGACACTCATTGACCAGATCTATTACCCTCTAGTCCAGAAGATGCGCGCCAGCGGTTTGATCATCGTGGTGACCAGGTTCACTGCGGATCGCATCAACGGCGACGAGGCGTTCCAGAGCGTGGTCCGCCGGATGGTCTCCCTGGTCGACCGCGCCGGCGACGAAGCCACCCACGGTCAACGCTTCCGCGCCCGGGAGCACTTCACCACCACCTCCCGCTACGTATGGATGCTCTGAAACGCCGCCTGGCGACAGGAATCGCGGCCGATCTGCCGGCTGTACTGCCCGCGCACTCCTACATCGCCGGGGTAAAACTCGCCGCGCGGGGTCGCCGTCCGCCCGATAGCGTGATCGGAGCGAAGATCCGCCGGCTCATGCGGGAGCGATCAGTCCCCGCGGGTCGACTTGCGAAAGGGGCGGAAGAAGATGCGGTACGCGAGGACGCTCGTCGAGGCGCATCTCTACATCAGCCTCACTCTTTCCGCGGACGGGAGCCGCGAGGACGCGGCGCGCAACCACCAGGCACTGACGGCACTGATTGAAGGACCCAACGCCTGGACGCTCCGCTTCGAAGAGCCGGGTGGCGGGGCTCCGCCAATCGCGATCTGCGTACGGTACGAGACCGAGGCCGAGGCGAGACGCGACGCGCTGACATTCGGCTGGGGAGTGTCCGAGGTCATCGACGCGGGCCAGTGGCTGCAGATCAGCGCGGTGTACGCGCGCCGCGCTCTGCGGGAGGGCCTGTTCTTCGCCATGGATCCCACCGACGGCGAAAAGTATCAGGGCATCGTGTCGGGCTGGAAGCTCGCGCGCGACACTACGTCCGAGGCCGCCAAATTCCTCGATGATGACGATGAGATGCCGGACTCGGCGTTCTGGACGACGATGGGGATGAGCGCGCGCCGCGAGTCACCGGAACGCTTCAGCCGGGAACGGCTGGACAGCGACTACGTCTTCTGCCAGACCAGCCTTGACGACTTCCTGCGGCTGCACGCCAAGCGCTGGGGCTGATCAGTTGCCGCCGAAGTAGGTGTACGGGGCCACCGTACACACCGTTCGGTCAGCCGTCGGTGGTCTTGTACACCGCGCGGGCGGCGTGAACTGCTTCGAGGTTTTCATCGGTCCAGCGCACGACAGTGTTGACGATGCCGAATAGCTCCCGCCCTGCTCGAGTGATGCCGTACTCGACCTGGGGCGGGACCTTTGGTACGACAACAAGTAATGGCGGCACTGTCCGGTGAGGCATGTCGTATGCCCCACGATGACCCGCAGGCGAGGATTGCTGTGCCGCTTCCGGCTTCTTATTGCCAATCCTCCTTATCCCATGACAGCGGTGGCCACGATCACTGGCTAGTCCCGGAGAACATAGACCCGCTCACGCAGGCCTCTGAGAGCACACATGAGTGATCTCTAGAACACGGGACCTGCGCGGGATGATCTTCGAGGTACCACCTCATATGGAAGGCATTCAACCTGTCGGCCCGCTACGACAATTCGCTTTGGCCAACAGAGTGCCAACGATGGCAAAAGTGCCGCTGAGAACTGCGTCCATGATGAAAGTCGACCACAACGCCACGGATGCCGGTAGCCCTTATGGGTTTCTGGGGCGGGGTGCGCAGGGCGGATCTCCACTGGGCTGCGGGCGCCTCGGGTGATGACCAGTCGCGCGCAACCCGCGTGGGGAGCAGCGGATTAGCGGGACCAGAGGCTACCGGGCTCCAAACTGGCCTCGGAGGTGCGTCCACGCCGTCCCGAGGACTCTTGCGCGACCCATCCGTGGACAAATCGCCCCTGTCCATGATCGCTTGATCCACCCGCAGCACTACCGAAAGGCCCCGAGCGACTGCTCCTGGGCCCTTCTATATACGACTTACAGGACAGTTGGCCGTTTCATCGGTGGATCATGGGGGACACCGGACATACGGGCTATGGAGGATCTGATGTTTCCGGTTTCGTGGAGTCGCTTTGGTCGACTGGCATGCCCTTGGTCCTCAGGAGAGGCTCAGCATGCCGCCAACCTTCACCTGCCCGAACTCCTGCTGTCCTCAGATCGCCCAAACCATCACGTTCTCCAAGTCCGCGAGGAGGACGAGAAGCGGCTTAATGCCTCAGACAGCCTTGTTGAAATCGCTTCATGAACTTGCAGTCCCACGCTTCTTACGTTATGCGGCGCCTAACCCCATGCCGGTAGGAGTTAGGCGGGCATTGACTACCAGGCGATGCTCTAGGGCACTAAGAGGCATGAAGACTTCTCTTGATGACGCCGCCCTCGAGTGAGATCGATTATGACAGATTTCCAAGCGTATGCGCCTGTACAGCCTTGGCCTCCGGGCCTAGACTCAATTCGACCTGCAGGCCACAACTAGAAGGTGAGGCCGTGGTGCCAGTTCCTCGATCTAAAGTTGCCAGGTTTTTCCTCGATTCTTATTGGTTAAGTCTCAGAGGCCTAATACGGCACGTTCGCGTCACTGCAATAGCTCTCACCTCTTTTATTTCGTTCTTGCTTTTGCTGCTCGTCGAGCTATCCGATCGCAACGATCTGTTCGGCTTAAGCAAAGCAACGTGGCTAAGTGTCGTGGGCTCCATATTCGCCGCCGCGCTATTCCTGTTCATTGAGTCTACCGTGCGCGCCATAAATGTTACCGAAAAGAATGTAGAGCAAGAGCTCTACCGACGACTCGTCCACGAGCAGGGGATCTTGGATGTCCATAACCAAAGAGGAGATGATCGCGTAACCGAGCTATATCGTAAATTAATATCTAATGCAGAAACTCGAATCTGGGCAATCGGAATGACGAATGGGCATTTCGTGATCCAACACTTGCCTGCCATTTGTGAGCGCATGGTGAAGCGCCCGCTCGACGTGATCGTTGCTTTTTGGGACCCAGAGGCTTCAATTTTGAGGCCTCAATCATATGAAGGGTCAACCGCCCCGATCAGTCTGCTTTCATTGCAGAGCCACCTCGAGGGGAAGCACATTCAGGATGACGATCTAACGCAAACAGTTCGCAGGAGACAGGATCAGATCCGGAGTGCGATCGAACCGCTCACTCCCCTTATCGGACATATACGCATATTTGAAATAGCGCATGTAGCGAACTTCACTTGCCTGGTAGTGGATGATCAAGTGTTCTTCTTTCCCTTCCTCGCTGGGCCCGACAGTACGAACAACCCCACGATCCGATGTGCCACCGATGGACGCATAGGAGAAGCCATACTGCACCACCTCTCGCATCTATTGGGTAGCAAGGAGCACAGTACCGTCTATTGGGAAGCGGGTGGCGTCAAATGAGGATCGCCTTTACAGGGTCTACGTCCACCGGGAAAACCACCCTCGTTGAAGCGTTACTTCAAGATCCTACGTTCAGTGAATATGTCTCGGTCCATCACACCGTGGATGCTAGGCATATTCTGCAAAATTTAGGATTTCATTCCATGGATCCGATGACGCCGGAAGAGACTCGGTATTTTCAACTCACGTATTTCATACGCAAACTATACGGCGAGCGGGGCAGAAGTAGCTTCGTAACCGAAAGATCATTCGTGGACATCGCTGCATATTGGATGGAGCGTGACACATTGGGGTGTTCTCAATTCGAGCAAAGAATTCTCATGGATCCCTGCGAGATGGAGGCGAAGTCTTACGAGATCCACTTCTATCTGCCATTTGATGTCGTCCCGTTCCAGTCGGACGGCTGGCGATCTGAAGATTTGGATTTTCATAGACGGGTGGATCGACGGATACATTCTCTACTGGAGGCTTGGAAGATAAATTACGTGACCTTGGCGACTCCAAGCCATACCGAACGAATTGAGACTGTACTCCGACACCTGAGGAGAATCAGTGCATCACAATGAGGTCCTTCTCGTGTCAGCGGGAATGCTCAAGCCCAAGAAGGCGGATAACGAAATCCACCGCCTCAATCTCTACCTGAACTACGGGTTGTTGGGTCTCGCATCAATAATAGACGAAGCCGGCTATTCAGCTCAGGTTGTACATGGACGCTTCACTCACCCTGAGGACCTAATTGATGATCTAGAGACGTCCGGTCTATTACGAACCACTCAGCCGATAATGCTGTCGTTGCCGAGCAGTTTTTGCCTGGAGTGGGCGGACCTTTTTTCCCGCGGCATAAAGCAACGGTTCCCGAAGTCTGCAATCGTTGCCGGAGGGCGATGGGTGCTCGGCCCACACGCGTCTTGGGCGGAAGCTCGATTACCTGCTGTAGACCTTTTTGTCTATGGCACAGCCGAAGGGCGCATCCTACAGTTACTTCAGGGGCAATCCTCATGGCATGGGATGCCGTCCAGCAGCGGCTCCCGCGATCGCACGCCGGAGCCACCACTTCAGAATCTTCCAAAACTTAATTACCTGCTGATGAAAGACTTCAAGGAATACCATCCGAGTCTAGAGATGTCCAGAGGGTGCGGTTTCAGCTGTTCCTTTTGCGTCGAACGCGACGTAAAACTTGAAGCGATGCGTGATCCAGAATCGACGGCAGCCGAGTTGAGCCGTTACGCAAATCTGTATGGGTCGGCTTCTATCCATCCGTACTTTGAGGCATCGTACTTCAGGCCAACACGGCCCTGGATAGAGGCCTTTAGAGATGTATATTGCTCGAGTGGTCTCGACATCCAATGGCGCTGCGAGACGAGAGTCGACACATGGCCCCCATCCGATATAACCAAGCTGGCCGCCGCAGGTCTCCGAGTGATTGATCTCGGCCTCGAATCCGGTAGCCCGACACAACTCATGGCCATGGGTAAGACCCGGAATCCGGAACGATATCTGAAGAAGGCGGGGGAACTTCTAGAAGCCTGCCACGACGCCGGCGTTTGGGCAAAGGTGAACATCCTGCTCTACGCAGGAGAGACGCGCAGCAGTATCGAGGAGACAACTCTGTGGTTGAACCATTATCGTCAGTGCATAAAGGGGCTGTCGGTAAGTCCTCTTATCATGTATCGATCGGACGCCGACCCGGATCAATATCTGCATGAACTCCTGTCATTAGGCGCACGACCCGTGGAAGAAGGCAGCCTACGTCGAGAGGGGTACGGTCTGATGCATTTGAGTAAGGAAATGACTCACGATGATGCGGTCGAAGCCTCACTTGAGCTCTCTCGAATGTTCATGTCCAGCCGGGATTATTTTGACCTCAAGTCCTTCAGTTACTTTCCTCGAAGTCTTAGCTGGGAAGACTTCAATAGAATCGCAGCAGCAACAGCTTCAGATACCTTGCCGTTCAGTCGTCCTGCTAGCTGATCGTGAAGCCTGGATCCAGACGATATGGCGGCGATCGACGAGATCGTGACGCTCCTGGCGACGCAGGATCAGTAGCGACGTCAGCCGCTGCCACGCCCTGCTGGGCCTATCGACCGGGCGTGCCGGCGAGCAACCGGCTCCGATGTGCAAAGGCAGGCCGCCACCAGGCCCTTAGGGCTCTCCCCTCATACCGTGGAGACCTGACCTAAGCATCAGGGACGACATGCGCGAACGGCCTGGTTGGCGCCCCGTTCAACGACGCTCTCCTTGAAGTTGCTGCCGAACGAGCACATCGCCAACGACCCCTCCCCCGAGCCCTGGAATCTGCTCTCGCGCATGCAGCCTCGTGTCGATGCGCCACGCACCGCATGGACGCCGAACCTCTACAAACCCACCCCAGGAATCTGCACATCGGTTTCGTAGGTTCGGGGGCCATGACGGTCGAAACCGGCGAGTTCACTGCCTGGCTACGCGACTTCGAAGGCGCGGCGCTTCTCCGGCAGACATGGGGCGACCCCGACTGGGGCCAGGGCGCGCAGTTGGCGCCTGCCCTGGTGCGAAGCCTTCAGCGGTTCCAGGTGGGAGAGGATGGCGACGGCGGCGCTCTCATGGGAAAGGCCGACCTGGCGGCCGACCCCGTGTACGCGGACGCGGTCCGCCTGTTCGTGGCGGAGGAGCGTGAGCACGCCCGCCTGCTGGGCCGCCTGCTCGTGGCGGCGGGCGCGGCGACGATCGCGGGCCACTGGACCGACACCGTCTTCGTCCGGCTGCGGCGGCTCCTCGGCCTGCGCACGGAGTTGATGGTTCTGATGCTCGCCGAGGTGGTCGCTCTCGGCTACTACCGGGCTGTGCACGACGGCGTTCGCGACCCCCTCGCCACGGAGGTGGCGGGCCGGATCCTCGCGGACGAGCTTCGCCATGTGCCGTTTCACTGCGACCGGCTGCGGCGGTCCTTCCAGGGGTTCTCCCGTCTGTCGCGGGCGGCCGCCTCCGTCCTGTGGTGGTTGTTGCTGGCCGGCGTGGTGACCGTGGTCGTGCTCGACCACGGTCACGCCCTGCGCGGGGTAGGGGTTTCCCGTACTGCCTTCGCCTGCGAGATCATGGCGGGCTTCCGTGCCGTCGTCGCGAACGTGATGTCACCGCCCTGATGAACAGGGCCTGCCGTCCGCCTCCGCTTCGATGAAGGAACGGTCGCCGTCAAGCCTGATCTGGACCGTCTCCCTCTCGCCCTGCCCGCGCAGGCGCCTGGGCGCCCGAACCGGGGCCTCACATCACACGAACCGGGCCTCGCGTCCACGCTTGAACGTGGCCGCGGTCTCGACGACACGGCGAGTCTGGAACTCCATCGCGGCCAGCTCGATTTCGCCGGGCGGAACCTCGGCGTTGTTGGACGTGTGGCTGGTGCCGTAGGGGTTGCCCATCTGGAACTGGATCGGGTCGGCGTAACCGGGCGGGACGATGATCGATCCCCAGTGGTAGAAGGTGTTGTTCAGCGCGACGATCGTCGTCTCCTGCCCACCGTGTCGGGTGCCGCTGGAGGTGAACGACGAGCCGATCTTGTCGATCAGCTTGCCCTGCGCCCACAGGCTGCCCGCGGTGTCGATGAACTGCTTGAGCTGCGCCGCCGGCAGTCCGTAGCGGGTGGGCGTGCCGAACATGATCGCATCGGCCCACACCAGGTCGTCCAGGGACGCCTCCACGATGTGCTGCGTGGCGGCCGCGTGGTCGCTCCATCCCTGGTTTGAGGCGATGGCCTCGGCGGGTGCCAGCTCGCGCACCTTGCGCAGCCGCACCTCGGCGCCCGCCTTCTCCGCGGCCGTGGCGGCGGCCTTCGCGAGCTCGAAGACCGTTCCCGTCGACGAGTAGTAGACGACGGCTACTCGGACGGCCTCATTCAAGGACATGGCTGATCTCTCTCTCATTTCGGTCCAAACCAAAATGAGAACGTAGGCCGGGCCGTCGGAGCGCACATCGGTCATCGCATCGGTCATCGCATCGGTCATGGCGTCGGTCATGGCGTCGGCTCTCGGCCGCCGAGCGCCACCGAGCGCCACCAAGCGCCGCCGAGCGCGTACGGCAGGCGGGCCGTCATTCACTCAGCGTGGCGGCGAGTTCCCTGAGTTCGGCGCGCGAGGTGATGCCCAGCTTGAGGAAGACGCTGGACAGATGATGGCCGACCGTCCGGGGGCTGATGAACAGGGAGGCGGCGATCTCCCTGTTGGTCAGCCCCTGCGCGGTGAGCCTGGCGATCCGTGTCTCCTGCGGCGTCAAGGGGGCGGGACCGGAGGCCTGCTCCGCCTGAATGCCCGCCTCGCCGGCCAGTTCGAGCTCCGTCGTCGCCCGGGCCAGCCAGTCACGCGCCCCCAGCCGGGCGAAGGTCTCTCTGGCAGCACGCAGATGTCCTCTGGCCTGAGCCCTGCGGCGGGCTCTGCGCAACCACTCGCCGTAGAGAAGCTCGGTCCTGGCGTGGTCGAACGGCCGGCCGGCCTCGGCGTATCCGGCCAGCGCCAGCGGGTAAAGAGCCTCCGCCTCCGCGCGTCCGGCCGTCAACGCCCGGCAGCGGAAGGCCGCGCCCCTCGCCCAGGCGGCCCCGCTCCGCTCCGCCCACTCCTCGATGAGCCGCACCCACTCCGAGGCGCCGTCCGGGCGTCCCGCGCGTACCGCGGCCTCGACCGCGTCCGCCGCCGCCAGCACCGCGAAGGTCGAATGCGCCGCCTCGCCGCCCGGCGTGATCAATCTGTCCAGCAGGTCCGAGGCGTCTTCCGCACGTCCCGCGCCGAGCGCCGCCACCCCCTGGTGCCAGTAGGACGAGCTCATCAGCGCCCGGGACGACCTGCTTGACCTGCTCCGCCGCACATCGCGGATCAGCCCTTCCGCGGCGGTCTCCCCTTCGGTTGTGGACCTGAGCCAGCCCACCACGGTCATGGCCTGAGCGACCACGCTCTCCGCCCCCATGTCCTCACCGAGCCGGAGTCCTTCGCTCACGTTGAGCCGTCCTTCCGCCCATTGACCGCTCACCAACTCGACCGTGCCGAGCTGCGCCAGCAGGAAGGCCCGCGCGGACAGCATCCCCGTCTCCTTCGACCGGTCGGCGGCTCCCTGGTAGCAGACTCGTGCCTGCTCCTCCAGCCCCCAGGCGACGGCGATCGGAGCGGGGGGCAGCAGCCAGGTGATCAGATCGAGGTCGTTTCCCTGTGTGACCTCCGATGTGGCCTGGCCGCCGGGTGACGCCTCCTCGAACCACCAATGGCGAACGCTCTTGACCAGCAGATCGACCTGTTCGTCCCCCGTCGCGGGCAATCCGTCCAGGACGCCCAGTGCCCGAGCCCAGTGTTCAGGTGAGTCGATGTTCCACGCCGCTCGCAGCGCGAGGCCCGCGAGCTGCACAGCGAGCCGAGGATCCTCGACGATCACCGCGTCGGCCAGCAGCAGCCCATGGGCGCGCGCCTGCTCACCGTGGACGAACTCCAGCAGACCCCGCAGCCCCCTGCTGAGCGTCGCGACCACGGCCTCAGGGGCCCGGCTTCGCGCCCGCGTGAGCAGGTCACGGGCACACTCAGGCTCCCCCGACTCCCAGGCGGCGCGCGCGGCCACGGCGTACCTGCCGCCCGCCTGCGCCGCGTCGGGTGTCAACTCGGCCGAACGCCGCAGCGCTCTGGAGGCCGTCGCGCACCCGCCCCGGGCCAAGGCACGCTGCGCCGAGTGGTGCAGAAGGTCGGCTACCTCCGCGTCCGGTTCCAGCGTCGCCTCGGCAAGATGCCAGGCCCGGCGGTCCGTGTCGTCCCTGCCCGTGAGCGAGGCGGCCAGTGCTCGATGGACGGCCTGCCGTTCCGGAAGGAGCGCCGCCTCGTAGATCACGCCGCGGATCAGGGGATGCCGCAAACTCACCCGCGTACCCGACAGGTCGAGGAACCGGCCCGCGATGGCCTGGTCCCACGTCTCGGCACCGATCTCGAGCGCGGTGGCGGCGGTGCTCACCGTACCGAGGTCGCCGCGGTCCTCCGCGGCGATCAGGAGGAGCAGGGTCCTCACCGCTCGGGGAAGGGACGCGACTGTGGCCAGGAACGCCTGGCGCAGCCGCGGCCCCGGGGACAGCGTGTCCCCCTCGGCAGGGTCCACGTCGGTCATCCCGGAGAACTCATGCAGCGCCAGCGGATTGCCGTGGGCGGAGCGCAGGACCGCCTTGGCGGCCGGCTCGGTGAGCTCGGCATGCTCGGCTCGCAGGTACTCACGAGCGGCGGCCTCGTCCAACGGCTCGACACGGAGTCCCTGAACGCCGCTCCATCGGCCGTCGGCCGGGTCACCCTGGTGGGCGGCCACCAGGGCGATCGGCTCCGTGCGCAGCCTCCGGGCGACGAAGGCCAGACAGCTCGCCGACTCCGGATCGATCCACTGGGCGTCGTCCACCAGGATCAGGACCGGCCGCCTGCGTGCCAGTTCCGAAAGCAGAGTCAGCGTGGCCGCGCCGAGCAGAAGGCCGTCGGTCCTGCCCTCGCCCAGGCCGAGGGCGGCACGCAGCGCCGCCGCCTGGGGTGCGGGAAGAGCGTCCACGCGATCGAGCACGGGCCAGAGCAGCTCGTGCAGGGCGGCGAAGGCCATGGCGGATTCCGACCGCGTTCCCCTGCTGCTCAGGACGGCGAGGCCTTCGGCCCGGCCCTCGATGTACCGAAGCAACGCCGTCTTGCCGATGCCTGGATCGCCCCAGAGCACGCACGCGTCGCCCCGCCCCCGCTGAGTCGCGTCGAGAAGACGGTCGAGCTCCGCCGTCTCCCGATCTCTCCCGTACAGCACGATTGAGGTTACCCGGCGCGAGCCGTATCCCACGTTTTTGCAGATCAGGCCCATAATTCGACAACATCGACCGCACTGTCCTAATGCGGCCAATTTCCGCGGTGAATCTTCAACGCTGTCACCATGGGGGAATGAGAGGCCTGCCCGGGTGGCGACGCGTCGCGGTCCCGGTCGCAGCCGTGGCGGTCATCATCGCGATCAGCTACGCCCTGGCCGAGTTGTCCGAGTCGGACAAGGCCGCAAACTGGGCGCAACTCGCCAGCGTCGCCCTCGGCGTCCTGGCGCTGATCCCCCCGGTGGTCGGCACGTGGCGGGAGCGGCGGCCCGGCAGGACGAGCACCCCCGACCAGGTCGACCGGGCGGAGCAGGCGCTGCGGGTGCTCGTGCGCGCCCAGTGGCGTGAGGAGATCCTCATCCGCGAGCTCGACGAGCCGTCCCCGTTGCCGGTCCGCTGGCGGATCTCCGGCCTCGACGTCATGGACCAGGACGACCGGGTCGACCGGCCGAGGTTCCTCCGCTCCTGGTTCGGACTGGGCCGCGTGCGGTTCGACGGGCGCACCGACCGGATGCCGGAGATGGCCGGTCGTTTCCGCAAGCTCGCCCGGCGCCGTCTGGTGATTCTGGGCGAGCCGGGAATGGGCAAGACCACTTTGGCCGTGTTGCTGCTCAGGGAGCTCCTGGAGGATCCCCAGGCCGGCGACCCCGTTCCCGTGCTGCTGTCGATGTCGGGCTGGGATCCGGAGGCCGAGTCCGTGCACGCGTGGCTGGTCAGGCGGCTCCGCGAGAACTACTCCGCACTCCGGGCCCCCGACTTCGGGCCCGACGCCGCGCGCGGCCTCGTCGCGCACCGGCGCATCCTGCCGGTCCTCGACGGTCTGGACGAGTTGCCCGACAAGGTGCAGCCGAGGGTGATCACCGCGTTGAACGCGGCCCCGACCACGGAGGCGGTGATCCTTACCTGCCGCACGAGGGAGTACCTGACCGCCGTCAGCCTCCCGGGCGGCGACGTGCTCGCCGGTGGGGCCGTCATCGAGCCCCGTCCCGTCAAGAACGCCGATGTGATCGCGTACGTCCGCAACCGCCTGGCACCACGGCAGGCGGCCGACTGGACCGGCCTGCTGTCCGCCCTCAAGAACGATCCGGACGGACCCCTCGCCGACGCCCTGTCCACCCCGCTCGCGCTGTGGTTGCTGGGCAAGGTCTACATCGAGACCCACGCCGACCCCGCCGCGTTGTGCGACACCGCGCGCTTTCCGACGGCCGAGGCCGTCACCGAGCACCTTCTCGACAACCTCGTTCAGGCCACCTTCGCGGCGACTCCGCCCGACCACGACCCCGCCGACCCGCACGACCACGACCACCCGTTCCGGCCGCACCGCGCGTGGGACCCCGAGGACGCCAGACGCTGGCTGTCCTTCGTCGCCCATCACATGTCCGCGACCGGCACCCGGGACTTCCGGTGGTGGCACCTGCACCGCGCCGTGTCCCGGCGCTGGAGCACCCTGGTCGGCGGCGTGACCGTGGGACTCACGGTCGGCCTGACGGTCGGGCTGACCAGCGACGCCATCGTCGCCCTCCGGAGCCCGCACGAGGGCAGCCTGTGGAACGCACTCCTGTTCGGCCTCGCCGGAGGTCCCGTGGGCGGACTGGTGGGCGGTCTCACCGGCGGGTTCATCCTGGAGCGGCTGAAGGGCTCCACGCTCGAGCCGGCCTACGCGAACCTGCGGCTGGGCGGCCATCTCCGGCGGCTCGCCGGGCAGCTCACACTGGGGTTGGTCCTCGTGCTGCCCGTCGGCATGCTCGCCGCATTCGCGTTGTGGCGCGTCGCCGGCATCAGCTCGGAGGTCGGGGACTTCATCTTCTTCGGACTGGTCGTCGGGACCGTCGGAGGGCTCACCCTCGGCCTCAACCGGTGGGTGACGACCCCGCTGACGAGCGACCGGCCGCAGGCCCCGCTGATCACCCTGCGGCGCGATCTCCAGCTGGTGTACGGACGGTCGCTGACCTTCGGGCTGGCGCTCGGTCTCGCCTTCGGAATCGCCGGAACGCTGGTGAACGGGTTCTCCGGGCTTCTGCGGGGAGTCGAGGCCGGGGTCGCCTTCGGGATCGCGGGCGGGGTGGTCTTCACGCTCACCTTCGGGTTCACCGGCGCCAGCTCGATCTACTTCGTCGCCGTGTCGATGCTCCGCCTCCGGGGCCGGACGCCGCGGCGGCTGATGAGCCTCCTGGAGGACGCCCACCGGATGGGCCTGCTCCGCCAGGCGGGCCCGGTCTACCAGTTCCGCCACGCCAAGCTTCAGGATCGCCTCGCTCAGCTCCACCAGCGGTACGGCACGGCCGGGAACGCTCCGGCCTCGCCCCACGACACCCGGGAGGTCGAGAGGTCATGAACGATCCGGTTCCCGATCGGCGCGTGCCGTTCGACGTGACCGCCTACGAGCTGCGCGCCCGGCAGGGTCCCTGCTTCATCTGTTCCCTCGTCGCCGGCGACTCCGGCTACCGGCACGAGGTGGTCTACGAGGACGAGCGGCACATCGCGTTCCTCGACCGCCATCCCACGATGGTCGGCAAGACGCTGGTGGCGCCCAAGCCCCACATCGAGCACGTCGTCCGCGACCTCGACGACCGGGACTACCTGGCGCTGATGGCGCTCGTCCGCCGCGTCGCCCTCGCGGTCGAGGCGAGCGTCCCCACCGAGCGCACCTACCTGTTGTCGCTCGGCAGCGGGCAGGGCAACGCGCACCTGCACTGGCACGTCGCGCCGCTCCCGCCGGGCGTCCCGTACGGCCGGCAGCAGCACTACGCGCTGATGACCGAGAACGGAGTCGTCTCGCAGACGCCCGAGCGTGCCGCCGAGGTGGCCGCCCGCATCCGGGCGCACCTGGACGGGGGCTGACCGTCCTGGACGGGGGCTGACCGTCAGCGCATCGCGACGGCGAGTTCGACGAACTCGCCGATCAGCGGATTGTGACGGGCCGGCACCCAGGCGAGTGCCACCTCGTTCGGCGGTATGTCGAGGATGGGCACGCAGACCACATCGGGCCGCTGGTAATAGGTGGCCGTCGACTCGGGCAGGATGCTGAACCCACGACCTGCCGCGACGTGCTCGAGCTTCTCCTCCACGCTGCGCGTCTCCGCGACGGGCGTCTCCCCGCGTTCCCGCTGCCGCCTGGCCACCCGGCCCCACTCCGGCACCGAGTCGGGATGTTGCAGCAGGTGTTCGTCGGCGAGATCGGCGATGTTCACCGACGTCTCGCCGGCGAGCCGATGATCGGTGGGGAGGACGGCCATCCGCCGTTCGCCGAAGAGCGGACGCAGCTCGAGCCCGGCGGAGTCGACCGGCAGCCGCACGTAGCCGACGTCCACCCGGCCGTCGTGCAGCACGCTCACCTGGTCATTCCAGTTCGTGCGCAGCACCTCGACCGTGAGCCCGGGATGCGCCTCGCCCAGCGCCCGGACCGGACCGGTGACGGTGAGGCCGGGCATGAAGCCGACGGTGAACGTGTCGACGGCCCGAGCCGCCTGGGCGACCCGGCGGCGCAGCGCCTCCGCGCCGGCCAGCACCAGCTCCGCCTCGGTGACCAGCTGCTCCCCCGCCGGCGTCAGCCTCGTGCGGCGCTTGTCCCGTACGAACAGCTGCGCGTCCAGCTCCTTTTCGAGGGCCTGGATCTGCCGTGACAGGACGGGCTGGGCGATGTGCAGCCGTTCGGCGGCCCGGCCGAAGTTCAGCTCCTCGGCGACCGCCACGAAGTAGCGCAGCTTTCGCAGGTCGACATCCGCGTGTGCCATACCTTCAGGGTATTACCTGCCCGGATATAGGTCTTGGACGGCAACCGCCCTTCGGCATCACAGTTGACCTCGTAGAACGCGTCTTCGCACGCGTCCACGGCGGGATCCGGCCGGTCCGCCGATCCATCTTCCGGATGCCATCTGAAGGAGCAGGAAATGAAGGTCTTCGTCACCGGGGCCTCCGGCTACATCGGCCAGGCCGTCGTCCGCGCGCTGACCGAACACGGGCACACCGTCACCGCGCTCGCGCGGGGCGACGCCGCCGCACGAATCGTGACCGCCCTCGGGGCCGAGGTCATCCCCGGCGGACTCACCGACCTCGACGTCCTGCGCGGCGCCGCGGCCGGGGCGGACGGCGTCATTCATCTCGCCCAGCACCAGGGCCCCGACGTGGCCGAAGTGGATCTGGCCGCGGCCACCGCGATGCAGGACGGCGCCGGCGACCGGCCGTACGTGCACACCGGAGGCGTCTGGATCTACGGCGAAACCGACGGCCTCGCCGACGAGGACGCCCCGCTGTCACCGCCTCCGGTCGTCGCCTGGAGGCTGGACAACGAGAGGCGGGTCCTCGCTCGTGCGGCCGAAGGCGGCAGGCCGGTGCTCGTGATGCCGGGCGTCGTGTGGGGCGGGGCGAGCGGGCTGATCGAGGCGTTCTTCACCGGCCCCGCCCGGGACGACGGCGAGGTCCGTTACATCGGGGACGGCTCGAACCGGTGGGCGCTCGTGCACGTCGACGACATCGCCGAGTTGTACGTACTGGCCCTCGGGGCCGAGGCCGGCACGCGATACGCGGGCGTCGGCGACGAGACGCCGACCGTGCTGGAGATCGCCCACGCCGTCAGTGCGGCGGCCGGGCACCCGGGGAAGGTCGCCTCCGTCACGCTCGCGCGGGCTCGGGAGCAGATGGGCCCGATCGCCGACGCGTTCGCGCTCGACCAGCGGTTCAGCTCCGCCCGGGCCCGCACGGAACTCGGCTGGAAGCCCGTCCCGCGCGACGTGCTGGCAGAGCTGTCCGGCCACTGAGGTGATCTCAGCGAAATAGTTCGGACAATCGGGATTTCTTGGACGCCACCGCCAGACCTTCCGGGCTTTTCAGGACGAATTTCCGAAAGCCCGGAACAGGCGTGCGCGGCCGCCATCCTTGGCGGCACCCCATCCAGGCCGCGTCGGAGAGCATTTGGACGCGGGACCTCGCGAGCGGGCACGACGACGCCTCACGTCACGGGTGCTGACGTGGTGAAACTCGACCTGGTGCTCCTCGGCGAGTCCGTGCCCGGCCCACCAACGATCATTAGAAATCGGAGCATTAACGCAAAATAGCTTAAATCGGAAATAAAATGAGTTGCGCTGCAATAACGATGGAACGATTCACCGGCAGGGCCGTCTTTCACTCCCTTACATTCGCGCTGACCGATGGGGCGGCCGAATAGCCGTGGACGACGCGAGCCATGCGGCGCGACACGAATTCCCCGTTCTCGGTATCCGCGACACATCGCATCAAAGGTGCGACACCACGAACGAGAACGGACGCCCGCAATGGCAGGAAAAGCCCCAACTGACAAGCTCATCGGCCAGGGGCCCGAGGTTCAGGTCGCCCGGATCAGCGCACGCAGCGCGATCATCACCGCCCTGATCTCGGTGATAGGCACCATCGTGGTGGCGGTCATCGGTGTCCGGTTCGCACCGAGCGAGGTCTCGCAGGCCATCGTCCCCAACGCCGCGGTCACGCACACGGCGACCGTGACGGTCACCGCGACGCCGACGGCCACCGTGACGGTCACCCCGTCCTCCGCCGGCGCGACCCCTGCGATCGACACCGGCGAGGGATCCGCTCTCGCCTACACGGACGCCGTGGCTCACCAGGACTGCTCCGTGCCGAACCGCGGCCGGAACCCGTGGTTCGACCAGTCGGTCTCGCTCGACAGCAGCGGCACCCAACTGCCGGCGCTCACCTGCAGAATCGCCTGGACGGGCGCAACGACCGGATACGTCGACTATCTCGTGCCCGCTGGGGCGCACGAGTTCTCGGCCCAGGCCGGCATCGACCGGAAGTCGCCGAACACGACGGCCGTGGTCCGGTTCGACGTCCTCTCCGTGGACGGCACGAAGCTGACCTCCGCCACCGCGACGTACCAGAACCCAGAACCGATCAAGGTGCCGGTCGCCGGGGGAAGCCGCGTTCGCCTTCAGGTGACGCTGGTCCGCAGCACCGAGGAACTCGACTCGAGCCACTTCGTCCGCGTCGCGTGGGCGTCCCCGGCCTTCGCCTGACGAGACGCCGGCCCGGCTCGGCACACGGGCGGGCTCGGGCGGGCCCACTCGGACGGGCCCACTCGGGCACGCTCACTCGGGCAGGCGCGCGAAGGCACGGACGGGGATCGTGCCGAACTTCTCGATGCGCAGCGGCACGGCGGTGAACCGGGCGCCCGTGGGCGGGAGGTGCCCGAGACCGGTCAGGTGCTCGACGACGGGAATGCCGGCGGCGAGCAGCAGCGTGTGGGCGGGCCGTTCGAGGTCGGCGACGTCGTCGATGTTGATCGCGTCGATGCCGACCAGCGCGGCGCCCCGGTCGACGAGGTGGGCGGCCCCGTCCCGGGTGAGGAAGTGCGGGTCCTCCGCGTAGCCCGGTGTGCCGAACCGGGCGTCGCCGCCGGTGTGCAGGAGCACGGCCTTCCCGTGGACGTCCAGTCCGGCCAGCGCGCCGACGCCGATGCCGTCCCGGTGGTCGTCCGTCACCCTGACGACGACCGCCGGGAGGTCCACGGTCGCCTCCAGCGGAATCGATGCGAGATCCGCCCCGCCGCCATAGCGGTGGTACGGCGCGTCGAGATAGGTCCCGGTGTTGCCGACCAGAGTGAGCCTGTCGATGGCGAACTCGGTGCCGGGAGCGTACAGCTCACGCGAGGACTCCCTGGTCAGATGGGCGTCGATCTCCGGAGCGGGAAGCCCGGGATAGGTCACCATGCCGGCGCGGATGACATGGCCGAGCTCGACGAACCGGCCGCCCGCCCTCGCCGGCCCGGCCTGCCGATCCGACGGCCCTCCCCGGGTGCCCTTGTGCTGTTCGGCGAAGATCTCGACGTTGGCGAGCTCGACCTTGTCGGTCATCAGCAGACCGAGTGAGGCGACGAAGAGGGCGGCGATCTCGCCGTGGCCGACGTCCGGGCCCGGGACGTCCACCCGGAAGCCGTGCACGGTCAGATCGCCGCCGTTGCCGAAGGTGATGGCGGCGTCGAAGGAGGCGCGATGTTCGGTCATGAGGGTCAGACCTACCACGAGAGCACGAACGTGTCGCCTGGCCGACGGCGCCCTCAACCAAGTCGTTTGTAACGTTTGGGCGGTTCGGTCCACTTCCTGCTGTGAACGCAAAATAGGACTTCGGCCAATAACAGGATGACCCGTGCACGGCTTCGGCCGGCCCGCAGGCCGGTCGAAGCCCGCGGGTCCCAGTGATCATCGAGGGGACCACCGAAAGAACGTGACCATGACTCAGTTTTCCGTGATCGACACCTGGACGCCCATGACCGCCGCCGAGCGGGAGCAGTTCGAACAGGACGGCTACCTGGTCATCCCCGGTGCGCTCAGCTCTGAAGAAGTCGATCACTATCAGGGCGCGATCCAGCGCGCCTACATGCACTCACCCGAAGGCGCCGCGGGCGTCGCCCTGCACCAACTGAGCGCCGCCACCCATTGCAGCGAGCTGACCGGGCTTCTGGATCACCCGGCCGTCTTCCCCTACGTGTGGTCCCTCCTCGGCTGGAACGTGCACGTCTACCACTCGCATTTCGATGTGCATCCGATGTTGCGCAAGCCGAGGCCGTTCCGCTGGGAGTGGCACCAGGACGGCGGCAGGCAGAACCGGGAGATCGAGGTGAATCCCCGGCCGAGACTGTCGGTGAAGCTGGCCTTCTGGCTCTCGGACGTCTCCCGCCCCGGACGGGGCAACCTGACCGTTCTGCCCGGCAGCCACAAGACCGACTGGCTTCCCGGTCCGCCCAGGCGCGACCTGTCGCATCCTCGGCCGGCAGGAGCGGTGGAGGTCACCGTCAATCCCGGAGACGTGCTGTTGTTCGACCGCAGGCTGTGGCACGCGCGGTCGGACAACTATTCGGACTTCACCCGGATGGTCGCCTTCTTCGGCTACACCTACCGCTGGATCACCATCCGTGACGAGGTGGCCGACCTGCCCCGCCAGAACTGGTTCGACACGCTCAACCCGATTCAGCGGCAGCTTCTCGGCCACGCCGGCGACGGTTCCGGCGACCACAACTGGGGCCATTTCCCGGAGACGACACCGCTTTACGGCGCACTCGCGGAACAGGGTCTGCTCGACCCCGCCTACCCGCCCCTCATCCCCTGACGAGCCTCCGCGGTTCCCTGCCCCGGAGGTCCCCCTCGTCAGGAGAGAGCAGGCCCGTCCCCAGCGGGCCTGCTCTCGTGTTTCCGTGTTTTCGTGTTTTCGTGCGGGAGCGCCTTTCACACGACGATGTCGAGGCTCTCGACCGCGCGGGCGACCGTCCGCTCAAACATGACATCGGACGGCAGGAATGGGCGGTAGCGTCACCGGTGCTCCCCCGACGAAAGAGGCGATGCCATGCGATACGTGGCACTGTTGCGCGGAATCAACGTCAATCCACGTAGCCGGGTGGCCATGGCCGACCTCCGCGCGCTGCTCGAGGGGCTCGGATACACGGAGGTGCGCACCCACCTGCAGAGTGGGAACGCCCTGTTCACCGGTGACGAGGAGCCGCCTGAGCAGGTCGCCGCCTCCATCGAGCGGCGGATCGCCGGCGAACTGGGCATGGAGGTGCCCGTCATCGTCCGGACCGCCGAGGAACTGCGCGCGGTGGTCGCGGACAATCCCCTGGACGTGCGGGAGCCGGCCAAGTTCGCGGTGGTGTTCCTGGCCGAGCCACCCGACAGGGAGATGCTGGAGGGCATCGACCCGGCGAGCTACGCCCCGGAGGAGATGCGCGTCGGCCGACGCGAGCTCTACATGTACTTCCCCGACGGCCTCCGGCGCCCGAAGTTGCCGCCCCTGCTGGAGAAGCGGTCGTCGATGATCGCCACGATGCGCAACTGGAACACCGTCACCAAGCTCCTCACCCTGGCAGAGGACTGAGCGCGCGCTCCATTTCTCCTGATAAATCACACCTTGATATCGCATGTCCGCAGACCGATCTAAGTGACCGACCTTCCGGTGTACCTTGATCAACCGGCGGCCGCGGGCGGGTGGATCATGCCCTGCCGTACAGGTCGGGCATGATGGAGAGGAACCCCCCTTGTCGCAACCGTCTGAGTCGCGGCCGTTGATGTCGCGTCCGTCGACGTCGCGCTCGTTGATGTCGCGTTCGATCCGGTCGGTGTCGTCGAGACGCGGACGGCTGCTGCGCGCCTCCGCCACCGGTTTGGTGCTGGTGGTCGCCGCCGGCGCGACCATGAGCGGTTCGGCCACGGCGGCGGAGGAGGACTACCTGAGGTGCCCGCGCGGGTACTTCTGCCTGTTCACCGGCATCGAGGGCAAGGGGGGCATCTACAAGTACCGGACCTCGCAGTCCGACTTAGGTGCTCCGGGCCGCAACGCTCTGTCCTGGATCAACCGGACCAACAACTTCGCGTGCCTGTGGCCCGAGAAGAACTACACGCTGAAGCCGACGTTCAACGGCCCCGTCCCCATCACCGACAACCCGGCGGAGGTGAACGGCGACACCACGTCGTCTTCGATGTTGAGGATGTACCGCCATCACGTCGGGTCGGTGACCCTGGCACCCACCCGGCACGAATGCGAATGGCGCAAGCAGTACATCGACTGGAGCCGGGTGCAGGACAGCCCGCCGGGCACGCCGAAGCCGTTCGGCTCCTTCCTCGGCAACGGCCAGAGCCAGGTACTGATGCGCTCCGCGCAGGGCCGGCTGTGGGTGCTCCCGGGCGACTTCAGCAAGCCGCCCAACCTCGGAACCCGCCTGAGCGGCATGACCGTGCTCGTCAGGCACGGGGACTACACCGGCGACGGCCGCGAGGACATCATCGCCCGCGACAAGGCCGGCGTCCTGTGGCTCTACCCCGGCAACGGAAAGTACGCCCTCGGCGCACGCAAGCTGCTCGCCTACGGCTGGAACAACAAGACCGCCATCGCCGCCGTCGGCGACATCACCGGCGACAGGAAGAACGACCTGATGGCCCGCGACAAGGCCGGGGCCCTGTGGCTCTACCCCGGCACCGGCAAGGGCGGCTTCGGCGCGCGCACCAAGGTCGCCAGCGGCTGGAACACCATGACGGCCCTTCTCGGGCCGGGAGACCTCAGCGGCGACGGCAAGGACGACATCGTCGGCCGCGACAACGCCGGAGCCCTGTGGCTCTACCCCGGCACCGGCAAGGGCGGCTTCGGCAAGCGCGTCCGGCTCGTCACCGGCGTCTCGCGGACCTGGAAGCTCTTCGCTCCCGGCGACGTCAACGGCGACGGGAAGAACGACATCTACGCCGTGGACCCGCTCGAGGCCGGCCACGGCGAGCTGCTCCTCTTCTCGGGGACCGGCAAGGGCGTCAGGCGCGACCCTGTCTACTACGACGTGATTTACAACATGGACTCCAGGGAGGTCTTCTTCTGATCCGAGGGCGTGAACGGGCGCGCGCGGACCATGGGTCCGGGGAGCGGCCCCGCCGCATGAACGGGGTGGCTCCATGAATTCCCGGAGCCACCCCGTTCACTCACGATGCGCGATCACACCCTTCGGGTGACCGCACGGACGGCCTCAGCCGGCGCGCAGTTGCTCGGCGAGGGTCGTCCGGACGTCGCAGTTGCGCAGCGCGAACGAGTCGGCCAGGGCGATCAGCTCGTCGTCGTCCAGCCCGCGGAACAGCTCGGCGTACTCGTAGGCCAGAGGCTGGGCGACCGTGAGGTTCAGGATGAGCGTCCTGACCCAGTCGAACCGCCCCCACGGGTACGGATCGAAGTCGGGGAACTCACGCGCGATCATGTCCTGGAACGGCTTGGTCACCTCGATGATTCCGTTCCCGTCGCTGCCCCAGTTGTCGGCGCCGAGCCGGTTCTTCTTCGCCACGAAGTCACCGAAGCGCTTCATGTACGGAGAGTCGGGGCGGACCATGGCCACGCCCTGCCGTCCGAGGTCCTTGTACATCCAGCTCGACCAGCCGGCCCCGTCGCGGCGGTAGATCTCGAGTTGGTCCTCGAGGACCTGCCGGCGCATGGCGTCCTTGCGCTCGTCCCCGGTGTAGATCGGAGCGAACTCCCCCACCCAGATCGGGGTCCCGGTGCGGCGGCTGTACTCGGTGCGCTGGAGGTACTTGGCCTCAAGCGCCGCCTTGTCGTAGTACTTGCCGTCGGTGATGCCGGGGTAGTCGCCGCCGTTGCCCATGCCGGGGGCGGCGTAGTCGTGACAGACGTAGACGGTGTTGTCCCATTCGGCGTCGAAGACGTCGAACTCGGTCGAGTAGGTGTTGCCGTCGAGGAACAGGATGTGGCGGTCGTCGATCGCGCGGATGGCCTCGACCAGGCGGGTGTAGAACGGCCCGACCACCTTGCGCGACTCGTCCGCGGGCTCGTTGATCGGGTTGTAGCCCGCCACCCACGGGTTGTCCTTGTAGTGCTCGGCGATGCGCTCCCAGATGGTCACCACTCGGTCCTGGAAGTGGGGGTGGTCGAAGAAGGCGGGCCGGTGGGTGGGGTTGTCCGAGTGCCAGTGGTGGTTCTGCGAGCCCGGCAGCGCGTGCAGGTCGATGACCGAGTAGATCCCCTGCCGCGCGCAGGCCTCGATGGCCCGGTCGAGGTGGCGGAAGCCGTCCTCCTTGAACTCGAACGGCCTGGCGTCGTCCTCGAAGTGCCGGTAGTTGACCGGGAGCCGGACACAGTTCATGCCCAGGTCGGCCAGCAGCTTCGCGTCGTCCTCGCCGAAGAACGCGGTCAGCAGCCGCTCGAAGAACAGGTCGTACTTCTCGTCCCCGAGGACCTCGCGGACCGTGCTGCGCATCAGTGATTCGTTGGCGGAGTAGCCGGTGATGAAGTTCTCCATGTTCAGCCAGCCGCCGACGGCGACTCCCCGCAGGCGTACGGGGGTGCCCGTCTGGTCGACGATTTCCCGGCCTGCCGTACGGAGGAAGGCCGTGCTGTCCGACGTCATGTGTTCTGTTCCTCAAATCTGAAAACGCGGTGAATCACACGGTGGTATCGGGGGGTGCGCGACGCCTACTTCAGCGCGCCGGCCGCCAGACCGCGCTCGAAGAGGCGCTGCAGGCACAGGTAGGCCACGATCTCCGGGATCGCGGTGATGACCGCACTGGCCAGGACCTTGGTCTGGTCGTTGCTGAACTGGCTGACGAAGAACTGCGGCAGCAATGTGATCGTCTGCTTGGCCGGGTCCTGGATGAGCACCAACGGCAGCAGGTAGTCGTTCCAGGATCCGATCAATGTGAGGACGACGATCGCCGCGGCGATCGGACGGGTCATCGGAACGACGATGTAGCGGAACGCGGTGAAGATGTTGGCGCCGTCGACCCGCGCCGCGTCGAAGAGCGAGTCGGGGACGCCGTCGATGAACTTCCTGGCCAGCAGGACCGCGAAGGGGATCTGGAGCGCGGCCAGCGGCAACACCACCGCCCAGTACGTGTCGTACACGCCGATGCTGAGGGTCGTCGCGAACAGCGGGGTGAGCAGCACGACCTCGGGCAGGGTGAGGGCGGCCAGGATCATCCAGAAGTAGACCTCCTTGCCGCGGATGTGCAGCTTGGAGAACCCGAAGGCCGCGAACATCGTGAGGACGTAGACGATCAGAATCGTCGAGGCCGAGACGATGACGCTGTTCCTGAAGAACGTCCCCACGGTGCCGACGGCGAACACGGCCTGGTAGTTGCCGATCCCCTTACCCGCCAGCGACCCCTGGACCATGACCACCAGGGGGAACAGGTAGGGGATGATCATCAGGGTGACGAGGAGCTGAAGCAGCAGCTTGGTGGACAGACGGCGCGCTTCAAACACTGGATTCACCGTCCTTACGGTTGGCGCGGGCCGCGACGGTGATCGCGCCGAGCAACGCCAGGATGAGCAACAAGATCGACAGGGCCGCCCCATAGCCGACGTGGGCCGACGGGATGCTGATCCGGTAGATGTAGGTCCCGAGGAACTCCGTGCTGTAGTTCGGCCCGCCGATGGTCACCAGGTACGGAACGTCGAAGGTCTTCAGCGCCCCGATCACACCGAGCATCGCCAGGGCGACCGTCGTCCCCCGCACACCGGGCCAGACGATGCTCATCAGGACGCGGAGGTTGCTCGCCCCGTCGGTGCGCGCGGCCTCGAGCGTCTCGGGATCGATCTGCCCCATCGCGGCGAAGTAGAGCACGAACGTGAGACCGGTGAACTGCCAGACGGTGATGAACATGATCACCGGCATCGCGGTGCTCGACTGTGCCAGCCAGGGCTGGGACAGAAAACCGAGACCGATGTGGTCCAGGGCCCAGTTCAGCTGGCCGTCCGCGGCGAACATCTGCCGGAACACCGGCGCCATCGTCGCCGGCGCGAGGACCACCGGCGTGAACACGAGGACCTTGTAGACGGCGCCCAGCTTGATCTTCGAGTGCAGCAGCGCCGCGAACACGAACCCGATGGCGGTCTGCACGGTGAAGGTCACGATGAAGAAGACCACCGTGTGCCAGATGGCCTTCCAGAAGATGGGGTCCTGGAGGATCTGGCTGTAGTTGCCGAACCCGACCGACGTGGGGGTGGGGCTCGTGCCGTCCCAGTCGAGTGTCGAGAGGTAGCCGGTCTCGATGATGCAGTAATAGAGCAGACCGACCACGAAGACGAACGCCGGCATGATCCACGGCAGGCCCGAGGGCCTCCCGCCCCTCTTCCGGGAACGATCCGGAAGAGGGGCGGGCGATGGACGGCGCGCCCCGGTCTTCTGCGAGGTGATGGAAGTCATGAGTCTCCCTGCGCGTATGGGATGAGACGGGCCGTCTGCGGCTCTACTTGATCTTCTCGGCGGTGCTCTGCAGAGTCGCGGCGGCCTGCTCGGGGGTGGCCTGTCCCGCCGCCACCGTGGTCGAAGCCACACCGATGGCGGTCTGGAGGTCGGCGCTCACCGTCGACAGGCGCGGCTCGGCGGACTTGCCCGCGTCGCTGATCAGCTTCTCCAGCGCCGGGCGCTGCGCCTCCGGGTTGACCAGCTTGATCGAGTTCCAGTCCGGCTGAACGCTGACCAGGGCGGGGATGTCGTTCAGGATGTCGGCGACGGCCTGCTGTCCCGCCTCCGAGGTCCCGAGCCAGGTCGCGAAGGTGGTGGCGGCGGCGATGGACTTGGACTTCTTGTTCACGGCCAGGCCGAAGTCCGCGTCGCCGTAGAGTGACCCGACGTTACCGGTGCCCGCCAGGTCGGGGAACGCGATCGGGAGCTGGGTGAACGGCTTGGGGTCGCCGACGCCCGCGCCGGAGATCGCGGCGGTGCTGCCGTCGACGGTGGAGTACTGCATGTACCACGTGCCCATCATGACCATCGCGGCCTTGCCGGACATGAACTCGTTGTTGGCGTCCGGGTACTGCTGGGTGCCCAGTGCGCCCTCCTGCATGATCCCGTCGGTGAACAGGCCCTTCCAGAGGGTCAGCGCCTTGACGATCGTCGGGTCGGTCCACGGGACCTTCTTGTCCAGCGCCTGCGCCCACACGCCCGGCTTGACGTTGTTGCTGATCGCCTGCAGCGTGTCCTCGTTGAACGCGGTCTGGGCCGCGCCCTGGACGAAGCACTTGATCCCGTGGGTCTTGAAGGCCGCGCAGACCTGCTTCCACTCGTCGTTGTTCGTGGGCGGCTTCAGCCCGTACTTGTCGAACAGGTCCTGGTTGACCCAGACCGAACCGGCGAAGTTCGAGCCGACCGACAGGGCGGCGAGCTTGCCGTCGTTGGTCAGGCTGGACACTCCGATCGGGGCCAGCTTCGACTTCCAGTCCGTGCCGAGGAGCTTCTGGACGGCCGGGGCGAGGTCGACGGCGTTCACACCGTAGATCTCGACGGAGCCGTTGGCGGCGCCAGGCGCGACGTCGAAGACGTCCGGGCCGACCGACGAGGCCAGGGCCGGGCGGATCGCGGCGTCGTAGCCGTCGATGGTCAGCTTCTTATAGGTGACCTTGATATTCGGGTAGACCTTGTTGAACGCCTTGATGTAGGCCTCGGCGGGGGCTGAGTCGGGCGTCCACCCCCACCAGGTGATGTTGCCCGAGTCGGCCGAACCCTTGTCCGTGGTCTCGGTCGAAGCTCCGCCGGCGCATCCGGCGAGCGCCAGCACCGCGGCCGTGAACACGGCTGCGGCTCCGGGGAGGCGGCGCTTCCAGATTCGCGAGGATCCCAGCATGTGATCTCTCCTTGCACGTGACTCGCACGCACTGGTCGTGTCGACGTCGCGCCGTCCTCCACTACATGGGGACGGCCATGACGGCCTGTGCTCACGTATGAGCACGGGGGTCCCGCTCACACGCGGCGACGATGTCGGCACGGGGTCGCGGGACAGGGCGTGCGTCCTCCCCTCGGCCGGGATCACCGGCCGACGAAAGCTGCACTGCTCACGGATACCGAAAGTTTCGGAAAGTCTTCTGGTGAGAGAAAAACACCGGCCCGGCGACAGTGTCAATAACTTCGGCCGAATTTGTTTCCGTTCAGTTACGTGGGGCGGGCCCTGCGGCCTATCGCCGGCGGCGTCCCCGCGGACGCCCGGAACGGTCATGTCGAGATCATCGGTGCGGTATCCGCAGGTAATCACCGGATGAAGCCACACCGCAGGCGCCCCGGAACACCGTGCGGGCCGGTGCCGGAGCGTGCCGACGGACCTCGTTACGGCCCCAATTCGGACATTCCGGTATTCATGCCGTGTGCAGCTTACCTGTCGAACGTTCTACAGGCCCCCCACCAGGCGGTGCTACCGTTAGAGAAACTTTCGACAGCACAGGCTCAGCGCGTGAAGAGGTGTCGTGGCGACCGAGCAGGGGACGAGGACACATAAGCGGGCAGCAGCGGGAACTCCCCGTGGCGCCGACGCCGACCGGGTGACCATCGCGATGGTCGCGCGTGAGGCGGGCGTGTCCGCGCCGACGGTGAGCAAGGTGCTCAACGGCCGGGAAGCCGTCGGCCCCGAGACCCGCCGCCGGGTCCAGGACGCGCTGATCTCGACGGGCTACCAGCGCAGGGCCAGATCCGAGACGGGAAAGGTCGGCCTGGTCGACTTCGTCATCACCGAGCTGGACACGGCCTGGGCCTGTGAGCTGCTGCGCGGCGCCGAGCAGGAGGCCTACCGGCTGGGCGCCAGCCTGGTGCTGACCGTGACACACGACCGGCAGGCCCAGCCCCGCGAATGGCTCAAGACGATCGCCTCCCGGCCCACCGACGGCGTGGTCCTGGTGGTCACGAACACCCGGCAGGTGGCCGCGGAGACGCTGCGCCCGATCGACACCCCCTTCGTCGTCATCGACCAGGTCGGCGGATACGACCGCGACGTTCCGACCATCGGCGCCACCAACTGGGCCGGCGGGTTCGCCGCCACCGAGCATCTGGCCGATCTCGGCCATCGCCGTATCGGAGTGATCACCGGACCGGAGGACGTCCGGTGCAGCCTGGAACGCCTCGACGGCTACCGCGCCGCGCTCGGGCGAGCGGGGCTGCCGCTCGACGAGAGCCTGGTGCGGCAGGGCGACTTCTACGCCGAGGGAGGCAGGCGGGCCGCGCTCGAGCTGCTCGACCTGCCGGAACCGCCCACCGCCATCTTCGCCGGCTCCGACCAGCAGGCGGCCGGCGTGTACGACGCGGCCCACTCCAGGGGGCTGCGCATCCCCGAGGATCTCAGCGTCGTCGGGTTCGACGACACCGAGGTCTGCGAATGGATGTTCCCCCGGCTCACCACCATCCGGCAGCCCCTCGCCCAGATGGCCGTGCTGGCCATCCGCAACGTGCTGG
This sequence comes from Planotetraspora mira, assembly GCF_016863275.1. Taxonomy (GTDB): domain Bacteria; phylum Actinomycetota; class Actinomycetes; order Streptosporangiales; family Streptosporangiaceae; genus Planotetraspora; species Planotetraspora mira. The sequence continues at coordinate 279,711 of NZ_BOOO01000008.1, forward strand.
AGACCACGCACACCCCCGGCGAGCAGCCGCTGCACCTCGAGCTGTCCACCAGCCTGGTGGAGAGGAACAGCACCGCGCCGTGGAAGGGGCGCGCCGCCCGCCGCCGGGTCTGACGGCCCGCCGAACACCGCGGCCCCGCGCCGCGGCGGTCACATGACCGACGGTCACGTGAGCGGCGTTCCGAGAACGTCACGCCAGGAGTACAGCGGGACGTATCCCAGCTCGTCACGGGCCTTCTCGCTGCTCAGCAGGCTCTCGTGGCCGTCCAGTGGGCGGCGGGCCCGCACCTCGGGGAAGACCTCCGCGGCCAGTTCGGCGGAGGGCCGGTCCATCAGCGTGTCCCCGGCGGCGATGACGTAGGACGGGGCGCCGGTGACCTCGGCGAGCAGCGCCCGCCGGCACGCCTGGGCGACGTCGCGCACGTCGACGTACCCCCACAGGTTGAAGACCCTGGTCAGCGGGTCGGCCCAGTAGGACGGGATCTTCGGGTAGTCGGCGGCGTCGTGGACGTTCGACAGCCGCAGCCCGATGATCGGGATGCCCGACCACGCGGCGATGTGCTCGGCCAGTGTCTCCCCGACGACCTTCGACAGCGCGTAGGCCGAAGTGGGATGGGGGTAGTGATCCTCGTCCACGGGCAGGTACCGCGGCGGAGCGGCCGCGCCGAACGGGAATCCCAGCGTGGTCTCGCTCGACGTCCACACCACCCGGCCCACCCCGAGTTTGGCCGCGGCGAGGAAGACGTTGCTGTTCATCGCGGTGTTCGCGGTGAACGTCCGCGCGTCGGTGACGAAACCGGGTGCGGGGATCGCCGCGAGGTGGACGACGGCGTCGACCCCGGTCAGCGCGTCCACCGTGTCGCCGAAGTCCGTCAGGTCGGCGCGCAGCAACGGCGCGCCCAGGTCCGCCAGCTCGCCTCGGTCGCCGGGCGTGCCCGCCACGTCGACCGCGCGCACCTCGTGTCCGTGGGCGAGCAGGTCCTGGACCACGGCGCGCCCCGTCTTGCCGCTCGCGCCCGTCACCGTGATGTTCACAGGTCGGCCTCACTCTCACGTGTCGTTCCGGCGGGAGGAGACCGCGCCGGCCAGGCGATGCGAAAGTTTATAGAAAGTTGTTAAGCGGCCGACACGGTGGCCCGCTCCCAGCGGCGGACGGCGACGTCCCACCCCTGAGGGGCTGCCGTCCGCCTGCCCGGCGCTCGGGGCCGGATACCGGAATCATCCGCTCTACCAGGAAAAACAATCGCGGAGTATCGTTGGCTCAAGTCCGTCGCCCGGGCGCCCGGCGACCTCTGCCGGGTCGGCTCCCGATCGGTCTCACCCGACCGGAAATGATCATAGATCAGGTGCCCTGACGGGCGAAGATGTCGCTGTGTCAGCTTTCGCAGGCTGCTTCACCCTTGACGTTCGTCAACCGATCGTTCTACGTTGTCACTGCGGACCTTAAGTTTCATAGTTTTTCCGAAAGTTTTCGGCTTCCTGCTTTCGTGCACGTCCCGCCGTGGCGCCCGGACATCCGGTCGACCGCCCGGCGCTGAAAGGAACCCCTCTTGCCTCTTGTGCAGATCGACCTCGACCGTTCCCTCGCCGAACGGCTGGGCGAGCAGATCAGTGACGGCATCCACCAGGCCCTGGTCGACGGCCTCGGCATGGACCCGACCGACAAGTTCCAGATCTTCCGCACCCACGCGCCGGAAGAGATCGTCTTCGATCCGGGCTACAACGGCGTCGACCGGCGACAGTTGATCAGCATCCAGATCCTGATGGTGCACATGTACGACGTGACCACCAAGTACGCGATGTTCGACCAGATCGCCAAGCGACTGGGAGACATCGGCATCCGCTCGGACGACCTGCTCATCAGCATCGTGGAGAACGGCTTCGAAGACTGGTACGCCGGCAAGTCCCGCAGCTGATCGCATCCTGCCCATCCCTGAATCCAAGATCCGGAGTCCTGCAGTGAAGGTTCTCTACATCGGCGGCACCGGCACGATCAGCTCGTCGTGTGTCGCGGAGTCGGTGCGTCAGGGACAGGACGTCCACGTCCTGAACCGCGGCCGCACCGCCGGTCGCCGGCCACTCCCTGCCGGGGTCACGACGATCGAAGGCGACGTCCAGGACCCGGAGTCGATGCGCCGGGCCCTCGACGGCACGACGTTCGACTCCGTGGTCAACTTCCTCAGCTTCGGTTCCAAGGACGCCTCGGCGGCCGTGGAACTGCTGGAGGGCCGGACGAACCAGTACATCCACATCAGCAGCGCCTCGATCTACCACAAGCCGGTACGGCAGGTGCCGTTCGTGGAGTCGACCACCCGGCGCAACCCCTACCTGGCGTACGCCCGGGAGAAGATCGCCGCCGAGGACGTCCTGCGGCACGCGTACGAGGAGCGGGAGTTCCCCGTCACGATCGTGCGGCCGTCGCACACCTACGACGACGCCCATCCCCCGCTTCCCGGCGACTGGACGGCGTGGGACCGGATCGTGCGCGGCGACGAACTGGTCGTCCCCGGTGACGGCACCAGCCTGTGGACCCTGACGCACGCGAGTGATCTCGCCGTCGGCCTCGTCGGCCTGATCGGCAACTGGCAGGCCGTCGGCGAGGACTTCCACATCACCTCCAACGAGGCGCTGAGCTGGAACGAGATCTACGACATCATCGGCCGCACGGCCGGGACGCCGGCCCGTCTCCTCCACCTGCCGTCGGAGCTCCTGCCGGTCGTGGCCCCGGACTGGTTCTGGTCGGATCTGATCGTCGGCGACCTGCAGCACAGCGCCGTGTTCGACAACACCAAGATCAAGCGGTTCGTCCCGTCGTTCCAGCCGAAGGTCACCTGGTCGGAAGGCGTACGGCGGCTGCTCAGCTGGCGGTCCGCCCACCTCGAGGAGACCCGCCCCGACGCCGAGACCGACGCGGTGCTCGCGCGGCTCGTCGAAGGCCACCGTCTGGCGGCGGCGGCTCTGGCGCCGCTGGCGCCGTGATGGCGGAGTCCCCTATCGGGTCGGCGGGCGGAGACCTGGAGGCGCGGCCCTGGCTGGACGTCTCAGGTGTCCACTGTGAGGGCGTCGTGTGGGACGACGCCCTCGGTCGGGTGCGCTTCGTCGACATCCCCCGCGGGCGGGTGTTCGACGCGGACGTCGACACGGATCTCGACACGGCCGACGTCAGGTGGTTCGACCTGCCGGCGCCGGTCACCGCCGTGCACCCCACGACCGACCCGGCGACCGTCGTCGTCGCGGACGGCGAGGGCATCGCGCTGGCCTCGCGGGACGGTCTGGCCGTACGGCTGGCCGCCCCGCTGGCAGGACGGCCGCGCATCCGCATGAACGACGCCGGCGTCGATCCCGCGGGGCGGTACTTCGCCGGAAGCATGGCCTACGACCTGGAGCCGGGCGCGGCGAGCCTCTACCGCCTCGACGCCGACCGCTCCCTGCACACGGTGCTCACCGACGTCACGATCAGCAACGGCGTGGACTGGTCGCCCGACGCGACCCTGTGCTACTTCGTGGACAGCCCGCTGCGTCGCATCGACGTGTTCGACTACGACGTGACGACGGGCGCGCTGTCGAACCGGCGCGTGTTCGCCGACACCTCCTCCGTCCCCGGGATGCCCGACGGGCTGACGGTGGACGCCGAAGGCGCCGTGTGGGCGGCCTTCTGGGGCGGATCGCGCGTCTGCCGATTCGGCCCCGACGGCCGGATCGAGCGCACGGTCACCCTTCCGGTCTCGCAGGTGACGTCGTGCTGCTTCGCCGGTAAGGACCTGGACCAGCTCATCATCAGCACCTCCACCGAGGACCTCTCCCCCGACGACCTGCGGCGTCAGCCCCTGGCAGGCATGATCTTCCGGGCCGAGCCCGGCTGCCGCGGCCGCCGCACGACCGAATTCGTGATCTGACATGGCCGATGACCTGACGAACGACCGGCACACCGGCGCGTACCCGCTGCCCGACCCCGCGGAGCGCCGCGCGTTCGGCCGCACCGGGCTCTCCGTGACACCCATCTGCATCGGGACCAGCCCCCTGGCGAGCATGCCCACGCTGTACGGCTATGCGGTCGACCAGGAGCGGGCGGAGGCCACGGTCGAGGCCGTCCTCGACGGCCCGTTCAACTTCCTCGACACCTCCAACAACTACGGCGGCGGCAGCGCGGAGCGGCGCATCGGCGCCGTCCTGCGGCGGCGTGTCATGCCTGACGGGTTCGTCCTGGCCACCAAGGCCGACGCCGACCCCGATTCCGGCGACTTCTCCGGCGAGCGGGTACGCCGCTCGGTCGAGGAGAGCCTGGACCGGCTGGGCGTCGACAGCGTGCCGATGATGTACCTGCACGACCCGGAGTTCCACGTCACGTTCGAGCAGGCCATGGCTCCCGGCGGCCCGGTCGAGGCGCTGGTGGCGCTGCGTGACGCCGGTGTCGTCGGCCACCTCGGGATCGCCGGAGGGCCGGTGGAGCTGATGCGCCGGTTCGTCGGGACCGGCGTGTTCGAGGCCGTGATCAACCACAACCGGTGGACCCTGGTGAACCGCGAGGCCGATCAGCTGCTCGACGACGCCGCCGAGCGGGGGGTCGCCTTCGTCAACGGCGCGCCGTACGGCGGAGGAATGCTGGTCAAGGGCCCGGACGCGCAGCCCCGCTACGCCTACCGGGACACCGACGAGTCGGTCAGGGACGCGGTCCGGGCGATGCAGCGGGCGTGCGCCGCCCACGGCGTCCCCCTGGCGGCCGCCGCGCTGCAGTTCTCCCTGCGGGACCCGCGGGTGACGTCGACCATCGTCGGGATCTCCGAGCCCGCGCGGATCGCCACCACCCTCGATCTCGCCACCACCCCGATTCCCCCAGAACTGTGGGACGAGCTCGACCAGTGCACCCCGGCGTACGGCGGGTGGCTGGACTGATGCCGACGACGGCCGTACGAGCGATTCCAACGACAAACGGAGAGCACCGTGGCTTTGAGCACTGAAACGTCGCCAGAGGTGTGGAAGGACGCCGCCGTCCCCGACGAGGACCGGGTCGAGGCACTGATGGCCCGGATGAGCGTGGCCGAGAAGGTCGCGCAGCTGTACGGCGTCTGGGTGGGCATCAAGGACGAAGACGGCGAGATGGCCCCGCACCAGCACGAGTTCACGTCGCTGCCCGTCGGGTGGGACGAACTGGTGAAGGACGGCATCGGCCAGCTGACCCGGCCGTTCGGCACGACGCCCGTCGGCGTCCTCACGGGGGCGACCACGCTCGCGAACGCGCAGCGTTCGATCACGGAGGCGGGACGCTGGGGCATCCCCGCGCTGGTGCACGAGGAGATCCTGACCGGCCTGGCCGCGTGGAAGGCCACCGTCTACCCGTCGCCGCTCTGCTGGGGGGCCAGCTTCGATCCGGACCTCGTGGAGCGGATGGGCGCGCAGATCGGCGCCACCATGCGGCGCCTCGGCATCCACCAGGGGCTCGCGCCGGTCCTGGACGTCGCCCGCGACCTGCGGTGGGGCCGCGTCGAGGAGACCATCGGCGAGGATCCCGTCCTCGTCGGCACGATCGGCAGCGCCTACATCCGCGGTGTGCAGTCCGCGGGCGTGGTCGCCACCTTGAAGCATTTCGTCGGCTACTCGGCGTCCAAGGCGGGACGGAACCTCGCCCCGGTGTCGGTGGGCCGCCGTGAGATCGCCGACGTCCTGCTGCCGCCGTTCGAGATGGCGCTGCGGGCCGGGGCCGACTCGGTGATGAACTCCTACGCCGACATCGACGGGGTGCCGGTCGCTGCCGACCCCACCCTGCTCACCGACCTGCTGCGCGACACCTACGGCTTCACCGGCACCGTCGTGGCCGACTACTTCTCCGTCGCCTTCCTGCAGACCCTGCACAACGTGGCCGACTCGCCCGGCGACGCGGCCAGGCTCGCTCTCACGGCGGGGATCGACGTCGAACTGCCCACGGTGAACACCTTCGGCCCGCCGCTGATCGAGGCGATCGACCGCGGCGAGGTCGACATCGCCCTCATCGACCGTGCGTTGCGGCGCGTGCTCCTGCAAAAGTGCAGGCTCGGACTGCTCGACGCCGAATGGACGCCCGAGCCCTCCGTGCTCGACGAGGCGGCGCCCGAAGAGACGGGCGCCGACGCGGTGCTGGACGGCGCGGAGGAGCGGGCCCTGGCGGCCGAGTTGGCCCGCCGCTCCGTCGTCCTGCTGCACAACGACGGGGGCTCGCTGCCGCTGGCCGCGGGCCTGCGGCTGGCCGTGGTCGGGCCGCGCGCCGACACCGCGCAGGCCATGATGGGGTGCTACTCGTTCCCGATGCACGTCGGAGTGCACCACCCGGACGTCCCCATCGGCCTCGAGGTGCCGACCCTGGTCGAGGCGCTGCGCGCCGATCCGGCGGGTTACGACGTGCGTTACGAGCAGGGTGTCCCGGTCCTCGGCGGAGACGACGAGGGAATCGCGGCGGCCGTCGCGGCGGCGGCCGACGCCGACGTCTGCGTGGCCGTGCTCGGCGACCAGGCGGGCCTGTTCGGCCGGGGCACCTCCGGCGAGGGCTGCGACGTGGCGAGCCTGCGCCTTCCCGGGCGGCAGGAGGAACTGCTGGAGGCCGTGCTGGCCACCGGCAAGCCGGTCGTGCTCGTGCTTCTGGTCGGCCGGCCGTACGAACTGGCCCGGCAGGCCGACCGCCTGGCGGCCGTCGTGTGCGGGTTCTTCCCCGGTGAGGAGGGCGCACGGGCCCTGGCCGACGTGCTCTCCGGCCGGGCCGACCCGGCGGGGCGGCTCCCGGTGAGCTTCCCCGGCGACGGCGCCACCCAGCCCTCCACCTACCTGGCCTCTCCGCTGGCCCGGCGCAGCGAGGTGAGCTCGGTGGACCCCACTCCGCTGTTCCCCTTCGGGCACGGACTGTCGTACACCCCGATCACGTGGAAGGGCGTCACCGCCGACGCGGCGGCGACGTGGCCGACCGACGGCGCCTTCGACGTGCGGGTGACGCTCCACAACGGCGCGACCGGCCCGGTGTCGGAGGTCGTCCAGGTCTACCTGCACGACCCGGTCGCGGAGGTCGCCCGTCCGGTGCAGTCGCTGCTGACCGCCCACCGGGTCGACCTGGAGCCGGATGAGACGCGGGAGGTCACGATCTCCCTGCACGCCGACCAGACCTCCTACACGGGGGCGTCCGGACGGCGGCAGGTCGATCCGGGCCAGGTCGAACTGCGGGTCGGGGCCTCGAGCGCCGACATCCGGGAGACCCTCTCGGTGTCGATGACCGGGCCGCGGCGCCACGTCGGCTTCGACCGGGTCATGGAGGCCACGGTCACCTCCGCGGCGGGCCAGGGCTGAGACGCCTCGGGTGACCCGCCGGTGCCTGGTCGCGCCGGCGGGTCACCCGTGTGTCAGCGGGTCACCCGTGCCTCAGCCGATGTCGGCGACGCGTGGGGAGACGTGCTCGGCCACCTGTTCGGTGAAGTCGACCGGGTGCCGGTCCGGCAGCACCTGGATCTCGCTGACCCCCAGCCTGGCGTACTCCTCCGCCTCGGCGAGGAACACGCCGGTCTCCTCGAGGACCGGGCGGCTGTACATCACGGTCTTCTCGATGGCCTCGTAGTCGCGGCCCTCGGCGTCGCAGTGCGCCCGGAGCACGCCCAGCTTGTGCGCCACCTCGTCCGGGCCGGTGGCGAACAGGTTGCAGGCGTCGCCGTATCGGGCGACCAGCCGCAGGGTCTTCTTCTCCCCGCCGCCGCCGATCATGATCGCCGGGCGCCGACGGCCCAGCGGAGCCGGCACGCACAGGGTCTCCTCGAGCTGGTAGTGACGTCCCCGGTAGGGGCCGTCGTCGTCGCTCCACATCTGCAGGCAGATCTGGATCGTCTCCTCCAACCGCTCGAACCGCTCGGCCATCGCAACCACGGGCACGCCCAGCCCGCGTTGCTCGCGCTCGTACCAGGACGCGCCGATGCCGAACTGCGCGCGACCACCCGACAGCACGTCGAGAGTGGTGACGATCTTCGCCAGCAGGCCGGGATGCCGGTACATCACGCCGGTGACCATCAGGCCGAGCGTCATCCGCGTGGTCAGCGCGGCCACGTACCCGAGCGTCGTGTATCCCTCCAGCATCGGCTCGTTCGCGCTTCCCCCGCGGTACCGCATCTGGAAGTAGTGGTCCATCGGCGTGAACGACGACATCCCCGCGTCCTCGGCGATTCGGGCCGTCTGCGCCAGCGTCGGCGCGATCAACTCGGGTTCCGTCGGGGTCGAGAAGTTCCAGTAGTGCAAACCGAGTTTCATGTACCCCTCTGCCTGGCGGGGCGGCCGGACCGCGGTTCCACACCCGGGCCCTGGCCCGCCCCCGCCGAAATCGACTGCGCAGTCTCTCACAGAACGCGCACTCGATGACAAGCCGGACATCGACCGGCCGCCGAGGTCACTCGCTCGGGTACCGCAGGCCGATCTGGGCGCGCACCTCGTCCATCGTGCCCATGATCTGGCAGGTCTCGTCGAGCGGCATCACGGGGCTTTCCAGCAGACCGTCCCGGACGCACCGCGCGACCTCCTCCGCCTGGAGGCGCAGGCCGCTGCCCTCCACGGGGAAGTCGTACCGCTCCACCGCCCCGGTCCGCGTGGTCAGGGTGAACGACTTCGGGGTGAAGAACATGTGGTCCACCTCGATGCGGGCGTCCGTCCCCGAGATCGAGGCCCGGTTCGGCAGCCACGCCTCCATCGAGGTGGCGAGCACCGACTGCCGACCCTGCCCGTACTGGAGCACCACCGTGGTCTGCGCGTCCACACCGGTGTCGCCGAACTGGGCCGCCCCGAGCACGGTCGTCGGCTCGCCGAGCACCATGGACGCGAACGACACCGGGTAGACCCCGAGGTCCAGCAGGGCACCGCCGCCCAGGTGCGGGTCGAACATCCGGTGCGCCGGGTCCTTCTCGAACCAGACGCCCAGCGCGGCGTTGACCTGCCGGAGGTCGCCGAGCCGCCCCTGGGCGAGCAGTTCGCGGATGCGGACCATGTGGGGCAGGAAGCGCGTCCACATGGCCTCCATCAGGAACACGCCCTTCGCGCGGGCCAGCTTCACGAGCTCCTCGGCCTCGGCGCGGTTGATCGTGAACGGCTTCTCGACCAGCACGGCCTTGCCAGCCTCGATCGCGGCGACGGCCGCGTCCCGGTGCCCGCTGTGCGGCACCGCGACGTAGACGGCGTCGATGTCGTCGGACGCCAGCAGCTCGGCCTGGTCGGCGGAGAAGCGCGCGGCGCCCGTCTTCGCGGCGAACGCCTCGGCCCGCTCGGCGGAACGGGAAACGACCGCCACCACCTCGCCGGCGTCCGACAGCCGGAGGTCTTCGGCGAACGCGCTCGCGATCCCGCCGGTGCCGATGATCGCCCAGCGGAGCGGTGCGGGCCCCTGGGAATGTGTCGTCATTGCAGCCATGTCTCTTCAGAGGGAATTCAGCGTGTCCAGCATGTCGTCCGGCGGATCGGGCTATGCGACCGGGGTGAGGACTCCGTCGACGCGACGGACGAGGCCGGTGGCGCCGACGGGGACGTCGCGCAGCTCGTCCGGCAGCAACTCCTGCGGGACGTTCTGCAGGCTGATCGGGCGCAGCCAGCGGCGGATCGCCGTGGTGCCGACGCTGGTGTGGAGAGCGCTGGTCGTCGCCGGGAACGGACCTCCGTGATGCATGCCCCAGGCCACCGCGACACCGGTCGGGAACCCGTTCCACACCACGCGGCCCACCGTGCCGGCGAGCTGGGCGAGCAGGAGAGCCGACAACTCCCCGTCCGCCGCGTCGGCGTGGACCGTCCCGGTGAGGGCCGGCCCGAACGATCGCAGCAGGTCCAGCAGTTGCTCGGCGCCGGTGTACTCGACGACCACCAGGACCGGACCGAAGCACTCCTCGGTCAGGGCGCCCGTCACCGAGCCGGCGTCCGCCCGCAGGAGCAGCGGAACGCCGGTCCAGCCGTCGCCCGTGCCCTCGTGCCCACGGGCGAGCACCTGGACGTCGTCCATGCCGAGGAGGGTCTCCGTGCCGCGCCGGTAGGAGTCGGCCGTCCGCTCACTGAGCATGATTCCGGCGGACATCGCCCCGACCCGCTCCGCCAGTGAACGCCGGACGGCCTCGCCGTCCGGCCCCGCGGGGAGCAGCACCACGCCGGGCTTCGTGCAGAACTGCCCGACGCCGAGCGTGAAGGAGGCCGCCAGTCCCGCCGCGATGTCCTCACCGCGCGCCGCAGCCGCCGCGGGGCACACGACGAGCGTGTTGAGCGCACCCAGCTCGCCGTAGAAGGGGATCGGCGACGGCCGGGACGAGGCGACGTCGAACAGCGTCCGCCCGGCCCCGAGGGAGCCGGTGAAGCCGACGGCCTGGACGGCGGGGTGCCTGACCAGGTCGACGCCCGCCTCGCGGCCGAAGACCAGGTTGACCACGTCGGGGGTCACGCCCGCCGCCCTCGCGCCCTCGGCGAGCGCCGCGTGGGCGTGCACGGACGTCGCCGGGTGCGCCTCGTGCACCTTGGCGACGACCGGGCATCCGGCGGCCAGCGCCGACGCCGTGTCGCCGCCGGGGACGGAGAACGCGAACGGGAAGTTGCTCGCGCCGAACACCGCGACCGGCCCGAGCGGGAGCAGCATGCGGCGCAGGTCGGGACGGGGCCCCATCGGGGTGTCCCCGGCGTGGTCGATGGTGGCCTCGAGGTAGGCGCCGTCCTCCGCGACGTCGGCGAACAGGTCGAGCTGATAGCAGGTTCTGGTCAGCTCGCCGTTCAGCCGCTGCTCGCCGAGGGCGGTCTCGCGGTCGGCGACGGCGACGAGATCGGCCCTGCGGTCCTCGATCGAGCGCGCCATCGAGCGCAGCAGCCGCGCGCGCCCGGCACGCCCCAGTGCGGTGAGTTCCCGCGCGGCCGCCCCGGCCCGCGCGCAGAGGTCGTCGAGGTCCGCCTGCGACGTGGCGGCGTCGATCTGCTCGACGGTGCGCCCGGTACGCGGATCGATGCTGTCGATCATGCCTGCCGCCCTTCTGCGACGTGTCCGTCCGCGGGGTTCACGCCGGGCGGCATGCCGCGGACGACGGTGTTGCGGAGCACTCCCACGCCGCTGATGCCGATCTCGACGGTGTCGCCGTCCGCGAGTGTGAACGGCGCCTCCGGCACGAGGCACGTCCCGGTCGACAGGACGACCCCGTCGGGGTGGACGTCGCCGCGCATCAGGTACGCCACCAGGTCGTCCAGCCGCCGGTGCAGCCGCGAGGTGCTCGTCTCGCCGCTCCACTCCCGCTCGCCGTTCCTGCCGATCGTCATCTCGATCGTGAGGTCGTACGGATCCTCGATCTCCCACACCGGAGTGATCCACGGGCCGAGGCCGCACCCGCCGAAGTAGATCTTGGCCTGGGGCAGGTAGAGCGGGTTCTCCCCCTCGATGCTGCGCGAGGACATGTCGTTGCACACCGTGTAGCCGACGGTCTCCCCGAAGCGGTTGACCACCAGGGCCAGCTCGGGCTCGGGCACGTCGACGGCCGAGTCGGCGCGTACGGCCAGGCTGCCGCCGGGGCCGACGACCCGCCACGGCACCGACTTGAAGAACAACTCCGGCCGCTCGGCGTCGTAGACCAGTTCGTAGATGGTCGCGGCCCGCTCGCTCTCCTCGACCCTGGCCTCACGGGACGTCTCGTACGTGACGCCCGCCGCCCACACCTCGGTCGTGCCGTCGACCGGTGCCAGGAGGTCGACCTCCGAGAGAGGTACCCGGTCGCCGAGCGGGCCTCCGGTCAGCCGGGCCCGCAGGTCGGCCAGCGGCGACGCCCACAGTTCGGCGAGCGATCCCACTCCCCCGACCTCGGCGACGTGGCCGTCGTCGTGCAGACCGATCCGGGGCTCCGCGGATTCCCGCGTCCGGTACCTGACGATGTTCACGGTGACTCCTCGGCGCTGGACGCCGGTTCGAAGGGGTAGAGGGGGCGGAGGTGGATACGGCGAGGGCCCGGAGGGGCCACCCCGACGTCAGTGCGAGTCGCGCGGGACCTCGCTCCCGCGGCTGCCGCGCAGGAACCCGAAGTCCACCCCGTCGTCCGCCTGCAGGACGTGCTGGCGGTAGAGCCAGCGGTATCCGCCGTCCTCCTGCGTGGCGGGGGCCTGCCACTCGGCGCGCCTCCGGTCGAGCTCCTCGTCGCTCACGTGCAGCGTCAGCCGCCTGCCCGGCACGTCGAGCTCGATTCGGTCGCCGGTGCGCACCAGCGCGAGCGGGCCGCCGACCGCCGCCTCCGGTGACACGTGCAGGACCACGGTGCCGAATCCGGTGCCGCTCATGCGCCCGTCGCTGATGCGAACCATGTCGCTCACCCCGTCCCGCAGCAGCTTCGCGGGCAACGGCACGTTGGCCACCTCGGGCATGCCCGGGTAGCCCTTCGGGCCCGCACCCCGGATGACGAGGACGTCGTCGGGGGTGACGTCGAGGTCGTCGTCGTCGCACACCGCGTGGTAGGCCTCGGGCGAGTCGAAGACCAGCGCCCTGCCTTCGTGGTGCATGAGGGACGGCGACGCGGCCGACTGCTTGATAACCGCTCCGTTCGGGCAGAGGTTGCCGCGCAGGATCGCGGTCCCGGTTCCGGACGGCAGCAGCGGCTCGGTCAGCGGGCGGATCACCTCGGTGTTCCAGCAGACGGCGTCCGCGACGTTCTCCCCGATGCCGCGGCCGGTGACCGTGACGGCGTCCGAGTTGAGCAGACCCGCCTCGTCGAGCTCACGCATGACCACCGGCAGGCCGCCGGCGTAGCAGAAGTCCTCCATCAGGAACCGGCCGGACGGCATGAGGTCGACGATCGTCGGCACGTCCCTGACGAGGGTGTCGAAGTCGTCGAGGTTCAGGTCGACGCCGAGCCGTCCCGCCAGGGCGGTCAGGTGGATGATCGCGTTGGTGGACCCGCCGATGGCGGCGTTGGTCCTGATCGCGTTCTCGAAGGCCTCGCGGGTGAGGATCGTGCTCGGGCGCAGATCCTGCTCGACCATGTCCACGATCCGCCGACCGGCCTGCTGCGCCACCTCCATCCGGCGCATGTCCACGGCGGGCCAGGTCGCCGAGCCGGGAAGCTGCATGCCGAGGGCCTCGGCCATGCAGGCCATCGTCGAGGCGGTGCCCATCGTCATGCAGTGCCCGTTCGACCGGGCCATGCAACCCTCGGCGGCGTAGCCCTCCTCCACGGTCATCCGGCCGGCCTTGATCTCCGCCTCGAACTTCCACACGTGCGTGCCCGAGCCGACGTCACGGCCCTGGAACTTGCCGTTGAGCATCGGGCCGCCGGTCACCATCACGGCCGGGAGGTCGACACTGGCCGCGCCCATCAGCAGCCCGGGGGTGGTCTTGTCGCAGCCGGACAGCAGCACGACGCCGTCGAGCGGGTTGGCCCGGATGAGCTCCTCGGCCTCCATGGCGAGCAGGTTGCGGTAGAGCATCGCCGTCGGGCGCATCAGCGTCTCGCCGGTCGCGAGCACGGGGAACTCCAGCGGGAAGCCGCCGGCCTGCCAGACGCCGCGTTTCACGGCCTCCGCCACCCGGTGCAGGTGCGAGTTGCAGGGCGCGAGCTCGGACCAGGTGGTCGCGATGCCGATGACCGGGCGGCCGTCGAAGACCTCCGGCCCGAATCCCTGGTTGCGCATCCAGGACCGGTACAGCATGCCTGCCCGGCCTTCGGCGCCGAACCAGTGCGCGCTCCGCCTCGTACGGCCGCCGCCGTGCTGAGTGCCGCCTGCCGTGTTGTCAGCGTTGTCAGCGCTGCCTGCGCTGCCTGCGCTGCCTGCGTTGTCCGACATGTTCACATCCATCCCCCGTCGACGATCCACTTCTGGCCGGTGCACATGGCGCTGTCGTCGGCCGCGAGCCACAACACCATCCGTGCGACGTCGGCCGGCATGATGTTGTCCTTCAACGACTGGACCTGGTCGAGTTTCGCCAGCGTCTCGGGCGTGACCAGTTGCGCGAGTTGCCGTTCGGTGAAGACCCAACCCGGTATGAGGCAGTTGACGCGGATCCGGTCAGGCCCGAGCTCACGGGCCAGCGTCCGGGTCAGGCCCTCGATGCCGGCCTTGGACGTCACGTACGCCGGCAGGCCCACGAAGTCGGCGTGCGCGCTGATCGAGCCCAGGTTGATGACCGACCCGCCGCCGAGCGCGCGCATGCCGGGGACGACCGCCTGGATCGCGAAGAAGTGGTGCTTCAGGTTGACCGCGATCGCGTTGTCCCAGTAGGCCTCGTCGACCACCGCGCTGTCGTGGCGCTCGTCGTTGGCCGCGTTGTTGACGAGGATCGAGATCGGCCCGAGCCTGTCCCCCACCTCCGCGACGGCCGCCTGCACCTGGCCCACGTCGCGGACATCCGCCTCGACGAACAACGGCGCAGGACAGTCCGTACGGCTCAGCCGTTCGAGCAGGCGCTCGGCTCCGGCGACGTCGATGTCGGCGAAGCCGACCCGGACGCCCTGGGCGGCGAGCGCCGAGACGAACTCCGACCCCAGGCCGGTCGAGCCGCCGCTGACGAAGGCGACCCGGTCGCGGAGGCTCGGATAGGTGGCATAGCGAAGCTCGTCCGCCTCGGCGGCGTCGTGCGTGATGGTCACTGCGACTCCCACGGGAGAACCACGCCCCGGCCGACCGAACCGTCGGCCAGGTCGGCGAAGGCCTCGTTGATGCGGTCGAGCGGGTACCGCCGGCCGACGAGTGCGTCGAGCGGCAACCGGCCGGCCAGGTAGAGATCGAACAGCCGGGGCAGGTCCACGAGCGGGTTGGCCGAGCCGTACAGGCTGCCGACCACACGTTTCTCCCGCTGTACCAGCACGTTGAGCGGAACGTCGAACGTCGTGCCGACCGCGCCGAGGCCGACCGCCACGAGCGTCCCTCCGGGGCGAAGCACCTCGATGGCCGTCTCCAGCGTGGCGGGGCGGCCGATCGCCTCGATCGCCCACTCCATGCCGCCGGGCCGGATCGCACGCAGAGCCTCCGCCGTTTCCTCGCGGGAGGCGTCCACGGTGTGCGTGGCACCCAGCCGCGCCGCCATCTCGAGGCGTTCGGGGACGACGTCGACGACGACGATCGGGTTCGCCCCGGCCAGCACCGCGCCGAGCACGCTCGACAACCCGACGCCACCCGCACCGAAGATCACGATGCCGTCGCCGGCACAGCGGCCGATGGCGTTGAGCACGGCGCCGACGCCGGTGATGACCGCGCAGCCCGCGATCGCCGCGATCTCGGCCGGCACCTCGTCGGGCACCGGCACCACGGCGCGCTCGGACACGACGCAGTATTCGGCGAAGCAGGAGACACCCAGCAGGTGATGGACCTTCGTGCCGCCGACGCTCAGCCGGCTGGTCCCGTCGAGCAGGCCGCCCGAGCTCGACTGGATGCCGGCCGCTTCGCACAGGGCGGGCCGTCCGACCAGGCAGTAGCGGCACTGGCCGCAGCGGGGCCGCCACATGAGGCAGACCCTGTCCCCCGGGGAGAACCGGGTGACGCCCGGTCCCACGGCCTCGATCACGCCGGCGCCCTCGTGCCCGGGGACGACAGGGAGCGGGCACCGCAGGTCTCCGGCGAGATAGTGCTGGTCGCTGTGGCACACACCGGCCGCCTCGACTCTGACGAGGACCTCGCCCGCGTGCGGCTCGTCGAGCTCCAGCTCGCCGATTTCAAGAGGACTTCCGAAGTTCTGCAGCAGCGCGGCTCTCATCTGACCCATCCGTCCCCGACCGCCTTCGCCGCGGCCGTCGTACCAGGCTCTGGCGCTCGGCCGGCGACCTTCGCTCAGGCCCTGAACTCGATCGCTGCCACGCTAGGTGTTACGAACAGATGTCGTCAACAGTTTCGGAAACATTCGTGATCCTCAGGGCGGCCAACCACGTCGACGCGAGGAGGTTCGGGCAACCGCGACGCTCGGGCGCACTCAGTGCGGCGTACGACGATTACCCGTTTCACCTGCAGATACATTTGGACGACGCGCATCTCCAGCAGGAACGCCGACGAGGTTCGTATACGCCAGAACGCTCCGAAACTTGCCGAACACGATCGCAACTATCGAAGAACCGAGGGTGCTTCAGCCCGCTCAGTGAGCGGATGCCGGGGGGGTTCACGTCCCGCGCACGCCGCGGTGGCACCATCTGGACCGCACCCGATGGACGGTGAGCACTGAACGGTGAGCACTGAACGGTGAGCACTGAACGGTGAGCACTGAACGGTGAGCACCGAACTGTGAGCACCGAACTGTGAGCACCGAACTGTGAGCACCGGCGAGGACGGCCGGACGTCGACGAGGAGCCCGATGAGCCTGAAGATCCTGCTTCCGACCACCATCCCGCTGGATCCACGCCTGCCCGGCGACGTCACCGTCGCCTCCTACGATCCGCACGAACCGATTCCGGAACACGCTGCGGACGCCGAGGCTCTCGTCACCTGGGGGAATCCCGACGGCATGCTCCGAGACGCCGCCCGGAGGCTCGGCTCGCTGCGCTGGGTGCAGACCCTGGCGGCCGGGCCCGACCAGGTGCTGGCGGCCGGGTTCGCACCGGATGTCGTCGTCACCTCCGGCCGCTCGCTGCACGACAGGCCCGTCGCCGAGCACGCGCTGGCCCTCGTGCTGGCGGCGGCGCGGCGGCTGCATCGGCTGACGCGGGCACAGATCGGCCACCGCTGGGCGGGGGAACTCGGCGGCATCCAGCCGATCACCACGGGCGGAACCTTCCGCACGCTGCGCGACGCCCGCGTGCTGATCTGGGGCTTCGGCTCGATCGCCGGTGTGCTCGCGCCGCTGCTCACGGCTCTCGGCGCCCACGTCACCGGAGTCGCGCGCACCGCAGGCGAACGCGGCGGCCATCCGGTGATCAGCGTGGACGGGCTGCCCCGCGAACTCCCCGCCACCGACCTGCTGATCATGATCCTGCCGTCCACGGACGCCACCCACCACGCCCTGGACGCCGCGCGAATCGCCCTCCTGCCACCGCACGCGTGGCTGGTCAACGTCGGGCGCGGCTCCACCGTGGACACCGCCGCCCTGCTCGGCGCCATCCGGGCCGGACGGCTCGGCGGCGCGGCGCTCGACGTGTTCGAGAGCGAGCCGCTTCCCGCCGACTCCCCCCTGTGGGACGAACCCGATGTGATCATCAGTCCGCACGCCGCCGGCGGGCGACCGCTGGGCGCCGACGCCCTCATCGCCGAGAACACGCGCGCACTGATGGACGGCACTCCCCTGCGCAACGTCGTCGGCCGCTGACGACTTTGAGCGGACGAATCACCCGCATAGGCGGAATCTGCAAAGATTCCGATCAAGCCGTACAAGCGGCCTTAAAGATCGTAAACATTGGAGATACCCCATGGCGGTTTCTGCCAACCTCGACAAGCTGCTCGACCGCGAGTACGAGGAGTACACCCTGGACAAGCTCGTGGACGCCCCCGTCGCCGCCCTTGCCGGCGTGGGTGAGGCCGGCGCCGAGGCGCTGACCCGCACGCTCGGCATCGTCACGATCGGCGACCTCGGCCGCAGCCAGCTTTTCCGCTACGCGGCCGCTCTCGTCGCCCTCGCGGACTCCGCCAAGTGAGCATCCACCACGCGTAGAAGAAGGGTGCCCCCGATGTCCGGCGGCACCCTTCTGCGCACCCGGACGCCTACAGGCTGATCTGGTAGAGGATGAAGCCCCGGTTGACGGCGACCTGGTCGTACAGCCTGCGGGCGGTGGTGTTGGTCTCCTGGGTCGACCAGTACACCCGGCTGCAGCCCCGGGCACGCGCCCATTCCGTCACCGCTTCGATGAGGGCGCGCGCCACGCCCCTTCCCCGGGCCTCAGGCGCGGTGAACAGGTCCTGCAGGTAACACACGTCCGGCGCCGTCGTGCTGGCGTGCACGAGGAAGTGCGTGATGCCCACCAGCCTGCCGTCGACCCTCGCCCCTAAGGCGTGCATCCGGGTGTCCTCCTGGAAGGCGTCCCAGGCCCTGTCGTACATCTCCGGCGGAAGCGTGCGCCCGTAGAACGTGTTGTAGCCACGGAACAGCGTCTGCCAGTCGTCACGGTCCGCCGGGGTGATACCGCCGATGCCGATCATGTGATGTCCTCCAAGGGGGTCGAGTGCTCCACCCTATTTCCGCGGACGCGCCTCACCGGTGATGTAAGCGGGCGGGCCCCCGGATCGCGCCTCTCCGGCCGGCCCCTGGGTCATCGGCCGGACACGGCGGGGGCCGTCGACCGGACACTGCGGGGGCCGGAGTGGGCGAGTCACTCCGGCCCCCAGTCTCAAGAAGGCGATCGATCAGCTGTGGTGCGGGGCGTCGCCGGTCCAGCCCGCCTGCATGACGCTCTGCTCGACCAAAACCGTGCCCGCGCCGAGGCCGCGGTAGGTTCCGCCCACGATGGTCTGCTTGTCCCCGATCACCTTGTGGGTCTTCGGATCGAGGATGACCTGGTACTCGAACGTGGCGCCGCTGTCGTCGATCATCTCGCCCTCGGCCGCGATGCCGACGCCGGTACGGCCGTCCAGCGACTTCACCTTGCCCACGCTGCGCACGCCCGGCAGGTCGGCGAGGATGCGGAACGCCTTGGCCCGGATCTCAGGCGAGGCCGGCTGCTCGATGAGGAAGTCGAAGCCCTGCATCAGCTTGTTGGCCGGGCTCGTCCCCGGGGCCGCCTTGGGGAAGAGCAGTTCCTGGAACCGCGCCGGGTCGGAGGCGATCTTCTCCTTCTCGGCCCAGGTCAGCTGGGCGCTCGGCGGGCACTTGGCGGCGGCGTCGGCCCGGGCGCACAGCTGCTTGAAGGACGCGGAGGCGGACTTTTTGATCTCCGGGGTGATCCGCTTCGTGGTCCACCCGCCGTCGGTCAACGTGTAGGTGTAGAAGTCCTCGTTGTTGCGCACCTTGACGGACGACGGCGAGCCGTCCGCCTTCCACGCGGCCTTGTCCGCGTTCGTCAGCGGGTAGGCGGCCAGCTCGCGCTGGAAGGTGTAGTCGGTCTCCTGCGCGGACGGCGAACGCCAGCCGTCGAACTCGTTCGGGCCGAAGACCGTGTACGGCGTGACGCCCTCCACTCTGCCGGAGGAGCCGCTGAGCATGTGCAGCCGCCAGTACCGGCCGGCCGACTCGGTCGCGGCCTGGTCGGCCGCGGCCAGCAGGATCGACTTGGCCGACAACTCCGTGGCCGGGGCTCCCGCCACGGGCGCCGTACCCGATCCTCCACCCGCGCCGATCCCGACGGCAGCGACGGCGACCGCCGCGGCGGCGGCCGTGGCGAGCAGCCCCAGGCCGATGCCCGCCCGGCCGCGCAGGAATCCGCGCCGGGACGACGGACGACCGACCTCGTGGGCGAGCCTCGCCCGGAGCCGGGTCTCCAGCTGCGGATTGGGCGTGATCTCCCCGTAGGCGTCACGCACCATCTTCAGGTCATCCATGCTGGTCCTTCTTTCGCGAAAAGTCCGTCAGGTCGTTCATGGGGTTGCTGTCGCCCAGCACCGCGCGCACCTTCTTCCTGGCGCGGTTCAGCCGGGATCCGACGGTCCCGTACGGAATGCCGAGGGAGGCGGCGACTTCCTCGTGGCTAAGCTCGGCCAGTGCCACCAGCAGGAGCACGTCCCGGTCCCCGTCGTTCAGCGAGGCGATCGCGGCGGCCAGCGCGGGCTGCAGTCGTTGCGCCGTGACGTCGGTGACGACCCGGTTCTCCGGCCCTTCGGCGTGGGGCTCAGGGCCCTGCCTGCCCATCGCCCGCAGCGCGCGCAACTCCACCCGCCGCTGCCGGCTGATCAAGTTGGTCGCGATGCCGTACAGCCACGGGCGTACGCCGCCTCGGCTCGCGTCGTAGCGCGACCGGTTGCGGAACGCGGTGAGAAACGTGTCGGAGACGACGTCCTCCGCGACGCTCGGCCCGAGCCTGCTCGCCACATACCTGTGGATCTCAGTGAAGTGAGCGTCGAATATCGCGGCGAACCGTTCAGGTTCGTCGTGGGAGAGCCGGATCTCGGTGGACTCGTCCGGCCAGGGTGGGGCGGTCACGAAGGCCTCCCTGTCATCAGTTGCCTCTCCACGAGTGAAAGCGGTCAGTGTGTATAGCCCGATCCCCGCATCTGCTTTCACGCTCATCGTGGGAGTCGTCCGGCTCAGGACGGGAACGTCCGCATCAGTGGTGCTCGCGACCAGCACCCCGATGCGTCAGGCCAGGTCAAACGGAGGTTCGGCTCAACCGGGGCGCGGCTCATCCGGAGGATAGGCTCAACGGGAGGATCGGCGAAAGCCGGAAGGACGGGAGGCCCTTCCGATGGTCCCGGACGAGACGCGTCATCGACGGGGCCCTGCGCGTCGCGGCTGACCTGCGGGGCGACGCGGCCGCCCAGTCCATCCGGCTCGCCGTGGTTTACGCCCCCGAACCGCCTTTCGACAGCGGGACACCGGAGACGGCGCCGGTCTCCTTGATGGAGAGCGCACGACGCGCGGTGCAGGACATCACGGCCCAGCGGGAAAGGGGGCCCGTCGCCGCGAGGCTCGGAATCGACGTGTCCTCTTCCTTGCCGCGCGGGCCCGCCTGACAGGACGTGTGCCAGCGCGGTCGCCACCCCGGCACCCAGACCACTCTGCCGCGTGACTTCCGGGCGCGATTTACACGACTTGCGCAATTCCGACAATTATCTGTTTTTACGTCACGAGTTTATGTACTGCT
>NZ_BOOO01000009.1 GCF_016863275.1 Planotetraspora mira
CATTTCACGAGAATGGGCGTCGGACAACCAATACCGGCGAGTAATTAGCACGGCAATACGAGAAAGAAGCCCCATTCGCCTAATTTAAAAGAATTGAACATAATTGTCCGATATACGCCAGAAGCCCGTCCGCAACGGGACGCGACTTCTGCGTAATTGCGTGACAAAATCCGCAATATGAATGGGGTTGACGGAAGCCTTTCGGGGGTCTTCTATTTCACTCTGAGCCTTGTCAACGCCGGACTCGCACAGGGCAAGGGACGCTCCGGGCTCGCGTGGTGGGCGCTTTCTCTGCTGCTCGGCCCGATCGCCACGCTGCTCATCGTGCTCCTGCCGCGTTTGGAGCCGTACGACCCGGACGACCTCTGACACCGACCGGCCCCCGGACCGGCCCCCACACGGACACACCCACGAACCGGCCCTCAAACGGACACACCCACGGTCCAACCCCGGACCGAACACCCCCGGACCGGCCCCGGACCCACCTCTGAACACACCCACCCAGGACCGCCCGCCCGCCGTCCGCCGCCCGAGTCACTCATCCATCACTGCCGCTTATGGATGGACCACGGGTAGCCGGTCATACTGGAGCATGGATTCCGGTCCGCCACTGCGCGATATCGGCTGCTTCGCGCTTGTCGCGCGGCATTTGAGCTTCTCGCGTGCGGCGGCCGAACTCGGCGTCTCGCAGCCTGCGGTGAGTCAGGCCATCGGCAGGCTCGAGCGGTCACTCGGCGTCCGCCTCTTCGACCGGACCAGCCGCGACGTCCGGCTGTCACCCGCCGGAAAGGCACTGCTCCCGGACGCCGAGACGCTCCTTCAGGCCGCCGCGAGGTTCTCCGCCGAAGCGGCCCGCCTGGCCGTACCGGCTGGGCCGGCGATTCGCCTGGCCTATCCCTCACTCGTCGGGACGCTGGCGGCACGGGTCGCCCGACGGCTGGCACATCGCAGGCCCGCGATCGACGTGGAGTTGATCGCGTCCGGTCGGAGCGATTCTCTCGCGGCGCTGGCGCAAGGGGAGGTGACGGCGGCCATCGTCGGCACGCCGTTCCCTCTGGGGTTCACGACCGCCGCCCGGTTCCATGTGCCGGTCGCGCATCTGGCCGTTCCCGCGGGCCATCCGCTCGCCTCCAAGTCCCGCCTGCGTCTCGGTCAGCTCGTACGGCAAAGGATCGTGGTGCCGCGGAACCGCCCGCCAGGCGGGATGTGGGCCCGGGTCGCCGCCCTGCTGCCCGGCGCCGATCAGCTCCACGTCGTCGCCGGCGACCTCGACGACTTCGCCGCCGCGCTCGACCTCGTGGCGGCGGGCGCCGGCCTGCTGCCGACGCCGTCCCTGCTGGTCGGCTCCATCCGCCGGCACGACGTCCGCTTCGTGCCGCTGGAGTCCGGAGAGCTCCGGATGACCTTCGGGCTCACCTGGGCAGGTGAGCGGGCCTCTCCCGAGCTGATGGCCCTCGTCCAGGCCACCCAGGAATGCCTGTGGACGAGGTGACCTCTATATGGAGCGCACCGGGTATGTCGAGCGCACCGGGACGAACGCCTGAGAGAAGTGGCCGGGAGCAATGACCGCGGCGCGGCGGAGGAGGGCCAGACGGCTCACGACCGCCTGCTCCGGATCCTCGTCGTACACGTAGGTGATCGTCGGATCGGCCAGCTGAACCGGATGGTGCAGCGCGTCGCCGGTCAAAATGTGATCGCCCACCTCCACGCACTGGTGCCCCGGTGTGTGGCCGGGGGCGTGCACGATGCGGATGCCCGGTAGGAGCCCCTCATCGCCGTTCACGACCTGGATCGAGTCCCGCAGCGGCTCGACGACGTCCTGACGCATCGGCCCGGTGACCCAGTCGAGCTCGGCCTGCTGGATCACGTGGCGCGCGTTCGGGAAGACGGGCACGCCGGCCTCGACGCAGCCGCTCGCGTGGTCGCTGTGCAGGTGGGTCAGCACGACGACGTCCACGTCGTCCGGTCCGACGCCCACATCGGCCAGTTCGGTCAGCAGATGGCCGGGCACGGGCGCCCATTCGGCCGCGGGCGAGTCCGTTCCGCCGACCCCGGTGTCCACCAGGACCGTACGGCCTTCCGCCCGCAACAGGTAGCAGTGGAAGTGGAGCACCCACTCGGCGTCATCGGCGAACGAACCCCCGGGGAACATCTCCGGCAGCGGCTTGCTGATGCGCGTGCCCATGGGCCCTACGGCGTCGCAGAGCGGGGTTATCTCGACACCGGCCACGATCTTCGACTCGTACGGCATCGCCCCACACTAGAACGCCCACCGGCCCGATCAGAAGGTCACCAGCAGTAGGTCACCAGCAGAAGGTCACCGGTGGATCTCCGATGAGGTCGGCGACGAAAGCTCGCGAAAGAAGATCCCGAAGAACAAGGAAGTCCGGCACCAGGAGCGGCGTGACCGGACGGTGGCGAGTGACCAGGATCACGCTGAAATCCCCCCATGTGAAAGGCCGTGCGCGGGCCGGACCCGAGTCGGTCACCGGGACGGGCGATGATGGGCGGATGCTCGCCGATGTCATCGATCTCCTGCTCTGCCCGGTCTGCGGCGGCCGGTTGACCCTCGGGTCCGGCACGGTCCGCTGCGAGAACGGGCACGGCTTCGACGTCGCGCGGCAGGGATACGTGAGCCTGCTGACCGGGTCGGGGGTGCCGGGCACGGCCGACACCCCGGCGATGGTCGCGGCCCGCGCGGACTTCCTCGACCGAGGCCATTACGCCCCGCTCGCGGACGCGGTCGCCGGGTGGTGCGGGACGGCGGACGTCATCGCGGACGCCGGGGCCGGCACGGGCCACTACCTGTCGCGGGCGCTCAGCGCGCGTACGGCCGAGCCAGGAACAACGGGGCGTACGGCTGAGCCGGAAGCAGTGGGGCTCACACTCGACGCACGTACGGCCGAGCGAGAGACGGTGGGGCTCGCGCTCGACGTCTCCAAGCACGCGCTCAAGCGGGCGGCCCGAGCGCATCCCCGGATCGGAGCCGTGGTGGCCGACGTCTGGCGGCCGCTGCCCGTCCGGGACGCGAGCGTCGACGTGCTGCTCAACGTCTTCGCACCGCGCAACGCCGCCGAGTTCGCGCGGATCCTGAAGCCCGGCGGCACGCTGGTGGTCGTGACCCCCACCGCGGCCCACCTCCGGCCGCTGGTCGACCGCCTCGGCCTGCTCTCCGTCGACGCGGACAAGGACCGGCGGCTCGAGGAGACCCTGGCAGACCGGTTCGCCATGGCCGTACAGGACGACCTGGAAATCCCGCTGGCGCTGGACCACGAGGCGGTCGAGGCGGTGGTCGGGATGGGACCGAGCGCCTGGCACACCGGCGGCGAGACACTCGGCAAGAAGATCAGAGAACTGCCCGATCCGGTCCACGTGACGGCGTCCTTCCGCTTGTCCACGTGGGTGGTACAGAAGTGACCTGAGAGCCATATGACGGGAAATTCCCCGCGAACATCAGCGATTTGTCGGCCATTTTCCACTTGTACGGGACATACTTGACCGCAACCCCGCCGAAGGACAGGGGAGGGCGTATGAAGGCCGAGGAACGCTGGCAGTCCAGGTTCCGGGCACCACGCACGACCCTGCCGATGTGGGCGCGTCAGTCGCCGCATCGTGCCGTCTACCGCAGCAACGCCTCGGGCGCCTGGGAGATCTACGCCTGGGATCGTTCCACGGGCCAGAGCCGTCAGGTCACCGACCGTCCCAACGGCACCTCGTACGCTGCCGTCGACCCGACGGGGACCTGGATCTGGTGGTTCGCCGACACCGACGGCGACGAGTTCGGCGTGTGGATGCGGCAACCCTTCTACGGCGGCCCCGACGTCCCTGTGGCGATGCCTCCGGGAAACCCGTCCGGCCTCGGTCTCGGAGGCAACGGCGTCGCGGCGGTGGGCCGATCGTTCCGGGGCGGATTCGACGTCCTGATCACCGAGGGTGAGTCGGAGGCCGTCCCGATCTACCGTCACGACGAGTTCGCCGCGGTCGTCGGCATGTCCCTCGACGGATCGCTCGTCGCGATCAACCACAGCGAGCACGGCGACTTCCTCCACCCCGCTCTGCGCGTCCTGAAGACCGACGGCCAGGTCGTCGGCG
Organism: Planotetraspora mira; assembly: GCF_016863275.1. GTDB lineage: Bacteria > Actinomycetota > Actinomycetes > Streptosporangiales > Streptosporangiaceae > Planotetraspora > Planotetraspora mira. The sequence goes on from NZ_BOOO01000009.1 coordinate 4,093, forward strand.
AGCTCCACGACGGACCGGGGAAAGGCGTCACCGGCATCCGGTTCGCCCCGGTGCCCGGCGACCGCCGGATGCTGGTCCTCCACGAGCGCCGCGGCCGCCGCGAGCCGCTCGTCTGGGACCCCGCCACCGGTGAGCAGCGCGAGATCTGGCTGCGGGTGCCCGGTGAGATCACCTCCGACTGGTACGACGACGGCCGCGCCCTGCTGATCATGCACAGCCATCGCGGCCGTACCGAACTGCTGCGGTACGACCTCGCCGGCGGGGGTCTCACGCCGATCGAGAGCCCGCACGGGGTGATCGACGCCGCCGCCCCGCGTCCCGACGGCTCGGTGGAGTACTCCTGGTCGAGCGCCGCCCACCCCCCGGTGATCAAGTCGAGCAGCGGCCACGTGGTCATCAACCCGGGTCGTACACCGCCGCCGTCGGTGCCGCTCGAGGACATCGACGTGGACGGCCCCGGCGGCCGCATCCACGCCCTGGTCTCCCGGCCTGAGCGGCTCGTCCCGCCGTACCCGACCGTTTTCCTGCTGCACGGAGGGCCCGCGGCGCAGGACGACGACTCGTTCCTGCCGGCCGTCGCGGCCTGGGTCGACAGCGGCTTCGCGGTGATCCGGATCAACTACCGGGGCTCCGTCGGGTACGGCTCGGCCTGGCGCGACGCCCTCCACGGAGACGTGGGGCACATCGAGCTGGCCGACGTGGCGGCCGTACGGGACTGGGCGATCGACCACGGCATCGCCGACCCGGAGCGGCTGGTGCTCTCGGGGTCGTCCTGGGGCGGCTACCTCACGCTTCTGGCCCTCGGCACCCAGCCCAAGAGCTGGGCGGCGGGGATCGCCGCGGTGCCCATCGCCGACCACGCGGCGGCCTACGAGGACGAGGCCGAGGGGTTGCGGGCCGCGCATCGGGCCCTGTTGGGCGGTTCACCAGCGGAGCTGCCGGAGAGGTACGCCGCGTCCTCTCCCATCACCTACGCGGACATGGTCCAGGCGCCCCTGCTGGTCCTCGCGGGGGAGAACGACCCGCGCTGTCCCATCCGCCAGATCGAGAGCTATCTGAGCGTCCTCGCCGACCGCGGCCACGAGGCGTCGGTCTACCGGTACGACGCGGGCCACGGCTCCTTGGTCGTGGAGGAGCGCATCCGCCAGATGGAGGTCTCGATCGACTTCGCGGTCAGGGCGCTCGCAGCACGAGGATAGCCAGGTCGTCGGCGCTCGGCTCGGGCGCGAAGTCCTGTACGGCACGGCGGATCCGCTCGGCCACGGCGCGCGCGGACAGGTCCACGCACTCGGACAGGAGCTTGGCCAGCCCGCCGTCGTCGTCGAGGAGCCGCGAGCCCGACCGCCTCTCCGTCACCCCGTCGGTGACCCCCAGCAGCACGTCCCCCGCCGCGAGATGGACGCTCTCCTCGCGGAAGTCGGCCTCGGGGAAGACGCCGAGCAACGACTGGGGCTGGGCGACCGTGTCGACCACACCGCTCGGCCGCAGCCGCAACGCCTCGGGATGCCCGGCGGAGACCAGGCTGATGTCGAGCCCGTCGGCCACGCGGGTGATCTCCCCGTGGAGCAGGGTCAGGAACCTCGCCCGCTCCCCCTCCTCGAGGATGGCCTGATTCAGCCGGTCGACCACGTCGGCCACGCCGTACCCCTCGCGGGCGAGCAGGCGCAGGGTGTGCCGTGCGAGGCCGGTGACGGCCGCGGCCTCCGGGCCGGTGCCGCAGACGTCGCCGATGGCGAACCGCCAGACCCCCTCACGCATGGGGAACAGGTCGTAGAAGTCGCCGCCGACCTCGTTCGTCTCGCCTGCGGGCTCATAGATGACGTGAGAGTCCAGGCCGGGCGTCTTGGGCTCCTCCGGCGGCAGCAGGCTGCGCTGAAGCGCGCGGTTGGCCGCCGCCTGCTGGGCGTAGAGGCGGGCGTTGTCCATCGCCAGCGCGGCCCTGCGGCCGAGGTCCTCCGCCAGTTGCAGACCCTCGTCGGGAAAGCGGTCCCGCCGTCCCAGGCACATGATCCCGAGCCGGCGGCCCCTGGCGGTCAGCGGGAACGCGAGCGACTGCCACTCGCCCATGTGCAGCACCGCGGGGCCCTCCCCCGAGGGCATCTGGGTCTCGCCCAGGAGATCGCGGAGCGTGTCGATCTGGGCCTCGTCCGCGTGCCAGAGGTAGGCGGGCCGCAGCGGCCCCGCCCCGTGCTCCGCCGTGTAGACCGCGCACCAGGTCGCGAGACGGGGGACGACGATCTGCGCGATGATCGCCGGGACCATGTCGGGGTCGAGCGTGCCGGCCAGCAGATCGCTGGCGTCCGCCAGGAATCCGAGCCAGCCCGGACCTGCGGCCGTCTCCGCGACCCATTCGTCGCCCCCGCCCGGCCCGCCGCCGGGCAGGTCGATCCTGGCCCAGCGGGTGCGTGTCGACGCGGTGAAGGTCACACCCCAGGAGACGGCGTCGGCGGGCGGCCCGTAGGCGGTCGACCCGGACTTCTCCCTGACCTCGACCTGCACGGACTCGCCCTGGTGGATCCACACGACGTCGAACGGCTCGCCGGACACCTCGGCCACGAGATCACGCGCCAGGCGTTCCGCGTCATCGCATATGGACATGACCGCCCACGCGGTCATCACTTCACGAGTGAACCGCACGGCAGCCGGTATGGCCGTCTCTCCTGGCGCGAATGACGCGCCCAGAACGGCACGAGGGGTTGTTGTCACCGGTTCGTGCTTACCACAGTTCCGCTTGACCCGGGGTAAAACAAGGGGGCACCCCGCGCCACGGATCGTGACAGACTGACAAGGAGTCCGCCCCCCGAAGGCCGCTGTGCCTCACCTGCGGCGCTAGACCCCCAAGGGGTGAAGGAGGCCACATGTCGCCCGTCGGCGTTGAACTGGCCGGAACGGAACGGTCGTACACCGAGTCCGATCTCGTGCCTGTTCTGGAAACCCTCATCACGTGGCGCGACGGCGACTTCCGCCGTCGCGTCCCGCACGCGCCTCCCGGCATCCTCAGTGAGATCCGCCTGCTCCTCAACGAGGTGGCGGACCGGCGTGAGCATCTCGCCAACGAGCTGGCCAGGGTCCGCCGTGAGGTGGTCAAGGAGGGCAAGTTCAACGAGCGGCTCACCCCCGGCCCGGGCGTCGGCTCATGGGCCGAGAGCGTGGGCTCCGTCAACGACCTGATCGACGCGCTGGTGACCCCCGTCAGCGGCGCCGCCGACGTCATCGACGCGGTGGCGAAGGGCGACCTGTCCCTGCGGATCGACCTCGATCGCAGTGCCAGGGGCGAGGTGCGCCGGCTCGGCAAGGCGATCAACGGGATGGTCGACCAGCTCGCCCTGTTCACCTCCGAAGTGACGAGCGTGACCCGGGACGTCGGCACCGAGGGCAAGCTCGGCGGACGGGCGAACGTCCGCGGGATGTCCGGAAGCTGGCGCGACCTCACCGAGTCGGTGAACACCATGTCCAGCCGCGTCTCGGCCCAGGTGCGCGACATCGCCGAGGTGACCACGGCCGTCGCCAGGGGCGACCTGAGCCGCAAGGTCACCGTCGACGCGGTCGGCGAGATGTTCGAGCTGAAGAACACCGTGAACACCATGGTCGACCAGCTGTCCGCCTTCGCGGAGGAGGTCACCCGAGTCGCCCGGGAGGTCGGCACCGAGGGCAAGCTCGGCGGCCAGGCCCAGGTGCGGGGGATCTCCGGCGTCTGGAAGGACCTCACCGACAACGTCAACTTCATGGCGAACAACCTGACCTCCCAGGTCCGTCAGATCGCCGCCGTCTCCACCGCCGTCGCCCAGGGCAACCTGTCCAAGAAGATCACGGTGGACGCCCAGGGCGAGATCCTGCAGCTCAAGGACACCATGAACACGATGGTGGACCAGCTGTCCGCCTTCGCCGACGAGGTCACCCGAGTCGCCCGAGAGGTCGGCACCGAGGGCCGCCTCGGCGGCCAGGCCCGGGTTCAGGGCGTCTCCGGCGTCTGGAAGGACCTCACCGACAACGTCAACTCGATGACCACCAACCTGACCTACCAGGTCCGCAACATCGGTGAGGTCACCACCGCCGTCGCCAACGGCGACCTCACCCGCAAGATCGACGTGGACGCCCAGGGCGAGATCCTGGTCCTCAAAACCACGATCAACACCATGGTCGACCAGCTCTCCTCCTTCGCCTCCGAGGTCACCCGAGTCGCCCGAGAGGTCGGCTCCGAGGGCCAGCTCGGCGGCCAGGCCCGCGTCGAGGGCGTGGAGGGCACCTGGAAGCGGCTCACCGAGAGCGTCAACGAGCTGGCCGGCAACCTCACCACCCAGGTCCGTGCGATCGCCGAGGTGACCAGCGCCGTCGCCAGGGGCGACCACACCAGGTCGGTCTCCGTGGAGGCCCCGGGCGAGCTCGCCCAGCTCAAGGACAACATCAACACCATGGTGTCGACCCTGCGCGACACCACGAAGGCCAACGAGGAGCAGGACTGGCTGAAGTCCAACCTGGTCCGGATCTCCCGCCTCATGCAGGGTCACCGCGATCTCATCGAGGTCTCCCGGCTGATCATGAGCGAGCTGACGCCCCTGGTCACGGCCAGCCACGGCGCCTGCTACCTGGTCGTCAACGGCGAGCTGAGCCTCATCGCGGGCTACGGCATCCAACCGGGATCGAGCCCGCGCCAGCGGTTCGCGCTGGGCGAGGGCATCGTCGGGCAGGCCGCCCTGGAGGCCCGGCAGATCATCCTGGAGAACGTCCCGGCCGAGTACATCACGATCGAGACCGGGCTGAGCAGCGCCAATCCCGCACAGATCGTGGTCCTGCCGATCCTGTTCGAGAACCAGGTCCTCGGCGTCCTGGAGATGGCCTCGTTCAACCAGTTCGGCGAGGTCCACCTGGCCTTCCTGACCCAGCTCGTGGAGACCATCGGCGTCACGATCAACACGATCATCGCCAACTCCCGTACGGAGGACCTCCTCAAGGAGTCGCAGCGCCTGGCCACCGAGCTGCAGGAGCGCTCGGACGAGCTCCAGCGCCAGCAGGAGGAGCTGCGCAGGTCCAACGCCGAGTTGGAAGACAAGGCGGCCCTGCTGGCCAAGCAGAACCGCGCGATCGAGATCCAGAACTTCCAGATCGAGCAGGCCCGGCGCACTCTGGAGGAGCGCGCCGAGCAGTTGGCGGTGTCCTCGCGCTACAAGTCCGAGTTCCTCGCCAACATGTCCCATGAGCTGCGCACGCCGCTGAACAGCCTGCTCGTGCTCGCCAAGCTGCTGACCGAGAACGCCGAGGGCAACCTGACCCCACAGCAGGTCGAGTTCGCCAGGACGATCCACAGCGCGGGCTCCGCCCTGCTCCAGCTGATCAACGACATCCTCGACCTGTCCAAGGTCGAGGCGGGCCGGATGGACATCCACCCGCAGCAACTGTCGTTGTCCAAGCTCGTCGACTACATGGAGGCGACGTTCGCGCCGCTCGCGCAGGACAAGGGGCTCGCCTTCGCGGTCGACGTCGATCCCACCGTCCCGAACGAACTGCGGACCGACGAGCAGCGCATGCAGCAGGTGCTGCGCAACCTGCTCTCCAACGCGGTCAAGTTCACGCCGAAGGGCGAGGTCCGGCTGGAGGTCACCCACGCGCCGCCGAACGTGCCCTTCGTCGACGACACCCTGAAGGGCTCGGACAACATCCTCGCCTTCAAGGTCGTGGACTCCGGCATCGGCATCGCGCCGGACAAGCTGGAGGTCATCTTCGAGGCCTTCCGGCAGGCGGACGGCACCACCAGCCGCAAGTACGGCGGCACGGGACTGGGCCTGTCGATCTGCCGGGAGATCGCCCGCCTTCTCGGCGGCGAGATCCACGTGGACAGCACGCCGAGCAAGGGCAGCACGTTCACCCTCTACCTGCCGATGGCCTACTCGGGGCCGCTGGCCGCACGTGACGGCGGCGCGATGACGACCGGGTCCGTCGGAGGCATGAGGAGGGCCCTGGAGCCCCCGATGGACGACGAGGACATCCTTCCGGAGATCCCGTTGCCCACCGACATGCCGCTGCCTCACCTCGAGCCGCTCGCGGAGGGCCAGGAGTGGCAGGGCGAGGACCCGCTCACCGGAGCCAAGATCCTGATCGTCGACGACGACATCCGTAACGTCTTCGCACTGACCAGCGTCCTCGAACGGCACGGCACGGTCGTGGTCTACGGCGAGAACGGCCGTGAGGGGATCGAGCAACTCGAGCGCAACGAGGACGTCGCGCTCGTGCTGATGGACATCATGATGCCGGAGATGGACGGCTGGGCCACCACCTCGGCGATCAGGAAGATGCCGCAGTTCGCCGACCTGCCGATCATCGCGCTGACCGCCAAGGTCATGCGCGGCGACCGGGAGAAGAGCATCGCCTCCGGCGCCTCCGACTACGTGCCCAAGCCCGTCGACGTCGACCGGCTCCTCGAGCGCCTTCGTGGCTGGCTCATCCGGGGACGCGTCGCGACGGCGGAGAATGCGGAGTACGCGACCAGCTCCGACCTACCCGATTCCCGTGAAGGTGCGTGATCGATGCCTGACCGCGCCAAGGTCCTCCTCGTCGACGACCGAGAGGAGAACCTGATCGCGCTGGAGGCGATCCTCAGCTCGCTCGATGTGGTCCCCATCCGGGCCAGATCCGGCGAAGAGGCGCTGAAGGCCCTGCTGGCGACCGAGTTCGCGCTCATCCTCCTCGATGTGCGCATGCCCGGCATGGACGGCTTCGAGACGGCCGCCCACATCAAGCGGAGAGAGCGCACGCGCAACATCCCGATCATCTTCCTGACCGTGGTGGACAGCGCGCCCGACTACGCCTTCCGCGGGTACGCCGCGGGCGCGGTCGACTACCTCACCAAGCCGTTCGACCCCTGGGTGCTGCGGGCGAAGGTCGCCGTGTTCGTCGAGCTCTACAACATGAACCGGCGGCTCGCCGAGCAGGCGGCACTGCTGCGCGAACGGCTTTCCGGCGAGCTGCCGGGTGGCGCGAGCGACCAGGCCGCCGTCCTGCCGGAGCTGTCGAGGCGGATCACCGCCGTCGAGGAGGAACTGGCCCGGGTCCGCGATCTCGCCCGTAAGACCGCCGACGCGACGATGGAGGGCACGCTCTCCGACCTCTCGGACCGCGTCGCCCACCTCCGCGCCGGATTCGACGCCCTCACCTGATCACGGCCGGCGTCGTTTAACCAGTGGAGGACGTGGGGCAGGTCGGACAGGGTGGGTTCATGGACCGCCAGACGATCAGTGCCATCGCGCACCTCGACCACCCCGTCGCCGCACCGGTGAGTGAGCCGCACCTCGAACGCCTCCTCTCCCTGAGCAGGCTCGAGACCGGTGCCCGCATCCTCGACCTCGGCTGCGCCGAGGCCTCCTGGACGTTGCGGGCACTCGAGTTGTTCCCCGGGACGAGGGCCGACGGGGTGGACATCTCCTCGCAGGCTCTGGACACCGCCGCGAGGAACGCGGAGAGCCGAGGCCTCGCCGACAGGATCCGGCTGCACGAGAAGCCGGCGACCGAGTTCCCCGTCGCCGAGCCGTACGACCTCGTCCTGTGCGTCGGAGCCACTCACGCGTTCGGCGGGCTCACCGCGACCATGGAGGAGGTCAGGCGGTTCCTGCGACCCGGCGGCCTCGCGCTGATCGGAGAGGGCTTCTGGGAGACGCCTCCCACGCCGCCGCTGCTGCACCGGCTCGGCGCGACCCTCGACGACTACGCCGACCTTCCCGGCACCGTCACACGCGTGGAGGACGCCGGTTTCCGCGTCGTCTACGGGCACACGAGCGAACTCGCCGAATGGGACGAGTACGAATGGTCCTGGACCGGCAGCCTGACCCGCTGGGCCCTCGATCACCCCGGCCCGGACGGCGACGCGGCTCTGGCGGCCGCCCTCGACCACCGTGACATGTGGCTGAACGGCTACCGCGGCGTCCTCGGCTTCGTCACATTCCTGCTCCGCCTCACCGGCTGAGCCTCAGCGCCGCGCCCGTCCGCACAGACCGGCTCAGCGCCGCGCCCGTTCCAGGGCATCCCAGAAACCGCGGCGCAGAGCATGGCGGACCTCGTCGTGCAGGAGGAAGTCGATGGGCAACGACGAGCCCTGAAGCAGGCGCGCCTCGAGATCCGAGGGCATCCTCGGCTTGCGGGCGAGCACCGCCTCCAGCCACAGGGCGGGCGCGTCCTTGGCGACCGAGTCGCCGAAGTCGTGGCCTTCCTTGTGCGCGGCCTTCACCGCTTCGGCCAGCGTCGTGGTGCCCGCACTCTGGAACGGTACGGGAGCGGGCTGCGGACCGGTGTACGGCCCGAGCGGCGCCGAGTAACTCCCCGTGCCGGACGAGTAGGAGCCCGCACCGGACGGATAACCCCCGGTGTTACCGGTGTTACCGGTGTTACCCATGTTCCCGGCGTTCCCCATGTTCCCCGTGTTCGCCGAATACGGGTTCGACACCGGAGGAGCGGTGGGCGGCGCCTGCGTCACCTGCGGCGGAGGGGCCTGCGGCGGCGCGGGAGGAGGCGGTGCGGGCTGCGGGGGCGGCGGCGTGGGTTGCGGCTCGGGCGTGTACTGCGTGTAAGCGGGCTGCTGCGGCGGCGGAGCCGGAAGAGCCGGCTGGGAGGGCTGCGCGGGCCGCGCGTGGGCGGCGTTGGACGACCGGCCTCCTGCCTGTGAACCGTTCGCGAGCGGCACCACGCCACCCTGCGAGCCGTTCGCCAGGGGGACCACGCCGGCGCCCGGCGAGCCGTTGGCGAGGGGCACGACACCGTTGCCCCGCTGCTGGCCGTTCGGCGAGGGCTGGTGATGCTGGCCGTTCCCGGCGGAATGCCCCTGATCGGCACCGGCGAGGAGATTGACGTACGGGCGGAGATGCCCGGAACCGATCTCGATGAGGTCGTCGCACTCCTGGCGGAGCGTGCGGGAGACCGCCCAGCTTCCGTCGGCCGCGATGTGCACGACCGTCACCCGGATGCCGAGGTCCTGGGCGTCGCTGACCACCTGGGCGAGATCCTCGTCGCCGCTGACCACCACCGCGTCGCAGACCGCGTTGTTGCGGGCCAGCGTCATGAGGTCGCGGTGCACCTGGGCGTCGACGCCTTCACGCCTGCCCGGCCGGATGCGGCCCAGACGGAGCTTGAGACCCGGGATGTCGGCCAGCACGTCGTGCTCAGGGGTTCTGCGCCCCTCGACCGTCGCCTCGTACCAGTAGCAGCGCAACATCGGCAGCCCGGTGCGCTCGCGCGAAAGGTTGGTCAGGAGTTGCAAAAGGCCGGCGAAGTCCCAGGAGACAGCCTCACGATGACGGGTCCCGTGCACGGCCATCGCGCCGTCAGCCAGCAAATAGCCGGCATCAACGAACAGCGCACACCGATCCACGTGACACCGCCCTTCCTCCGTGGTTTTCCCAGGGTAATGAAACGGGTGATCGTCCGAGGGGGAATCCCGGCGATTCAGCCCGCGCGCGCACGATGGGGATCTTGTGGGCCCGCGCCCTGGGGTGGGAGTGTTCACGGAGACCGTACCAGTTTGTCCCCATCTTTCCTTCCCCCTGAACGGTTAGGACCATGAGCGGGCGCTGACCGCCACGACCCCGAAGAGCAGGCTGTTCTCCCTGGCCCTCAGACGGAGCACGGCGTGACGCCCGAGGACGGTGTGAACCGTCTCCACGACGACTCCGCGCAGCCCTCCGGCGGCGTTGGCGCCGGCCGCGTGGGACGAGTGATCGGCCAGCGCCATCGAGCCGTCCTGCGCTCCGTCGGCCTTCCACACCACGAGATCGATCCGGGCCGGGACGGCCGCCGGGGCGAGCCCCGAGAGCGGCACCTTCAGGGGTCCCCTGCCGCCCCCGACGACGGTGGCCGTGTCCAGCACCGCCGCCCTGCTGTACGGCCGGCTCCGGTCGGCGGCCAGGACGACCAGGCTCCATCCCGCACGTTGCGACGTCCCCCAGCGCATCGACGGGTCGGCGACCCACCATCGGCCGCCGCCCGCCCCGCGGACCAGGGACGTCACGTCCGCGAACGCCTGATAGCCGTGCTGGATGGGCAGGTCGCTGCCGGCCACCTCGGACGCGTGGACGGTCGCGTAGCGGGCGGACCCCGGCGCCTTCACCCGGACGGCTCCCACGGGCGTCGTGCCGTGCCCGGTGGCGGACCAGTAGAGGCCGGCCCACAGCACCTGACCGCCCGCGGGCAGATCGAGACGGGCACAACTCGAGCTTCGGGTCGAGGAGTCCTGGTCGAGGTCCACGGGCACCGCGAGCCGTCCGGCGGCCGGATGGGCCGTCGTCGCCTCGCAGTCGGACGGCACGGGCGAGGAGCTCAGCAGGGTGTTGCCGGCGGCCCGGGTGGTGACCCGTCCGTCGGCGGCGAAGCGGGCCGTGGCGCCCGAGGTGCGGACGCCCGTGGTGGATCTCGCGGACACGACCTGGCCATCCGTCCGCACCCGAACCGCGAGCCCGCCACCCGTGGGAGCGTCGGCGGCGACCGTGACGCGGAGGAAGACGGTGGTCGCCGCCCCGGGGGCCAGCGCGCCACGCGAGCAGGTCACGACCTTCCCCGCCGTACGGCAGGCCCAGCCGTCCACCGTGCCGACGGGGGCGGCGGCGCCCCGCGTGGCGGCCTCCGTCATGGCGACTCCCTGAGGCAGGCTCACCGCGGCCTGCAGGTTCCGGGTCTCCGTACGGCCGGTGTTGTGCAGGCGCACTCCGATGATGCCGGGCCTCGCCCGCACCAGAGAGCCGAGCGGGTCGATGCTCGCGGCCAGCGTCGAGCCGAGCGGGTCGGGACCACTCCGGTCAGCCGGCCGCCTCGCGACGGGCGCGGACAGGCGCGAGGGCCTCCCAGCCTCCGGCGACGGCCGCGGCTCCGGCGATCTCCGCGCCTCCGGGGGTTGTCGCACTTCCGGTGGTCTCCGCGCTTCCGGAGACCGTCGCGCCACCGGTACCTCTCCAGCGGGCTTCTTCCGCGGGGAAGGCGTCGCCCGTGGGGCCACTGGGGGAGACGTCCCCGGACGGACCGCGGGCGTCGGGGACGCGGGGAGACGATCGGCTCCCCGCCGGGGTGCCGGTCCCTCGTCGGAGAGCGGCTCGGAGATCAGGATGAACGCGGCGGCGGCCACCGTCGCGGCGACGCCCAGGACGAGGGCCCTGCGAGGAACCGGCACGCGCCTGAACACGGCCGTGGCTCCGCGTGTGGGGGTGCTCGCGGTCTCACTCGCCCTTTTGAGCTCGGCCAGGTAACCGTCGATGTGCGGACCGGCGACGAGCTGCCCCACGATCACCCGCAGCCCCTGAGGCACGTCCGCGAGCTCCAGGAAGACCGCCCTGCAGTCGATGCACTCGGCGACGTGACCGTCCACCACGTGGGCCTCACGCTTGGGCAGGCTGCCCTCGACGTACTTGATGATGTTCGACAGGATCGGGCCGCATTCCTCGCCCGGACCGCCCTCCCGGTGGAGCTGCAGGTACGCCTGGCGAAGCCCTTCACGGGCGCGGTCGGCGAGCGCCGTCACGCCGCCCGCGGACATGCCGAGCAACGGGGCGAGGTCACCGGGCCTGGCGCTCTCGACGTCGGCGTGCCACAAGACCATCCGCCAGCGTTCGGGCAACGAGAAGAACGCCCTGGCGAGCACCGCCCGTTCCAGCCCGGTCAGCTCGGGATCGACGTAGACGGCGTCGGGGTCGGTCAGGTCGACCGCACCGATGGCGGCGTAACGGCGCACCGCCATGAGCAGATGGGGCCGGAACGCGAAGACCGGCCCCGCACCCGCCCTGATCAGGTCCAGGATCCCCGCGAACGTCTCGACGAGGGTGTCCTCGACCTCCTCCTCGCCCTGGATGAACTGCTGGGCGAGCGACCGGGCGGCGACGGCGTGACGCTGGTAGAGCGTGCCGTAGGCCGGGGCGTTTCCTCCCCTTACGGCCTCCAGCAGCTCCACATCGGTTTGCCGATCTGTTCTACGCATTGCGACCTCACGATTACGTTGAGTTGCAACGCCATTAATTCCGCAGCGGGTGTCATGGCTAAACCGCGTACCCGTCTTTACCTGAACGGCCTGTGGTTTCGTGCCCCGTCGCCCGGCCGAGGCCGGAGACGGCTCCGGACGCGCCGGCCGTACGCTGTGCACCATGAGTGACCGTGAACAGCTGCTTGACGAGATCAAGAACAAGGGGGTCGTGCACGGCCGGGTCGTGCTCTCCTCCGGCCGGGAGGCCGACTGGTATGTGGATCTGCGCCGGATCACGCTCGACGGCGTGGCGGCCCCCCTCGTGGGCCGGGTGATGCTCGACCTGACCGAGGACCTGGGCTACGAGGCGGTCGGCGGCCTCACGCTCGGGGCCGACCCGGTGGCGACGGCGATGCTGCACGCCGCGGCGGCCCGCGGCCGCGTGCTCGACGCGTTCGTCGTGCGGAAGGAAGGCAAGGCGCACGGCCTGCAGCGCCGGATCGAGGGCCCGGACGTCGCAGGCCGCCGGGTGCTCGCGGTCGAGGACACGACGACGACGGGCGCGTCGGTGCTGACCGCCGTCGAGGCGCTCAAGGAGGCGGGAGCCGAGGTCGTGGGCATCGCCACGATCGTGCACCGCGGCGGAGACGAGAACCTGGCCGCGACCGGCCTGCCGTACCGGTCGGCCTACACCCTCACTGACCTGGGGCTCTCGTGACCTTGAACGCCTCGCGTTCCCCCTGCTGACCCGCGGGCCGGGCGGTGCCGTTCTCGAACACCTGCACCGTCCCGGCGTCGTCGAGGACCACGTCGAGTTCGGGGTTGAAGTACGAGGCCTGCTCGCCCCGGGCCATGTCACGGTCGATGAGGACGTCTCCGCCCGGCACCCGCACGAAGACGGGACAGATGTCGGCCTGGCAGACCACCTGAACGGTGGGCACCTTCTCCGCGGAGGGCTGCTGGGAGGTCGGCGGAGCACTGGACGCGGCGGGCGCGCCGGGAGGGGTGGCGTCGTCGGAGCTGAGCGAGGAGATCAGCGCCTTCGCACCCACTCCGATCAGTGCCAACAGCACGACGACCGCCAGGCCGGCTAGCGCGAGCCTGGCGATGCCCAGCGGGTCAGACCGGTGGCGTCCCACACTTTGGAGACTAGCGGGTACGGGGGTTCCGGGACGGGGTCATCTCACGGCCCCGACCCGGCGGGTGCACAGGAGTCAACGCCCGGCGTGATGGCGGCCCTTGGGTTCGGGGACGACCACCCTGCGGCTCTTGATGACCTCTCGGACGATGGGGATCAGCGAGAGGGCGATGACGACGAAGACGCCGGGCAGGATGTACTTGTCGATGTTCTCGACCTTGGCGCCCAGGAAGTATCCGACCAGCAGCAGCGCCTCGACCCAGACGACGCCGCCCACGACGTTCCAGACGAAGAAGCGGCGCGGGTCCATCTCCAGAACGCCCGCCACCGGGTTCATGAAGGTGCGGACGATCGGCATGAATCGTGCGGCGACGACCGCCTTGGCGGGGCCGAACTTCTCAAAGTAGAACTCGGCCTTGTCGACGTGTTCCTTCTTGAAGAGCCGGGAATCGGGCTTCTCGAACAGCTTCCGGCCGAACCTGCCTCCAAGGAAATGCCCGAATTGCGCACCCGCGACGGCGGCGACGGGGGCGAAAATCAGCAGGGTGGGGAATGAGAGGGGCGCGATCCCGAGCCCCTGCGCCGCGGCCGCGGAGCTGAAAATGCCCGCGGCGACGAGCAGGGAGTCACCCGGCAGAAAGAAGCCGACAAGTAGCCCTGTCTCGGCAAATATGATGGCAATAACGCCAATCGTGGCAAGAGGGCCGAGCATGCCCAGCCACCACTTAGGGTCAAGAAGTTCCAAGAGCACGTCCACGGTGTGAGCCTACCTGTCCCTTATGAGACGAGACTGAGAACCGGCGGGCCCAAGTGCGCCGTTGTGGAATGACCATGAGCCTCGACGCTTCCCTGACGGGCATGGCCTTGGGGATACTGGCCACCGTTGAACCGTCCAGAAGGAGATGACTTCGATGCCTATCGCGACTCCAGAGGTCTACGCCGAGATGTTCGACCGCGCCAAAGCGGGCGGCTTCGCTTATCCGGCGATCAACGTGACCTCGTCGCAGACGTTGCACGCGGCGCTTCGCGGCTTCGCCGAGGCGGAGAGTGACGGAATCATCCAGGTGTCGACCGGTGGCGCCGAGTTCCTGTCGGGCACGACGGTGAAGGACATGGTGACCGGAGCCACCGCGTTCGCCGAGTTCGCCCGCGTGGTGGCCGCGAAGTACCCGATCACGGTCGGCCTGCACACCGACCACTGCCCGAAGGACAAGCTGGACACGTTCGTCCGGCCCCTGCTCGAGATCTCCCGCGAGCGCGTGGCCCGTGGCGAGGAGCCGCTGTTCCAGTCCCACATGTGGGACGGCTCCGCCGTACCGCTGGAGGAGAACATCGACATCGCCTCCGAGCTCATCGACAAGACCCGCGAGGCGCGCGTGATCCTCGAGGTCGAGATCGGCGTCGTGGGCGGCGAGGAGGACGGCGTCGTCGGCGAGATCAACGAGAAGCTCTACAGCACCCCCGAGGACGGGCTCGCGCTCGCCGAGGCGCTGGGGCTGGGCGAGCGCGGCCGCTACATCGTGGCCGCCACCTTCGGCAACGTCCACGGCGTCTACAAGCCGGGCCACGTCAAGCTGCGCCCGAGCGTCCTCAAGGACATCCAGGACGCCGTCGGCGCCAAGTACGGCAAGGACAAGCCGTTCTCCCTGGTCTTCCACGGCGGATCCGGCTCGGCGGTCGAGGAGATCCAGGAGGCCATCTCCTATGGCGTCGTGAAGATGAACATCGACACCGACACCCAGTACGCCTTCACACGGCCGATCGCCGACCACATGTTCAAGAACTACGACGGCGTGCTCAAGGTCGACGGCGAGGTCGGCAACAAGAAGGCCTACGACCCCCGCGTGTACGGCAAGGCCGCCGAGGCCGGGATGGCCCACCGGGTCGCCGAGGCCTGCGCGCAGCTCAAGTCGGCGGGCACGAAGCTGAAGTAATCCGAGGTCAGCCGGGAACGGGAGATCATACGCAAATCGATCTCCCGTTTCCTGTGACCGATCATTACTCTTTCGGTCTTCCACAGGTAAGACTGTGTCCATGGAAACGCACGAAAACCTCCTTGGCGGTCCGCCGCCGACCCTGCTGCCGGACAACACCGAGGCACGGGAGATGCTCGAGGCAGGCGCCAAGGCGGCCGACGTGGCCGCGCGCTTCCCCACCTACTCGGCGGCCTGGGCCGCCCTGGCGGACGACTTCTTCACCGCGGGCCATGCCGTGACGTCGTATGCGTTCGCGCGAACCGGTTACCACCGGGGGCTCGACCAGTTGCGCCGTGCCGGCTGGAAGGGCCATGGCCCCATCCCCTGGGAGCACGAGCCGAACAAGGGTTTCCTGCGCTGCCTGAACGCGCTCGCCCGTGCCGCCCAGGCGATCGGCGAGAAGGACGAGGCCGAGCGTTGCGCCCAGTTCCTGCGCGACAGCAGCGCCACGGCAGCTGAGGAGCTCGCCGGATCCCGGTGACCTTCGCCGCCTCACCTGGCGCGACACCGCCTCCCGCATTCCGCGGGGGGCGGTTGCGTCTGCGGCCGCCCCGCCCCGTGACGCGTGGTCGGCCGGGGATTCCTGAGACGGCGCGCCATGAGCGGCGGCGCCGGAGATCCCCTAAATCGGAATGCTCAGGTAGTCTCTGTTTGCAAGAGGCCCTTGTCGCGCTTGCGTCAGGGGCTTTCGTTTTGTGCGCAGGAGTAAGACCATGCCGGCTGTCGTTCTCGTGGGTGCCCAGTGGGGCGATGAGGGTAAGGGAAAGGCCACCGACCTGCTCGGCGGCGACGTCGACTACGTGGTCCGCTACCAAGGGGGGAACAACGCGGGCCACACGGTGGTGATCGGGGACCAGAAGTACGCTCTGCACCTGCTGCCGACCGGGGTGCTCTCCCCCGACGTCGTGCCGGTCATCGGCAACGGCGTCGTCATCGATCCGGGCGTGCTGCTCGGCGAGATCGACGGGCTGGCCGGCCGGGGGATCGACTGCGACCGCCTGCTGATCTCCGCGAACGCGCACCTGATCATGCCCCACCACAAGGCGATCGACAAGGTCAGCGAGCGGTTCCTGGGCAAGTCCAAGATCGGCACGACCGGCCGGGGCATCGGCCCCGCCTACGGCGACAAGATCTACCGCGTGGGCATCCGCGTGCAGGACCTCCTCGACCCCGGCATCCTCCGCCAGAAGATCGAGGCCGCGCTCGCGGAGAAGAACCAGATCCTCACCAAGATCTACAACCGGCGCGGGCTCGACGCGGACAAGGTCCTCGACGAGTACCTCGGCTACGCCGAACGGCTGCGCCCCCACATCGCCGACACGTCGCTGATCCTGAGCAATGCACTCGACGAGGACAAGGTCGTGCTGCTCGAGGGCGGCCAGGGCACGCTCCTCGACATCGACCACGGCACCTACCCGTTCGTGACGTCGAGCTCTCCCACGTCGGGCGGCGCGTGCGCGGGGTCCGGCATCCCGCCGAACCGGCTCACCCGGGTCATCGGCATCCTCAAGGCGTACACGACCCGCGTCGGCTCCGGCCCCTTCCCCACCGAACTGCTCGACGAGCAGGGCGAGTGGCTGCGCCAGACCGGAGGCGAGTACGGCGTGACCACCGGCCGCAACCGCCGCTGCGGCTGGTTCGACGCGGTCATCGCGCGCTACGCCACCCGGATCAACGGCGTGACCGACTTCTTCCTGACCAAGCTCGACGTGCTGTCCGGTCTCGAGCGGATCCCCGTGTGCGTCGCCTACGACGTGAACGGCGTTCGCCACGACGAGATCCCGATGACGCAGACCGAGTTCCACCACGCCACGCCGATCTACGAGGAGTTCCCCGGCTGGCAGGAGGACATCACCAGCGCCAAGACCTTCGACGACCTGCCGCCCAACGCGCAGGCCTACGTCCGGGCGCTGGAGGAGATGAGCGGCGCTCGGATCTCCGCGATCGGCGTCGGCCCCGGCCGCACGCAGACCCTGCAGATCCGTTCCCTGCTGTGATTTCCGCAGGCATGTGCCGTACGGGATGTTTTGCGGGCATGCACGCCAGGGACCGGGAGATGCCCGGGGACAAGCGGCGGAGACAGTAAGGTACGCCGTTGTGCACGGATACGTTGAGCTACACGGTCACCGGGGAGCGCGCGGGCTGAGGCCCGAGAACACGCTCCCCGGTCTCGCGTTCGCGCTGGAGCTGGGTGTCGACGCGTTGGAGTTCGACGTGGCGATGTCGGCCGACGGGCAGCTCGTGCTCACCCACGACCTGATCGTCTCTCCCGTGACCAGCGCCGACACCGGCATGGCCACGCCGGACGACGAGATGTTCCCCTACGTGGGGAGGCCGATCAACTCGCTGACGCTCGCGCAACTGCGCACGCTCGACGTCGGCGTACGGCTGCCGCAACGCCCCGACGACGTGTTCGCCCTCACGCAGGTGCCGTTGCCGGACACCCGGATGCCCACGCTGGGCGCGGTGCTCGGGCTGATCGGCGCCCTCGGGGCGGACAAGGTCCGGCTCAACGTGGAGCTGAAGTCCAATCCCACCCGCCTGGACCTGTCCGCCGACCCGGTCGAGTTCGCCGAGCGGGTCGTGAAGGAGCTCGACAAGCACGACAAGCTCTCCCGGGCGTCCCTGCTCAGCTTCGACTGGCGCGTCCTGAAGGCCGCCGAGCAGCTGGTCGACCAGCGGTACGCGCTGATCGAGCGGGTGACGGCGAACCCCGAGTGGATGAACGGGCTCGACCTCGCCGACTTCGACGGCGACATCCCCGCGGCCGCCGCCGAGGTGGGGGCGACGACGCTTTCTCCCGACCGCGTGCTCGTCGACGAGGCCCTCATGGCCGGCGCGTCCCTGCGCGGCATGCCCGTCGTCGTGTGGACGGTCAACGACCCCGAGGAGGCGTCCCGGCTGATCGACATGGGCGCGTCCGCGATCGTCACCGACTACCCCGATCGCATGCGCCGCCTCTGGAAGGCGCGCAACCTCCCGTTGCCGGAGCCGGTCCGCCCGCTCCGGCACGTCGACGCCTGACCAGGTCGTCGTAGGAGGCCTGGGCGCGTCACTCCTCGATCGAGAGCGCTCCGGACGGGCAGAGCTGAACCGCGCGGCGGACCGCCGCCTCGCGGGACGCGGGGGGATCATGATCGAGCACGACCACCGTCCCGTCGTCCTCGCTCTGGTCGAAGACCTCCGGCACGGTGAGCGCGCACATGCCCGCCCCCACGCATACGCCGGTGTCCGCCTTGATCTTCATCGCGTTCCTCCCTACCAGGTGACCGGCAGGCGGTGCACCCCGTAGATGGCCATGTCCGAGCGCATCGGGACGTCCTCGGCCGGCACGGCGAGGCGCAGACCGGGGAAGCGCCGCAGCAGGGCCGGATAGGCGATGCGCATCTCCGCCCTGGCCAGCTGCTGGCCGAGGCACTGGTGCACGCCGTGCCCGAAGGTGAGATGGCCGTGGACGGGCCGGGAGACGTCCAGCGTCTCGGCCTCCCCGAACCGCTCCGGGTCCCGGTTGACCACGGCCGCCGCGATGGTCACCGCCTCACCGGCCTTGATCAGATGGCCGTCCAGATCGACGTCCTCCAGGGCGGTCCGGATCGGGCCGATGTGGATGATGGTGAGGTAGCGCAGCAACTCCTCGACGGCACCCTCCACGACGGCCGGATCATCGCGCACCGCCGCGAGTTGCTCGGGGTTGGTCAGCAGCGCGAACGTGCCGAGCCCCAGCATGTTCGCGGTCGTCTCATGACCGGCGACGAGCAGAAGCAGGCCGACTCCGGCGAGTTCCTCTTCGTCCAGCTCTCCTCCGGCCACCAGGCCGCCGAGCAGGTCGTCGGAGGGCTCGGCGCGCTTGCGCCGGACGAGGTCGCGCAGATAACCGAGAAGGTCGTCCATCGCGGCCTTGGCCTGCTCCGGCGTCGAGCGCAGGCTCAGCATCACCGCGGAGTCCCGCTGGAACCTCTCCCTGTCGTCGTACGGCACGCCGAGCAGCTCGCATATCACCAGCGAGGGGATCGGCATGGCGAAGGCCTGGACGAGGTCGACGGGGCCGCCCTGGCTCTCCATGGCGTCCAGGCGGTCGTTGGTGATCTGCTCGATCCTCGGCTCGAGCTGCTTCATCCTGCGCACCGTGAACTGACCGGTCAGGAGCTTCCGGAAGCGGGTGTGCTCAGGCGGATCCATCCGGATGAAGAAGCCGGGCGGCGTCTTGAACTCCTTCATCTTGATCAACCGGTTCTGGATGGGCGGATGGAGGAGCTCGGGCCGGGTGCTGAACGAGGGGTGGGCGAGCACCGCACGGGCCAGGGCGTAACCGGTCACGAGCCAGCCCTCGTGGTCGTCCGCATAGATCATCCGGTGGATCGGCGTCTCCTCGCGGACCCGGGTCAGTTCGTCAGGCGGGTCGAAGGGGCGCTCGCGAGCAGTCGTGTACGTCAGGCCGGGTATCGCCTCTGTCATGACTCACTCCTTGTCTGCTTGTCAGCTTCCTCCACACCTAGCATCATTCGGTGCAAATTTGCAATGGATGCAAATATGATTTGAATGTCGTAAAGTTCAAGTTATGGGCGATGCGGTGGGCTTGCGGGAACGCAAGAAGCTACGCACCAGGCGAGCGCTGATCGAGGCGGCCCTGCGTCTGTTCGAGGAGAAGGGCTACGAGGAGACGACGGTCGCGGAGATCACCGCGGCCGTGGACGTCTCGACGAGGACGTTCTTCAGCTACTTCACGAGCAAGGAGGACGTCGTCTTCTTCGACGGCGAGTCCCGGGTCGAGGCCGCCCTCAAGATGATCGCCGACCGCAGGCCCGCGGAGACCGTCGTCGACCTCCTCCTGCGGGTCACCAGCCACAGCCTCGACGCCGTCAAGGACGCCGACCTGACGGTGGAACTGACCCCCGCCCGCCGCCACCTGATCACGACGGTGCCGGCCCTCCGGGCCCGCGGGCTGGACCTGCTGTTCGAGACGCAGCAACGCCTGGCCGACGCCCTCCACCGGGCCTACGCCGACGAACTCGACCCCATCGAGGCCGCCGCCGCCATCGGGTCCCTCATGGGCGCGGCCCATCTGGCCACGACCATCAGCATGGAGCGAGGCGAGACCCCCGAGCAGGTGTGGGCCGCGGGCAGGCGGGCCATGGAAATCGCGATACGCGGCCTATCCTCAATCGGCTGACCCCCCACCCCCACCCCCACCCCCCACCCCCTCGCGCGTGATCATGCACACATTCGCGAACCTGCCCCCTGACCAGCCACCCTCTCCGCCGTGATCATGCACACATTCGGAAATCCAGGCCCTGAACAGCCATTTCCCGGTTCGTGATCATGCACATGTTCTGCGGCGGATGCGCTGTGCTGCGGAGAAACCGTTCGTGATCATGCAATTGCCTGATCATGAACTGCATTTCCGCAGGTCGAGACCTGCCTCTACGAATCTGTGCATGATCACAAAATGCGTTGTGGCAGGTGGAGGGGCCTTTCCACGAACCTGTGCATGATCACGCGGAGCGTTCGCGCAGGTCTGTACGGCTCATGCCGAATGTGTGCATGATCACGCCGGGAGGGGTCAGAGCCAGCCGTTGCGGCGGAAGGCTCGGTGCAGCAGCGTGCAGGCCACGATCATGAGGCCGATCACCACGGGATAGCCGTAGGCCGCCCGCAGTTCCGGCATGTGATCGAAGTTCATCCCGTAGATGCCCGCGATCATCGTGGGGACCGAGATGATCGCGACCCAGGACGAGATCTTCCGCATGTCCTCGTTGGCGAGCGCGTTCGAGCGGGCCAGCGCGGCCTGCAGGATGGAGTCGGACAACTCGTTGGACGCCTGGACCTGCTCGCACACACGGGACAGGTGGTCGCCGACGTCGCGGAAGTACTCCCGCATCTCCGACGGGATCATGCGGCGCTGGGGGAGGGCGTTGAACGGCGTCTGCAGGGGGGCGACGGCCCGCTTGAGCTCGAGCATCTCCCGCTTGAGCTGGTAGATGCGGTTGATGTCGCGAGAGCTGACCTCGGCGAAGACGGCCGCTTCGACCTCTTCGAGCTCGGCCTGCATGAGATCGGCGACCTGGAGGTACTTGTCGACGACGTGGTCGGCGATGGCGTGCAGCACACCCGTCGGGCCACGGCCCAGCAGCTTCGGCTTGTCCTCGAGCTTCTCCCGGACGTCGGCGAGCGGGCAGTGCCTGCCGTGCCGTACGGTCACGACGAAGTCGGGGCCCACGAACAACATGATCTCGCCGGTGCCGATGATCTCGCTGGTGGCGGTCAGCACCTCGTGATCGAGGAAGGCGACGGTCTTGAGCACGACGAAGATGGAGTCGCCGTACCTTTCGACCTTGGGCCGCTGGTGGGCCTTGATCGCGTCCTCGACCGCCAGGGGGTGCAGACCGAAGACGTCGGCCAGCCATTCGACCTCGGGCGCCGCCGGCTCGTGCAGGCCGACCCACACGTACGCGTTGGGCAGGGAATTGCCGGTGTTGTGCGCGCGGACGAGGCTCACGGCCTCCGCGATGCCGTCGGCGGCGACCTTCGTCCCGCCGATGTAGGCGCCGAATTCGACGAGGGACTTGCTCGGGGGAACACAACCGCTCAGCTTCTCCGGGGGATTGATCACGGACGCGCTGAGACGAGTAGGGATGACCCGGGTGTTCCTAGTGATACGGGGGAAAATCGCTGAAGAGCGCATGGCGGTCCCTTCCCGCCCGAGCCGGCACGCTCCACGCGCGACGTGATGTCACCCCTTATAAGGCGTGAACTGCCCCTCGGGCTCTGTTGTGAAGTGGTCGGGAGTGCGCACGTCGCACGTGCGCGAGCACGTACTGACGGGATCACCAGAACTCATCCCGAACCACCTCCAATCGCCACGAGAGGGGACGAAGCCTGCCTAAGTTACCACATGCAAGGGTTGGCCGCCTTTTGAGCGTACCCAACCCCCACGTGTGATCATGCACTACTTGTCAAAATCAGCCCGTGCCTCCCGCGATGCGGCAGCGAGCGGAGCGAGCGCACACGAGCAGGCGCGACAATGGACACGTGCGCGTTCTCGTCATCGGATCCGGGGGCCGCGAGCATGCTCTGTGCCGCGCCCTGCGACTCGACCCGGCCGTCTCAGAGCTCCACTGCGCCCCCGGCAACGCCGGGATCGCGGAAGTGGCGACCCTGCACTCCGTGACACCCACGGACGGGGCCGCCGTCTCCGCTCTGGCCGTGCGGCTGGGTGCCGACCTGGTCGTCATCGGGCCGGAGGCCCCGCTGGTCGCGGGCGTCGCCGACGCCGTCAGGGCTGAGGGCGTCCCCTGCTTCGGCCCGTCGAAGGAGCCTGCCGCGATCGAGGGCTCCAAGGCCTTCGCCAAGGACGTCATGGTGGCCGCGGGGGTCCCCACCGCGCGGTCGTTCACCTGCGCGACCGACGACGAGGCCGCCGCCGCGCTCGACGCGTTCGGCCCGCCGTACGTAGTGAAGGACGATGGCCTGGCCGCGGGCAAGGGCGTCGTCGTGACGAGCGACCGCGACGAGGCGCTGGCCCACGCCCGGGCGTGCGAACGGGTCGTCATCGAGGAGTACCTCGACGGTCCCGAGGTGTCGTTGTTCGCGCTGTGCGACGGGGCGGCCGCCGTGCCGCTCCAGCCCGCGCAGGACTTCAAGCGCGCCTATGACGGCGACGAGGGGCCGAACACCGGCGGCATGGGCGCCTACACGCCGTTGCCCTGGGCTCCCGGCGATCTGACCGAGCAGGTCATGGCCGAGGTCGTCAGGCCGACGGTCGCCGAGCTCGCCCGCCGCGGCATGCCGTACAACGGGGTCCTGTATGCGGGGTTGGCCCTCACGAAGGCCGGGCCGCGGGTCATCGAGTTCAACGCCCGGTTCGGCGACCCGGAGACGCAGGTCGTGCTCGACCGGCTGGCGACGCCGCTCGCGGGCCTGCTGCTCGCCTGCGCGACGGGAGACCTCGCGGCGCACGAACCTCTCCGCTGGCGTGGCGGCGCGGCGGTGACCGTGGTGGTCGCGGCCGAGAACTACCCGGCGGATCCGGTTAAGGGCGACGCCATCGAGGGGCTCCCGCCGGCGACCCCGAACGCGTACGTCCTGCACGCCGGCACCGCCTTCGACGGCGACCGCCTGGTGTCGAACGGAGGCAGGGTGCTCAACGTGGTCGGCACCGGCGCGGACATCGCGGAGGCGCGGGCGGCCGCCTACGGGGCGCTCAAGAGGATCTCGATGCGCGGCTCCCACCATCGGTCCGACATCGCGCTGTCCGCGGTGGCCGAGGCCTGACCCGGGCGGTCTCCGCCTGTGCGGGGCCGAATAAACTCGGCACGGTGAAACACCTCCACTCCGGCAAGGTCCGCGACCTGTACGAGACCGACGACGGCCTGCTGTTGATGGTGGCCTCCGACCGGATGTCGGCGTTCGACCACGTGCTCGAACCAGGCATTCCCGACAAGGGCGAGATACTGACCCGCCTGTCGTTGTGGTGGTTCGACCAACTCAAGGACGTCGTCCCCAACCACGTCGTCTCGGCGGACGTGCCGGCCGAGTTCGCGGGCCGTGCCGTCCTGTGCCGCAAGCTGCGGATGGTGCCCGTGGAGTGCGTGGCGCGCGGGTATCTGACGGGCGGCGGGCTCCTCGAGTACCGCGCCGGCGGCGCCGTCTCCGGCGTACGGCTCCCGCCCGGTCTCGACAACGGGTCGCGACTGCCCGAGCCGATCTTCACCCCCTCGACGAAGGCCCCGATGGGCCGGCATGACGAGCCGATGACGTTCGACCAGGTCGTCGATGAGGTCGGCGCCGAGGTCGCGGAGATGCTCAGGCGGATCACGCTCGACGTCTACGCGCGTGGCGCCGAGATCGCCCTCGAGAGGGGCATCATCCTGGCCGACACCAAGATCGAGCTCGGCTGGGACGCCGACGGCGTGCTGACCCTGGGCGATGAGATCCTGACGCCGGACTCCTCCCGGTTCTGGCCGCGTGAACTCTGGGAGCCGGGACGGCCGCAGCCGTCGTTCGACAAGCAGTACGTCAGGGACTGGCTGGTCTCCCCCGAGTCCGGCTGGGACCGTAACTCCGGTGAGGCGCCCCCGCCGCTTCCCGACAAGGTCGTCGAACGGACCCGGCAACGCTATGTGGAGGCATTCGAACGGCTGACCGGATCGGCCTTCAGGAGTTAGTCACTCCAGTCACACCCGCATCAGTGGCATGGAGCTCCATCTAGGGCCCTCCGGGGGTTGTTCCCCCGCGAAACGCCCGGGATAGCGGCTACTCTGGGCCGACGGCGTGGCTGCCGCCATTTTGCGGGTCCCCCACCCTTCCCCCGACTTAGGAGTCTCATTCATGGTTCGTTACCGCGTGCGCGGTGGCAACGTACTGCGTGGAACCGCCTTCATCCAGGGCGCGAAGAACGCCGTACTGCCCATGATCGGGGCGGCGCTGCTCGCCTCAGAGGGCCGCACGGTGCTGCGCAACGTACCCGTGATCGAGGACGTGCGCAGAGCCGTCGAGCTCGCGGAGGCCATCGGCGCCAAAGTGGAGTTCCACGAGACCGAGCGGACGCTGGTGATCGATGCCTCGCGGCTCACCAGCCCGGTTCTCCCCGCCCACATCGCGCGACGGTTCCGCGGCTCCGTGTTGTTCGTCCCCGCCCTGCTGCACCGGCTCGGCGAGGCGATCATCGAGGGCATCGGCGGCTGCAACCTCGGCAGCAGAAACCTGGACTTCCACTACCTCGGCTACAAGCGCCTCGGCGCGATCGTGGACGAGGGTGAGAGCGTCATCCACATCAAGGCGGCCGGGCTCCTCGGCGCTCCGCTTTACCTCGACACGCCCTCTCACACGGGCACAGAGAACCTCATCATGGCCGCGGCCCTCGCCAAGGGCACCACGATCATCGAGAACGCGGCGCTGGAGCCCGAGGTCCTCGACGTGATCGGGATGCTCTCCCGCATGGGCGCCAAGATCAGCGGTGGCGGCACCGGCTTCATCACGGTCGAAGGCGTCGACGAGTTGACCGCGGTCGAGCACACCGTGATGCCGGACCGGCTCGACGCCGGCGTCTTCGCGATGGCCGCCGCCATCACGGGCGGCGAGGTGAACCTCGTCGGCGCCTCCCTCGAGCACCTCGGCGTCGTCCGGTGGAAGCTGGAGCAGATGGGCGTCGAGTTCGAGACCGACGGCGCGGTCCTCCACGTCCGGCGCGACCGTAACCTCCGGCCGATCAACGTGATCACCGACACCTACCCGGGCTTCGCGACCGACCTGCAGTCGCCGCTCATGACGGTGGCCTGCCTCGCGGACGGCTCCAGCTACATCCACGAGCGGATCTTCGACGGGCGCTTCGCGCTCGCGGGAGAGCTCAACAAGATGGGAGCCCAGATCGAGGTCGACGGCAGCCGCGCGGTGGTCCACGGACCCACACCGCTGCACGGCACCGAAGTGACGGCTCACGATCTGCGATCCGGAATCGCACTCGTGCTGGCCGGTCTGGCCGCCGATGGAGAGACGACGATCGACTCCGGATATCTCATCGATCGCGGACACGCTGCCCTCGCTCAGCGTATGCAGGCGCTCGGCGCAGATGTGGAACGGGAAATTTCCCCTTTGAGTGAGGGCTGAGTTCAGAAACCCATTTATCCGCGTCGACCAGCGGAAACATTACATTTCCCGGAACCACCGGCCCCTCGCAGAATGGCATTCGGCAAATCCGGGCGTGACATTACGGCCTTAACAAGCGATCGTTCCAAAGAGAACCACAACAACGAGGGCACGTGGGATGGGACGAACATTGGTCGAACGCACGGAAGAGACTCCGCGCGGGTCGCGCCTGAGCGCGGGGACGCCGGACCTCACCATCGGAGTGGTGGGGTCGCACGACCTCGTCGAGCGGGTGATGCTCATGGGGCATGCGGCGGCTCCGGTACCTTGCCGGTTGGTCGCCGCCGCCTACCGGGACGAGCAGGAAGCGGCCGACAAGGTGACCCGGCTCGGTCCCGGCGTGGACGCCTGCCTGTTCGCCAGCCCGGTCCCGTTCGAGCTGGCCCGGCGGGCGGGGGTGCTGACGGTGCCCGCGACGCATGTGCAACTCGGCGGTGCCGCTCTGGTCTCGGCGATCGCGCGCGCGATGCTGGACGACCGCATCGATCCCCGGCGGGTGAGCATCGATGTGCTGAGCCGATCGGAGATCGACGAGGCGTACTCGGATCTGAACCTCCCCTCGGGGGATGTCCACAGCCGGGACGAGCCGGGGGCCACGGGAACCATCACGGCCTTCCACGAGCGGCTGCTGCGTCAGGGCGTCACGACGGGCGTGCTCACGTGCGTCCAGGGAGTCGCCGACCGGCTGGCCGCCGCGGGGATGCCGGCCATCCCGATCCGGCCGACGTCGGCCGCGATCCGCTCCGCCCTGCACACGGCGGGCCTGCTGGGCGCCCGGCACCGGCTGGAGGAGTCGCAGCTCACCGTCATCCTGGTGGAGGTGCCGACACTGCGCGAGCCCGTACGGCGGGCCTCCCCGCGTTACTGGCGCGACGAGTTGCGACTGTCCCTGCACCGGTTGCTGGTCCAGGAGGCCAACCGGATCAACGCGAGCGTGTGGCCCATCGACGACCACAGCTATCTGGTGGTGGCGACCAAGGGATCGATCGCCGCGGCCACCGACGGCTTCCGGGTCCTGCCGTTCGCGGCCAGGATCCGCGAGGAGCTGGGGCTGGCCGTCGAGGTGGGTGTGGGCATGGGCCGTACGACCCATGACGCCGAGACCCACGCACGGGGCGCGCTGACCCGGAGCCAGGGCGGCAAGCAGGCGCAGGGCTTCGCGGTGGACCGCGAGGGCAGGGCGCTCGTCCCGCCGCCCCGGATGCCGCCCCAGTCGGGCGGGCAGGCCAAGCCCAGAGGCGTCGAGGTGCTCGCCCGCCTGGCCGCCAAGCTCGAGGGTGGGGACACGGTCGTGGACGCGGAGGGTGCGGGGCGCATGCTCGGCGTCACGCCCCGCACGGCTCGGAGGTTGTTGCGCACGCTGGTCGACGAGGGACTCGCGTGGCCGCTTCCGCCGAACCGCACTCCGCAGCCCGGCCGGCCGCGTCAGCTCTATCGGCTCATCGTGGAGAAGCTGAGCCGCTGACCGTGCCCGCCTAGCGGCCGACCCAGGCCGGGATCGTCCGGCTCTGGGAGATATTGTCATGCGCCATGGGGAAGAACGGTCGTGACATCCGGGTCTGGTTGGCGCTCGCCGCGGTCTATGTCGTGTGGGGATCGACGTATCTCGCCATCAAGTTCGCCACCGAGAGCATCCCTCCCCTTCTGAGCGGTGGGATCCGGTTCATCACGGCCTCGCTGATCCTGGGCACGGTGCTGCTCGTCCGCAAGGGGTTCGCGGCGTACCGGATCACCTGGCGGGAGTTCGGCGGCGCCGCGCTCGTCGGGCTGCTCCTGCTGACCGCCGGCAACGGCATGGTGGCCCTGGCCGAGCAGTACATCTCCAGCGGCCTGGCCGCTCTGCTCGTCGCGTCGGTGCCGTTGTGGCTGATCGTGCTGAGGACGGTCGTCCGCGACCGGCCGCACGTGCTGACGATGGCCGGCGTGCTCGTGGGCTTCGTCGGCGTGGCGGGGTTGTCACTGGGCGGCGGGACGTCGGCGGGCACCGTCGGAATCGTCGTGATCCTGCTGGCCTCGGTGTCCTGGTCGCTCGGCTCGTTCCTGTCGCCGCGGATCCCGATGCCGAAGGATCCGTTCATGGCCAGCACCATCGAGATGGTCGCCGGAGGCGCGGGTCTCCTGCTGCTGGGCACCTCGTTCGGCGAGCACCTCGACATCGCGGCCGTGACCGGGCGCTCGTGGCTGGCCGTCGCCTATTTGGTGGTCGCCGGATCGCTCGTCGCGTTCACGTCGTACGTGTGGCTTCTGGGGAACGCGCCGATCTCTCTCGTGTCGACCTACGCGTACGTGAACCCGGTGGTGGCGGTGCTCCTCGGGATGGTCGTCGTCGGCGAGCAGGTGACGCACGGCATGCTGCTCGCCGGGGCCCTCATCGTGGTCGGCGTGGCCCTTGTGGTCTCCACCGAGCGACACTCGCCGGCGGTTGAGGCGGATGCCTCGTCACCTCGGGTCGGCTCCCCGGAACCCCGGACATGAGCCTCCACAGGCCGGTCAGCCCCTGAACTCCTCGGCGACGGCGAGGAAGACGTCGTTGGCCTCCACGTCGCCGATCGAGACGCGCGCGCCCTCCCCCGGGAAGGGACGGACGGCCACGCCGCTTGCGGCGCAGAGGTCGGAGAACTCCATGGTGCGGTCACCGAGACGCATCCACACGAAGTTGGCCTCGGTAGGCGGCACCGTCCAGCCCTGTGCGATCAGGGACTCCCGCACGCGGGTCCGCTCCTTGACGACGGACTCGACGCGCTCGAGCAACTCGCCCTCGGCGTCGAGGGACGCCAGGGCCGCCGCCTGAGCGAGGTGGTTGACCGCGAACGGCAGTAACGTCTTCCTGACGGCCGCCGCCACCGGCGCATGGCCGATGAGGTAGCCGACCCGCAGCCCCGCCAGGCCGTACGCCTTGGAGAACGTCCGCAGGACCGCCACGTTGGAGCGGTCACGGTAGAGGGTCAGCCCGTCGGGCACGTCGGCGTCCCTGACGTACTCCCGGTAGGCCTCGTCGAGGACCACCAGCACGTTCTCAGGCACCCGGTCGAGGAAGCGCCGCAACTCGGCCGTGCGGTTGACCGTGCCGGTCGGGTTGTTCGGGTTGCAGACGAAGATCAGGCGCGTCTCCGGCGTCACCGCATCCGCCATGGCGTCGAGGTCATGGGTCTCGTCCACGAGCGGAACCTCGACCGACACCACTCCGGCGAGGCTGGCGAGCGTCGGGTAGGCCTCGAAGGACCGCCAGGCGTACATCACCTCGGCCCCCGGCTCCCCGACGGTCTCCAGCAACTGCTGGGCCACCGCCACCGATCCCCCGCCCAGGGCGACATGGTCGTACGGCACGCCGTACCGCGCCGCGATCGCCTCGGTCAGCTTCACCGAAGCCGGATCGGGATAGCGATTGACCTCGCCGGCCGCCTTCGCGATCGCCTCGACGACGGAGGGCAGCGGCTCGTACGGGCTCTCGTTGGAGGAGAGTTTGAACGACCGGCCTTCTGCGGAAACCACGGTCTTGCCCGGCTTGTAGGCCGGCATCGTGTCGAGGATCGCACGGAATCGAGGCATGTTCTTACCTTAGGAGATGGGTGGGAGAGCATCGCAACCCGCCGGGATTCGGCGGCTTGGAGCGGGCTTGGGCCGAGTTCCGACCTCCGGCCCGATTCGTCATGATCACGACCCTGCCGGCTCCGCTGCGGGACGAGGAGTCGCGTCGCGGCCGGATCCACCCGCGCGGGCCAGGTGGCCGTCCGCGCTGATCGAACGGTCGAGTGCCGCCTTCAGAGGGCGCTGCAGGGGCTTCTCCACCAACCGGTGCACCGCGAAAGCGACTCCGAGAGCGATCATCACGATCACCGGCAGGGCCAGCCGGTGGCCCAGCGGCTCGTGCAGCCAGCCGATGAGCAGGAAACCGACATGGTGGTGGAACAGGTACAGCGGGTAGGTCAGCGCTCCCAGCGTGGTCAGCCACCGCCAGTCGACCCGGTCGAACACGCCGACGGCCACCAAGATCATGAGCACGAAGATGAGGGTGATGACGCCGGCCAGGAGGGCGGACCCCAGCCCGCTCCCGAAGCGGTCCACGGCGGCCGAACCGGTCCTCAGCTCCTGGATGACGCCCAGCGCCCAGGCCAGGCCCACGAACAGCCAGAGCAGGAGCGACCCGCCGAAGCGGTGGATCAGGAACAGCGCCATGCCGCCGATGAAGTACGGCGCGCTGTAGGGGACGAGCACCGCCTTGATCAGACTCGAGTTCACCTGCTGGGCGAAGACCATGAGGATCACCCAGATGCCGAGGAACGCCAGGCACCGGCGATAGGTGATGCCGATCGCGGCGAAACACATCATCAGGACGTAGAAGACCAGTTCCGGCCACAGCGTCCAGTACACGATCTCCAGGTCACGTATCCGCAGCCCGTTCTGCATCATGGTGAGGTTGGCCAGCAACTCGGTGAAGGTGGGCCGATGATCGGTGATCAGACCGCCGAGTGCCAGCCCGCCGAGGAGGATCACACTCGCCCAGTACGCCGGGTAGAGTCGCGCGATCCGCGAGGAGGCGAACGCGCCGGGGCTGCGTCCCCACGCGCTCATCAGGATCACGAAACCGCTGATGACGAAGAACAACCGCACGCCGTACACGCCGAACATGGTGACCGTGCTCAGAGTAGGGAACGCATGCGTGGTGCCCCAGGCTCTCGTCTCCGTGTAATGAAAGAGCACCACCATGAGTGCGGCGCAGAATCGGAGCAGGTCGAGAACTCGCAACCGTCGCGAGTTAGCCACTTTGACCGACAAATCGGAAGTACGTGGCAAATCAGAAATAGGGGGCGCCGTGTCCAGCATGTGCCGGAATATATCGGCACTGCCATCTTAGTAGGAAAGCGCCCAGAGGGGACGCGCTAGACGCGGAGCATGGGGGGGTGAAGCAGCACAGCGGGGCCGCGGCGGTGGAGCATGGCCGGCCGGCCGCCGTCCCTGGTCGTGGTGTGCCCGGTGGGCATGAGGAAGCCCTCGGTCTTGGTCACCTTGCGGTGGAAGTTGCGCGGGTCGAGTGGGCGCCCCCACACGATCTCGTAGACGCGGCGCAACTCGGCGACGGTGAACTCGGGTGGACAGAAGGCGGCGCCGAGCGAGGTGTACTCCAGCTTGGCCCTGGCCCGTTCGACCCCGTCGAGCATGATCCGGCGGTGGTCGAACGCCATGTCCGTCAGTGAGGCGACCGGCTGCCAACTCATGTGCGCCTCGGTCGAGGCCGGCAGGTCGGGAGCGAGCCCGAGGTAGGCCACGCTGACCACCCGCTGACGCGGGTCACGGTCGGGATACCCGTACGTCTGAAGTTGTTCCAGATGGACGGGGACACCAGGCAGTCCCGCGCGTTCGGCCAGGACGCGGCCGGCCGCGGCGGGCAAATCCTCCTCCAACTGGATGAACCCGCCCGACAGTGCCCAGCGGCCTTCGTACGGCGGCTTGTTCCGCCGCCATACGAGCGCGCTCAACTCCTGGCTCCTGACAGTGAGGACGACCAGATCCACGCTGACCGGTATTCGCGGGATCACGGAAGGCACGCTACACGCCGTTGTCGTAATAAACCGGTTCCGCCGCCTTGCGGCCGTCCGCCGAGGTGATCTCGACCTGCACCCAGGTGTTCTTCGGGACGGCGGCCCAGTCGAACGGGACCCACACCTTCTCCGCGCCCTGGGGGAGTCCGGCGATCGGCGTGGTGTCATGCCAGCCGACCTTCGCCGAGTCGATCTTTCGCGGCTCCTTGAGCGTGCTCCAGGACACGCTGACCACGGCGTCACCGAGGTGGTAACCGGTGATCTGCAGCCCGTCCTGGATCTGCCGCGACTGTCTGCTCGCAGCGATGGGAATCGGCCGGTCCCAGTCCTCGGCGATCTGCTTCGACAGCGGCGGCGATCCACAGGTGTAGAACCCGTTCCACATGTAAGAGATGATCTTCGAGACGTACGGCCCGGCCAGCGTCACCTGGGTGTCGAGTCGCGGCTTGTTGATGTTGCCGCGGTAATCCTGGTCACCGCAGCGCCCGACCGCGGTCGGCTGGAACGCCTCCAGGTTGGCCCAGAGTTGGACGTTCACGCCCTCCTTGGCCAGTTCCTCGCGCGCGACGGACATCGCCGCGAAGTACCCCCGGGTCGCCGCGTGGTAGGCCTTGGCGTACGTCGTGTCGCCCACGATGGGCTTCAGCCGCGAGTCCACCGGCTGGTCCGTCCAGTTCGGCCAGAACAGGCCCAGCTTGCCGGTGCCTCTGCCGTCCTGGGGCGCGATGATGTCCACACCGGTCTTGGCGAGGACCTTGAAGCCCTCAGCCACCTGACCCGGCGTCGGAGAGTAGCTGTACTTCTTGCGGGCGTCCATGTACGGGCTGACCATGATCGGCACGCCCGGCATCTCCTCGCGGACGACGCGGTTCTGCGCGCTGTACACCTGGAGCGTCCCCACCCGATCCGGTTCGGGCCAGTTCCTCAGTGCCAGCTCATAGGTCTGATAGACGCCACCCAGGGACGCACGCCCCTTGAAACGCATGGCGTAATCGCGCGTGACCCGCCGGGTCAGGTCAGTGAGGGGACCGATGTGCCGTACGTCGGCCTGGAATGTATCCGCATCGCGCGGCGAGGGGGGAAGTGAGGGGAAGACCTTGATGCCGAACCGGTCACCCAGGTCCAGCAGTTTGCTGAGGCTGTCCGTCGCGCCCCCGGAGACCAGGATCAGGTCATAGCCGGTTCCCTTGGAGAAGTCACAGGTGGCGTTGTCCGCCCCGTCCGGCAGGACGATCAGCCGATAGAACACCGAGGTTCCGACAGTGATCTTGTGCTCCATCGACGGGCAACTGAAGACGCCGGGGCCGAACCGCTCATCGGTGTCGTAGGCATAGGTGCGGAGGATCTTGTTGCCGGGGTTGGCGGCCTTGAGGTCCTTCTCCGCCGCCCGCACACAGGTGAGCCCGTTCTCCTTGCACGCGCCGTAACGAGCGTCGGGCTTGGCCTTCTTCTTCGGACCCTCCGTCAGGACCCTGCCCTGGGAGTCGACCTCGCGCGGCGAGAGCTTGAATCCGAACCGTATGACCGTGTCGCCACCGATTTGGTGGACTCCCTCGAACTGGCGCTGCCAGGTGCAGGGGTCCTTCTCCGGCATCACCCAGAAGCCGGTCACCGGATACGCCACAGGCGACGGCGCAGCGGAGGTGCCACACGGATCGGCACTCGGACTTGGGCTGGGGCTTGGACTGCGACTCGTTGGGCCCTTGGAGGCGGTCGATCCAGTCGTCCGTACTTCGGCGACGCGGGAATCCCAGGCGTCATGCCGGAAGACGGTCACGGCGACGGCGACGCCGAGAAGAACCACCACGCCCAGAACTACAGAAAGGCCGCGCACGCTCGAACACTACCGCCCGTCGAGTAAGACAAATCGCATCCGGCGCCTTAACTCTTGACGCCCGCCCACTCCTCCAGGTGACTGACGAACCGTGGCGCGGAGTTCGGCCAATGGTGGTTCGCCCGTGCGGCGGCGTAGCCGCGCGCGCTCGTCCCGGCACGCTCCACCGCGTCGTCCCGCAGTCGGAGCACGGCCCGCGCGATGGCCTCGGCGTCCCGCCAGGGGACCACCGTCCCGGACCGGTAACGTTCCACGAGCTCGACGGCCCGTGGTGACGGCGTCGTGATGACCGGAACGCCGTGTGCCATGTATTCGACGATCTTCGTGGGCATGGAGTGGCGGTAGTTCGGCTCGTCGTGCAGGAGCGATAGCCCGGCGAGCGCACCGTCGAGCCGCTTCAGAGCCTCGTCGTTCGGCATGAAGTCACGCCATTCGAGGATGCCCTGCTCGACCGCCTCCTTCAGGATCGGCCGGGTCCTCGGATCGGCGTACCCGATCAGCTCGACCGCCACCTTGTTCCGCTGGAGGATCCTGGCCGCCTCGACGGCCTCGTGGACTCCCCGGGCCTCCGATAACCAGCCGAGATAGACGACTCGGTCGTCCCCGGAGGGGCTGACGTGGTCGGGCACCCAGGTGTCGTTGGGGACCACCGGGTGAGGCCGGCGGAACCGTCCCGTGTACGCGCTCTCGGCGAGCAGCAGGTGCAGGTGGCGCTCCGCCGTCCCTTCCATCAACCGGGCGAGGAAGCGCACCGGCGGACGGAGGAAGGCGGGGAGCCACGGCTTCAGCGACAGTGTCGCCGGAGTGTCCTCGTGCACGTCCCAGACGACGGGCGGGCGCTTGCGCACCCCCGCCACCGCGAGCAGCAACTCTGGGTCGTGGATGAGCGCCAGGTCGACGCGGCCGCGCATGCTCTTGAAGAGCCGGCGCGCGGCCCGTACGGCCGTGACGCGGCGCCGTTCCGCGGCCCGGGGCAGGTCGACACCTGTCACCCAGGAACGTGGAACGGCGCCGCGCGCGGTGTACGGCGCGGCATACGTGACCTCATGACCGGCATCGACCAGCGCGCGGATCTGCCGGTGCAGGATCCGGGCGTCTTCGGGGTGATGGACCACCGTCATGACGAGCACGTGCACGAAACGGACCCCCCTACAACCGCTCGACGCGATCGCTCGTGGTGAGCACGCCCCGCGTGTCGAGCACAAGGTTGGACCGCTCCTCGATGAGGTCGAGGTCGAACACCGAGTGCTGCTGGAGCAGGACGGTGACGTCGGCCTTCGCGAGGGCCTCGGCGAGATCGGCCTCGCGCGGAATCGGGGCCCCGTTGACCGACCACTCCTTGACGTACGGGTCGCAGAACGAGAGCTCGGCCCCCAGTTCCAGCAGTGCCTCCGCCACGGGGATCGCGGGCGTCTCCCGTTCATCCGCGATGTCCGGCTTGTACGTCACACCGAGGAGCAGCACGCTGGAGCCGTTCACCGGCTTGCGCGCCTGGTTCAGCAGTCGCTGCACGCGAGTCGTGACGTACGACGGCATCCGCTCGTTGATCTCCTGCGCCAGCTCGACGAACCGGAACGGGTAGCCCAGCTTGCGGACGGTGTACGACAGGTAGGACGGGTCCACGGGGATGCAGTGGCCGCCCACGCCCGGGCCGGGAAGGAACTTCTGGAACCCGAACGGCTTGGTCGAGGCCGCCTCGATGGACTCCCACAGGTTCACGCCGAGCTCGTCGCAGAAGATGGCCATCTCGTTGACCAGAGCGATGTTGACGTGGCGGTAGGTGTTCTCGAGCAGCTTGGCCATCTCCGCCTCACGCGTGCCGCTCACCGGCACCACGCGCTCGACGAACTGTCCGTAGAAGGCGCTCGCCCTGTCCTTGCAGGCGCTCGTGTACCCGCCGACGACCTTCGGCGTGTTGCGCAGCCCGAACTTGGCGTTGCCGGGGTCGATCCGCTCCGGCGAGAACGCCAGGTGGAAGTCGACGCCCGCGACGAGCCCCGACTTCTCCAGGATCGGCCGTGCGACCTCGTCCGTGGTACCGGGCCAGGTGGTGGATTCGAGAACCACGAGCGTCCCCCGCTGGAGGTGCTCGGCCACGGTCCGCGTCGCGCCTTCGACGGCCGACAGGTCGGGACGGTGGTCCTCGTCAAGGGGAGTCGGCACACAGATGACGATGGTGTGCGACTGTGCCAGCACCGACGCGTCCAGGGTGGCGGTGAAGCCACCCGAGATCATTGCGTCGAGATCGGCGTCGGTCAGGTCGTCGATGTACGAACGACCTGCGTTCAGCGCGTCGACCTTACGAG
The DNA here is from genome assembly GCF_016863275.1 of Planotetraspora mira. Classification (GTDB taxonomy): domain Bacteria; phylum Actinomycetota; class Actinomycetes; order Streptosporangiales; family Streptosporangiaceae; genus Planotetraspora; species Planotetraspora mira. The sequence continues at coordinate 39,454 of NZ_BOOO01000009.1, forward strand.
GGTCGACGTCGAGACCTGCAACCCGGAGCCCGGCGGCCGTGGCCTCTTTGGCCAACGGCATGCCCACATAGCCCAACCCGATGATCGTGAGATCGAAGCCGGTCACGACGCTACCTGGGTGTAGAGACAACACTTCATGGTTGCAAAGGCTATCCCAAGCTAGCACCAAGAATGCCTAAACCGGCGCATCCGTATTTGGGGGGATTATCTGGATTCGGTCAGGATCTCGTAGATCCCACGGTACGTCCGCGCGAGACTACTCCAGGTACGCCGGGCGGCCACCTCGGCCCTGCCCGCCTCACCCATGACACGCCGCCGCTCCGGGTCGTCACGCAGGGCTGCGAGAGCCTTCGCGAAGGCCTCCGGGTTGCCCGGCGGCACCAACAAGCCGGCGCCGTCGGCGCCCACGAGCTCGGAGAGCGCCGGGAGGTCGCTCAGGACCACCGGCTTGCCGAGCGCCATCGCCTCGACCGGCTTCAGCGGAGTCACCAGACGACAGACCCGCAGATCCTCACGGGGGCAGGCGAAGATGTCGATCGCCGCCTGCGCCTGGAGCGCCTCGTCGGGACCCACCCGTCCGGGCAGGAGGGCGATGTCCCGCAGGCCGAGACGCTCCACCTGGGCGAGCAGTGCGGGCCTCTCGGCGCCGTCGCCGACGATGAGGACCCGCACCGGCGTACCGGCATCCCTGAGCAGGGCGGCGGCGCTCAGCAGGGTCGCGAACCCCTCATAGCCCACGATGCTCGACACCGACCCGACGACGATCTCGTCCTTGGCGATGCCGTACATGTCGCGGAACGCGGAACCGTCGTAGTTCGCGGTGAGCAACGCGTCGTTCACGGCGTTGGGTGCGAGGTGGATGCGGTCCCGGGGGACGCCACGCTCGACGATCTCGGCGGCCATCGTCTCGGCGAGCGTGACGACCGCGTCGGCCTCGCGCATGATGTGCGCCTCGCGATCGCGCTGCATGACATGGCGCTCGCTGCCGATGCGGACCGGGTCCCTGGACGTCCAGGTCTCCTCGAGGAAGCCGCGCACCTCGTAGACGAACGGGGTGCCGGTGCGCTCACGCACGGCGAGCGCGACCGAGCCGTTGCGATGGTCGGTCGCCGCGTGCAACACCTGCGGCCTGAGGGTCCGTACGAGCTCCGACACGTCGGCCGCGCCGCGGATCATGCGGCCCCTGCTCTCGAACGGGATGTCGCCCTTCGGCAGCAGCCGGTAGTAGGGCACGCCGTCGATCTCCTCGTACGGCGTGGCCTCGGTGTGCCCCTGGAGCATCGGCCAGCCCCAGCTCGTCACGACGTGGGGGTCGAGCCCCTCTTCGGCCTGCGCCGTGACGATGCGATGCGTGCGGACGGTGTAGCCCGCCTGCGTGTACGGCAACGCGTTGGTGACCATGTGCAGAACCCGGCCGGCCACGCGCTCACCCATGATGACCCTGGGCTTGGGCGGGATGGGGTCGGCCCCGATGGCCGCCTTCTCCCCCTCGTAGTACGCGATCCGCTTACGGACCAGCGGCCACTTGGTGCGCGGCCGCAGCAACTCGACGGCCTCCGTCATACGTCCGGCCTCGAACTCGGCCTTCGCCTTGTCCAGGGCCGGGCTCATGATCCTGTGCACCGTCAGCCTGGCGGACTGGGTCACCCAGCCCACCATCGGGCGCATCCGGGTCGGCATCGCGTCGGCGGCGGCATGTGCGACCCGGGCGGGGTCGGACGTGACCTTGCTCACGAATATTCGTGAGACGACGACGGGGTTCTTCACTAAGCCACGAAGAAACCCGCGAAAACCGGCCTTCGCCGACTTAGCTGAGACCTTGGATGGCTTGATGGCCTCGGATTCCACGGCGTGACCGTACCATAGGCTCCGGATTGCCCCAGGCTTACATGAAAGGCGAGGTAATGGCGGAGAACGCCCTTGTTCTACACGTGCTGGGCGCCCGGCCCAACTTCGTCAAAGCGGCCCCCGTGGTCAGCGCGCTGGCCGAACTCGGAGTGCGGCAGGGCATCGTTCACACCGGCCAGCATTACGACGCTCTCATGTCGGACGTCTTCTTCGCCGACCTGGGCCTGCCCGAGCCCATCGCCAATCTCGGCGTCGGTTCGGGAACACACGCCCGGCAGACGGCGGCCTTGCTGACCGGCCTCGAAGACGTCATGACGGAGCACTCCCCGTCGCTCGTCGTGGTCTACGGCGACGTGAACTCCACACTGGCCGCGATCCTCGTCTGCGCGAAACTGCACGTGCCGACGGCGCATGTGGAGGCGGGCCTGCGCTCGTTCGACCGGGACATGCCCGAAGAGGTCAACCGGGTCGTCACCGACGCGCTCGCGGACCTGCTGTTCGCCACCTCGCCGGAGGCCCTGTCCCACCTGGCCAACGAGGGTGTGGACCCGGCGAGGGTCCATCTCGTCGGCAACCCGATGATCGACAGCCTTTTCTCGGCGCTGCCCAAGCTCGACCCCGCACCGATCCAGGAACGCCTGGGCCTGTCCGGCCGCTATGCCGTCGCCACGCTTCACCGGCCGGCCAACGTCGACGACCCCGAATCGGCACGCGAACTCGTGAACGCGGTGGCGGAGGTGGCCGAGCAGGTGCCGCTCATCGTGCCGCTGCATCCCAGGGGACGCGGGCGGCTGGCCGAAGCCGGGCTGGTCGACGGGCCGAACATGAAGATCATCGATCCGCTGGGCTACGTCGACTTCCTGTCCCTCGTGCGAGGCGCGGCACTGGTCGTGACCGACTCCGGCGGCGTGCAGGAGGAGACGACCATGCTCGGCGTCCCCTGCCTGACCATCCGTCCCAACACCGAACGGCCGATCACCGTCACGCACGGCACCAATCGGCTGGTCACCCCCGCCTCGCTGCCCGCCGCCGCGGGCAAGTCGCTGGCGGACGGCGCCACCACGCCGAGCGGCGAACTTCCCCCATTGTGGGACGGCGCGGCCGGCCCTAGGATCGCGCGGGTGATCGCGGCCTGGCTGCGGGGCGACAACCTTTCCCCTGCGGCCAAAGGCAAGGTCGGCTAGCTCCCGTGCACGGCAGCACGAAGGTGGCGAGGGCCACCGCACGACAGATCTTCCTTAGGGGGACGAAGCATGGCTGAGAATCCAGACCCGCCACGTTTTCAGCGGCTCGGCCCCGCGAACTGGCTGCCTGAGGAACGCAAGATCATTGAGCGTTACGAGCAGCGGATCCGCGAGCTGGAGTTGAAGCTCGCCGGCAAAGAGGCCCGCGCGGAGTACGCGGTCTGGAAGCTCAAGGCCACCCAGGTCCGGCGCCCCTACCGGGTCGTGCAGGCGCTCGCGGGGGCTGCGAAGTCGGCGGATTTCGTCCGCCTGCCGCGGGACCTGGGCAGGGCCATCAAGGGACGCAAGAGCCCCAAGCCGCCCTTGCCGGTGGTCGAAGCGGTGGCGCGCGTCAAGGGGCGGGCTCCCAAGGTGGAGATCCCCACTCTGCAGTGGCCTGACGGCCCCATCGTGCGGCCCGACATGCGCGTCGCCGTGATTTTGGACGACTTCTCCCGCATGGCATTCCGCTACGAGTGGGACCAGATCGAGTTCGGCCTCGACGACTGGCGAGAGGTCTTCGCCGACAAGCGCCCCGAGATGCTGTTCTGCGAATCGGCCTGGCACGGCAACGAGACCAGATGGCGCTACCAGATGACCGGCACCAACGCTCCCAAGCAGGAGCTCCGCGACCTCATCGCGTGGTGCAAGCAGGAGGGCATTCCCACGGTCTTCTGGAACAAGGAGGACCCGCCCAACTTCGATCTGTTCATCGACACGGCCAAGCTGTTCGACTACGTGTACACGTGCGACGGCGACATGGTGCCGAAATATCGTGAAATTGTGGGTCACGACCGGGTGGGAGTCCTGCAGTTCGCGGCCCAGCCGCGGATCCACAACCCCATCCAGACCCGCGAGGGCCGGCCGTACGACATCGTGTTCGGCGGCATGTACTTCCGGGACAAGCACCCCGAGCGGCGCGAGCAGATGGAGACGATCCTCGCCCCGGTCCGCAAGCTCGGCCTGCACATCTTCGCCCGCAACGGCACGGTGGACGACAAGTACGCGTGGCCCGAGGAGTACGTCCCCCACATCGTGGGCGAGCTTCCGTACGAGCAGATGCTCGCCGCGTACAAAATGTACAAGGTCTTCCTGAACGTGAACTCGGTGATCGACTCGCCGACCATGTGCGCCAGGCGGGTCTTCGAGCTGTCGGCCTGCTCGACCACCGTGCTGTCGGGCTGGTCCCGCGCGATCGAGGAGACCTTCGGCCCGCTCGTCCCCATCGCCCGCACGGAGGAGGAGGCCTACAACCGGGCGCTGTACTTCATCAACAGCCCCGAACTGCGGGCCCGCCAGGGGCACCTGGCCATGCGCGAGGTGTTCGACAAGCACCTGTTCTCCCACCGGGTCGACCAGATCCTCGCCGATGTCGGCCGGCCGGTCGTCCCCCGGTCACGGTCGGTTTCCATCGTCCTGCCGACCAACCGGCCCGGCCAGATCGACCACGCGATCAGCCAGGTCGCGCGACAGCGGCACCGCAACCTGGAACTCGTGCTGGTCCTGCACGGCCTGTCCGAGGACACGAACGTCATCAGGGACAAGGCGCTGGCCGCGGGCATCCCGGCGGTCAAGGTGCTGAAGGCCGACCGTTCATGGACGTTGGGCGAGGTGCTCAACCACGGGATCGCTCACGCCGAGGGTGAGCTGATCTCCAAGATGGACGACGACAACCTCTACGGCGAGCACTACCTGTCCGACCTTCTGCGCGCCTTCGACTACAGCAATGCGGAGATGGTGGGCAAGGGCGGGCATTACACCTACTTCGCCCACCAGGACGTCACCGTGTACCGCCTCCCCGGGCTTGAGCACCGTTACACGCATCTCGTCCAGGGCGGGACGATCACCGCCAAGGCCGATCTCATGCGGTCGATGCTCTTCGAGCCGGTCAACACCGGCGAGGACACCCGCCTGGTACGGCGCTGCCAGGAGGAGGGCATCCCCATCTACTCGGCCGACCGGTTCAACTTCGTCTACATGCGCAACTCCGACGCCGCCGCCCACACCTGGCAGGCCGCCGACCACGTGCTGACCCGGAACGCCCAATTCTCCTTCGTCGGCAACCCGGAAGCCCACGTAATGCTCTGATCACCGCCCTGACGCCTGAACCCCTGCCTCTCGGCTGCGATCACGTGTGATCACGGCGGAGAGGCAGGGGTTCATGTCGTTCAGGCGGGGTTGACGGGCTTGACTGGGGCCGCTGGCGGTTCGGAGCCGTTGACGCCCGCGGGCCCTTGCTTGGCGAGCAGGGACCGGGCCAGTCCGAGGCCGGTGCCACCCAGCGTCAGGGCCTTGGCCAGCATCTCCTCGATCCCCTGTGCGCCGTTCAGCACGACCATGTGGTCGATGTTGCCGAACGCCTTGGAACCCGCCTCCACGATCTGCGGCCAGTTCTCGGCGAGTTGCTGCGCGATGACGGCCTCCTGGTTCTCGGCGAGGGCCTCCGACCGTGCCCGGATCGCCTCGGCCTCGGCGAGACCACGGGCCTTGGCGGACTCCGCCTCGGCCAGACCGCGGGCCCTCGCCGCCTCCGCCTCCGCGAGACCGCGGGCCTTCGCCGCCTCCGCCTCACCGACTCCGGTCGCCTTCGTCGCCGCCGCCGCGGCCTCTCCGCGAAGCCGTACCGACTCGGCCTCGGCGGCCGCCGCCTGCTTGACCTGAGACGCCTGAGCCGCCGCGCGGAGCTCCGTCTCCCTGGCCTCCGCCTCGGCCTGCGCGATGCGCGCGTCCCGCTCGGCCTGAGAGAGCGTCACGGTCTCGTACGCCTTGGCGTCGGCGGGCTTGCGAACCTGGGACTGCAACCGCTGCTCGGCCAGCTGGGCCTCGAGCTCGGCGGCCCTGGTCTCCTGGACGACGACCTCCTGGCGAGCGGTGGCCTCCGACAAGGGCCCGGCCTGCCGCGACTTGGCCGCGGCCTGATCGACGTCGGCCTGGTATCCGGACTGCTGGATCTGAGATTCACGGATGGCGGCCGCCTTCTTCGCGGCGGCGATCTGCTCGGCCTCGGTCGCCTCCTGGTCCCGCTGCGCCTGGGCGATCCGCGCCGCGGCGGCGATCTTGGCGGCGTACGGCTTGCCCAGGTTGATGATGTAACCGGTCTCGTCGTCGATCTCCTGGATCTGCAGGGAGTCGACGACCAGGCCCAGCTTGCCCATCTCGTCGGCGGCCGAGCTGCGGACCTCGGCCGTGAGCCGCTCGCGGTTGAGGATGAGGTCCTCGACGGTGAGGTTGCCGATGATCGAGCGAAGGTGGCCGGTGAACAGCTCGTGGATCGCGCTGTTCATGAACTCCTGCTGGTCGAGGAAGCGCCGGGCCGAGTTGGCGATGCTGGCGAAGTCGTCGCCCACCTTGTAGATCACAACGCCCCGCACCTGGACGGGGATGCCCTGCTGGGTCACACAGGACACCTGCAGGTTCGATACCCGGCTGTCGAGCCGGAGCCGGCGCGCGGTCTGGAACCCCGGCATCACGGCGGTGCCCTTACCTGTGACGATCTTGAAGCCCAGGCTGTCGGCGAGGTCGTTCCTCGACCGGGCGCCGAGACCCGAGATGATCATGGCCTCGTTCGGCTCGGCCACCCGCCAGACGGCCTTGAACAATAAGACGATGACGACGAGGGCGACGATGATCGCGCCACCCAGAACAGCGATCTCCGTAGGCATGCGAGCCTCCGCGACGTGGGGAGTGGAAGGTCAGACGACCGCGCGAGCGACGTAGACCGTGCGTGGCGGTGAATACTCCACGACAACGATGATCGACCCCACCGGAATCTCTTCGTCGGGCACGCTCGGATAGGCGTAGAACGCCTCGACCCCCCCGCGGATCGGCACCATCACCTCGCCGACAAGGCCTGGGCCGATCTTGCCCGTGACTCTGCCCTGTCTCCCGACCACCCGTGTCACCCCGTCGTCTTCGCATTCACTGCGAATACGCAGGCTACTCGCCGGAAACCGAAACGTCAGTATTCGTAGGAGATGTAACGGCGTGTCTGCCGTACGACTTTCAGGCGATTCACATGTGCCCAGGTGAACCGCGTTGCGCCCATGTAGAAGGTCTCACCCGTGTACGGCAGGCTCGCGGGAGTGCACGCTTTCGCCGTCGCTCGCAGCCGGCGCCGCGGATGGCTGCGAGCCCGCCTTGGTACGCGACTCCGGCCGCCTGAGCTTGGTGAAGGCCCAGGACATGTTCGGTTCGACCGCCCAACTGGTGAGGCGCCGGACAGGCGGCGTACAGAGCACGGTCGCCAGCACCAGGCCGAAGACGATCACCAGCGTGACACCGAGCGGGTTGTCGAGCCGGCCGTAGAACCGTTCGACCATCTTGACCACGAAACCGTGCAGCAGGTACGCGTACATGGTCGCGGCACCCAGCCCGGTGAACCACATGCGGCGCCGCGGCGTGATCGCGATGAAGGCCGCCACCAACAACGCCCCCGCCACCAGCAGGGCGAGCCGGATGAGGCTGCCGCTCAGATCGTCCACGCCGATCTGTGAGTTCGCCTGCCGCCAGCGGATCCACTCGGTCGGCACCTTCATGTGCACGGCGAAGGCGACAACGAGCCCCACGAGCAGGACGGCCGCTCCGGCGAGCCTCGCCCACCGCTGTCGCAGGATGTCGAGATGCTCCGGCTTCAGCATGAGGCCGAGGACATAGAACGGCAGCAGGGCGAGCGTGCGGTTCATGGACAGCTCGTCAGGCAACGCGCTCGTCCCCGACAGGAGCGACAGGCCCACCGCGACCACCAACGGCCACCGCAACTGCTGCCACACCGGCGTGGAAAGCCGCCACAGGAAGAGCGACATCAGGAACCACGTCAGGTAGTACGGATCGAGCAGGCTGATCTCCAGCTTGCCGTACAGAAACAAACGCGGCAGCGAATAGGCGACCTCGAAGATCACGTACGGCACGGCGAGGCCGCTGATGAGCTTCCGCGCCTTACCTGCAGAGAACGTGAAATTTCGTGACAAATAGCCGCTGATAACAATGAAGAGCGGCATGTGAAACAGATAGATGTAGAAGTAGAGGGCGTGCGCGCCCTTCACATCCCGCAGATTCTCGATGAGGTGGCCACAGACCACGAGAAGGATGGCCAGGTACTTGGCGTTGTCCAGGAGGGGGTCCCGAGCGGACGTGCCAGGCTTCACAGAGGCGGCGGGAGACGCGGTCACGGTGCCGGACCCTACCGACTGCGCGTATGTCGTGATAGGTAACGGCGAACAAATTTTGCCGTAACCCTCATCGACCACTCCACTACGTGATCACAAACTGAATATTCGCAGCTCAGGCCGTATTCATACGAATTCGCGCATGATCACGAACCGTGGTTTCGCAGCTCAGTCGTCATCTTTCCGAATGTGTGCATGATCACGCACCATGATTGCGCAGGTCGGAGGGGCTTTCTCCGAAGGTGTGCATGATCACGCGGGAGGGGTGGGTGGTGCGGTGCGGTGCGCCTGAGCGGGGGTCACAGGGAGCAGGCGGTCTGGCTGGCGGACCAGAGGGCCTCGGCGAGCCGGGGATCGGTCATCGTCCGGGGCACGGTCGCGGGGACGTTCTTGACGAAGAACCGGCCCGGGTGGCCGACCCCGTCGGCGTGGGTGACCAAATGGACGATCCTGTCCGCCCCCGCCTCCGGCGGCTCGCTCATTCCCGGCACGACCGTCAGGAACTTCATGAAGAACGTGCCCGCGGCGAAGCCCGTGTTGAGGACGCCGGGATGCAGACAGGTGGCCGCCAGCCCGCGGTCGGCGAGCGCGACGGTGAACAGGGCGTTGGCCTGTTTGGTGTCGCCGTACTGCAGCCATCCGCTCCACCGGCGCCGATCCCTGGACAGGTCGGCCGGATCCAGGCGGCCCGTCCTGGCCGCGCGCGACGAGGTCGTGACGACCCGCGCGGACGACTCCTTCAGGCGGTCGAACAGCAGGTTCGTCAGGAGGAACGGAGCCAGATGATTGACCTGCATCATGAGCTCGTGCCCGTCGGCCGTCCGCTCCCGCCGGGTCGTCATCACGCCCGCGTTGTTGACCAGGACGTCGATGCGTTCGTAGCGGGCGAGCAACTCGTCCGCGAGTCTCCGGACGTCGTCCAGGACCGCGAAGTCGGCCTGGAACGTGCCAGGCGCGGTTCCGGTGGCGGCGGCGACTTGATCGGCCACCGCTGCCAGCCTGGCGGGGGTACGCCCCACGAGCACTAGTTGGTGCTCCCGCTTTGCGAGTTCAAGCGCCACAGCAGCACCGATTCCGGCACTGGCCCCAGTAAGCACTGTAATCATCAGGACCTCCACTGCGCCAGAACTGTATCGGTGCTAGTCTCCTATGCGATCTTCCGGAGGTGCATTTCCCCATAAATGCGGCGTGAGCCTCCACGCACTGCAGGAGTGGCCATGGGTTCCAGAAACCGGTCGATTCGGTTCAAGATCTTCTTGTTACTACTGCTCCCATTGCTCATGCTGAGCGCTTTGTGGGGATTTGTCCTTAAGCTCACGGTCGGCGACGGCGTCGCCCTCCTCCAGGCCAAATCGTTGTACGACTCGATCGGCGTGACCTCCGCCGACCTCGGCCTGCACATCCAGGCCGAGCGTGCGCTGACCATCCGCATGCTCAGCGCGAACCAGACGAGTTCGTCCGCGGTCACCACGCAGCAGGCCAAGACCAGCTCCGCGGCCGACACCTTCACCAAGGCCGTGCACGAGCAGGAGGACGGGGGCGCCCTCGGCGGCGACCTCAAGGCCCCGCTGGACGCCCTGCTCGCCTCGCTCGACCGCCTGCCGTCGATCCGCGAGTCCGTCACTCTCGGCAAGTTCGACCGGCTCGAGGCGATGAACGCCTACAACGGGGTCATGGACGAGTTGTTCGGGCTCTACGACCGCCTCGTCTCGGTGCCCGACCTGTCCATCTTCCAGCAGGCCAGTGCCATGCAGGCGATGGGCAACGCCTACGAGATGATCGCCCGCGAGGACGCCCTGGTCCGCGGGACGATCATGAGCGGCGGCAGGCTGACCCGCGACGAGCACAAGGCCTTCACGGAATGGGCCGCCGACCGCCGGTTCATCTACCAGAAGTACCGGCCGATCCTCAAGGGCGGCATGCGGCAGCCGTACGAGGACGTGCTGAACTCCCAGACCTTCGACCGGTTCGCGACGCTCGAGGACGGCGTCGTGACCGCGACCACCGGCAGCCTGTACGCCATCGACCGTGACAAGTGGGCGCCCACCGTCGACTCCCTCAACGCCCGGCTGGACACGGCACGCGTCAAGGCGTCCGACGCGCTCACGACGGAGGCCACCTCGGCGGCCGGCGCCATCGTGACCCGCATCGCGATCGCCGGCGGGCTCGGCCTGCTGGCGATCCTGGCCACGATCGTCTTCTCCGTCCGCTTCGGCCGCCGCCTCGTCGGCGACCTCGCCGGCCTGCGCGGGGCCGCGCTCGACCTCGCCGATGTACGGCTTCCCGATGTCGTGGACCGGCTCCGCCGCGGCGAGGACGTCGACGTCGACGCGGCGGCGCCGCCGATCAAGGCGACCGGCTCGAGCGAGGTCGTGGACGTCGCCAACGCGTTCGGCACGGTGCGGCGCACAGCCGTGGAGGCCGCCGTCGGCCAGGCCAACCTGCGGCGGGGCGTCAGCCAGATGTTCCTCAACCTGGCCCGTCGCAAGCAGAGCCTGCTCCATCGCCAGCTGACCCTCCTCGACTCCATGCAGCGCCGGTCGGCGGACCCCGAGAGCCTGGAGGACCTCTTCCGGCTCGACCACCTGACCACGCGCATGCGCCGGCACGCGGAAGGCCTGATCATCCTCTCCGGCGCCACGCCCGGCCGCTCCTGGCGCAAGCCGGTGCCGGTCATGGACGTGGTCCGCGCGGCGATCTCCGAGGTCGAGGACTTCACCCGCATCTCCCTGCCGACGATGCCGAACGCCTCCGTGACGGGCTCGGTCGTGGCGGACGTCGTCCACCTGCTGGCCGAGCTCCTCGAGAACGCGACGGTCTTCTCCCCGCCGCAGACCAAGGTGCTGGTGCGCGGCGAGGTCGTCGCCAACGGACTGGTCATCGAGATCGAGGACCGCGGTCTGGGCCTGTCGCCCGAGGAGTACGCCGACATCAACGAGCGGCTGGCGAACCCGCCGGAGTTCGACCTGGCCGACAGCGACCGCCTCGGGCTCTTCGTGGTCGGCCAGCTCGCCGCCCGTTACGGCATCGGCGTGTTGCTGCGCGGCTCGCCGTACGGCGGCACGACCGCGATCGTGCTCATGCCGCGGGCCCTGGTGGCCGACGACGGATCCCCTGCGGCGATCACCGGCTCCGTGGCCCATGCGACGGGCGTGGGACCCGGCGCCAGGCGGGCCATCACGGCGCCGGTCACCGCGGAGGTGACCGAGCGGGAGGCGATCTCCGAGCTCGCGCTCTCCCAGGGCGCGGCTCCGGAGACCGCGGCCTCCCCGGCTGCCGATCAGTCCAGCCCGGACACCTCGCCGTTCTTCACACCCGCCGCGCTGCGGACCGAGGCCGTCCCCTCCGCGGCGCGCGACGACCTGCCCGAGAGCGAGCCGGCACCCGGTCTGCGGGCGGTGCCACAGGACTCCCCTCTCGTTCCCGGCCTCGACGACAAGCGGATGGGCGCGTTCGCGGACCTCTCGGGGGGCGGCCCCGGCGCGGGTTCCTCGAACGGATCCACCGTCAACGGCCTTCCCGTCCGCGAACGCACGACGCGCGGCCGCACGGTTCACGAAGGCGCACCCCACGCGGACCTCGCCAGGCCGCCGGCGGCCGGCGCCTCCAACGCGAACGGCACGCACGCGGGATTGCCCCGGCGCGTACGGCAGGCCAATATCGTTCCTCAGCTCCGCGACGGGTCGCAGCCGCTGGGCGCTCCTACGCCGGACCCCGAGGAGCGATCGCCGGAAGAGGCCAGGGCCATGTTCTCCGCCTTCCAGGCGGGCGGACGGCGTGGCCGCGAGGACTCCGAGCAGCCGGAAGGCAACGAGTACGGAAGCTTCGCAAACAACACGCATGGCGAGAAGGGTGACGAATGACCGGCAAAGCGACGTCGACCGGCGAGCTCAACTGGCTGCTCGACGATCTCATCAGCAGGGTCGCCGCCGTCCGCCAGGCGGTGATCCTCTCCACGGACGGCCTCGTCGTCGGAGCGTCCCAGGGCCTGAGCCGGGAGGACGCGGAGCATCTGTCCGCCGTCGCCGCCGGCTTCCAGAGCCTGGCACGCGGCGCGGGGCGTCACTTCGGCGGCGGCGAGGTGCGTCAGACCATCGTCGAGATGGAGTCGGCGTTCCTGTTCGTGACGGCCGCCGGGCAGGGCACCTGCCTTGCCGTGCTCGCGGCGTCCGACGCGGATGTGGGCCACATCGCCTACGAGATGGCCATGCTCGTCAAGCGTGTCGGCCAGCACATCTCCACGAGCCCGCGGCGGTCCCCGTCATGAAGCGGGGCGCCGTATGACGGGGCCGCGCTGGATGGACGAGGAGGCCGGACCAGTCGTCCGGCCTTTCGCCCTGACCGGGGGCCGAGCACGGTCCTCCGGTGACAACCTCGATCTCATCGCCATGGTGAGGTCGACCGGAACGCCTCCGCACGGTGACACGACCATCGGTCCCGAGCAGCGGCGGATTTTGGAGATCGCGCGCTCGGGGGCGTCGGTCGCGGACATCGCATCCGACGTCGACCTGCCACTCGGCGTGGTCCGCGTACTGATCGGAGATCTGCACGACCAAGGGCTGATCGTCGTACGGCCTCCGGTCACGGTCGCGCCGCAGCCCAGCGAGCGCATTCTCAAGGAAGTGATCAATGGCCTTCGCGCCCTCTGACGAGCCGGTCGCTCTGAAGATCCTCGTCGCCGGCGGCTTCGGCGTCGGCAAGACCACGCTGGTCGGCGCCATCAGCGAGATTCGTCCCCTGCGCACCGAGGAGGTCTTGTCCGACCGCAGTGTCGGTGTGGACGACATCGACGGGGTGGAGGGGAAGACCACCACCACCGTGGCGATGGACTTCGGCCGGATCACGATCCGGGAAGGCCTCGTGGTCTACCTGTTCGGCACCCCCGGGCAGGAGCGCTTCTGGTTCATGTGGGATGAGTTGTCCTACGGCGCCCTGGGAGCGGTCGTGCTGGCCGACACCCGTCGCCTGACGGACTGCTTCCCGTCCATCGACTACTTCGAGCAGCGCGGCACGCCGTTCATCGTCGCCGTGAACTGTTTCGACGGCGCGGAGCGCCACGAGCCCGACGACGTGCGGGTCGCACTCGACCTCGATCCCGAGGTCCCGGTGCTGCTCTGCGACGTCCGCAGGCGGGCGTCGGCCAAGGTGGTCCTGGTCACTCTGGTCGAGCACGCGTTGAAGACCCTGACGGCCGCCCAGCGCTGAATCACGCAGCGAGCTTCGGGGGCCCCGCGGACGTCAGGGCCCCCGAAGCGCCCGCCGGGTCCAGCGGCCGCACAGCGGCCCGCTCCCCGACGGTCACGAACCGGCGCCGCCGCACATCGGCCACCTCTCGCAGCGTCCCCGCCCACGTGAGCCGCAGCAGCCGTACGGCGAGCACCAGGAGAACCGCCACCTCGGTGCCGAGGAGAAGCCGTTCGACCAGGCCGACCATCACGCCGTGCCCCGGCAGCGCCACGTAGGTGATGGCCGCGAGGCCCAGCCCGCCGGCCAGCGCGAGCCACTCCACCGGCCGCGCCGCCGGGCTCCATCGCTCGTCCTGCGCCAACCGCCCGACCAGGAGTGTCGCCGCGGCCGGAAGGCTCACGAAGGCGGCCGCCGACAGAACGAGGTGCACGGCGGTCGCCCAGCCGCGCCCCGCGCCCGCGGCCGTCGTCGGCACGAACGCCGCCGCCATGAGCGACATGCTCCAGACGATCATCAAGATGCGCGGCCAGCCCTCGACCGGGGCGCGCACGGCGCGCATTCCGGCCAGCAGCGCCAGAGACGAGAGCCCGAGGACCGCCATGGCCGCCTCGATCCCGACGCCGCGGTCCAGTGAGGCGTACTCGCTGATCGTCATCGTGACCGGGTCGAGGGCGGAGTCTCCTGCCACCTGAGCCGTGACCACGTAGATCACCGCGAACAGGATGCCGCCACAGGCGATCACGGGATAGAGCCTCTTGACCATGTCTCGAGGATCCCGCGAGTGGGTGCGTCCGGGCATCCGGGTAAACGCCCAAGATGTCCCGGACACACCCTCAGGGTCGCCTCAGGGTAGGTGTTTCCGCCCTCGCCTCCGGCAAGGCACGCCGGGGCCGCTCTAGAGGTCGCTCGCTTCCCGGTAACGGTCGCGGAGCCCCTTGGTGACATCGGCCTCGTAGAGCTCGGTGTCCGCCGCCTCCCAGCGAGGAGGCTCGGGAGCACCCGAGACCAGCCACGCCGCCTGGCGGGCCGCCCCGTCCGCGACGTACTCACCCGGGCTCGGCACCAGCACGGGCGCGCCGAACACGGTGGGAGCGATGCGCCTGACCGCCTCGGACCGGGCTCCGCCGCCGATGAGCAGCACCCTGTTCGCCGTGAGCCCGAGCGCGTCGAGCGCGTCGGCGAGGCCGCAGAGCATGCCCTCGACGGCCGCGCGGGCCAGGTGCTCGGGGGTCGCCGTGGCCAGCCTCAGCCCGTGCAGCGAACCCGTCGCGTCAGGCCGGTTCGGCGTGCGCTCCCCTTCCAGGTACGGCACGAGCACCAGGCCGTCGGCACCGGGCGGAGCCTGCAGAGCCAGGTCGCTGAGCTGTTCCTGGGTGACCCCGAGCATGCGGGCGGCCGCCTGCAGCACTCGGGCCGCGTTCAGCGTCGCGACCAGCGGCAGGAACCGTCCGGTCGCGTCGGCGAACCCGGCGACCGCTCCCGAGGGATCGGCCGACGGCAACTCCGCGACGGCGAACGCCGTACCCGATGTGCCGATCGAGACGACGACGTCTCCGGGCCCGATGCCGACTCCGAGCGCGGCGGCCATGTTGTCGCCCGTGCCCGGCGCGAGCCGTACGGCGCCGGCGACACCGGCCTGCTCCGCCGGACCGAGCACGCGCGGCAGTGCCGGGGTGGCGCCCATCGCCATCTGGAGGAGATCGGTCCGGTAGGACCCGGTCGCGGGCGACCAGTAACCGGTGCCGGAGGCGTCTCCCCTGTCGGTGGTGATCTCGGTGGGCCGCCCGGCGAGCTTCCACGTCAGCCAGTCGTGCGGAAGGCAGACCGAGCTCGTACGGCCCGCCTGCGCGGGCTCCTGCTCGGCCAGCCACCGGAGCTTGGTCACGGTGAACGACGCGACGGGAACGCTGCCGACGGCGGCGGCCCACTTGTCCGGGCCGCCGAGCTCGGTCACCAGATCGGACGCGGCCCGGGCGGAACGGGTGTCGTTCCACAGAAGCGCGGGCCGCACGACCTCGCCGTCCTCGTCGAGGCACACCATGCCGTGCTGCTGGGCGGCCACGCTCAGGGCCTCGACGTCGTCGAGGCCTCCGGCCTGGTCGATCGCCGTCCGCAGCGCCGCCCACCACGCGTCGGGATGAACCTCTGTCCCGTCCGGATGCGTGGCGCGCCCTTCACGCACGAGCGCGCCCGTCTCCGCGTCGCGGATCACCACCTTGCAGCTCTGGGTCGAGGAGTCGACCCCCGCCACGAGGCTCACGATCGTCCTCCAGCCCCGATCGTCCCCGCGCACGTCGTCCGTGCGGGTGCACGTCCCACGAGCGGACGCCTCATCCGCGCACGCCTCATCCGCGCACGCCGAACAGGTGCTCCAGGGCGAGCTGGTTCAGGTGGGTGAAGTGGAAGCCGCGCTCGGCCGCCGCGTCAAGGTCGAAGTCGTCGTTGAACAGGTCCGCGACCGTCTCGCCCTCGGCCATCGTCGGCACGGCGATCTCGGTCACCCGGCTGGCGGCGAGCGCCTCCTGGACCTCGGGGTCCGCGCGGAAGGCCTTCGACTTCTCCTTCAAGATGAGGTAGGTCCGCATGTTGGCGGCGGCCGAGACCCAGACGTCGGCGGCGTCGTCGGTGCGCAGCGGCTTGTAGTCGAAGTGCCTGGGGCCCTCGTAGCCGCCGTTCTCCAGGAGGTCGACGAGGAAGAACGCGTTCTTCACGTCGCCGTGCCCGAAGATCAGGTCCTGGTCGTACCTCGGGCCGTGCTGGCCGTTGAGGTCGAGGTGGAAGAGCTTGCCCTGCCACAGTGCCTGGGCGATGCCGTGCGCGTAGTTGAGGCCCGCCATCTGCTCGTGGCCGACCTCGGGGTTGAGGCCCACCATCTCGGGGTGCTCGAGCATGCTGATGAGGCCGAGGGCGTGCCCGATGGTCGGGAGCAGGATGTCGCCCCGCGGCTCGTTCGGCTTGGGCTCGAGCGCGAAGCGGATGTCATAGCCCTTGTCGATCACGTACTGGCACAGGATGTCGAGGCTCTCCTTGTACCTGTCCAGGGCGGCCCTGACGTCCTTGGCGGCGTCGGACTCCGCACCCTCGCGGCCACCCCAGCACACGTAGGTCGTGGCACCCAGCTCGGCGGCGAGGTCGACGTTGCGCATGACCTTACGCAGCGCGTAACGGCGTACGTCGCGGTCGTTGCTCGTGAAGCCGCCGTCCTTGAACACCGGGTGGGTGAACAGGTTCGTGGTCGCCATCGGCACCTTGAGCCCGGTCTCCGCGAGAGCCTTCTTGAAGCTCTCGATGGCCTTGGCCCGGTCCGGCTCGACCGCGAGCAGGTCGTCGTCGTGGAACGTCACGCCGTAGGCGCCCAGCTCAGCAAGCCGGTGAACGCTCTCGACCGGGTCCAGCGGCGCCCTGGTCGCGTCACCGAAGGGGTCGCGCGCCTGCCAGCCCACTGTCCACAGCCCGAATGTGAACTTGTCCTCGGGAGTGGGGGTGTACATGTTCGCCTCCTGAATTAGTCTACGTTGTGGACTAAATATCGGACTCCGCGTGCGGCAGGTCAAGTGGCTCATGTCTACGATTTCAATTCCCGGCCCCGGAGGGTGTGATGGCACAGGCCGTACGGCATGACGCGATGCGCGCGCGGAACCTGGCACTCGTCCTCGGGGAGGTGAACGCCAGGGGTTCGCTGACGCGTGCCGCGTTGGCCGAGATCACCGGACTGACCAAGACGACGGTGTCCAAGCTGGTGGCCGACCTGATCGAGGCCGGGCTGGTGGTCGAGACCGGCGCCGTCCGTGACGGCGAGCGCGGCCGGCCCGGCGTGGTGGTCCGCGTCAGCGGCGAGCACGTGGCCTCGGTCGGTCTGGAGATCAACGTCGACTACCTCGCGGTACGCGTCGTCGATCTGTCCCGCACCGTACGGCTCCGCCGTACACAGGCTGTGGACAACCGATTCGCACAGCCTGGGGATGTCGTCGCGCTCCTCCGGGATCTGGCCCTCAAGGCTGTGGACGACGCTGTGGACATGGGGTTGCGCGTGGTGGGCGGAGTCCTCGCCGTCCCCGGCCCGGTCGACCAGCGGACCGGGACCGTGCACAACGCCCCCAACCTCGGCTGGCGTGACGTGCCCGTGGCGGCGCTGCTCGAACTGCCCTTCCCCGTCCAGGTCGAGAACGAGGCGAACCTGGCGGCGTTGGGAGAGTTGTGGTTCGGGTCGGGCCTGTCCGACTTCCTGCACGTCTCGGGGGAGATCGGCATCGGCGCCGGCCTCGTCGTCCGCGGCCGCCTGTTCCAGGGATCACACGGCTTCGCGGGCGAGTTGGGCCATGTGGTCGTCTCCCCCGACGGCCCCGCCTGCCGGTGCGGCGGCAAGGGCTGCCTGGAGCAGTACGCGAGCCAGGACGCCCTCGCGGCCGCGACCGGCCTCCCGCCGGGCGCGGGCCCGCACGGGAACGGCGCCCAGCGGACGGGTGCACAAGCAGGCGGCGCCTCCGGGAACGGCACGCAGGCGACGCCTGGCGGCACCACGGCCGGGGACATCTCGTGGATCGTCTCGCGACTGGAGGCCGGGGACGCGGCCGCCCTGGCGGCCTGCGAGCGGGCCGGGTGGGCGCTCGGGGTCGCCCTGTCCTCCGCGATCAACCTGGTCGACCCCGACACCATCGTCCTCGGCGGGATTTACGGCCCCCTCTTCCCCTGGATCGGCGAGGCGGTGGCCGCCACGCTGACCTCCCGCCTCGGCCAGATGCGCGACGCGGTGCCCCCCGTCGTGGTGTCACGGCTCGGCACAGAGGCCGCCGCGCTGGGCGCGGCCGGTCAGGTCATCCAGCGCGTCATCGCCGACCCCGCCGCCCTGCTGCAGACCTGAACACCCCCGGGAAGCCCGTGGGTCTCACAGGCCCGAGGGGTCACGGCCGACGCTGATCTCCTCTGCGATCCGGCGCAACTCGGCCTCGTCGAGGCGGGGCGTGCCCGGCAGGGTGCTGGCGAGCGCGGACACCACCTGGTGGAACGGCTCGCCGGCATGGCGGCGCGCCACGTCGTGCACGGCCCGGAACAGGACCATGTTGGCTTCACGCTCTCGCGAGACTCTGTCGGCGGCCATGATGAGTTCCCCCTCTGTCGGCTCCCGTCCGGAGGTCACCGTACGGCCTGGCCCCGACAGTTTCCGGGAACGCCGCTCGCGGTAGAATTAGTTGAGAGTTCAAGAGTGCGAGGAGGGGTCATGCCGATCCAACGTCTCAACCACGCGGTGCTGTACGTCCGCGATGTGGCGCGCAGTGTCGCCTTCTATCAGGAGGCGCTCGGCTTCCGCGTGGTCAACTCGTTCCCGGGAGCGGCGTTCCTGCAGGCCTCCGGATCGACGAACGATCACGACCTCGGCCTCTTCCAGATCGGCGCGCAGGCGGGGCCGTCCGCGGCCGGACGTTCCACGGTGGGGCTCTACCACCTCGCGTGGGAGGTGGACACGCTCACCGAACTGGAGCGCATCTCGGCGAAGCTCACGGAGATGGGCTCGCTGGCCGGGGCCTCCGACCACTCCACCACCAAGGCGTTGTACGCCAAGGACCCCGACGGGATCGAGTTCGAGGTGTCCTGGCTCGTCCCCGCCGCCCTGCTCGACGAGGAGACCCTCGCCGGCCGCTCCCACATCAGGCCGCTCGACATCCCGAAGGAACTGGAGCGATACGGAGCGCAGACCCGCGGCGGCGTCGGCGTATCCATTTAGCGCAGGAGCGCCCCTTCTCGCCGCAAAACGGTTCCCAGCGGACAAGATCACAATTATCGTGATCTCGACCAGCGCGCCGCGAAGCGATCAGGGATGGGCCCGTGCCGGACAGAGACCACGCTGTGACGTCCACCGATACTCCGAAGGACAACGCGCGATCCCCCGTGGACACGACGAAACCGAGCATCTCGCGGGTCTACGACGTCATGCTCGGAGGCAAGGACAACTTCGCCGTCGACCGCCAGGTGGCCGAGATGGCGTTGCGGATCGCCCCCGACGCGCCGGCCGCCGCCCGGGCCAACCGTGACTTCCTGAAGCGCGTGGTCCGCCATCTCGCACGGGACACCGGCGTCCGGCAGTTCCTCGACATCGGCTCGGGCCTGCCGACCCAGGGCAACGTGCACGAGATCGCCCAGGAGTTCGCCCCCGATGCGCGCACGGTCTACGTCGACATCGACCCGATCGTGCTGGCCCACGGCCGGGCGATCCTGGCCAAGGACGACCGCACCACGGTCATCGAAGCGGACATCCGCGATCCGGGGTCGATCCTGGGCCACCCGGAGGTCACCAGGCTCATCGACTTCAGCCAGCCGGTGGGCCTGCTGCTCTTCGCGATCCTGCATCACCTGAACGACGACGAGGACCCGGAAGGGACGGCCGGGCGCTACCGTGACGTGCTGGCCCCGGGCAGCTACCTCGCCATCTCGCACTTCCACAATCCGGGCGCCAGTCATCCCGAGGTGTCCGCCCAGGCCACCTCTGCCGAGAGGTTGTTCAACGAGAACCTGGGCACCGGGCGGTGGCGCACCCACGACGAGATCGTGTCCTATTTCGGCGACCTGGAGCTCCTTGACCCGGGGCTCGTGCCGCTCGCGGAATGGCAGCCGGAACCGGACGTCATTCCCGAACAGGGCATCACCTATCACACCTTCGTAGGAGGCGTCGCCCGCAAGGCGTGACGCACCCCCCGCCAGGGAGATCGTTGCGCACATCGGTTGACAGGCGTCGTCACGGGCGATGATGCTCGAAATGGTCCCGCCCCACGAGAGGAAGGCGGCGCTGCCCGATGGCGAAGGTCAATGGACGCCCGTCGACGGCTTCGACGCCGGACGTCCTCTACACGGACGCGCAGCTCAACATCCGGTGCTCGGGCCGCGGCCACATCCGGCTCAGCGGCCAGATCGACGTGACGAACAGCGACGCCGCGATCAAGGCCCTGCTGCTCCTGTACGGCGGAAAGCAGGCCCCGACCTGCGACGTCGGCGACCTGGAGTTCATCGACCTCTACGGCCTGCGCACCCTCGCCCTGCTGTCCGACGACCCGGTCGACCATCCGGTACGGCTGCGCAACGTCCAGCCGGGGCTGGAGCGCGTCCTCGAACTGCTCGACTGGCCCACCTTCGCGATCACTTAGGCGATCCTCCGCCAGGACTCACCCATCTGCCCGTTTTCTGGACCGGTGCGAGTTTCCGCCGCGGCCGATGGAGGAAAGGTAGAAGGGACGGCTTCACGGCCGCCTGAACACACGTCACACAAGTCCGCCCAGCTCGGGCGGATTTCATTTTTCGGACCCCCCGGTTCGTGCCAGGAGGGGTCATGACTGACATGCGGGCGGGCGGATGTTGCTGACCCGCGTGCTCACGACGTCGGCCGCACTGCTGCGTGGCGTGTTGCCCGACCCCCTCAAGGACGTCCTGCCGTGCCCTCGCCAGATCAGGCCCTGCCCCGCCGGCCTGCGGATCGACGTGCACGGCATCGGAGCCCCCGGCACCGAGCGCTCGGCCGAGCGGCTGGAGAAGCAGCTGTGCGCCGTCCCCTACGTGGAGCGGGCGGAGGTCAACGGGCGCCTCGCCTGCGTCTTCGTCGGATGCGACCCCGAGGAGGTCGACCAGGACGAACTGCTGGCGATCGTCACCGAACTCGACGAACAGGAGGAGCGCCCGCACCACACGCCGATCCGGCTGGCCGAGGAGCACCTCCGCGCGACGATACGTCTGGCCGCCGGCGTGACGGGCATCGGGCTGGTGTTCGCGGGCAGGGCGGCGCAGCTGCCACGGCTCACCCCTGCCGTCCCCGCACTGCTGCATCTGGCGCACTCCACGCCGATTCTGCGCGAGGAACTGGACCGGCGCCTCGGCCGCCGCGCCACGAACGCCATGTTCACCACGGCGACCTTGATCACGCAAACGCTGACGCTGCGCCCGATCGGGCTGCTCGTGCACTCGTTCGTGTCCTCCGCACGTTACGTCGAGGCGCGAGCGGGTCGACATGCCTGGGAGTCGCTTGAAGAGCGGCTGGCCCGTCAGCCGGGCGCCTACCGTCACATCAGGACGGCGGCGCGGCCGCGGCCGTGCCCCCGGCCCCATGGCCCGATCGAGCGCTACGCGGACGTGGCGAGCCCGGTGGCGGCAGGCGGGTACGCCGTCACACGGATCGTCACGCGCAGCAACCAGCGGGCCCTCGCCATCCTCATCTCCGCGACGCCGAAGGTGGCCGGCGTCTGTCGCGACGCCTTCGCGGGAGCGGTGAGTCGCGCGCTCGGGCAGCGCGACTCCCTCGTCTTCGAAACCGAAGCCCTGCGCCACATGGACCGCGTCGACACAGTGATCTTCGATGCCGACAGCGTCACCACCGGTTCGTGGACGATCGACCGGCTCGTGCCTCTCGGCAACGGCATGGACACCGGCGAGCTCTACGCCCGGCTCTACTCACTGATCGACTTCACCGATCCGGCCGGGCCCTGGACCAGCGAGGACATGGTCGTCGAACCACTCACCGACCTGGACAGGCACCTCCCGGAGGAGGCCGCGGCGTGGCGCCGGCGCGGGCTGCGTCCCGTCGGAGTCACGCGCGGAGGCCGCCTGGTCGCCGTCGCCGGGCTCGCCCACGAGATCGACCCGATGGCGGAAACCGTGATCGCCACTGCCAAGGCGTCCGCGACGACGGTGATGCTCGCGGGAGACGATGAAGGGCTCGCCCAGCGACTCGGCATCGAGCGGCTGGTTCCCGGCGGCCCCGATCTCGGTGACACGGTCCTCGAACTGCAGTCCGAGGGTCACTGCGTCATCGTGGTGTCACGAGGGTCCGGTCAGGGCCTGGTCCAGGCCGACATCGGCGTCGGCGTGATGGACGAATCGGGGACCGTGCCCTGGGACGCCCACGTGGTGGGTGAGCTGAGCGGCATCCATCTGCTCTTGAGCTGCCTGCCCAGAGCCGTGAGCGTCAGCCGCAACGGCGTACGGCTCGGCGCTGCGGCGGGCGTCGTCGGCGGCCTGCTGGCGATCGCGAGCCCGGAGGAGACGTCCCTCCACCGAGGGCAACTCGTGAGTGCCGGCGTGTCGACGATCGCCCTCCTGCTGGGCGAATGGGCCGGGCGCAGCGCCGGGCGCGTCCCGGTTCCACTCCGCGCCGACACCACGCCCTGGCACGCCATGTCGGCCAAGGACGTCCTGTCCCGCCTGCGCTCGTCCACCCACGGGATCGCCGAGACGGAAGCCGTAGAGCGCCGGGTCGCCACGGGAGACGGCGGGGAGCCCGAGGGGCCGCCGTCACTGGTGCGCACGACGTTCGAGGAGCTGGCGAACCCGCTGACCCCCGCTCTGGCGGCCGGGGCGGGCATCTCGGCTCTGGTCGGATCGGTCCTCGACGCCATGCTGATCGGCAGCGTCATGATGATCAACGCCCTCCTGGGCGGCGTGCAGCGGTCCCGGGCCGACCGTGCGCTGAACCGGCTCACCGAGGCCACCGCCATTCGTGTACGGCTCCGCCGCCCCGAGGGGACGGTGGAGGCGTCCATGGAGGACCTGGCTCCCGGCGACGTGATCGAGTTGCGCGCCGGCGACGCCGTGCCGGCCGACGGGCGCGTGATCAAGGCGGTCGGCCTCGAGGTCGACGAGTCGACCCTCACCGGCGAGTCGCAGCTGGTCACCAAGACGGCGGCGCCCACGGTCGCCACCGCGGTCGCCGACCGGAACTCGATGGTGTACCAGGGCACGACGATCGCGGCGGGCAGCGGCCGTGCCGTGATCGTCGCCACAGGCGAGATGACGGAGTCGGGGCGCAGCGCGATGCTCGCGGGAGCGCCCAGCCCGCCGACAGGCGTCGAACTGCGGCTACGCGAGCTGAGCAGCCGGATCCTCCCCGTGTCGATCGCGTCCGGGTTCCTGCTGCTGGTCATCGACCTGTTCCGGGGACGTCCCCTGTCCGCCGCGCTCACGCCGGCGGTGAGCCTCACCGTGGCGGCGGTGCCCGAAGGTCTCCCCTTCGTGGCCACCGTCGCGGAGCTCGCCGCGGCCCGGCGACTGTCGAAGCGCGCCGCGCTGGTGCGCAACCCGTCCACGATCGAGGCACTCGGCCGGGTGAACGTGTTGTGCTTCGACAAGACCGGGACGTTGACGGAGGGGCACATCAGCCTGCGCTACGTGTCCGACGGCCGGGAGGGCGGCCCCACCGACGCTCCGAATCCGGCACTGAAGCGGATCGTCGCCGCTGCGGTGCGCGCCAGTCCCAAGTCAGGTGGCGGCCGGGTCATCGCCCACCCCACCGACCAGGCGGTCGTGGACGGCGCCGAGCGGATGGGCGTGACCCCGGAAGAGGGGCTGAACACGTGGAAACGCGTCGACGAGCTGCCCTTCGAGCCTGGACGCGGCTACCACGCCGTGCTCGGTCTCACGGAATCGGGACACCTGCTCAGCGTCAAGGGCGCGCCCGAGATCGTGCTCACCCACTGCACCACGATGTTCGACGGGACACGACAGGTGCCGTGTGACGAGGCCGCGCGGCGGGAGCTGGAGCGCGAGGTCGACAGGCTCGCGCACCAGGGGTACCGCGTCCTCGCCGTCGCCCAGCGGCCTGCCTCCGACCGCCGTGACCTCGACGAGTCACGCATCGACGACCTCTGCTTCCTGGGCTTCCTCGGTCTCGCCGATCCGGTGCGCCCCACCGCGGCGGAGAGCGTCGGCCGGCTCAGGCGCGCCGGCGTACGGATCGTCATGGTGACCGGAGACCATCCCAGCACCGCGGAGGCGATCGCCGCCGAGCTCGGTGCGCTCAACGGTGGACGCGTCATGGCGGGCCCCGAGCTCGACGAGATGGACGACGAAACGCTGACGAAGGCGCTCCCCGAGGTGGTGGTGTTCGCCCGGGCGACCCCGGCCCACAAGGCGCGGATCGTCACCTGCCTGCGCCGGGCCGGAGAGGTCGTCGCCGTCACCGGCGACGGCGCCAACGACGCCCCCGCCATCCGCATGGCCGACGTGGGCATCGCCCTGGGGACGCGCGCCACTCCCGCCGCCCGCGGCGCCGCCGACCTCGTGGTCACCGACGACCGGATCGAGACGATCGTCGACGCGATCGTCGAGGGCCGCGCGATGTGGGCCTCGGTCAGGGACGCGCTGAGCATCCTGCTGGGCGGGAACATCGGGGAGATCGTCTTCACGGTGGGCTCAGACGTGCTCGCCGGCAAGAGCGCGCTCAACGCCCGTCAGCTCCTGCTGGTCAACCTGCTCACCGACATGGTGCCGGCCATGGCGGTGGCGGCCCGGCCGCCCACGGCGACCGACCCGGAGAAGCTGCTGGCCGAAGGACCGGAGGCATCGCTCGGAGCCTCGCTGACCAGGGACATCTACCTGAGGGCCGCCGTCACGGCGACGGCCGCGACGGCCGCGTGGATGCTCGGACGTGTGACCGGCACACGGGGAAGGGCGGACACGATCGGGCTGGTCGCGCTCGTCTCGGCGCAGCTGATGCAGACCCTGACCAGCGGCTGGAGGGACAAGGTGGTCCTGCTGGCCGCCCTGATGTCTCTCGCCGTCCTGTGGACGATCGTCACCGTTCCCGGTGTCAGCCGGTTCTTCGGCTGCCGTCCGCTCGGCCCCCTGGCCTGGTCCATCGGTCTCGGAAGCGCAGCGGCGGCAGCGGTCGTCGGCATGATGCTCCAGCCGATCGCCGAGGCGGTGACCGATCTGGAACAAGAGCCGGAGCCGGAGATGGAACCGGAGAGAGAACCCGAGCCCGAAGCCGCCTGAATCAGACGTCAGACCGCTCTGAAGTCGGCGAAGTCGAATCCGGGGGACACCACGCAGCTCACCAGCACGCCCTCCGCGCCCGCCGGGCGGGCAGCCTGCCAGGTCCCCGCGGGCACGAGCGCCTGAGGCACCTGGCCGTGCTCGACATCGGGACCGAGCGTGACCGTCCGCTCGTCCCCTGGCCGGTCGCCTGACCCTCCGAGCACGAGGGTCAGCGGGCCGCCCCGGTGCCAGAACCAGACCTCGTCCGAACGGACCACGTGCCACACCGACTCCTCTCCCGGGTGAAGGAGGAAGTAGATGCCCGTGGCGCTCTGGCGTGCGCCGCCGTACCCGGGAGGCTCGAAGCTCGCGGACGTCCGCCATGTCTCGCGGAACCACCCGCCCTCGGGGTGCGGAAGCAGACCGAGGGCCTCGGCGATGACCGGCCGCTCCTGGACCGCGACGAACGC
Organism: Planotetraspora mira; assembly: GCF_016863275.1. GTDB lineage: Bacteria > Actinomycetota > Actinomycetes > Streptosporangiales > Streptosporangiaceae > Planotetraspora > Planotetraspora mira. The sequence continues at coordinate 65,077 of NZ_BOOO01000009.1, forward strand.
GCCCGTCACGTCTCTGCGCAGGAACCGGACCCGCCCGTCGTCGCCCACGGCGACGACCGGCTCGGGTCCGCCGAACTTTTCGGCCGCGACCCGCAACGCGTCCGCGTCGTCCGAGGCGGAGGCGGAGGGTCCGTCGGGATAGGCGGCGAGCGTCATGACCAGCACGCCGCCGATCGTACGGCAGGGCTCCGCGCGGGCGGCACGTGCCTCATCCGGCGGCGGGTCAGGTGACCATGGCGAGCACTCCGCCGACCTGGTCCGCGACGGCGTCCACGCCCTTGGGACTTTCGGCCGCCGTGAGCAGCAGGGCGAGGGCCCGGTGTGCGAGACAGGCGCGAACGGTCTGTTCGTCGCTCGCGGCGACCGCACGTTCGAGGACGAGATCGGCGATCGGCCCGGAGCCGGAGGCGACCGAGGCCAGCAGCGACACCAGGTCGATGGTGCGGGTGCCGCGTCCGAAGCCCTCGACGTCGACGACGGCGCTCAGCCTCGGGCCACGGGCGAGCAGGTTGCGCGTGGTGAAGTCGCCGTGCACGAAGTCTCCGCTCGGCAACGCGGGAACCGGCCGCGGCACCAGGGCCAGGGCCCGGTCGGCCAGACTCGCGAGCCGCGGGTGGAACCGGTGCTCCGCGATCCCGCCGTTGAGGAACTCGGTGATCATCGTTGACCAGTCGCGGATCTCCGGCGGACGCACCGCGGAATGCAGATCGACGGCGGCCAGCACGTCGCGCGCCAGCCCCGCGTCCAGCCCGGCGGGCTGGACGCCCGGGACGAACTCGGTGGCCAGGTAGAACCGGTCCCCGCCCAGCGGCCCGAAGCCCAGCACGGGTGGCGTCGGATATCCGGCGGCGCGCAGCGCGTCCACGAGCTCGGCCGCCCGTTCCAGCTGGGCCGCCCACCACGCACCGTGTTTGATCTTCAGTACGGCACGGGCCCGGCCGTGCCCCAGCAACTGCACGATGTCGGATCTGCCGCCGGTGAGCCGGCCCAGCACGCTCCACGCCCGGCCGGTGGCCCGGTTCACCACCGCCAGATCGTCCGGTCCGGCCGTCCCGTGCTGCGCGTGGTCGCCTGGCATGAGCCCCATCCTGGCGACGCGCCCTGACCTCGCGCACCACATTTACGCCCGTCCCGTTCGCGCCCGGCGCCCAGGCAGGCCGTCGTGGACCCGACCGCCCACAGGTGAGATCAGCCGTTATGGGGTCTTAGACTCCGATTCATGCGGCGGCTGAGCAGCACTGTGGTCGTGGTGGCGGGAGATCGGGCGCCGGACGTGGTCTCCGCGCTCGACGGCCTGCACAACGTGCGAGCGATCACTCGTGGCGAGCGTCCGGCGGCGGAGGTGACCGAGACCGTGACCCGCGCTCGGGCGACCTACGTGGTGCACGACGCCGATCCCCTCGCCGACGTGGGCGCCGCCTGGGCGGACTTCTTCGACGGCACCGCTCCCACCGGCGGGCTGGAGGTCGCGATAGAGGCGGCTCTCACGGGGCTCCGGGGCGACCGGCTCATCCTGCCGGACTACTACGTCGTCCTCGACCCCGACGACCTGCCGGCCACCCGACGGCACTGGTGGCTGGGCGTGCTCGCCGGAGCCGCGCCGACCCGCGTGGTGCCCGCCCCGGCGTCCGCGGCAGTGGTCGGAGAGATGCTCGGGCACCTGGCGCCCGGCCGGTGGTGGCCCGACGACCTCGACGGCTGGTTGCGCGCGCTCCCTCAGGCCGTACCGGACCGGGTCGGGCTTCCCCGCGATCCGTCGATGCGCGGCTGAGACCGACCAGACCCAGGCAGCCAACCGGCACGCCACCGTCGCCGGACCCGTTGGGTTATGGAAGAGGTGCCGCTGGCAGCAGTCCTGCAGCTACGGACATATTCCCTCCGCACAGCGGCGTCACGACCGGCGGTGCCTCGACTTGATGTAGTCGTTCACCCACTTCTTGCTGCTCCGCCACATACCGTCGTCCCCCTTGACCGCACGGAGTCGCCCCCGTGCGGCAGCGACCCGGAGCGCGTTTTCGGTCAGGTCCCGCGTCGCGAGAGCGGGTCGAGAGCGGGTAGGGGAACAAGCTTGACCGGACCGGCCACCGCTGGCATGACAAAGCGGTACAGATTTGTCGTCACACTGCGTGCGATGAGTTCACCCAAGGGGCCGAACCCGTCGTTGTCGGCTCGACGCATCGCCTGGAGGTACTTGTTGCGATCGCGCTTATAGATGATCGCTGGTGGATATCCGATTCGACAAAGGATCAAGTTGAGCACCAAACGGCCCGTCCGGCCATTGCCGTCGAGGAACGGGTGTATCTGTTCGAATCGGTTATGAACGCCGGCCAAGCGTTCGGGTAGGGCTTCGTCGGATGCGCCGCGAAGGTCATCGACCGCCTTTACCCAGTCCCGCATCTGGGCGTCGACTTCCGGCCATGGACACATGGCTCGCCGGGCCCGTTCGACCTCACGATCCTGCGGCCGGTTGCAATCCAGTGGGCGATGCGTACAGCGGACTCGTCGAGGTGGAACCTAGGAGAGCGACCTGTGTCACTTCCCGCTTTCGCGCGACACGTCAAGGCGACCATGGGTCACTGACTGGTGAAGCGGGTGGGCCGCACGACGAGGACCACCCTGCGCTCGGCGTCGCCGACCGGCGCTTCGTACTCCAGTTGGTAGCGCTTGGCCAGCACGTCGAAGAAGACGCCCTCGGGGTCGGGGTCGATTCGCTCGACGATGCCCCGGACCTCCAGGTAGCGGTATGGCCGGTCCGGGTCGTTGATCGAGATGGCCACGTGAGGGCGGGCGCTCGCATTGCGCCCCTTCTGCCGATCGGTCGTGGTGGTGAAGCGCAGGAACTCGCCATCCCAGATGGCCCACACCGGCGTCACCTGCGGCGTCCCGTCGGGCATCAGCGTCGCCAGGTGAGCGTACAGAGGGCGGGTCAGCAGGTCGAGGTGGCTATCCGGAATCACAGACATGAAGAGCACAGTATCAAAGCTTTTATATCTATAAATACTCTTATGAACGGCAGGGCTTATAGGCTCCGCGCATGGACATGCCGGCGGAGGAGCGGCTCGGCCTCGACGTGAAGCGTGCCGAGCAGCGGCTCATGGCGGCCAAGCACATAGCGGTGAAGGCCGCGGGGCTGACTGTGCCGCAATACGCCGCCCTGCTCGTTCTCGCCGCCAACCCGGGCATCTCCGCAGCCGCCCTGGCCAGGGAATGCCTCGTCACCCCGCAGGCGATGACCGTCGTGCTGAAGAACCTGCTGGAGCACGGCCTGATCGAGCGCGGCCCGCATCAGTGGCATCGCACGATGCTGGAGACCCACCTCACCGACGCGGGACGCGAGGCATTGCGCACCGCGGACGCGGCGGCCGTGGTCATCGAGCGCAGGATCGCCGACGCCTTCACCCCGGACGAACGCGACACCTTCCGCGACCTGCTCGCCCGCTTCACCCAGGCGATCTAGTCCCGCGCCGGGGGCCCACCGGCCGGCGCGGCTTCTTGGGCAACCGCTCGGACACCGCCGCGACGAGGTCGTCGAAGGACGGGGTGAGGCCCCGCGTCTCGCTGGACGGGCCCGCGCGCATCCAGACGTCCAGCCTCGCCGACCAGGACATGGATCCCGATCGCATGTGACGTCGCCGACCCTCACGTGTCATACGAAGGACGAGCAACCCCTGCCCCCTCAACCGCCGGCGGGAGAAGCCGTCGATGTCCTCCCACGGAATCGGCTCCGAGGTCAGCCGGCGATCGTGGAAGCCCGCAGGACCCACCCGGATGACCACGGGATCGCGGGCGAGGAGCGGCCGCACCCAGCGGTAGACCTGGATGACGAAGAGCAGCACCACCACGCAGCCGATGGCGATTTCGTCCCCTCTTGCGGGCTCGAGCACCATGTACTTGATCACCATGTATACGCAGAGGGCCACGAAAGGGACGACGCCGAGAAGTGTCAGCAACATCTTCGGCACGGACCTGCGCCATTCCCGTACACCGTCGTCCGGCAACTCCACCGCCGCCCTCCGTTCGCACTGGCGCGCCATTCGGGGCCCAGATCGGATGATCTCACCGCGAACGCGCCACTAGGGTGACGCGGGTGGACATCGACGCCTGGTGGACGCTCATCGAGCGCGCACGTACGGCCGTCGGCGACCGGGCCGACGACAGGAATCATCCCGACGACCCGCTACCGCACGCCCTCACGGATCTGCTCGCCGAACTCGACCCGGCCGAGATCATCGATTTCGCGCGGCTTGAGATCCAGGTCACCGACTCCGCCTATCGATGGCCACTCTGGAACGCGGCGTACCTCATCGAGGGCGGCTGCGGAGACGACGGCTTCATGGACTTCCGCGACGGGCTGGTCCTGCAGGGCCGGGAGACTTTCACGCGCGCCGTCGCCGATCCCGACTCGCTGGCCGATCTCCCCGTCGTCGCGCTGATGAGCCGTGACGAGGGCGGGTGGCTCGGCTACGAGAGCCTCTCGTACCTGCCGCGCGAAGCGTACGGACGGGTCACGGGCGAGACCGGCTCGTTCGACGCGGCGATGGAGGCCGCGGTGCCGCACATGGACAGACCCGCCCGCGCGTCCGGCGAGGACTGGGACGTGGAGGACGACGACGAGAACCGCCGCCGCCTTCCCCGTCTCGCCGCCCTGTTCCTCGACGGGGACGACTGACCGCCCGGCTCAGCCCGCGCGCTCGGCCGCACTGCGCTCGACGCAGAACTCGTTGCCCTCGATGTCGGTGAGTGTCGCCCATCCGGTGCCGTCCTCACGCCGGTGGTCGCCGACGAGGGTCGCGCCGAGCGCCAGCAGCCGTTCGACCTCCTCGTCCCGCGTGCGGTCCTGCGGCTGCAGGTCCAGGTGCAGCCGGTTCTTGACCGTCTTGCCCTCCGGCACCTGGATGAACAGCAACGAGACGCCCGGCGTCTTCACCAGCGCCTCCGGATCGCCGGGGTTGTCGTCCTCGCCGAGGGAGCCGCCGAGCACCTCGGCCCAGAAGGTGCCGAGGCGATAGGCGTCGGCGCAGTCGATTGTCACGTGTCGCACGGAAGAGGTCATGGCGGCCATTGTGGGTTCCGCGCGACACCGCGGTCCACTCGGAATCGGCCGGGTCAGCGGCGGGTCATCTCCATGATCCAGTTGGTCACCCAGGTCTGTCCCTCGTCCACGGAGAACGCCTGCTCCCAGCGGGCGGTCGTCTCCGTGATGCCCGACCAGACGAAGCGCGCAAGGATCTCCTTGCCGGCATAGGTGTCGTAACCGAGGAACTCACCCCTGCCGTCGGTGAACCGGCCGACCACCGGGGGGTACAGCTTGCCGGTCGTCGAGCTGGACCAGTACAGCGACCACTCCTCGCGCTCGACGTCGTAGAGCCGGATGGTGAGCCCGCTGAAGCCCTTCGTCGTGAACTCGAGCTCGTCGAAGTTCGCGCCGCCGTCGAAGTGCCGGGAGGCGTGGCTGACGGCGGGGAACTCCTCCCACTCGCTCGTCTCGTCGAGATAGTCCATCCGTCGCCGGTTGGCGACGTCCCAGGTGCCGGTGAGGAAGTCGAAATCGTTCATGAGCGGTCTCCTGTGGTGCCTTCGGGGAGCGAGTCGGCGAGGTAGGCGTCAAGGTCGGGGAGGTCGGGCGTGAGCATGTGCCGCACCCACGCGTCGCGTTCGTGCAGGATCGGCGGCAACTCCCACACGCAGCCGATCAGCGGGCCGGCCAGCCGTACGAAGTGGGTGGAGTCGTCGTCCGGGCAGTCGAGCACCGGCTGGCCGGCCACCGCACCCGCGAAGTGCAGGGCGTTGTCCCACATCCAGCTGTAGGCGTTGAGGTAGGCCCCGTCATCGCCGCCCCGGTGGAGGACGACGAAGGTGGCGGGCGGCGTGCCGTCCGGCTCCGGGAGTATCTCAGGAAGGATCGCATAAGCCGCCATCTCGATCTCGGGATCGATGCCGGCCGGGTCGGCGGAGACGTGGTACCGCTTCACATATCGGCCTCCCACCTCGATCGGCGGCGGCACCCACAACAGTTTCTCTGCGAAGGCCATGACTGGACCCTAGGGCCACTTCACTGCCATCTTGTGTCAGTGAAGTCGAGCCGCCTTCTGTCGATCCTTCTGCTGCTCCAGACGAGGGGCCGGATGACCGCCGCCGATCTCGCCGCGGAGCTGGAGGTGTCCGTTCGGACCGTGTACCGCGACGTCGAAGCGCTGCACGCGTCGGGCGTGCCGCTCTATGGAGACGCGGGGCACTCCGGCGGCTACCAGTTGGTCGCCGGTTACCGCACCCGGCTCACCGGGCTGAGCGCCCCCGAGGCGGAGGCGCTCTTCCTCTCCGGCGTCCCCGGACCCGCCGCCGAACTCGGGCTCGGCTCGGCGCTCGCGGCCGCCCAGCTCAAGCTGAGTGCGGCGCTCCCGCCCGAGATGCGGGCTCAGGCCGACCGGATGCGGTCGCGTTTCCACCTCGACGCACCCGGCTGGTACGCGGAGGACGCCGACGTCCCCCATCTGCCTCAGGTCGCGGACGCGGTGTGGCGCAGCCGGGTGCTCGATGTCCGTTACCGCCGCTGGAAGGAGCCGACCGACGTCGATCGGCGGCTGGAGCCGTACGGCCTGGTGCTCAAGGCGGGCCGCTGGTACATCGTCGCCGGGCCGGGCCCGCGGACGTACCGCGTCGACCAGATCCTCGGCGTGACCGTACGGGACGAGGAGTTCGAGCCTCCCGAGGAGTTCGACCTGGCCGGCTACTGGGCGCGCTATCAGGCGGAGTTCCACGCGCGCCGGTTCCAGGGCGAGGCGGTCGTCCGCGTCTCTCCGCAGGCCGCGTCCCGTCTCACCGGCGCGGCCGCCCAGGCCCTGGCCGCGACGGGAACCGCGGAGCCGGACGGCTGGACCCGGGCGGTGCTCCCCATCGAGTCGCTCGATCACGCTCACGGGACGTTCCTCGCCCTGGGCGCGGAGATCGAGGTCCTCGGGCCGCCGGAACTGCGCGCCCGCCTGGCCGAGACGTCGCGCGCCATGGCGGCCCATTACACCTCCGGATGACCGAATCGGACATTTAGCGCATAATGGCGCAGCGATCCGGTCGCGCGCATGCCGTCCGGCCGAGGTCCGGAAATCAGGTATCGAACTTTCCGAGTCGCCCCCGCATCTGGTCGGGGGGCGCCGAGTGCGCCGGGGAGGGGGAGCAGCGTGCTGTTGAGCACGGAGTCGGATATGGAACTGGTGCGTGCCGCCCAGGCCGGAGACGCGGCATGCCTCGGGCTGCTGGTGTCGCGGCATCAGGCCGGCATGCGGGCGGTGGCGTTGAGCCTGCTCGGATACGGGCCCGACGCCGACGACGCCGTCCAGGACGCCATGCTGGCGGCGGTGCGGCGGATCGGCGATCTGCGCGACCCGGCGGCCGCGGGCCCGTGGTTGCGGGCGATCGTACGGAACGCGTGCCGGATGCGCCTCAGGAAATCGACCGCCGTGCCGATCGGCGACGTGGAGTCCCTGGCGCTGCCGTCCAGCGAACCGACGCCGGAGGAACTGCTGGAGCATCGGTCGCTCCGCGACTGGGTCTGGCACGCCGTGGGGGAGCTGTCCGAACCGGTGCGCATGGTGGCCCTCCTGCGTTATTTCAGCGACGTGTCGTCGTATGAGCAGATCGCCGCGCTGTGCGGGGTGCCGATCGGCACCGTCCGGAGCCGGCTGAGCCAGGCCAGGATCAAGCTCGCCGAATCGTTGCAGGACACGGCCGCTCTCCCACACGACGACGCGGCGGCGTTCACCGCGGCTCGCCGGCAGGAGGCCGAGGAGATGATGGCGCAGGCCCAGCAGGGCGAGTTCGCCGGAGTGGTCGAGGAGCACTGGTGGCCCGACGCCGAGTTCATCGGGCCCACCGGGGAACGGCTGGCCGACGATCGTTACTTCGCCGTCAGGGCGATGGAGTTCGACCTGTCCAACGGCGTACGGCAACGCATCGCCGACGTGGTGGCCAGCCGGAATCTGACGATCTGGGAGGCCGACCTGATCAGCCCGCCCGACGACCCGACGCACTGCCCGCCCGGTGTGGTCTGGATGCACGTCCTGCGAGAGGGCCGGGTTCAGCGGCTCCGGCTGTTCCACCCGCGACCGGCGAGGGAGCCCTGAGATACCCGCCTGAAAAACGACAGCCGGCCGATCGAACTTCTCCCCCGGCCGCGGCATCCGGATGACGTCAGCTGAGGCCCGCCTTCCGGCGGGCCGCTACGTCAGGAGATTCGAAATGAGTTCCACCGCCGCGCTTTCGCAGGGAACGCGTGAGATCAGCGTCGACGGCGTCCGGCAGGTCTTCCACGTCGCAGGGACGGGACCCGTCTGCGTGGTGCACTCCGGAGGACCCGGCATCGGCTGGGAGTACCTGCGGATGCCGGCCCTCGAGCAACACCTGACCATGGTGTACCTGGAACCGATCGGCACCGGGGCCTCCGGCCGCCTCGCCGACCCCCGCGACTATCGGCTGGACACCTATGTCCGGTTCGTCCATGGCGTCGTCGAACACCTCGGCCTGCCGAAGGTGTTCCTGCTCGGCCATTCTCACGGCGGATTCGTCGCGCAGCGATACGCCCTGGAGCATGCGGACCGGCTCGCCGGCCTGATCCTGTTCGCGACGTCGCCGGTCACAGGGCCGGAGTTCTGGGCCGACGCGGTGGCCAACGTCAACCGGTTCCCGGAGCGGCACCCGAACCGGCGGGAGGCGGCCGAGATCCCCCAGGCCTTCCAGGAGGCCGCGGCCGCCGCCGACGACAAGGCGTACACCGAGGGGCTCCGGCGGATCCTGCCCGCCTACTTCGCCGACTACTGGGCGCATGAGGACGCGCTCGAGCCGATGCGCGCCGTCCTGCAGGCGTGGATCGACCCGATGCGCGGGGAGGAGCCGGCGCCCTTCGACGTGCGGGACAGGCTCGGCTCGATCGCGCTCCCGTCGTTGGTCGTCACCGGCGCGCACGACTTCATCTGCGGAACCCGCTGGGCGTCGATGTTGCATGACGGCATCCCCGGCTCGCGTCTGACGCTCCTTGCGGACAGCGGCCACATGGGCCACCTCGAGCAGCCCGAGGATTTCATCCGGGCGGTCGCCGAGTTCGCCCGCGCCTGACGATCGCCCCTCAGCGCCTGGCCGCCGCCCCCGGCGGGAGACGGCCGGGCGCGGAGGGCCTCCACGCTGTCGCGCCTGCTCAGCAGGGCCGACGCCACGCCTCAAATGAGGCTTCCTGGCCTGAGACGGTTTCACGAGCGATCATGACCCTCGTTGGCTTCACACAGTCTCGGGGGAAAAAATGATAGGCAAGCTCGTATCGGCCGCGGCGGTCGCCGCCCTCGCGGTCGGGTTGTCCGCGTCTTCTTCCTGGGCGGCCTCGGCCGGCTCCGCGTCGCGTACGCAGGCCATGTGCACGCCGGACGGGACGTCGTCATGCGCGGCCGTCATGTGCGCGCAGGGCTACACCTGCGTGCCCGCGCCCAAGCAGTGCTTCACCACGCCGTGCCCGCAGTTCGACTGCGTCCCCGTGGTGACCACCGCCACGCCGCGCTCGGGGGCCTCGGTGGTTCTCGGCGTCTTCGCCCAGGTCGGAGTCCCGGCCACGCGCACGGTGTACGTCCGCTCAACGCCGACTCCGGTGTTCGTCCGCACGACCCGGACGACCGCTCCGGTGCTCGTCCGTACGACACGGACGACGACCCAGACGACCGGTCCTGTTGTGGTCCGCACGACGCGGACGACCACGCAGACGAACCAGACGACCCAGACGACGACCCAGACCACTGGGTCGACGTTCGCCGGAACGACGCAGACCGCCACTCAGGTGCCGTAACTCGACGCCGCCGTACGGAGAAATCGAAGGGTCGCTTCCGACGATCGGGAGCGGCCTTTCGGCCGCCCGAAGTGGGCTCCCCGGCGGGGATCAGCCCGCGGTCCGCTCGTAACGGGCGAGCCGGCCCTGCATGTCCGGGTACGGCGTGGCCGTGGGGACGGCCAGGCCGTCGCGGACGGCGATCGCCACCTCGGCGGCGGCGTCGATCGCGACGCGGTAGGGCAGGGATCCGGTGCTCACACGGCGCACACCGAGGTCGGCCAACTCGCCGATCGAAAGCGCGGGGACGACGAGCACGTTCAACGGAACGCCGATGCCGCCGGCCAGTTCGCGGAGTACGGAAGGCTCAGTGGCGCCGGGGACGAAGACTCCGTCCGCGCCCGCCTCGACGTAGCGAGCGGCGCGTTCGAGCGTCGCATCGACCGTGGCCTCCTCGCCGAGCCAGTACGTGTCGACGCGGGCGTTGACGAACAGGCCGGGACAGCGGCGTTTGACCTCCCTCACCTTCGCGGCGTGCGCCTCCGGCGCGATGAGCTTCCCCGCGGAGCTGTCCTCGATGTTGACCCCGGCCACGCCGAGTCCGGCGACATACTCGGCGACCTCGTCCGGTTCGTCGGCGTAGCCGTCCTCGACGTCCACGCTGATGTGGCAGGGAAGCCGCGACAGGGCACGGGCGAGGGAAAGGTTCGCCTCTCGCGTCGACCTCCCGCCGTCCGGGCGGCCGAGGCTGGACGCGACGCCGAAGCTGGTCGTGCCGATCGCCGCGAAACCGGCGCGGAGGAATGCCAGTGCGGACGGCACATCCCAGGCGTTGGGAAGGATCAGGGGCCTGTCGCCGTGGTGAAGTTCGTGGAAAGTCATTCGTCCGATGCTCCTGTCTGCCCGATCGGTTCAACGGCGAGCGCGACGTACACGATGACGATGCTCGGCGGACCTCGGGTCGGCCTGCTCGCAACACTAGGTCCGGATCGCTTCGGCGACCGTCGAAACGACGCCTGAACAGGCTCACACTCAGCCGGGCTCCCCGGTCGATGCGACGGTGACCCGCCCGGTTCCCTCTGACGGGGGACCACATCCCCCCGCCAAGGGGAGGCCTCCCGCGCAGGCGGACGGGAGAGTCGGCGGCATGGAACTCAGATCGCCGCGATGGCGGCCGTGGGCGGCGCCGGCGTGGACCTTCTCCTACGGCGCGCTGCACGTGTGGTGGCTGACCGGCCCCGGCGCATCGTCCGCCCCTCCTGACGAGCCGTTCTCGCCCGGCCGGTGGGCGGCCGTGACGCTCGCCCTCCTCGCCGCGGCGGCGTGCTCGCTGATCGCGGCGGGAGCCGGACGCCGTTGGACGTCGCCCGCACGATGGGCGCTTGTGATGGCGGCGTGGGCGGCCGGCGCAGGCCTGATCCTGTACTCCTACCTGCTCGCCATCAGCCTCGTCGCCACGGTCTTCGGCCAGTACGGCGACTGGGCGAGCCTGCTCACCCGGGCGGCCGGAACGACGGGCGGCGTGCTGACAGTGGCGTGCGCCGTCGCCGAGCAGCGCCGGGTCCGGCGGGGCTGCCCCGCCTGCGGCCGGGTCCACGGCCGCTCACCCGAGCGACGCACCGACCCCACACCCCGCTGGGCATACGTCGCCGCGTACGTCGCGGTCGCCGGATGCGTGGCGCGCGTGGCCGCGTGGGTGATCGACGCCGTCCGGCCGGGCGGGCCGTCACCGATCGCACTCGGCTGGCCGTTCATGCTCTTCGTCGTCCTGCTGATCCTCGCCGGCACCGTGTTGCCGCTGTCGCTGGTGCATCGCTGGGGCCGGATCTGGCCGCGCCGGGTGCTGCCGGGCGGGCGCGGGGTGCCGCGATGGCTCGTCCTCGGTCCCGCCTTCTTCGTCGGCGCGAGCCTGACCGGCTACTTCGGCCTGGCGGGGATGACGGCGTGGATACTCGGCGAGGGCAACCTGGCCGGGGACACGATCGTGGTCTGGCACCTGGCGATGGAGATGTTCGGCTACACGCTCTGGGGCCTGGGCCTACTCGTCGCCGCGACCTCCTATTACGGCCTGACCAGGCCGGACTGCCCTCTGCACGGGGTTGCGACACCCCGGACGGACGGCTCCGCCCTGCGCGTGCCTCCCGGGGCGTGACCTCACGTGACCCGCGCCCTGGGATGCGACGTACATCGCCGGTGGAAGGGCGGCCCCGCTCCTTCTTCTGAGGGAACGGGGCCGCCCTTCGATGCAGGTCAGATCACCTGCAGATTCGCCTGAACCCTCTCTCATAGCCGGCCATCCAGCCGGTCATGAACTCGGTCGGGGCCGACCGGCGCAGATGCGCGCGGGGGTTGTAGCCGCGGCGGCAGTCGGTGCGGCCGTCCCGCATGCCCTGGGTGTAGCCCTCTTTGTATCCCCGCTGGTGAGGGTCGCGCGGCTGCGCGCTCACCCCCGCGGTGGTGTCCGCGGAAGCGGGGGCGGCCGAGGCCTGCGCCGTGTCGACGGCTCCGAGACTGAGAATGGTGAGGAACGCTGCACCGAGCAGCATGGATCGTGGCTTGTTGTACATGGGTGTCTCCTCCGATCGGGGGCCACCCGCATGATCGTTCGTTGGCGGCATGGCCAGTCCGAAACGGTCATCAGGGATATTCCCGTCACTTAACGCCGGGACTCCAGACGTAACCCAAAAGGTGGGAGCCCCAACGGGGACGGCCCCGGTTTCGAGGAAGGGAACGAAGGAGTCATCATGGTCAAGAGCGAGCCCGCATGTACGCCCTGCTCGCATAGCCATGTGGTCCCGGAGGCGAAGGCCGGCCCCTGATCGGTGCAGCCGACCGGAGAATGCCCGCGTATCGCTCTGGCGCCTGTGCGACGGTCGATCACAGGTGTGGTCCGGGCGAAGAGTCGAACTAGAGGCGGTCTTGGTGGCTGTGGTTTCATCGGTGGTGCGGAATCCCAAGAGGCTGGCGGCTGTGCGGGCCACGGGTCTCCTCGACACCGACCCGGAACCTCAGTTCGATCAGTACACGCGACTGGCGGCCCTGACCACGAAGGCCCCCCGGGCGTTCGTGTCGATCGTCGACGATCGGCACGCGTTCTGGAAGAGCACCATCGGCTTCGGGGACCTGGCGGTGGCGGATCGGCAGTACCCCGTACAGGGGACCGCCTGCCAGGTCCTGATCGCGACGAATCAGCCGTTGATCGTCGAGGACGTCGCCCGCGATCCTCTGATCCGGGACCTGGCCATGGCGGAACGCTGGAGCATGGGCGCCCTGGCCGGTCATCCCGTGCACGGTCCCGGCGGTGAGGTCCTGGGCGGGTTGTGGGTCATGGACTCGGCGCCCCGGGCCTGGTCGGAAACCGAAGTCCTGGTGCTTTCGACTCTGGCCCAGGCGATATCGGCCGAGATCGCGCTCCGCGACGCACTGAGCCGCGCGAACCGCCACGTGAGCCTCCTGCAGGCGGCGGGAAAAGTCTCATCGGAGCTCGCGCAGACACTGCAGCGAAGCCTGTTGCCGCCGCTGATTCCGAAGATGCCGGGCATCGATGCTGCCGCCTCGTTCATTCCGGCCGCAGGCGGCGTGATCGTCACCGGGGATTTCTACGATCTGTTCCCGACGGGGGGCTCCCGCTGGTGCGCCGTGTTGGGTGACGTCTCCGGCCACGGTGTGTCGGCCGCCCAGATCACCGCACTGGCCAGATACACCATCCGCGCCGACGCGCTCAACACGCTCTCGCCGAGCAGAGTCCTGGAACAGCTCAACCAGGCGTTGCTGGCCCAGCGAATCCCCGACGAACGTTTCCTGACGGCGGCGTGCGCCATCCTGCGGCCGGAGGAGGACGCCTTCACGGGCCTCCTCACGACCGCGGGGCACCCTTCAGTGCTCCTACGGCGGGCCGACGGCTCCGTGGAGTCCCGATGGACGTCCGGCACCTTGCTGGGTCTGTTCGAGGACGCCGACCTCGGGCAGGACCGCTTCACCCTCCGGCCGGGAGACGCGCTGGTGATGTATTCCGACGGGGTCACCGAGGCGCACATTCCGGACGACTGGGACCTGTTCGGAGAAGGACGTCTCATCAAGCTGCTCTCCGAGTCCGCCCATCTGGACGCCGAAGCCCTGGTGAAGCGGATCAGCGACGCCGCCTTGCACCACAGCCGCGGACACATGATCGACGACATGGCCATCTTGGCGCTTCGCGTCCCGCCGCCCAGCTGACACCCGACCGATCTTGCTCAGGCGAGAAGCATCCACGGGCTCGGGATCTCCTCGATCAGGAAAGCGAAGGCGGTTCAGTCCGGCTTGGCAGCGCCGGGACTCTCGCAGTGGGGACCAGGCCGAAGGGTCCGGTCACAGGTCCTGAGGTCGCCCCGTATCGGACTGGTAACAACATCTCGCCCTTATGTGAACCAATGCGTACTGTCGCGATCCATGAGACCCCCCATTCCCCTCATGTCCCTTGCGGTGCTCCTCGCACTGGCCGGATGTGGCTCTGACGCGACCGCTGAGGACGCGCCCTCCGGTGCGCCATCCGTTGTGGTGGCGAGCATCGCTTCCGTGACCGGGCTTCCGCCGATGCCGGACGAGGAAACGGAGGCGAAGTACATCAAAGCTCTCGACGTGATCGACCCGGAGATCGTGGGCGACCAGGACGAGACCGAGGTCGTGAATCACGGCCGCGACCAATGCGTCTCGGTCAAGGAATGGCCGAAGGAACAGGCGAAGCTCCTCGAGTTGACGGCCAAGCGCTTCAAGGCGCCCGGTCACTCTGACGGGTTCGGCGCCACGAAGAACAAGCTGATCCTCGCGGCGGTGCGGAAGTACCTCTGCCCCAAGTACTAGCTCCCTATATGCGAAAGCCCTGCTCGGGGGCAGGGCCGTTCGGCCTTGCGGGGCAGAGGGAGGCGCTCGGCGATCGTGGGGGTCGATGCCGTCGCCACCGTCTGGTCAGCCAGGACGAGTTCCGCGACGAGGCGGTCCGATCCCGCCTGAGCGTGATCGGAGGGCCTCGTCCGACGAACGCGGCCCGAGTCGTACAGCCATGGCCGTACGGCTCCACGCGACACGTCGAACCGCGAGCGCTTGCGGAAAGCGGCGAGAAAGGTCTCCGTAGCCAGGTCGTCGGCGACGTCCGCGCCGAGACGCCGGGCGATGTAGCGGTGGATCTCAGTGAAGTAGCGGTGGAAGATCTCGGCGAACCGTTCGGGCTCATGCCACGACGACTCGATCACCGCGACGTCGGATGGCGGCGCGGCCGCCACGTCGTGGCTCGTATTCATAGGAGTCCTCTGAAGCCGGGGGTCGGTCACCCCGTTCTCATCCGAACCACCCGAATCCCTTCACGCAGGCCCGGCGGCGGACGGGAGCGGCTCCCCGAACGCCTGCCCGCGAACCCCGACCAGGTGGCAGAGCCTCCCAGGTCAGCCTGAGCCGTGCCCTCGACGGGGGTGGGCCGACATAGGGTTTGACGAGCGAACCGGGGGTGACGGGTCTCGTGCCACACCGCCTGCTCACCGGCGCCGATGGAGCGAGGGGGAATGACGCGGATGGGCTTGGAGGTCGAGAGTCGATCGTCCGATTCGCCGTACATCGAGCGGGTGTGGCGGAGCCGCAGCCACGGCGTCGACCGGATGACGTCGATCGCGACAGCGCATTGGGATCTGGTCTTCTGGGAGCACCGCGGTCAGGTCAGCGCGTCTGTTCAAGGGCCGGAGTCGGGTGCGGGTCCCGCCCCCGTCCCCGAAGACACCACGTTCTTCGGGATCAGCTTCTCGCTCGGCACTTCGATGCCACATATCCCGATCAACCAGCTCGTAGACGGTTTCGCCGAGATTCCCGATGCGACGCACAGATCGTTCTGGCTGAAGGGTTCCGCTTGGCGCCTTCCCGACTACGAAAACGCCGAGGCGTTCGTACAGCGGATGGTGCGTGAGGATGTTCTGGTCCGCGACCCGATCGTCGCCGCGGTGCTACGTGGCACGTCGCCGGACGTGTCCGAACGCACCATCCAGCGGCGCTGCGTGGCGGCGACCGGACTCACCCGCGGCGCCATCCGGCAGATCAACCGAGCCAGGCAGGCGGCGGTCCTGATCCAGGAGGGCGTGCCGGTCCACGACGTGATCCACCGGCTCGGATACTTCGACCAGCCGCACCTGGCGCGGTCGCTGACCCGTTACATCGGGCGGACCGCCACGCAGTTGAGCGATCGGGATCCGTCGGAGCCGCTGTCGCTTCTGTACAAGACCTGAGCACCCGGTCCCGCCTAGCCTTCCAATCGCACGGAGCACTCGACCGGCTCGCCGCTCCTCGCATATATCGAGACAAACCTGGAGATCAGCCATGAACACCGTCACCTCCAAGGACGGCACCCTCATCGCCTTCGAACGCCACGGCGAGGGCACGCCCTTGATCCTTGTGGACGGCGCCTCCTCCTACCGGGCGTTCAACCCGCTCGGAGCCCAGCTCGGCGATCTGCTCGGCGCGTCCCACACGGTCTACGCGTACGACCGCAGGGGTCGCGGAGACAGCGGTGACACCGCCCCCTTCAGCGTGGAGCGCGAGATCGACGACCTGGCGGCGCTCATCGCCGAGGCGGGCGGAACGGCCCACGTTTGCGGCTTCTCCTCGGGCGCGGTGCTCGCCCTGGACGCGGCCGCCGCCGGGCTGCCCATCACCCGGCTGGCCGTGTACGAGCCCCCGTTCGTGGTCGACGACAGCCGCCCGGCCGTACCCGACGACTACCTGGAGCGCCTCGACGCGCTGCTGGCCGAGGGGCGTCGTGGCGACGCCCTGGAACTGTTCTTCACCACGCCGTGCGCCTTCCCCGCGGAGATGGTCACCGGAATGAAGGACGCTCCGATCTGGGCCGCGTTGGAAGCGATCGCCCCGACGCTGGCCTACGATGGCCGCTTCATGGCGGACACGATGTCCGGCCGTCCGCTTCCGCGCGACCGTTGGTCCTCCGTCTCCGTTCCCACGCTCGTGATGTACGGCGGGGCGACCGAGCCCTGGATCGTGAGTGCCGCCCACGCGATCTCCGACCTCCTCCCCCAGGCCGATCTGCGCGACCTGCCCGACCAGACGCACTCTGTCACCGCCGAAGCCCTGGCCCCCGCGCTGGCCGCCTTCCTGGCCGACGGAGACCGCGCCTGAGCCTGCGGGGCATTCTGAGCACACATCACGACCGAGTCACCCCGTTCCCGACGACAGGCCATCCACCCGCCGTCCAAACGATCTGGTGAACGAGAAGGCCCCTGACGGCGCATCGCCCGTTCAGGGGCCTTCTTTTCGGGGTTCTCCCCCGCGGGATCAGCGAACGCCCACCCATTGTTCGCTCAACATTTATGTCCTATTTGCCGAGGTGCCCGAGGCTGCTGTGCGAGTACTGCCCGGCGTCTGCTGCGGCGACCTGCGAAAAGGACATCAACGTTGCATAAGAATTGGCGTGCGCCAATCAAATTGATAATCGCGTTCCTGACCGCTGCACCGTTTCTCGTCGCGGTGTCGCCCGCCTCGGCGGACGATCTGGCTCCCTCCACCGTGAAGATCAACGAGGTCGAGTCCAACGGCGGCACGCCGGGCGACTGGGTCGAACTCGTCAACACCGGCACGACTCCCGTCGACGTGTCCGGCTGGATCGTCAAGGACAACGACGACTCTCACGCGTACACGGTCGCAGCGGGCACCACGATGGCCGCCGGCGCCTACTTGGCGCTCGACGTCGAAGCGGCCTTCGGGCTGGGCGGCGCGGACTCCGCCCGCCTCTACCTGGCGGACGGCACCACGCTCGCCGATTCCTACACGTGGACCGCCCACGCGGCGACGACCTACGGCCGATGCCCCGACGGCAGCGGCGCGTTCGTGATCACCGCATCCTCCACCAAGGGCGCCCCGAACGACTGTGGCAACCCCTCGGCGGCCGTGAAGATCAACGAGGTCGAGTCCAACGGCGGCACGCCAGGCGACTGGGTCGAACTCGTCAACACCGGCACGACTCCCGCCGACGTGTCCGGCTGGATCGTCAAGGACAACGACGACACCCACGCCTTCACCATCGCGGCCGGCACGACGGTGGCAGCCAAGGGCTTCCTGGCACTCGACGTCGACCCGGTCTTCGGACTCGGCAGCGCCGACTCCGCCCGCCTGTACCTGCCCGACGGCACGACGCTGGTCGATTCCTACACATGGACGTCTCACGCGGCGACGACGTATGGCCGGTGCCCCGACGGCAGCGGTGCGTTCATGACCACAACGTCGTCCACCAAGGGCGCCCCGAACGACTGCGGTGCGCCGTCCTCGGTAGTGAAGATCAACGAGGTCGAGTCCGACGGCGGCACGCCGGGGGACTGGGTCGAACTCGTCAACACCGGTACGGCTCCCGTCGACGTGTCCGGCTGGATCGTCAAGGACAACGACGACTCTCACGCGTTCACGGTCGCGGCGGGCACCACGATGGCCGCCGGCGCGTTCCTGGCGCTCGACGTCGATCCGGTCTTCGGGCTGGGCGGGGCGGACTCCGCCCGCCTGTTCCTGCCGGACGGCACCACGCTCGCCGATTCCTACAGTTGGACCGCCCACGCGGCGACGACCTATGGCCGGTGCCCCGACGGCAGCGGTGCGTTCGTGACCACAACGGCATCGACCAAGGGCGCTGCGAACGCGTGCCCCGGTCAGGTTTCCGCCTCGCCGTGGCCGGGCGGCGCCGCGGTGGCCACCGCCGACGACGCCAACGTGTTCGGCACCAACATGAGCGGCCTGGCCTACGAGGCATCCGGCGACGCGACGCACGGGGTGCTCTGGGCGGTGAAGAACGGCCCCGGCACGCTGTACCGCCTGGAGTGGGACGGCACCAGGTGGACGCCCGCCACGACCGACGGCTGGAACGCGGGCAAGGCGCTGCACTACCCGGACGGCACCGGCGATCTCGACTCCGAGGGCGTGACCCTGACCGGAGCCGGTCCGGCCGGCGGCGTGTTCGTCTCGACCGAACGCAACAACGCCAACAGCGGCGTCAGCCGCCCTGAGGTGCTGCGCTTCGACCCGGCCGGTACGGCGACCAGCCTCACCGCCACGAAGGAGTGGAACCTCACCGCGGACCTGCCGGCGGTGGCCGCGAACAGCGGCCTGGAGGCGATCTCCTGGATCCCCGACTCGTTCCTGACCTCGCACGGCTTCCTCGACGAGCACACCGGCGCGGCCTACGACCCGGGCGCCTATCCGGGCCACGGCGACGGCCTGTTCTTCGTCGGCCTCGAAGCGAACGGGACCATCTACGCCTACGCGCTCGACCAGACCGGCAGCGGATTCACCCGGGTCGCCACGATCGCGAGCGGGTTCCCCAGCGTGATGGACCTCGAATTCGAGCCCGAGACGAACCACCTCTGGGCGGTCTGCGACGACACCTGCAACGGCCGCACCGCGACCCTCGACATCGACGCCGGCGGGAAGTTCGCCGTCACCGACGTGTACGAGCGGCCGGGCACGATGCCCAACCTCAACAACGAGGGCTTCGCGATCGCGCCGCAGTCGGAGTGCGTGGACGGTCACAAGCCCGTCTTCTGGTCCGACGACAGCAACGACGACGGGCACGCGCTGCGCGGCGGAACGCTCAACTGCACGGTGCTCGACCTCGACGCGGACGACGACGGCGTCAACGACGACGTGGACGTGACGTTCCCGCCGGGTACCTCGAAGGCGGACGACCCGACCAACGAGACGTTCTCCGACGCGCTCGCCGGCGGCACCACGTCGGGCAAGATCCTCGGCCGCGGCGGCCGCACGCTCACCATCTCCGACGTGCGCGACCCCGCGGGCGTACGGGTGAAGGCCGGCGCAGGCTCCTCCGCGGCGCGGTTCCAGTTGGCCGGCAGCGGCGCGACGATCGCGCTGGGACAGGGCTCTTATGAGGTCACCGGCTCGGCGAAGACCACGACGATCACGACGGTCGACGGCGAGCAGGCTGTCGTCACGGTGAGCGTGAACGGCACCCCGGTCACGCTGACGATCGCCGAGGGCGGATCGGTCACCTACACCGAGGTGTCGGCCAACGGCAAGGTCACCGGGCTCACCGGCATCCAGCAGACCGGGACCGTCGACATCCGCGCGGACGGCGTGCCCGTGACCGCGTGCGCCGGCATCGCGATCCAGAACGTCGTCGTCGCCACGACCGGCAACAACCAGATCTCCGGTACCGGCGGCAACGACCTGATCCTCGGCCGAGGCGGCAACGACACGGTCACCGGCAACGGCGGCAGCGACTGCGTCGTGACGGGCAGCGGCAACGACCAGATCACCACGACCGGCGGCGACGACTGGATCGACGCGGGCGGCGGCAACAACGTGGTCCGCGCCGGTGGCGGCGCGAACACCGTGACGACCGCCTCAGGCAACGACCAGATCACCACCGGCGACGGCGACGACACGGTCAACGCCAGCGGCGGCAACAACACGGTGACGACCGGCGGCGGCGACGACACCATCGCGACCGTTAGCGGCAACGACACCATCGACTGCGGTGCCGGCTCGGACGCGGCACAGGCCGGTGGCGGCAACAACACCAACGTCGGCAAGCGGTGCGAGACCTTCAAGGCCTGACACCGGTCGACTGAAAAAGCAGGGCCGGCCGACGTGGCCGGCCCTGCTTTTTCAGCAGCGGATCAATCCGTGACGATCAGCAGCCGGTCACTGGGGAGATTGAAGATCCGGGTGCCGCTCCACCTGATGCCGACCACGCCGTCACGGGCCTGACTGACGGCCAGGGTTCCGGACGTGGAGTCACCGCGGGACGGCGGCCGGTCCGGCAACCTCATCGAATGCAGCAGCCGCCCGGTGTGCACGTCCAGCACGAGGAGATCGGTGCGCCCCTCCCGGGGCTGCCCTGTCCGTTCCGGCAGGGGCTGCCGCACGACGTACACCTTGTCATCGACGATCACGGGACCGCCGAGGCTGTCGCCCTCGCCGGGCTCGTACGACCACATCGGCCGCCCGTCGCTCAGGCCGTATGCCTGAAGGGGGTCGGACAGGGTCCGGCCGGCCGTGGCGAACGTCAGCAGCACGCCGCTTCCCGCGTCCACCGTCACATGGTCGTCCGGGATCCGCAGCGTGCGGATCGCGGGCTTCGGACCGGAGACGTCGACGACCGCGCCCTGACCGTATTGCTGCCAAAGAGCCGTGGCCAGAGTGTGGTCGTCGGCCGGCTGAAAGTCGTTCAGACCTTGGGGAAGCCGCCAGCGCTCGGTGCCGCGTCCCGCGTCCAGTGCGATGAGAGAGACGGCGTCGCCACCACACCGCTGGGGTGCCACGAGCACTCCAGGCATCGCGTAGCGGACTCCGGACCTCCACTCGCATCCCTCGGGGGCCATGGCCGTCCACAGGAGGGTGCCGTCATCCTCCGAGAAGGTGTCCAGCCGGTGCCGATTCGCGGTCACGACCCGGCCGCCCGTCACCCGTACGTCGTCGAAGGCCTCCGAGCCGCCGTCGTACGATGCCTCGGCGTGCCAGCGCGGTCGCCCACTGCGAAGATCGATGCCGACGACCACGCCGTCCGTCCACCACACGGCCACGGCGCCGTCCGCGAAGCTCACCTCGCCCACTTCGGCGCCGTCGCGGCCGTAGCGCCAATAGTCCTTTCCGGTGCGCAGATCCCGGGCCACCACCCCGTCGCTCGACGGGTCGATCGTGAGGCCCCCAAGGACGCCGTAAGTGGCGGAGGTGGCCCGCATCACCTGGCTGGGCGCAGACGGCGCCCCGGTCCCCAGCGCCGTCGGGAACGCCCCCTGGGCGCCGCTGATGTGTTCGTGGAATCGCGTCAGGTGCGTCCAGATCTGCCAGCCGGAGACGGCCAGTGCCAGCGCGGCGACGACGATCAACGGCCCGCGTGCCGCACGCAGGGCACGTCCGGCCCGTCCCCGCACACCCACCGGCCGCTCAGGCTCCGGCGTCTCCCCGTGGTCCTGTCGAACCCGGCCGTCAACGTGATCCGCTCCCTGCGACATGACCATGGACTCTAGGGCCTCGCGATCACACGCCGGTAGGAGTTCCCGGCTCGAGCCAGCGGACGACGGAACGAGAACCGGGATCGGCAGCCAGCGTGCTGCGCAGGTGTTGCGGTGGTTCGGAGAAGTGTGACCAGCCGTCGTAGTGAACGGGAACCGCCACACGCGGTCGTGACAGGGCGAGGAGTTCGACGGCGTCCCCGCTGTCCATGGAATAGCGCAGAGGGCCGGTCTGCGGGAAGCGGACGCCGCCGAGGTGGAGGAGCAGGACGTCGACGTCCAGCCGTCGCGCGACCCGGCGGAGCGGCCGGTTCAAAACGGTGTCGCCCGTCATCCACACCGCGACGCCCGGCCGGTCGCCGACGGCGAGGGCGAACCCGACCACGGCTCCGGCGACGGGTCGGCTCAGGGGTGGCCCGTGCCGGCAGGGGGTGGCGGTGACCGTCAACTGCGGCTTGCCCGGAGCGGTGAGGCGCGTCGTCCCGCCTGCCGCGAGACCGCGGACGTCGGGCAGTGCCAGACGTCGCGCCCCCGGCCTCGTTGTCACGACCGTGGTCGCGCCGGGGAGCAGGGCCCGGCCGAGGTCGTCGAGGTTGTCGGCGTGGTGATCGTGGCTGAGCAGAACGACGTCGACGGGGCCGACGTCCTCGGCCGCCACGGCGGGGCCGCGCTGTTTGACGGACGAGGTGCCCCACCCGAATCCATACCGTCGTCCCGCCGGGTCGAAGGTGGGGTCGGTGAGGATGCGCCAGCCGTCGAGTTCCACCAAGACGGTGGGCCCGCCCACGTGGGTGAGGATCGTCATGGGCGGGCCCACCTTCTTCCACATGGGTCAGGATTCCGCGTGGGTGTCGCGAGGGGAGGACGTCGCGTGCTCCAGGGCCCAGGCCAGGCCGTAGTCAGCCACGGCCTCCCATCCGGGCGCGGCACAGGTCCAGTGGTCACGGCCCTCGAACTCGTGATACTCCGTGACTGCGGGAGACTTCTCATAGTGCTTGGCGTTCGACTTGTTCACCGACGGCGGCATGATGTGGTCCTTCTCGCCGCCGATGAACAACAGCGGAGCACGGTCGGCGGAATAGTCGACCCACGTGTCCTGGTGTCCAGGCTTGAAGTTCGCGAACAGCCCGTACTCCCACACCCAGTATCCGGGTGCCGCGATGGCGTAGCGGTCCCACGCCCTGCGGGACTCGTCCTCGGTGAGGGTGTTGGTGAAGGCGTAGTGAAACTCTTCGGGCGTGAAGCCGACGGCCTTGTGGCGGTTGGCCGGGTTCTTCAGCGCCGGGAAGAGCGACTTCGCCTGAGACAGCGGGTTGACCCGGACTCCCTCGGTGGGTGCGGAGTCGATGACCACCCCCGCGGATCCCAGCCCGCGGGCCAGGAGCAGTTGGGTGAGCGTGCCCCCGAAGGAGTGACCCATGATGATCGGCGGGGTCGGGACCGATTCGATGACGCCGGCGAGGTGGTCGAGGGTCTCGTTGACGGTCAGTTTGGCGATGACGTCTGGATTCTCGCGGAGTGCCTCGACTTCGATCTCGAAGCCCGGGTAGGCGGGGGTGAGCACGGTGAGGCCCTTGGCCTCGTAGTGCTTGACCCAGTTCTCCCAGCTGCGGGGCGTCACCCACAGGCCGTGAACGAGTACCACGGTATCGGGACGAACGGTGTGGTTCATGAGTGCTCCTTTCGGCGGATCAGGCGTCGATGAACGCGAGCAGGTCGGTGTGCAGGCGGTTTCGGTCGGTGTCGGGCAGAGCGTGCCCGCTGCCCTCGTAGACCTTCAGGACGGCGCCGTCGATCATCTCGGCCGACCGCTTCCCTCCGACCTCGAACGGCACGATCTGGTCGTCGTCGCCATGGACGACCAGGGTGGGGACGTCGATCTTCGCCAGGTCCGGCCGGAAGTCGGTGGCCGAGAAGGCCGCGATGCACTCGTACGCGGCCCGGTGCCCGCACGCCATGCTCTGCAGCCAGAACGCGTCCCGGAATCCCTGGTCGACGTCCTGCCTGCGGTTGTGCCCGAAGAACGGGCCGTCGGCCAGATCGCGGTAGAGCTGGGACCGGTTCGCGGCCTCGCCCGCGCGGATGGCGTCGAAGGTCTCCGGCGGCAACCCCTCGGGGTTGTCGCCGGTGCGCAGCATCAACGGCGGGACGGCCGACACCAGGACCACCTTGGACACGCGACTGGTGCCGTGCCGGCCGATGTAGTGGACGACCTCCCCGCCACCGGTCGAGTGACCGACCAGGGTGAGGTCGCGCAGGTCGAGGTGTTCGATCAGGCAGGCCAGGTCGTCGGCGTAGGTGTCCATCTCGTTGCCGTGCCAGGTCTGCGACGAGCGTCCGTGGCCCCGCCGGTCGTGGGCGATCGCACGGTGCCCGTTCCTCGCGAGGAAGAGGGCGGTCGCCTCCCAGGCATCGGAGTTGAGCGGCCAGCCGTGGCTGAGCAGAACCGGGGATCCGTCGGTCCCCCAGTCCTTGTAGAAGATCTTGGCTCCGTCGTCGGCGGTGACGTGGGGCACCGTGGCCTCCTTTGGCTCGATGGGTGAATCGAGCGTGCCGCCGGTGCCCCCTCTCGTGGACCACGTGATCCACGTAGTCGGTCAGCCGTCGGCGGCGTCCAGCCTGTCCGCGAGCTGACGCCGCGAGGAGATGCCGAACTTCTGGAACACCTTGCGCAAGTGGTAGTCGACCGTGTTCGCACTGATGAAGAGGTTGACCGCTATCTCCGCATTCGTATGCCCGACCGCCGCCAGCCTGGCGATCGTCGACTCCTGAGTGGTCAGATCGGGTGTCCCGGAGTCGGTGTGGGCCACCGGCTTCGCTCCGACGGCCTCGAGTTCCGCCTTGGCCCGCGGGAGGAACATATGTGCGCCGCTGTGTTCGAAGTGCTGGACCGCCAGCTGTAGCTGCTCGCCTGCTTCACGGCGACGTCTCATCCGCCTCAACCACTCGCCGTAGAGCAGATACGCACGGGCGAGGTCGATCTCCGCACCCGTTTGCCCAAGCGTCTGGATCGCCGCCACGAAGTGGGGTTCCGCCGCTGAGTCGTCGCTGGTCAACGCTTGAGTGCGTTCGGCGACTCCACGGCACCACAGGGAGTCGTTCGCCGCGGCCCGGTCGACGAGGAGGTCGACGTACGGCTGCGCCTCGGGTGCGTGTCCGCTCCGGACCACGGCTTCGACGAAGTCGGGGTACTGAGTGGGCGTCACCTGCAGAAACGGGTCCTGGACCAGCGGCTTGAGGCGGTCGTAGGCGTCGCGGTAATTGCCTTCGGCGAGGTTGCGAAGCCCGACGGCCCCGATCGCGGTGGCGCCGACACCACCGAAGCCGGCGGCGTTCGCACCGTCCGCGATGGCGAGGACGACGTGGCGCGGCGAACCGGTCCACGCCATCAGGGCGGCGTTGATCACGTTCTCCGCGTCGTAGCCCATCGCAAGCCGTACTTCGCGGACTTGTTCGATGGCCTCCTCGGCCCGTCGCACGGTCCCACCGGTCAGCTCAGACAGCGAAGTGGTCCACATCAACACGTCGAGGGCCTGCAGCGCCCCGGCGTCGCGGGCCGCCGCGGCAGCCCGTGCGAGCCCGGCCCTGCGACCAGCGTCATCCCACAGGAAGGTTCCCAGCGCTGCGATCGCCGAGCCCATGTGCATCATCTCGCGGTCCGGCAGCTTCACGATCGCCTCGAAGGCTGCCCTGGCACGTGGAACCGCCTCCGCGTAGGGCCGCAGGATGAGTGCCCCGAGGCCAGCCAAGATCGTCGATCCCACTCCGCTCCCCGACTTCGACGCGGCCTCGATGCGCCGGCCCAGGGCGTGCTGCGAGATGCCCTTCATGAGCCGGTCGGCGACCGTACAGGATTCGAAGGCCTTGAGGAGTGTCCGTTGTTCACGTTCGGTGTCGAGTCCGTGGAACTCGTCCGCGGCACGGACGAGTTCGGCCGCCGCAGGCAACACCACGGCCGGATCCGCCGTGAACGTACCGAGCGCACAGCGAACGACGATCATCCGCCCGCGATCGACGCGATCGGCGGAGCCGGCGTCGACCCTCTCGAGCAGCTCGTGGGCTATCTGGGCGGCGCCCACGGCGAGCGCGGCCTCTGCCGCGCCGACCAGGCGCGAGTCCTTGACGCGGCCAGGCGGGGTCAGCTCCGCTGCACGGGTCAGAATGCTCGCCCGGGACGCGAAGCCGCCACGACGCGCGGCGAGGTCTGCCGCGTGCTCCAGCCGGTCGGCCACGTGCGCGTCCGTTCCCAGCGTGGCCTTCGCGGAATGCCATGCCTCGAGCTCGACCATCCCGTGCCGGTCCGCGGCCCTGGCCAGGGCGCGGTGTGCTCGCCTGCGGTCCGCGCCCGATGCGGCGTTGTAAACGGCGGATCGCACCAACGGGTGCCGGAACCGGACCGTTTCCCGCAGCTCCACCAGCCCGGCGGCCTCGGCCTGATCCAGCACGTCCTCACCGAGACCCATCGCGTGTGCCGCGGACGTGATGAAGTCGATGTTCCCCGTGGTGTCCGCGGCGGCCAGCAGCACCCACTGCTGGACCTCGTCGCCCGTCTCCCGCACCCGCCGCGCATAATGCGCCTCGAGACGACGGCCCACCGGGATCGGATCGTTGCCGAGGCCCAGGCCGCCGAGCTCCTGCGCGGACAGGCCTTCGGCGAGATCGATGAGCGCGAGCGGATTCCCTCCCGTGGCCCGCGCGATCGCGGCCGCCGAGGCCGGGTCGATCGGAGCGGCGAGCGACCTGCTGAGAAGAGCCGTGGCCGACTCCTGATCGAGCCCGCCGAGCGCCAGCTCGGGAACACCGCCCATCCGCGCGGCGACGGTTTCCTCATCCCTGGCGGCGAAAAGCATCGCGACCGGCTCGACGGCGATACGCCGAGCCACGAAGGCCATGACGTCCAGGCTCTCCTGGTCCAGCAGGTGTGCGTCATCCACAGCACACACGACGGGCGTCTCGGCGGCGGCCGCGGCAAGGAGACCGAGCACTCCCAGCCCCACCAGGAAGCGGTCGGGTGGCGGGCCCTCGGCGATGCCCGAGGCGACCTCGATCGCCTGCTGCTGGCGGTCGGAGAGCGCGGGTAAGTGCTCACTCAGCGGGATGGTCAGCCGCTGGATGGCCGCGAAGGGGAGCGTCATCTCCGACTCGAAACCGTCGAGCCGGAGCAGTGACAATCCGGCCGCGCCGGCAGCGGACGCCTCGAGCAGCGCCGTCTTGCCGATCCCCGGTTCTCCGGTGATCAGGAGTGATCCGCCGCGACCGTTTCGCGCATTGCCGAGCAGGAGACCCAACCGCCTCCGCTCGTCATCCCGGCCGAAGAGCCCAGCGATTCTGATCATGTGAACGACGTTAGGCCTCGCACTCGGACAGCACCAGCGCGGGAGGACTACGAACATCACGTGGTCCGATGATCGCTCCCGCCGGCCAACGATGTGCGGGTCCCATCGACTTGAGGAGTCCCCATGGCATCCCACAACTCCCACTCCGGCGCACCCCCGCGCTCCCGCCCGCGTCGCCGGTTGCTCGGGACGATCGCCGGCGCCCTGGCCACTGTTCTTATGGGCGGGCTCGCTCTCACCGGGCCGACCACCTCTGCGAACGCATCCTCCGGCCCCCTCACCGTCGCCGGGCAGACGCCTCGAACGTCATCGGCGAAGCCGACGATCGTCCTGGTCCACGGCGCCTTCGCCGACGCCGGCGGCTGGAACGCCGTCGCCGGCCGGTTGCTCGCGGCCGGCTACAAGGTGGTCGCGTTCCCCAACCCGCTACGTGGACCGCAGGCGGACGGCGAATACCTCCGTCAGTTCCTGACCGGCGTCGACGGTCCCGTCGTGCTCGTCGGCCATTCCTACGGAGGGGTTGTGATCAGCAACGGCGCCACCGGAAACCCGAACGTCAAGGCCCTTGTCTACGTGGCGGCCTATGCCCCGGACGCGGGCGAGAGCGTCGCTGCCGCAAACACGCTGGGCGGTGGCCACACCGACGTGACCGACCATCTCATCGTGCGGCCCTACCCGGGTGCCGCCCCCGGAGACGGGGATGCCTACATCGATCCGGCCTACTTCCATAACCTGTTCGCGCAGGATCTTCCGCGGAGCACGACCGGCGTCATGGCCGCTACCCAGCGGCCCGGCGCGCTGGCGGCGCTCGTCACGCCATCCGGTCCACCGGCGTGGAAGTCGGTGCCGAGCTGGTACCTCGTCGCCCGGCAGGACAGGATCATCCCGCCCGAAGCCGAGCGGGTGATGGCGAAGCGAGCCCGCGCCACGACCGTTGAGATCGACAGCTCACACGTCGCCATGATGAGTCACCCCGACGTGGTGACGAAGTTGATCCTTCGGGCCGCCCGCTAGCCGGTGGAATCACGACATGACGGCTCAGCCGGCCGACGCGCGACGAGGCACTAGAGTCGTCCGCCATGACCGAACCCCCCTCGTATCTGACTGCGACCGCGGAGGCTTACGACGACGTCGCCGTCCTCTACGCCGAGTTCACCCAGGGTGCGCTCGACCGCCTGCCGCTGGACCGCGCGATGTTCGCCCCGTTCGCCGAGCTCGTGCGGGCCGCCGGTGCCGGGCTTGTCGCCGAGCTCGGTTGCGGCCCCGGATATGTCACAGCGCACCTGCGGGACCTGGGGCTGGACGCCTTCGGCGTCGACCTGTCGCCCGTGATGATCGGCCTTGCCCGTGAGGCCTACCCCGGCCTGCGCTTCGAGGTCGGTTCGATGGATGCCTTGGACCTCGCCGACGGCGAGCTGGGCGGCATCGTGTCCTGGTACTCCATCATCCACACTCCGCCGCAGGAACTGCCGCCGTACTTCGCCGAGTTTCGCCGCGTACTGGCTCCGGATGGCCACATCCTGCTCGGCTTCTTCGAATCCGAGGGCGACCCCGTGGTGGTATTCGACCACAAGGTGACGCCGGCCTACCGATGGCCGATCGACGACCTGGCCGAACTGGCGCGCAAGGCAGGGTTCGTCGAAGTCGGACGAATGCTCCGTGAGCCTCTCGAGGATGAGCGGTTCCGCCGAGGCCACCTGCTCATGCGCAGACAGTAGACGGAGTCCCACTCGTCGAAGTCCCGATGGTCCGGCCGAGCCGTTCGGCGACGGCTCGGCCGGACCCGGCGCGAGAGGCGCGTGCACGCGGAACGTGCCCGTACCCGCCATCTCGCTGTGGCCCTCTCCCTCAGTGCCGCATCGCGAGCCGCCCGAGCCGTACACCATGATGGATCCGTGGACTTCGAGCCTTACCGGGGTGAGCTGGTGGCTTACTGCTACCGGATGCTGGGCTCGTTCCATGAGGCCGAGGACCTGGTCCAGGAGACCATGCTGCGGGCGTGGAAGGCTCGCGACCGGTACGACCACACGCGCGCGACCGTACGGACCTGGCTGTACCGGATCGCGACCAACGCCTGCCTGACCGCGCTGGAGGGACGTGCACGGCGTCCGTTGCCGTCCGGGCTCGGCGCGCCGAACGACGACACCGAGGCTCCGCTCACACCGGCCTTCGACATCCCCTGGCTGCAACCGTTTCCCGACGTACGGTTCGACACAGGGGTGCGGGCCGACATGCGGCTCGCGCTGGTGGCGGCCATGCAGGTCCTGCCGCCGCGGCAGCGGGCCGTACTCGTGCTCCGCGAGGTGCTGGAGTTCAGTGCCGCCGAGGTCGCCGCCCAACTGCAGACCACGGTCCCGGCCGTCAACAGCGCTTTGCAGCGAGCCCGCGCCGCCCTCGCGGACCAGGGTGACATGGGAGAGGTCGCCGAGCCGGACGATCCCGAGGTGCGCGCGGTGATCCAACGGTACGTGCGGGCGTTCGAGGCGGCCGACGTCCCCGCACTCGTGCGGCTTCTCACAGACGATGCGGTCCTGGAGATGCCGCCGGTGCCACTGTGGTACCGGGGCAGCCGCGACTACGGCCTGTTCATACGCCGCGTGTTCGAGATGCGCGGGACGGGATGGGGCATGAGGCCTCTCACCGCGAACGGGCAGCCCGCGCTCGCCGCGTACGCGCCGGAGCCCGGCGGGGGGCGTCGGCTGCACACTCTGCAGGTCTTCACGATCACCGGCGGCCGCGTCGCGCGCAACGTCGTGTTCGCTGATCCAGCCGTGTTCGATGCCTTCGGCCTGCCCGAGCAGATTTCCTCCGACGAGGTTCGCCAGGCGCGATGAGTCAGGCCGATGCCGCCAGTACGTACAGGTGAGCATCGACCGAAAGGGCATCCATCGTGAGCGTCATCGTCATTGAGTTCATCACCATGGACGGGATCGTGTCCGACCCGGACGGGCGGGGGGGCACGCCGACCGGCGGCTGGGCGTTCCGGCACGGCCCCGAGACGGTCGCCGGGGACAAGTTCCGGCTGGGAAACGTGCTGGACGACGGGATCATGCTGCTGGGGCGTACGACATGGCAGCTGTTCTCCCGGCTCTGGCCGATGCGCGACGACCCGTTCTCCGTTCAGATGAACGCAGTGCCGAAGCTGGTCGCCTCCCGTACGCCGACCGACACGTCGGCATGGGCGAACTCGCGGGTCATCGACGGCGACCTTCTCGATGCCGTCAAGCGCGAGAATCGCGATGTGATCATCGCGGGGAGCCTGAGCGTCGTGCGGGCACTCATGGCCGCGGACCTGATCGATGAGTACCGGCTCCTGACCTTCCCCACGATCCTCGGCACCGGCGAGCGGCTGTTCCCCGCCGGCAGCCCGCCCGCGTACCTGGAGTGCCTGTCGGCCGAGCGGGTCGGCGCCGCCGTCCTCGCGCGATACAGGAGGGCAGACAATGCAACGTGAGGTCCCCGTTTCTCACGTTGCATCCAACGTCGTCAGGAATCGGACACCGTTAGGAAATGAGGGGCGATCCGGTGACGTCCCAGGTGGCAGGGGACTTGCCGTCGTCGGCGATGTCGTAGGTCACCGTCGCGTCGGCGCTCCAGCCCCCGCGCAGGGTGCTGGTCGTGTCCACGAGGTAGATGTAGGGGCTGGAGCCGTCGGCGTGGGCGTTGAGCGAAGAGGCGAGCTCATGCGACAGGCTTCCCTTGCTCACGTCAGAGCGTTCCAGGCGCAGCTGAACCTTGATCGAGTTGAAGCGCTTGCGACTCGCCTTGGTATCCCAGCTGCCCCACTTCACATCTGCGGTGGCGCGCGGCCGGCCGCCGGGGCCGGTGCGGCTGACGCACAGGTTGATGGTCATCGACTGATCGGCCTTGCCGGGGAGGTTGAAGCTCTTACTGCTGGACCTGCACGTGGACGCGGCCTGCGCGTGTGACACGCCCAGCGCGGCGACTCCCATCAAGGTGGCCGCCACGATACTGGTCGCTGCGATTATTTTCATGATCATTACGCTCCGTCCTGCTGGTATACAGGTGTCTTCGAGACAGACAGTCGTGCTGCGGATGGGTTGGCGGCCGGCGCCATCTCGCTGATCGCGGGCTTCCCCCGGGGCGTGGACACCTGGTTCGTGCAGCCTTGAGCCGATCTTCATTGACGGCCGGGGGCAGGTTCCCTGGAGCCGCGCCCTCTAAGATCACCAACCGGCTCGAACCTATGTGCCAGAAGGAGACGCCTGATAGAGGCGGATGACTAATCCGGAGAACGCCCAGACTCGGTGCGACGTAAGTCATTTGACTCAGTCGACGGCCGGATTCGGAGTCCTCACCCGTTGCCCGGACCACGTCCCGCCGAGTGACGTGCCTCCAGCCGATCATGCGGGGTCGGCGAGCATGATCGTTGTGACCGTGACGCGGCCAGGCCGGTGGACGCCAGGGGTTCGGACAGATCTTCGGGCGACAGAAACGCTCGAAACCTGACATCTGGGACGATGGGAAGATCAACGAAGGAGGGGACGACCATCCGAGCCGCTTACGTCGAACAGCGCGGCCCTGCGTCATCGATCCGGTACGGCGAGCTCCCCGACCCGGTGCCCGCCTCCGACGAGGTCCTGGTCCGGGTGACCGCGACGGCCGTCAACCGGGTGGACACGTTCGTGCGCTCCGGCGCCTACCACACGCCGATCCCCCTGCCTCTGGTGCTCGGCCGCGACCTCGTCGGCGAGGTGGCCGACCCCGGCGCCTCCGGGCTCGCCCCCGGCACCCGCGTCTGGTCCAACAGCCTCGGGTACGGCGGGCGCCAGGGCGCCTCGGCGGAACTCGTGTGCGTGCCCGCCGACCGGCTCTACCGGCTGCCCGACGGGGTGGATCCGTTCGACGCCGTCGCCGTGCTGCATCCGGCCGCCACCGCTTACACGGGCCTGGTCCACCACGCCCGGATGCGCTCCTTGGAGACCCTGTTCGTGGCCGGCGGCAACGGGGCCGTCGGAACATGCCTCATCCGGATGGCCAAGGACCTCGGCGTCCGCGTGATCGCCGCCGCCCGCGGCCCCCGCAACACCGAGTACTGCGCCAGGCTGGGCGCCGACGAGGTGATCGACTCCGCCGCGGCCGACCTGGTCACCGCCCTGCGCGGACCGGCCCCGCGGGGCGTGGACGTCTACTGCGACACGACCGGGCGCGGCAACGTCGGCTCCGCGGTCGACGCGCTCGCCGACCGGGGACGCGTCCTGGTGATGGCCGGGCTGGCGAGCGCGCCGGGCGGAGATTCTCTCGACGTGGGCCGTCTCTACATCCACGACCAGTCCGTGGTCGGCTTCGCGATCAGCCTGGCCACGACTACGGAACTGGCCGAGGCCGCCGCCTGGATCAACCGGCGGCTGCCCCGCGACGGCCTCCGCCTGGACACCACGATCCTCCCGCTGGCACAGGCCCGCGAGGCGCACGAGGACACGGAGGCCGCCACCCGGGGCGAGG
The DNA here is from genome assembly GCF_016863275.1 of Planotetraspora mira. GTDB lineage: Bacteria > Actinomycetota > Actinomycetes > Streptosporangiales > Streptosporangiaceae > Planotetraspora > Planotetraspora mira. The sequence goes on from NZ_BOOO01000009.1 coordinate 97,668, forward strand.
CCCACCGATACCGCGGACGCGTCGTGCTGCGCGTCGGCCCGTCAGCCGAGGAGCCCGCCGATCAGCCCGGAGTCTCGTGCACGTAGCGGCGGGCAGTACCTGGTGGAGCCGAGGTCAGCGTCAAGCGGAAGTCATGAGCACGCCCGCCCTACGGAGTGGACCACTCCGCGCGTAGCGATTCGATCACAGACGCGCTCGACGACGTCCGGGAGGCGCACCTGACGATGCGGGGCACCGGATGAACGACCGGACTGAAGTGATTCTTCGCGCCCCCGATAACCTGGTTCGAAGGTGGCCCCAGACCGCGAGGAAGGGGGCTCGTACATGTCGAACATGATCAACATGACGGACGACCTGGTCAATGCGCTGAACGCGCACGACCTGGAGGCCGCCCTGCTGTGCTACACCGACGGAGCCGTCTACGTGTCGCCGGCCGGCGTGGGTGAGGGCCGCGGCGAGATCGCCTCGTTCCTGGGCGCGTTCCTCACGGGCTTCCCCGACATTCACTGGACGCCGTGGAGCAGGGCCGTCGTCTGCGGCAACCTCTTGATCACGCAGTGGGCCGTCACCGGTACTCACGGCGGCCCGTTCCTGATGCCGAACGGCGAGATCATCGAGGCCACCGGCCGTTGCGTCAGCGTCCGCGGGTGCTCTCTGCGCACCATGGACGGCGATCGCATCGCCGTCCACTGCGTCTTCTACGACCAGCTCGAGCTGTACGCCCAACTCGGCGCAGAACTCGTTCTCAAACGCCCCTGACCACCGCTACCGGAGCGGCCGTCGAGCAAGGCAGGGCGTTGGTGCAGAATGCTCCGCATGACCAAGACAGTGAACCTGCCTGGCGGTACTGCTCTGCCGTTGATCGGTTTCGGGACCTGGCAGCTGGCGCCTGAGCAGGCGTACGAGTCGGTGCGTGCGGCGCTTGAGATCGGTTACCGGCATGTCGACACGGCGACCTTGTACCAGAACGAGGCGGAAGTCGGCAAAGCCGTCAAAGACAGCGGCCTGGACCGGGAGCAGGTCTTCGTCACCACCAAGCTCCGCCCGGCCGACGCGCGGCAGGCCCGTCGAACCCTGGAGTCGAGTCTTCGGCTGCTCGGCACCGACTACCTGGACCTGTGGCTGATCCACTGGCCGACGGACCAGGACGAACTCATCTCGTCGTGGCAGGAGATGTTGTCCGCCAAGGACGCCGGACTGGTCCGCAACGTCGGGGTGAGCAACTACAGCCCGGAACTGATCGATCTGCTGACCGAGGCCACCGGACGGCAGCCGGCGGTCAACCAGATTCCGTGGAGCCCGGCGCAGCACGACCCGGCCCTGCTGGAGGAGCACCGCGCCCGAGGGGTGGTCGTCGAGGGCTACAGCGGCCTGAAGAACACCGACCTGCACAACCCCGTCCTCACCGAGATCGCCCGGAGGCACGAGGTCACTCCCGCCCAGGTCGTCCTCCGCTGGCACCTGGAACACGACATCGTGATCTTGCCCAGGTCCTCCCGGCGGGAACGCGTCGCCACCAACTTCGACCTGCAAGGCTTCGACCTCACAACCGAAGACGTCGCCGCAATCGACGCCCTCACCCAGGTCGGCTGACCGAAGACGACGGGCGAACCCCGCGCGAAGCCGATTCGCTGCGGGGTCGCGGCATGGCCTGACGTTCCGCTGGGAGCCGCCTACGCTGAGGCTGTGTCCGATGATGACGGAAGCCGGCCGGCCCGCGTCGAGGACGTGCACGAGCTGGCTCTGGCCATGCCGCACGTCACCGTCGAGTACGGGACCGGCGACAATCCGGTCTACCAGGTGGGCGGCAAGTCGTTCGTCTTCTTCCGCACCCCACGACCGGACGCGGTCGACCCCGACACCGGGGAGCGCTATGCGGATGTGATCGTCTTCTGGGTCGAGTCCGAGGCGGACAAGCAGGCACTGGTTCAGGACGAGGCGTCGCGGTTCTTCACCACCGCGCACTTCGACGGTCACCCGTCTGTGCTGCTGCGGGCCGGCCGGATCGGTGAGCTCACCCGGAACGAACTGGCCGAGGTGGTCCAGGACGCGTGGCTGTCCCGCGCATCAGCGCGCAGAGCGGCGGCCTGGCTCCGCTCGCGTCACCCGGAATGATCACACCTCGCCTCCTTGTCCTGCCCACGGGGCGGCGTGGGCCTCGGGAACGTCGTTCGGTTCCCGGGTGCAATCGGGTCAGGCGGCGGCTTCGGCGATGGGGCGGACAACGATCTCGCTGACGTCGATGGAGGCGGGTTGCTCGATCGCGTAGGCGATGGCGTCGGCTACGGTGCCCGCCGGCATGTTGAGTTTGTCCGCCATGGTGCGTACCCAGGCCATGGTGCCGGGATCGCCGCCCAGCGTGTTCAGTTCGGATTCGGTGAACGACGGGCTGATCACGGTGACCCTGATGTCCTGTTGTTCCTTACGGAGCCCTTCGGCCAGCGCGCGGACCGCGAACTTGGTGGCGCTGTAGACGGCGGAGTTGGGTACGACGTCGTGGCCGAGGGTGGAGGACACATTGATCACGTGGCCCGACCGTTGCGCGCGCATCAGGGGGAGCACGGCCGCGATGCCGTGCAGAGTGCCGCGGAGGTTGACGTCGATCATCTGGTTCCACTCCTCGACGCGCAGTGCGTCGAGGCGCGACAGGGGCATGACGCCGGCGTTGTTGACGAAGACGTCGACGCGCCCGTGCCGGCGGTGGGCCGCCTGGACGAAGGAGTCGACGCTGTCCGGGCTGGTCACGTCGAGGACCATGTGCTCGGCGGAGCCGCCGTCCTTTCGGATGGCGGCGGCCAGGTCGGCGAGCCGGTCGGCGCGACGGGCGCCGAGCACCACATGGTGACCCGACATGGCGAGACGCAGTGCGGTCGCGGCGCCGATTCCGCTGCTGGCTCCGGTGATCAGGACGATCTTCTTGCTCACTTCATGTCCTTTGGTTCGTGGGTCTTGGGAGGGTCATCCGTGGCCGTGTGAGTCCGGCGAGCCGACAGAGGGGTCCAGTACGGCCAGCACCCGTTGCAACATCACGATGTCCTGGTGCGCCTCGGCTCTGTCGAGGGTCTCCAGCCCCGCGTGCACCGTGCACATCCGCCGGACCGCCTGGTCGGCGATGTGCCGTCCGGCCGGTTCCAGGCGGGCCAACTGACCGCGAGGTGTCTGCGGGTCGAGGTGCCTGCTCACCAGGCCGCGTTCACACAATCGGTTCACCTGCTTGGTCACGGCGCCGGAGGTGACCATGAGCCGGCGAAACAGCTGGGTCGGGCTGAGCGCGTAATCCGGTGGGGATCGGCGCAGGGCCAGCAGGATCCGCATCTCGGACGGCAGCAGGTCGTACTCCTTGGTGAGTTCCGTGAAGTCCTGTTCGAGGAGTTGCGCGATCCGGTGGACCATCGATGCCAGCACGATGTTGGTGACGTCGAGATCCGGTAGTTCCCGCTGCCAGAGGGAGGCCACCCCCATGGGATCGGGGCCGCTGACGCGAGGGGCGCTGAACGGCGCTACGTCGTCGGGATCCCTGCGGCTGGGGGCACCGGGACGGAAATCTGAATCGCTCACAAGCCTGTGACCAGTATTTCTTCCTAGGAAACCATCTTCCTGGGAAGATAGCGACGAATCCGGTGCGGCGCAAGCAGGGAAGCTGCGGCAGTGGGACACGTCACGTCGAAGGCCTGCTCAAGCGCGGCGGCGCAGGATGGTCTCGGTTTGCTCGTCGGCCGGAAAGAACAGCTCGATCGACAGGTCGGACAGGGTGACGTCCATCGGGGTCCCGAATGTGCTCAGCATGGTGAACATCGATAGTTCCTCGCCGTCGAGCTCCAGCCGCCACGACAAGACCGGGTCGTCCGCTTCGTCTGAGGAAAGTCGGCTCCAGGTGTGGCGTTCCGGGATTGCGGGCCAGGTCGCGATCTCGTCGGCGAGTGCGGCGAGGCAGGGGTCCTGGGTCCGCACGACGGCCCGGTCGAGCCGGCGCAGCAGGTAGGCGGACCACTGCGGAAAGTTTCGGGTACGGCCGGCGAGCCCGGCGGGGTGCAGGGCCATCCGGAAAACGTTGGCCGGCACGCCAAGCACGTCCTTCGGGATGCCGGAGACCAGTCGGCGCGCAGCGCGGTTGCTGAGCTGTATGTTCCACTGCCGGTCGATTGCGATGCCGGGGAACGGGTCGTGCGTGTCCAGCAGCGCCTGCAACGAGGCTCGGACCCGGGACAGAGCCGACTCGGTCAGGGGTGTCTCCGGATAGCGGGGAGCGTATCCGGCCGCCAGAAGCCAGTCGTTCCGCTCCCTCAGCGGCAGGTCCAGATGTTGGGCGATCTTCATCAGCACGTCGGCACTCGGCTTCGACTTGCCCAGCTCGACGAAGCTCAGGTGGCGGGGCGAGATGCCGATCTCATGCGCCAGATCCATCTGGCTGCGCCGGGCCAGTCCCCGTTGCCGGCGGATCAGGTGACCGACGTTCGAAGCTGTCACGAGACGTCACGATAGCCGCCGGGCCGGCGCGCGCCGGAATGAGTACCTGCCAGGTATTCGCATCCCCACCCACCAAGCGCGCAGGATGGCAAGGCCCCCTCAAGGCGTGAAGGGAACCGAGAATGCCGCTCCTCCTCACCGCGGACGGAACCCGACGCTCACTGCTCGCCGCCGATATCCGCGAACAGACCACACGCAACCAGCCATTGAAATAATCGGCATCACACATGAAAAGAAGGTGGAACGGTGACCGCCACTGTCCGTCAGTTGCTCCGTGACCGCAAGCGACAAGGAAGCGTTCCCGGAAATCGCAGCGACGACGCGCGCCTGGTGTTACTGGTCGAAGGCGGAAGCTCTCGTGGTGCGTATTCGAGCGGCATGACGATCGCCATCGAACAACTGGGGCTGTTGCCGATGTTCGATGCCGTGTACGGCAGTTCCGCGGGAGCACTGAACGCGGCGTGGCTGCTGTGTGGTCGCGCCGAAAGCAGCATGCACGCATGGTGGGATCCGATCATCATGCGGACGACCATCGACCCGAGGCGTGCACTGCTCCGGCAGCCGATCGTGGACACTCGTTTCCTCGTCCACACCGTGTACACCGAGATCCTGCCGATGGGGTTTCAGGAGATCCTCGACAGCACCGTTGAATTCCACCCCATCGCCACAGACGCCCGCACAGGCCAGGCCATCGATCTGCACGAGCGGATCCGTGACCAGGCAAGCTTGCAGGCCGCACTCCGCGCGTCGACTGCGATGCCGCTTCTCGCAGGCGAACCGGTTGAGATCGACGGACGGCCGTTCGTCGACGCCGGGCTGAGCGAGGCGATCCCCGTGCGGACGGCACTTGCTCAGAAAGCCACACACATCGTTGCGCTTCGCACTCGACGTATCGACGAGACCGCGTCGGCTCCGTCCCGCGGCGAACGCCTGTTGTTGTCGCGATGGTTCACCCGGCGCGCACCAGGGGCCATCGAGACATGGCTGCGCCGCGAGGCCATCAGAGCGGAGGAAGAGCGGCTTCTGGCGTCGCACCCCGCCACCCTGCAGATCCGCCCACCCATCGGCAGCGCGAAGATCGGCCGTACCGAACGACGCCCACGCCTGCTCCGCGCAGCCGTCGACACAGGTCGGCAGGCGGCATTGAACGAACTGCGCTGCGTCGAAGACGCCTCCATGAGGTTCGCCCCGAGGTGACGCCGATCCCCGAGGAGGTCGGCATGCTCGACCCGGCTCTTGGCACCGGCAAGACCGTGGCCCTGCCCAGCGGCCGGGTCGCCTACACCGAGCGCGGCGCCGGCCCGCCTGTCGTGTTCGTGCATGGCCTACTGGTCAACGCCAACCTCTGGCGCAAAGTCGTGCCGGCCGTCGCGGACGCGGGATTGCGCTGCATCGCGCCGGATTGGCCGCTCGGCGCGCACCGGGTCCCCATGCCGGCCGACGCCGACCTGACGCCCTCCGGGGTCGCCAAGCTGATCGCGGAGTTCCTCGACGCGCTCGACCTGACTGACGTCACCATGGTCGCCAACGACACCGGCGGCGCACTCACCCAGATCCTGATGGCCGACCATCCGGAACGGATCGGCCGTGTTGTGCTCACCCCGTGCGACGCGTTCGAGGAGTTCCTGCCCGATCCGTTCACCTCGCTGCCCAAGCTGGTTCGGCCGCCCGGTGCGGTCTGGCTGGCCAGCCGGCTGCTCCGGCTGCCGATTGTGCAGCGGCGGCCGTCCGCGTTCGGCCTGCTGGCCAAGCGCGGCATCCCCGCCGAGATCATCGACTCCTACCTGCGGCCGAGCTACGACAGCAGGCAGATTCGCAGGGACACCAAGCGGTTCGTCATTGGTGTGCACAACAGATACACGCTGGCCGCTGCCGAGGCACTGACCGGATTCAGCAAGCCGGTGTTGCTGGTTCGCGCGGAGGACGACCGAATCTTCCCTGCCCGGCTCTTCGAACGACTCGCGGCGACCCTGCCCGACGCCCGACTGGTCACGGTCGCCGATTCCTATACCTTCGTGTCGGAGGATCAGCCGTCCGAACTGGCCCGGCTGGTCGTGGAGTTCGCCGCATGAAGAAGTCAGGGTGAGCATCGCGATCACCAAGAATGTCTACGGGCACTCGTGGAGGGCGATAAGCGCGGCGACGGAGGCCATTTCGAGCGGTCTCCTGGGGAAACAGAGGCGGGTGGCTCCCAAAGAGGGAGAAGAGACCGTGTGAGTCCCGAGATCAAAAAGCGCCTGACGGCATATTTCAGCTCAATGTGATGGGGACGCCCCTCGTGGGTCGAGAACGATCTATGAAGGATCTCCCCGGCACACACGGCAGTCTCTTTCGGAATACATACCCTTAAGAGATTATTCGCCGTTTGGGCGGATTGCACAGGTGGTGGGCAAGGGGGAAAAACCGCCATGACAGCCAGCGACGGCCTGGAGGACTGGGCGGGGTATGGGTTCAGCGCGGAACTCGTCAGAGCCCTGTTCCACGGTCTGCGCGTGGGTCTGTACGTGGTCGACCACACGGGGAAGATCCTCCTGGTCAATCCGTATGCCGAGAGGCTGCTCAATCGTCCCGCACGGCAGTTGATCGGGGTCGACCCCCACGACCTGCTGCACCGCAACGCCGACGGAAGCCCGATCCCCCGGGAGGACTGCCAGATTCTGGCCGCGTTCGCCGAGGGGGTGTACGTCCGCAGCGAGGAGGCGTGGTTCACCCGCGGATCCGGAGGCCTTATCCCGGTGGGCGTGATGGCGGCCCCGCTCCCGTTGGACGGGGGGAAGGACATGGGCTCGGTGGTCCTGTTCTACGACCTGTCGCGGCACAAGGCCGTGGAGCACAAGCAGGCGATCGCCCTGGCGGCACTGGAGAAGCTGACCGACCGGTTGTCGCTGATGGCCGAGACCAGCAGCGTGCTGGCCTCCACCCTGAAGGTGGATGAGGCGCTGCGGCGGCTGTCGCGTCTGGTGGTGCCCCGGCTGGCCGACTGGGCGATGATCGACCTGCTCGGCCCCAGCGGTGACAGCGTGGACAGGGTGGCGGTCGTGGTCAAGCAGGGCCGGAGCGGTGTCGAGTGCAAGCAGTGGGAGGGGCCGCTTCCGGCGTTTCCGGAGACCTCCCGGGCGCCGATGGCGCGAGTGCTGCGCGGCGGCCCCGCGGTGCTGTTCGGTCCTGAGGACGTGGCCGAGCGAATCGACTCGGAGGAGTGCAGCAGTCAGCGCCGGCGGCCGTACGAGGAGTTGGGTGCCCATTCGGTCATCGTCGCGCCGCTGCGTACGCCGCGCCGGGTGCTGGGTGCGCTCACCCTGGCTCGGTACGAGACCTCCCCGGCGTACGACTCGGCCGATCTATCCCTTATCGGCGACATCGCCAGCCGGGCCGGGCTCGCCGTGGACAACGCGAACATGTTCGAGGAGCAACGCCGGTTCGCCGCCTCCACCTCTCACGAGCTCAGAACGCCGCTTGCCGGTCTCCGCACCCGGCTCGAGGAGGCGGTGCTCTACCCCGCCGACGTCGACCCGCATGTGACCATCAGGGAGGCGCTGACGGTCACCGATCGGCTGGAGACGATCGTCGACGACCTGCTGGTGTCGGCTCGCCTCCGTGCCGGAGGGCCGGCCGCGTACGAGCCGATCGACCTCGGTGCGCTGGCGGCGAAGGAGGTGGCGGCCATGGCGAGTGGCGTCCCGGTCCACGTCGACGCGGACCGGGATGTGAACGTTCTGGGCAACCGGATCCAGCTGATCCGGGTCATCGACAACCTCCTGGTCAACGCCCGGCGGCACGCGGACAGAAGGGTCGAGGTCACCGTGGGACGAGTGGAGGGCTCGGCCGTCGTCACCGTGTGCGACGACGGTGCTGGAATCGCGCCACAGGACCGAGAGCGCGTCTTCGAGCGCTTCGTCCGACTGGACGAGGGCCGGCGCAGGGAGCCGGGAGGCAGCGGGCTCGGCCTTGCCATCTCGCGCGACATCGCCCACGCCCACAACGGGACCCTCACGATCGAAGACTCCCCGTGTGGTGCCCGGTTCGTCCTCCGGCTTCCGCTGACGGACAGGCGTCCGTAGCCTTCGCAAGCCACCACCTCGGGCCACCCCTCGTCGGGGGAAAGGCGCTCGAGGTCGTCTTCGGCCCGTTGGCGGCCGCATGTAAACCTTGATCATCCATTGGTAGTCTCACCGCTGTGCCGACACCGTTGAACCATGCCACCTCCTGGCGCAGGCCGTTCGCCCTCTTCTTAGGCATCGCGCTCGCCGCCATGCTGATCGTCGTCGCCCACCCGGCCTCCGCCGGGGCGCTGACGATCCGATCCGCGAAGGCCACCACGCCGGGGTCGAGCACACAGATCGAGGTGAGCGCGGCCTCGGACAGCGGCATCACCAAGATCACGGCAAGGCTGCGGCTGTACGGCAAGGACCCATTCGGGACGGTCGAGGACTTCGAACTGGTCAGCGGAACCGCCACCGACGGCATCTGGCGCACTTCCCAGCCGGTTTCGCTCGAAACGGCCATCGTCTACGTCGATGTCGACGCCACCGACGCTTCCGGCGCGACGCTTACCAGGAACTCCGCCGGCAGCATCGACAGGCGTGCCAAGGCGCGGTTCAGCGAGTTCACCGCCTCCCCGTCCAGCGTGGACATCGACCACGACACCGTGACCTACGCGGGGCGACTGGTCTACGAGGACAAGGACGGCAGCGAACACGGGATACCAGGCGCATCGCTGTGTCTGGCCCTCGAGGGCAACTGCATCAGCGAGGGAACGACCGACTCGAACGGAAGGTTCTCCAGCCCCGTCCGTCTGGGTCTTGGGCCCAACAGCACTTACGCAGTCCAGCGCAATGCCGTTGCGCTCTACTACGGAAGCGCGCACTACGGGCTCGCTACGTCCCCGTGGGGCCATTTGTGGTTACGCCCCCAGCAGACCCGGCTGTCCATCGGCTTCTCCTCCCAGCCGAAAGTCATCGGCGACAGCGTTCGGGTCACCGGCCGGCTCGAACGCGAGATCGCCGCTGGTCGGTGGGCGGGCCTTCCGGATCAGCATCTTGACATCTACACCTACGACTCCGACACACAGAAGAACACTCTTGTCGCGACGGCGCGGACGGGATCGGACGGGAGCTACTCCAAGTCGGTGGTCGTACCGCAGGCCACCCAGTGGTCAGTGTCCTTCCCGGTACGGCGGACGTCGGACGGCGGTTTCGAAATCGGCCCCTATGCACCTACCAATAAGGGCGTCGACAGGGTCATCGTCTCCCAATACCGCACGTCCATCAGCCGATTCGCGCTGTCCCCGAACCCGGTCGGCAAGGGTACGCAGATCACCGCGAGCGCGCTCCTGACCAAGCGCACCGCCACGGGAGCGGCGCTTCCGGTGAAGACCGGCTACGTGGATCTGCAGTTCTCCAAGGACAAGAAACACTGGTCCTGGGCGGGACAGAGCACCCCCGGCGCCAACGGGCAGCTCCAGGTGCGCGCGACCGCCGTGTCATCCGGCTACTGGAGGCTGGTCTACGACGGTTGGGAACACCGCAATCTCGAATCCGTCAGCGCCACCGCCCACGCGACGGTGAAATACCGGACGGCGATCTCATCGCTCAACGCGAAACCGGAGCCGGTGCGCAAGGGTAAGACGATCACGGTGAGCGGCGTCTTGAAGCGCTACACCTCGGCCTGGCACCCCCTCAAGGCCAAGGTGAACATCTACTTCCGGGCACACGGGTCGAAGACCTGGTCCTACGTGGGCACTGCCGGCGCCGACAGCCACGGCAAGTGGCACAAGGGCTTCAAGGCGCGCAAGGACGGCTCCTGGATGGCCAAGTACCAGGGCACTTCCGTGTACCTGCCTGCGACGAGCGCCCAGGACTACGTCGACGTGCGCTGAGGCCTGTCAGCACCTCGGCGGGCGAGCGCCGAGGTCGAGACAGTTACCGCTCCCGGACCGCGTAGGTCAGGTGGGTCACCCGCTGCGTCGGCTCCGCGCGGACCGGCTCCAGGGCCACGCGGCCCGCGTCCACGCCCTCGAACAGGCGGATTCCGGAGCCGAACAGCACGGGTGAGAGCGCGATCGAGAACTCGTCGACCAGGCAGGCGTTCACGTACTTCAGGATCGTCGCGCCGCCGCCCGCGATGCGGACGTCGCGGTCGCCGGCGGCCTCGCGGGCCTGGTCGAGCGCGGTCTCGATGCCGTCGTCGACGAAGTGGAACGTGGTCCCACCCGGCCGCTCCCAGGGGTCACGCTTCTCGTGCGTCACGACGAAGACCGGCGTGTGGAACGGCGCCTCCTCCGGCCACATCTGCTCGCCGAGGTCGAACATGCGCTTGCCCATCACGCTCGCGCCGGTGCGCTCGAACGTCTCCCGCGCCACGTCGTTGTCGCGGCCCTCCTCGCCGCCCTCGCCCAGCTTCAGGTTCTCCCGGATGAACCGCAGCGGGAACAGCCACTGCTGCAGCTCCGTCCACTGTGCCATCCAGCGCTGAACGTCCGGGTCGTCCTGCTTCTCGGGGGCGAAGAAGTCGCCGACGGGCACGGACTCGGGCGCGACGAAGCCGTCCAGCGACATCGACACGCTGAAGAACACCTTTCCGGCCATCCCTCAACTCACTTCCGAACGATCTCGGTGACGTAGGCAGCCAGGTTGCTCAGGGTCTGCCGGCCGCCCTCGATCGCGTGGTACTTCTCGACCGCCTCGTCGCGCAACTCCTTGGTGGGGAACACCGTGCGCATCTCGATCCGGGTCACCGCGCCGTCGGGCGCGAACGTGATGACTGACTCGAAGGCGTTCGGGTCGCCGCGGGACTCGCCGTGCAGCAGCGCGATCCGCTCCGGCGGGGCGATCTCGGTCCAGGAGATCCACTCCTGGTAGTCCGTCCCGTCCGGTCCGTGCATCACGAAGTCCCACTCCGCGCCGACGCGGAACTCGAACGCCCGCGTGGTGGTGGTGAACCCCTCCGGTCCCCACCATTGCGACAGATGCCGGACTTCGGTGAACGCCTCGAACACCAGCTCCCGTGGGGCACTGATGACCCGGGAGATCACGATCTCGCGGTCGGCCGTCGCTGACTGCGCCGGCGCGTCCCGTCCTATCGCTGCCATCGGTTACTCCTCCTGCCTTGCCTGCTTGAGGTCCTGCACGTACGCGTCCAGCCGGTCGAAGCTCTCGTTCCAGAACCGCTCGAACCCGCCGGTCCACTCGTGGACCGGTCGCAGCCCGCGGGCGTCAAGGCCGTACAGGCGCTGCTTGCCTGCCTTGCGGTCCCGCACCAGCCCGACCTCCCGGAGCACCCGCAGGTGTTTGGACGCCCCCGGCTGGGTCATCCCCAGCTCCTGGGCCAACTCGGTCACCGGCCGCTCACCCGCCCGCAGCAGCAACAGGATCTCCCGGCGCTGCGGCTCGGCGATCGCGTTGAAGACGTCCGACGTCGTCGCTGCTCGTGCCATGGGCAGCATCATATGCCGATATCGGAATGCGTCAACCGGAGGAATCAGGCGGGTCTTGTCAGATGACGATCGTGACCCTTGTCAGCGGCTGCGGAACCGCGTATCCCGGAGACGGCACGCGCGACGGCGGCGACCACGGCTGATGGCATGCTGATGGCGCGACGATGAAGTGGGTCGGTTCGCTCCGGCCGACTCGTACGACGGGGGGTGTAGTCGCGGGGACATCAGGGAGACGACGCGAAACGGCGGGAGGATCGAAACGCTGTCTCCATGCGAATAAGGTTCCCATTGCTGATCTTGGCCGCCGCCGTAGCCTTGCTGCCGGGGACAACGCATGCGCAGGCGTCGGGTGCTCCCCAAAGGGCCACCGTGCACACCACCGAGGGCACCCTGGGGGGTGTCGTCACCTCAGACGTCCGGACCTTCTCCGGCATCCCCTACGCCGCGCCGCCGACCGGCGCGCGGCGCTGGCAACCCCCGGGCCGCGCTCCGGTGTGGACGGGCGTGCGCGACGCCACCAAACCCGGCAGCCCCTGTCCCCAACTCGACGGCAGCACCCCCGGCCGGCCACCCAAGGTGGTCGGCAACGAGAACTGCCTCTTCCTCAACGTCACCACGCCCGCTGCGCGCTCGACCGGGCCGCTTCCGGTCATGGTCTGGATCCACGGCGGAGGGTTTGTGCAGGGCGCGGGCAGCGACTACGACGCGACCCGACTGACCACGCAGGGGAAGGTCATCACGGTGACCCTCAACTACCGGCTGGGAGCTCTGGGCTATCTGGCCCATCCCGACCTGCGCGACCCGTACGCGGGCAACTACGCGCTTGCGGACCAGCAGGCCGCGCTGCGCTGGGTGAAGAGCAACATCGCGGCCTTCGGCGGTGACCCCGCCAACGTCACGATCTTCGGCGAGTCGGCCGGCGGCTTCAGCGTGTGCGCCCATCTCGAAGCGCCGGGCTCACGAGGGCTGTTCCAGAAGGCGATCGTGCAGAGCGGTCCCTGCGGCAACGACTTCGTCACCCTCAAGGAGGCCCGGGCACGGGCCACGAAGATCGCATCCGACCTCGGGTGTACGACGCAGGTGCTGGCCTGCCTGCGGGCAAAGCCCGTGATGGATCTGCTGCCCATCGGCTCCGACCGGGTCTTCACCGCGACCGCCCGCATCGGCGACATGCCCTGGATCTTCACCGCGGGCACGCCCGCGCTTCCGCTGCAGCCGCTTGACGCGCTGCGCCGCGCGCGCACCGCGCGGGTGCCGCTGATCCAGGGCGGCACCCATGATGAAATGCGTCCCTTCGTCGCCGTGCAGTTCGACGCACAGGGTCTGCCCGTAACGGCGCAGCAGTACCCGCAGATCCTCCTCGACCTCATGGGCGACGACGCCAGAGCCGTGCTCGATCGCTATCCGCTCGGCCGCTTCGCCACCCCAAGCCTGGCGCTGGCCACCGTCCTGAGCGACTGGGGCCGTAAGCTCGGCGCCTGCTCCCAGATTCCCGCCGCCGAGGCGGCGGCCCGCCATATGCCGGTATACGAATTCGAGTTCGCCGAAGACTCTGGACAGCAGATCGTCGGTCTCCCGCTCGGCGCCGCGCACGGCACCGACGTGCCCTACCTCCTGGACGGCCAAGGCACGCCGCTCACCACCCCTGCGAAGCAGGAGCTGTCACGCGACATGATCGCCTACTGGACGCGCTTCGCCGCGACCGGCGACCCCAACGGTCCCGGGCTGCCGCGGTGGCCGGCCTACCGCTCCGGTGGTGGCGCCACGCTCTCGCTCGCTTCCGGGCCGGACGGCATCCGGCAGGTGGACCTCGCCACCGAGCATGACTGCGCCTTCTGGAACGGCAACTGAACCCCCACGGCACGCCCGGCTGACGGTTCGGTTGGCCGGGCGTGGCCCAGCGAATCCGGCAATCAACTCAGAGGGAGTTCCAGTGGACAGGGGACAAGGCGCGCAGGCATCCCCCGGCAGGTCGAGGCCGCCTGACGCGCGCGGGACGGTCGGAGCGCGGCAGCGGCCCGGGGCTCGGCTGTCCCCGCCGTGGCGCAAGGCCCTGCGCACCTTGCATGTGATCAGTTCGGTGGGGCTGCTGGGCGCCGACTCCGCCATCCTCGCTCTCGTCATCGCCGGCTGGCAGGGAACCGACCCTGTGATCATCTATCCGGCCGCGCACCTGCTGGGCCTGGCGCTCATCGTCCCCCTGGCGCTGCTCTCACTCACCACCGGCCTTGCGCTGGGCCTGCTCACTCCGTGGGGGGTGCTACGCCACTGGTGGGTGCTCCTCAAGTTCCTGCTCACCGCCGGCGGCACCCTCCTGGCCCTGTTCGTCCTTGTGCCCACCCTCGAAGACGCTGCCGCCACGGCACTCGCCGGTCGAGCTCTCGCTGACCCGTTCGCGCTGGTCAAGGACTCCGGGGGTGCGTGCGGCGTGCTGATCGTGACCGTCGCGCTCAGCTCCTACAAGCCGTTCGGCCAACTGCCCTGGGTGCCCGTCCGGAAGGCAAGACATCTGACGTAAGCGCGACGCGATCTTGCGGCTTGGTGCCTTCTGCTGGACGAGTCGGAGTAGGTGGACATGGTCTCCGACGCTTCTCGGCAACCCGTCCGACCCGGATACCTTCCCGCACCTGTTCTCCAAGCTGGCCCAGAAGACCGGCCGAGGCGGGTGGCTTCCAGAGATCGAGTCGCGAGTAGATGGTCAGCAGCGGTTCGCTGGAGATCTGGAAGGGCCGGTCCCGAGGATCGGAACCGGTCTCTGCTACCGGTGGAGCCAGGGGGATTCGGTTGGCCGGACGCGTCAGCGACCCTTCACAGACACCGGAAACCATCGGTTCGCGATGATCTGGACCTTTCCTTTGCCCTTCGGAGGGATGTAGGCCAGTATCTCGTTGCGCTCTACGCTCGTGATGGACGATCTGACCGTCGAGGGGATCCCGAAGCCTTTCTGGAAGTCGCCGAAATCGGCGCTCTTCCACGTCATGCCCGCTGCGTTGTCCTTGCCGCGATAGGACGCGTTGACGTCGATTCCGAACCAGGCCAAGGCGCCGCCTGTTTTCGTGCGAACGGCATAGATGGGGGTTTTGGCGGCAACCGCCCGGCTTGTCCCTGTCCAGTTGTTCCCCACGTACGCCTTGCGGGTGTTGAGGAGTCCTTGGTACTGGCTCTTGACCAGCCGGCCGAAGTCGAACTGCTTCGCCCAGGCACTGCGTGTGCCACGGGTGATGACTTCTGCCAGCGCCGGGGCGACCTTGCTCGGTGGGACCACAAGGCCGGGATCACCGGCCGGCACCACATCGGGGAAGTCCGCGACGTCGACTCCGGAGGCTATGGGTCCCGTCGCCTTCCTCGAGAACGGCGCATACGCCACCCGCCACGGGGCGCCCGCCCGCTCCTGGACGAACAGCAGGATGTCCCGCGTGGCGGGCTTCGACCCGCTATCGGTGGCTGCGGCGAAGAACCATTTGGGATAGCCGGAGAACTTCGGTGCCGCAGCCAACCCCGACGTGTACTTCACCGGGCCGAAGTTCAGCCCGTTCCGCTTGAACACCTTGTACTGGGCGTTGTGGATCTGGTGCGCGGAACCGCTCTCCACCTTGCTCGCAAGGCTGCTGTTCAACTTGCCGTTCGCGGCGTTGATCCCCTGCATGTAGCGCTTGATCACGCTCTGGGCGGCCTTCTCGCTGAGGGCGGGAGTCGGAGACGGCGGTGGGACCGGTGGCTTGCTGACGGACGGGGGCTCGCCACCGTCGACGAAGCTGCATCCACCGACGACCACGGGCAGGACCACGATTGCGGTAGCGAGGATCAGGCGCACCATTTCTCTCTTTCAGGGAATTTGCAGGCGACATACTGCTACTAGTCAGACGAGTCGGAACCCAGCGGAGGCTCCCCGTGCCCAAATCAGGGTGAAGACCGTGGCGGCGAACCGATCCGGGCTGCCCTGGTAGACAGAAGGTCTGGGGTTCGACTCCCCAAGGACGCCCTCGTCCGTCAGTTGCCGACGGGCATCGGAGGACGGTAGTCGACGGGGATGCCCATCTGGGTGAACCAGCCACGCAGGCTCGCGACGGCCGCGGGATCGGCCACGACCCGCGCGGCGTACTGGTTGATGTCGACCTCGTTGCCCACCGGGTCGAGCAGCTTGGCAGGACCCGTCCAGGACAGCGTCCACCGGGCCTTACCGTGGCTGATCAGTACGCCCTCGATCGCGCGGGCCAGGACCTTGGCCACCAGGTCCGGCGACGGACGCCAGTTCAGCCGGATCAGCTCGTCGTGGAGGGCGGCGGCCCGGCCCCGGGCCAGCGCTTCCAGCGCGGCGTCCAGGAACGGCTCGCGCGCACCGACGACCCGCTGACCCGCGACGGACAGGTCGTGCACCGCCTCCTCGTTGACGCCCGCGTACATGCCCTGGGCGACCATCTCCTCCCATGGCAGCGGGCGCAGTCGGAGCGCCTCGTCGGTCCAGAAGGTCTGCTCCACGGCATTCGCGGCGATCGCCGGATCGCGGAGGAGGACCAGCGCCGGACGGCCATCGCGTTCGCGCGGCGCATCGGCCAAGGCCGTGATCGCGTCGAGCCGCTCGCGCAGGCTCGGGTGCGAATCGTACGGACTGGTCTCCTCGCCTGCCCCATCCGCCTGGGCGATCTCCGTCACGTGGGCGTCGACGAGGGCGTGGAAGCCGCCGAACAGGTTCGCCGGACGGCTTGCCGCCATGCCGGTCATGCCGACGTACCGGTCGATGAACAGGTTCCACACGTCGGCCGTGCCGTGCACCTTGCGCAGGGCGTTCCCAGCGGCCTCACGTCCCGCGATAGCGACGGCGAATTCGTCGGCCTCCAGTTCCTGGTTACGCGAGACGGTCTGGGAGACGCGCAGGAAGAGCTTGGCGTAAGCGAAGAAGATCTTCTGGATCCAGGCGTGGTTGCCGAGCGATTGGACCGCCGCGAGCACGGCGATGCGACCCCGGTACACCGGCGCCCCCAGACGGGTGTGCGCACCGCTGTAGTGGCCGAGTTCGTGCCCCAGCACCGCGCGCATCTCGTCCGCGGTGAGCGTCATCAGCAGAGGCATGCCGATGTACATACGGCGGCGGCCCGCCCGCAACCCGAGCCAGCTCGTGTCCTCACTCACCGCCGCGTTCACCTCGGCCACAAACCGGATCTCGTCCGGAGGACGGGTGCGCACCACCGCCGCCAGTTCCTCGACCGTACGCCAGAGCACCGGCTCCTGCTCACGGATTACGGCGACGCCCGGCTCCGCGTGCGACCTGCGCCTGTTGACCAGGATGAGGCCGCGCAGCAACGCCAGAGCGGCCAGCGTGAGAACAATGGCGATCTTCAACGCACCGGAGGAGAGGTGCTGGACGGCGAGGACGTCGAATACCGCAGCGACTCCGAGGACGGCGGCGACGAGCACGTAGAACCCGGCCAGAAGGCCGAATGCCAGCGCTGCTCGCATCGCGGTGACCATGTCAAAGCTCCCTTGAAGGACGTTAAGAAGCGTCCGAAATAATAGGTTTGATACACGTTGGACCGGAGTCCGGCTGTTCAGAGCAGTACGGCTCGATCCGGTAGGGCCGGAGTGCCCGAAGGCACGGGTTCGGGGATGTATCCCATGCTTCAGGAACGTCGGCCTTGGCCGGATGGCGGCGGCCGAAACGAGGAGGCCGATGCCCGTCCGTGGTACGGGCTAATGGCCGGGGCGGGTGGACGGCGCGCCGGTCGGGTGGGTCTTGGGCGCCCCGGTCGGGTGGATCTTGGGCGCCCCGGTCGGGTGGGTCTTGGGCGCCCCGGTCGGGTGGGAGGCCGGAGCCTTGCCGGCACGGGTCTTGAGACGGTCCGCGCAATAGGCCGCGACCTTGTCCTTGCCGCCGGCGACGGTGATCAGGTGGGTGAAGGCCGGGTTGTCGAGGGCCTTGCCAGGGTTGTCGCCGGCACCGGCCTGGTAAGCGCGGCAGAGGCCGACCAGAGACGGGGACGGCGACGGCGACGGCGACGAGGACGAGGACGAGGACGAGGAAGCGCTGGGGTGTTTGTCGCCAGCCGTAGGGGCCTTACCGGTGTCGTGAGTTGCAGTCGGCCGGACGCTCGGCGCGGGGCCGCCCAGAGATTCGGGCAGGTGACCGGTGCCGGCGGCGAGCGCGACGCCGCCCACGGCGGTGGCGCTGAGCGCCGCGGCGGCCACCTTGAGCGTGACGAATTTCAGCAATGCCGTCTTGATCATTGATCGTTTCCTTGGCTGAAGGGCAGGGACGAGATGGGCCTCCCGGAAGGCCGCCACGGCCGCCTCCTCGCCGGCCAGCTCGCCACGCTCGGCCGGGGCGGCCGCGGCGGCGAGCAACTTGGCCAGCTGATCCGGACCGGCCGTTTCACCGCGCAGCAGGCGCTCTGCGGTGAAACGGTCGATTCGGTGGGATCGGTGAGTGCTCATCTCATGTCCTTCAGCGTCGAAGCCCTCGTTTGTGTCACTCCTCCCGTTCACTGCGTCGTGTCGCCTTCTCCATCGGCTCCAGTGACGCCCCAGCCGGACCCCTCCGGACGGGCCGTACCGGAGCGTTCAAGGAGTTTGGCGAGCTTGCGGAGCCCGCGGTAGGCCGCCGTCCGAACCGCCCCGGCCCGCTTGCCCAGCACCTGCCCGGCCGTCTGCGCGTCCAGCCCCATCACCACGCGCAGGAGCACCGCCTCGGCCTGGTCACGAGGCAACCGCGCGATCAGCGCGAGCGCCGCGTCGGACGCCAACGCGTCGAGCGCGGACCTAGCGGTGTCGTTGTCGCTTGGTCGGTCCGCCATCTGCTCGATCGGCACGCTCAGGCCGGACCTGCGACGCTCACGGCGCAGATGGTCCAGGGCGCGGTGACGGGCGATCGTCGCCGCCCAACCGCGGAACCCGTCGGAGTCCCCCCGGAACGACCCGAGGTCGCGGGCGATCTGCAGCCATGCCTCGGACGCCACGTCCTCAGCGTCCTCGCCCACCAGGACCCGCAGATATCGCAGCAGGCCAGGTTGGACGACCTGGTAGATCACGCGGAAGGCACCCTCGTCGCCGCGCTGCGCGGCGACCACCGCAGCCGACACGTCGACCGGGTCCGCCCAGAGTCGCTGAACCCCGGTCGGTTCCTTCGCCGACTCGAATACCACGAGTCCCTGTCGCCGCGAATCGACGCCGGTAGCCAGAGCATCGCTCTCACCTGACCCGACTGCATCACGCACCGGCGAAATAATGGGGCATACAGGCTCGTAACGGAAGTCATACGCGCCAATTCGTGGCGGCGGCAGCCCCCTGGTAGTCGGCGCCTGCTCGAAGGTGCCGATGCCTTCCAGCGCCTTGCCCTCGTGCCGCTTCCGGATACCCGCCTTCCTCATCCCCCTGCGGGCCCATGATTCCCAGCGGCCGGGCTCGGGCCCACAGCCTCCATGCCGAACGGCTTCGCGTGTCGTAGACACCGCAAGCCACCCCTGTTAGCAAGGGTGTTAGCAAACTGCCCAAATGATCTAACGCACAAGAAGGCCCCTGACGGCGTATTGCCTGTTCAGGGGCCTTCTTTGCTGGGTGCGGCCGGAGGTACTCGAAACCCCAACCTTCTGATCCGTAGTCAGATGCTCTATCCATTGAGCTACGGCCGCGTGTCTCGATGCCCTGACCTGCAAGGCAGTGCGACGACAAGAACTCTACCAGACCCCGTACCCCTGCCAGAGCCAATAACTTTGCCGTCCGGCAACCCCCGGGCCGGCCCAACTCAAGATCCTTCCGGCTCCCAAGCCCCCGATCGAGCAGGAGGCGAAGCGGTCAGGACTCCGCGACGAGCAGGGAGAGGGTCTCGGCGATACATGCGGGTTTGTCGAGGCCCTCGACCTCGATGACGACCCGCAAGCTCGCCAGCGTCCCGGAGGGGGTGCCCTTCACGTCGATGATCTCCGCGCCCGCCCGGATCCGCGAGCCGACCGGCACGGGCCGGGCGAACCTGACCTTGTTCAGCCCGTAGTTGATCCCCATCTTCAGTCCGTCGACGCGGAACAGTTCGCTGGTGAACGAGGGGATCAGCGCGAGCGACAGGTACCCGTGGGCGATCGTCGAGCCGAAGAGACCCTCCTTGGCGCGGTCGACGTCCACGTGGATCCACTGGTGATCATCGGTGGCGTCGGCGAAGCCGTTCACCCGCTCCTGCGTGATCTCCCGCCAGCCCGTGTATCCCAGATGTTCGCCCTTTGCCGCCTTCAGTTCGGCGAGGTCATTGAAGATCCGCATACTTCCGTACCCTAACCGCGACGGCCGGGCCACGGTTCGGCCTCCCGTCGCCTCATGTTGGAGCGCCCGTCATCCGGCCTTTCTAACGTGCGCCACATGAAACGAATCTCGATCATGTTTGGCGCCCTCGCGCTGGCTGCCGGGCTCGCCACCCCCGCCGTGGCGGACTCCTCTCACACGGCGCACGGCCGGGCCACGCTGACCGGTTTCGCATCGCTCCCGGCGCAGACCTACGTCCCCGGCAGCCTGCCCTCCGGCGCGCTCGCCGGACCGGGGCCGGTCAACGGCGTCCCCGTGCCCTTCCCCGGGCAGCCTGTTCAGGGCTTCAGCGGGGTCATCGACAACCACGACGGCACGTACAACGTGCTGTCGGACAACGGCTACGGCAACAAGGCCAACAGCGCCGACTTCCTCCTCCGCGTCCACCACATCAAGCCCGACACCAGGACCGGCAAGGTCAAGGTGCTCGGCGGCTTCAACCTGAGCGACCCCGACCACAAGGTGCCCTTCGCGCTCACCCGGTCCGACCGGGTGCTGACCGGCTCCGACTTCGACGTCGAGTCGATCGTGCGCGCCTTCGACGGCACGTACTGGATCGGTGACGAGTTCGGGCCGTTCCTCCTGCACTTCTCGCGGACCGGCAAGCTCCTCCAGGCCCCGATCCCCCTCGAGGGTGTGAAGGCTCCGGAGAACCCGTACCTGAACGGCGGGCAGCCGAACCTCAACAGCAGCAAGGGCTACGAGGGCATGGCCCGCGGGATCGACGGCCACTACCTCTACCCGCTCCTCGAGGGCACGGTGGCCGGCGACACCCCCGGCGACCTGCGGATGAACCAGTTCGACCTGCGCAAGGGCCGCTACACCGGCAAGCGCTTCATCTACCGCCTCGAGGCTCCCGGCAACTCCATCGGCGACGCCATCTCCATCGACGACCACCGGTTCCTGATCATCGAGCGGGACAACGAGCAGGGCGACGCCGCCAAGCTCAAGCGCCTGTACGTGGCCGACACCCGTGACCGTGACCACGACGGCGTCATGGACAAGACCCTGGTCGCGGACCTGCTCGACCTCGCCAACCCGAAGGGCCTCGGCGGCTTCGGCAAGACGTTCCGGTTCCCGTTCCAGACCATCGAGGACGTGACCCTGCTCGACGACCAGACCGTGGCCGTCCTGAACGACAACAACTTCCCGTTCTCCTCCGGCCGCACGCCGGGCCAGGCGGACAACGACGAGTTCATCACCGTACGGCTCTCGCAGCGTCTGCACGCCGACCGTCGCGCGTTCCTGTGAGCACCACTCGGTAAACGGTTCCTCAGGCGTCCGCTCCGACGCCGACAGGCTCCCCGCGCCCCCCGGCGTACGGCATGTGCCCGTACGCCGGGGGGCGCTCGCGCGTCACGCCGCGATCCGGCACTCGGCTCCGGCTCCGGCTCCGGCTCCGGCTCCGACAAGAACGTTTTCGCACGTCCGATCGGGTGCTGCGGCGATCCAGACCTGACCGATACACCTTCATGCATTTGTGCCGTCGCGCGTCACCGAGGATCACGGAGGGGTATCAGGCAGTCACAAGGATCGACCCACTGCCCTGCCGTGGAGCATGAGTGAGCAACGAGTCCGACCCACCCGGCAAGCGATACCGCCTCCGCGGTCTCATCGCCGTCACCCTCGCGGGGATCGCCTCCTGGGTGCTCATCATCTGGGTCGTCGTGAAGCTCTTCAGCTGACCGTGGCCGGTTCGCGTCTCGGGAACGCGGCTGGGCGATCGGGTCAGGGACGTGGCCGCCCGTTGCGCATCCGGATCGCGCTGAAGCCGAGAGAGGTGGTGGTGACGGCGTCCCAGAACGGCCAGAGATTGTTGAGCACGCGTAGTTGGATGCCCGCCTCCTCGTGCAGTCGAAGCAGGTCGCCGACCGGCTCGGCCGGCCCGAGTGGTCGAACCGGCCGGGTGGCGACGTGAGCGTGTGGCACGGGGGTGCCGAACGGCTCGAAAACGGCCGCGGGAAGCCGATAGGCGAACAACTCCACCGTCTGGAACGCCTTGAGCCAGCCGTACTCGATGGCGTGCACCCGGTCTCCGCCACCGGGGCCGAGAACGCGTTCCCGGTCTGCGTCGGTCGTCGACGTTGTCGCCCAGGCCATCGCTCTGGGGCAGTCGCGCGGAAACCAGTAGTCAGGCGCCCGTTCCGCGTTCACCGCCCAGACGTAGGCCTCCGGCTGCCTCGCACTGGCCGCGACGTGCGGGACGAAGCGCGCGATCGTCGGATCCTCCGAGAAGTGCAGCACCTGACCCGGTCTCGGTCGCATGCCACCTGTCTAGCAGGCCCGCCCCCGGAACGGGAGCGGGCCGTCGCTCGGCTGTGGACCTCGTCGCCTACGACGAGTACCTGGCGACGAGTTCGCGCTTGAGCACCTTGCCGCTCGGCCCGAGCGGAAGGGTCTCCACGATCTCGAGGCGACGCGGGTACTTGTAGGCGGCGAGCTGCTCCTTCGCGTACGCGGCGAGTGTCGCGGAATCGACGTCGGCGCCCGGTGCGAGCACGACGCAGGCCATGATCTCTTCTCCGTGGACCTCGTCCGCGACGCCGAACACGGCGGCGGTCGAGACGGCCGGATGGGCGGTCAGCAACTCCTCCACCTCGCGCGGGTACACGTTGTAGCCGTTGCGGAGGATCATGTCCTTCTTACGGTCGACGATCCAGAGGTATCCGTCGGCGTCCTTCCTCCCGAGGTCGCCGCTGCGGAACCAGCCGTCGACGATGGCCTTCGCCGTCTCCTCGGGCAGGTGCAGGTAGCCCTTCATGATGTTGTGGCCGCGAATCACGATCTCGCCCAG
Organism: Planotetraspora mira; assembly: GCF_016863275.1. Lineage (GTDB taxonomy): Bacteria > Actinomycetota > Actinomycetes > Streptosporangiales > Streptosporangiaceae > Planotetraspora > Planotetraspora mira. The sequence continues at coordinate 120,647 of NZ_BOOO01000009.1, forward strand.
TTCGTCGACGCCGAGCAGTTCGATGTGGTCGTCGACGTCCGCCTTGGCGATCTCCAGGTCCACTCCCCAGATCGGGGTGCCGATGCTGCCGGCTCGGGGCGTGCGGCCGATGTGGTTGAAGCATGCGACCGGCGAGGTCTCGGTGAGTCCGTACCCTTCGTAGATCTCGACGCCGAACTCCTTGCGGAATCGCTCGATGACGGCGAGCGGGATGGACGCGCCGCCCGAGATGGCGTACCGCAGTCTCGGTCGCTCGGGGATGGTCTTGGCGGCCTCGAGCAGCGCGACGTACATCGTCGGGACGCCCATCATGATCGTGCACTCGTTGTCGATGAGGCTGCGCAGCGCGGTCTCGCCGTCGAACCGGGGCAGCAGGACGACCTTCGCCTGCGCCCGGAAGCCGGCGTTGAGCGTGCAGGTCTGGCCGAAGGTGTGGAACAGCGGAAGAGCGCCGAACACCACGTCGTCCGGTCCCATGTCGAAGGTGCTGAGCAGCAGGGTGTTGGTCTGCTCGACCAGGGCGAAGTGGGAGCCCATCGCCCCCTTGGGCTTGCCCGTCGTCCCGCTCGTGTAGAGGATGGTCGCGGTCGCGTCCGGCAGGCACGGCTCGTAGGTGATGATCGGCTCGGCCTCCGCGGCGAGCTTCTCGAGTTGCGGGATGCCCTCGACGGGCTCGGGGGAGAGCACCGAGATCACGGGGATGCCGGCCTGCTCCGCGCCCTTCGCCCCCTCGCCGAGCAGCGGCGCCGCGCAGACGAGGACGGTGGCCCCCGAATCCCTGAGCACGTACTCGATCTCGCCGGCCTTCAGCAACGCGTGGACGGGGACGACGATGCCGCCGAGGCTCAAGATCGCGTAATACACCCGCGGGAAGTCGGCGACGTTCGGGATGAGGATCGCGACCGCGTCACCGGACTTCACGCCCTGCGCCCTGAGAGCGCCCGCGTAACGGCGCGTCTGATCCCACAACTCCGCGTAGGTCAGCGTGGAGGAGCCGACGACGATCGCGGTCTTGTCGGGCGCGCGGTCGGCGGTCTCTTTGAGGATCGCGGCGACGGAGAGGGTGGCGTTGCTGGGGGCGCTCATGGGTTTTCCTCATCTCGCAGGCGGCGAACTTCAGCCGGTCCTGCGCCTCTCCCCCCGGCCAGCGCGCAGACCGTGGATCACCAGAATGCCAGCGATGACGCCCGGGAAGAAGCCCTCCGCCTGGCGAGATCGGCTCCGATTCCGGGACAGGAACGGGGCCGGCATGGTCGCCGGTCCGCCCGTGTGGCCGACGACTCGAAGACGGGCCCGCGCAAGGGCCCGGTGCCGCGAAGAGTTCACCGGAGCTTTGGCGATCTTCCCCTATATCTGACCCGAGTTGACGGTGATCCTGACAAGTGTTCGTCCCTCTCCGGCAGTCCCCCCAATAGGAGGCTTCGTGCACACCCTGCAACGCCCCCGCGCCTCGTGGCCGGCACGGCTCATCGTCATGCTCGCCGCCCTCACGTCCCTGATCGGCCTCGTCGGCATCACCCCCGCCAACGCGTCGGTCTACAACTCCTGCACCATCTCGCGGTGCGCCGACGCGCGCTCGGCCGACGCGATCTGGGAGTCCAAGGGCTACCCCACCACCGCCGGCTGGTACACCTGGTCGGGCGGCAAGTACAACTACACTGGCGGACGCTTCCAGAACCGTGAGGGCCAGCTCCCCAGCGGGGGCACCTACTACGAGTACGACGTGTACTCCCGGGCACGAGGCGCGGCACGTGACGCGTACCGGATCGTCGTCAACCGCAGCACCGGCGTGACCTGGTTCTCCCCGAACCACTACACCGACTTCTACCGGCTCTAGGAACTCCATGACATCCGCCGCACGTCCGCTGCCGCCATGGCTGACGGTGTCCACCGGCCTGGCGCCGGCGGTCGTCGACGGGAGCGCATGCCGGACCCGCGCCGCCTTCTTCGAGGAGGCGGCGCGGGCTCTGCGCCTTCCCGGCTACTTCGGCCGCAACTGGGACGCGCTCACCGACTCGCTGCGCGATGTGATCCGTACCGGGATCGTCGCCCTGATCGTGGAGCACGCCGAGGAACTCCTGAGCGACGAGCCCCCCGAGCAGTTCGCCACCTTGCTGGCCGTCCTGGCCGGCGCAGCCGACGCCGGGCTGACCGTGACCCTGTGCACCGAGCCCGGCCAGGAAACCCTGCTCCGCCGTCGGGTCGCCGCCGCCCTGGCCTGACCCCCGGACGGCATCGGCGATCTGACCCCTGCACACAGAAGCGATACGGCCGGCCACGAGCGTGCTCCGGTTCCCCGGAGCACGCCACCTGGCCGGCCGTTCACACGCCGGACCGCGTCCGGGCCTCGATCAGGGGCCCGTGATCGTGAACTGCGATCCCGGTTGTTTCACGATGTCGCCGTCGGCCGAGTTGGTGATGGTCACGTTCGTCAGCGTCGCGTTGCCGCGGGCTCCGCTCATGGCCAGGATGCCGGCGCCGTTGTTGGATTTGTCGATCTTCACATTGGTGATCGCGACGTTCGGCATGTTGCCGCCGCCCGTCTTGAACTGGATGCCGTCATAGGTCGAGTCGGAGATGTCGGTGTCGCGGATGGTGACGCCGGTGATGTCCCTGCTCGACGGGAACAGCGTGATGGCGCCGAACTCCTGGTCCTCGTTCCAGAAGACGCCGCCGCTGCGGTAGATCCCGTTGTTGGCGATCAACGTGGTCCCCGAGAAGGGCAGGGGGCTGTGGTCGGTCGCCAGCATGATGCCCGGGTAGTTCATGGTGTCGTAGATCAGGTTGTTCTCGATCGAGTTGTCGTAGCCGCCGTAGATCGCGATGCCGTTCGCGCGCCAGGGCAACTGGACGGTGTTGTTGATGAAGTGGTTGTCGTGCGTGTTGTCGACGACCTGGTCCTTCACGGCCTGGTTGGCCCAGACCGCGAGGGCGTCGTCGCCGGTGGTGCGGAACGAGGAGTTGAACACCTTCGAGTTGCGTGTGCCGTTGGTGAAGTTGATCCCGTCGGCGTAGGTGTCGCGGACGCGCATGCCGCTGAACTCGAGCCCGTCGGCGGGTCCCCAGAGGGCGGGGATGTTGTCGTAGTCACGACCGACCCAGACGCCCACGTTGGCATGCTCGATCCAGACGTTGGAGATCTTGGTGTTCTTGCCGAACCGCCCGTTCAGGCCGACGCCGCCCTCGTCGTTGCCGTCACCGCCACGGATACGGCCTGAGCCGAAGATGGCGATGTCGGAGATCTGGACGTTGTCGTCGATGTCGAAGCCGAAGTTGCCCTCGTGCGGGTGGTTGATGCCGCCCACCACGTCCTGCGGCTCGGTCAGGGTGTACAGCTGGGAGTGCCACATGCCCGCGCCGCGGATCGTGACGTTGCTGATGCCCACCTGGTTGTACTGACCCCGGTTCAGCGGGTCGTCGGTGAGGATCTTCTGCTCCTGCCGCCACTGCCCCGCCGGGATCCACACGCAGCTGATGACCCCGTTCTGGTCGTCGGTCACCGCCCGCTGGATGGCGGCCGTGTCGTCGAGCCCGTCATTGGGCACCGCGCCGTAGGCCGTGATCGAGGTGCAACCGGCCGGCTGGCTCGCCGGTGGCGCCACCTGCTCCAGGTCGATCAGGTCGATGATGTAGAAGGAGGCCGTGTCGGTCGCATCGCGCTGCAACCGGAACTTGGTGCCGGCCGGGTAGCTCTGCGTGAGCAGCGCATTCGACTCGTCGAACAGCCGCCTCGCGTCGCCCTGCGGGGTGTTCGTCAGCGCTTCGGGGCCGTCGGTGTTCCCGTACAGCCAGCTGTGTCGTGAGGAGAGGGTCAGTTTCCGGGCGAAGGTGCCGTTGATGTAGAGGCTGATGCTGGCCTCGATGCCGCCGCCGTTCGGCGCGTCGGGGATGGAGTTGCGCACCACGATCGAGTTGGAGGGGCTGGTGGAGGTGAACTCGACGAACTGTCCCGTGCTGTTCAGCCGCACCGACTTCCGCCCGGAGGATTCGGTGGCGAAGTTGGTGTGCCCGAAGGTGCGCAGCGGGTCGGCCTCCAGCAGCGTGCCCTGATAGGTGGCGGATTCGGCCTCGTACTCGACCCACGGAACCGCCGCCCCGCGGCCGACCACGATCGCCTGCGAGAACGTGTTGTTGGTCTCGTTGGTCTCGGCGACGACGTTGGTAGCGTCTGCGGTGGCGGTGATGGTGGCGCCGCCGCTGGTGGCCGTCCAACTGCCGCTGATGGCCACGTCGGCCGTCGCACCCGCCGCGATCGACGGCGTGTTGGTGTTGAGCGTGGTGCCGCCCACCGCCACACGGGTGACCGTGGTCGCGCCGGAAGCGGCGGTTCCGCGGTTCTTCACCGCCACGTTGAACGTCACGGCCGCTCCGACGGCCGGGTTCGGCGGATTGGAGCTGACGCTGAGGACCTGCAGGTCAGGGCCGGGCGCCTGGGCGACGACCAGCGACGACGACGCGGTGAAGGTGTTGTTGTTCTCGTTCTGCTCGAAGACCGTGTTGTCCGCGTCCACCCGGGCGCTGACGGTGTAGGTCCCCTCGCCGCGGGTGCCGATGTTCTGGGTCACCGTGGCGGTGCCGTTGACGGGCAGGCCGGGGATGTTCGCGGTGCCGACCAGAGTGCCGCCGAGGTAGAGGTTGACGTCGTCCGCGGCGGAGGCCGCGGTTCCCGAGTTCCTGACCGTAGCCGACAATGTGATCGCGTTGGTCTCGTTCGGGGAGGCCGGGGTCCACGTGAGGTTGGTGACCGCGAGGTCGGGGTTGGGTGCCGGGACGCCGATGACCTGGAACTCGGCGGCCTGGCCGGCGGGGGCGCCGGTGTTGGAGGTGATCCGGAGCTGGACGTCCGCGACCCGGCCGCTGACCGGGATGGTCACGGTGTTGCCGGAGGACGGGCTGAAGTTGTACGCCGTCGCCCCGGACAGACTGGAGAAGGTCGTGGCGCTCTGCTCACGCCCGAGGACCTGGATGGTCTGGGTGCGGGGGCCCCAGGAGCTGTCGGGGTTGAGCTTGACGACGACCTGGTTGACGTCGGCGTTCGACCCGAGTTGGACAGTGAGCGTGTTCGGGTAGCTGCCGCCCGCGCCTTCCCAGTAGGTCGCGGTGCTGTTGTCGTTGGCGTTGGCCGGCACGAAGGTGAAGACCGAACCGGACGCCGTGATCGGCTTGCCGACGGCGAGGTTGGAGCCTCCACCACCACCGGTGCCGGTACGCGTGACGGTGTTGCTGTCCGCCGACTGCTTACCCGAGGCGTCCTTGGCCTTCACGTAATACGACACCGTCGCCGTGGCCGGCTGGGTGTCGGTGTAGGTCAAAACGTTGCCCGCCACACTGCCCCGCAGCGCGTTGTTGGCATAGACGTCATACCCCGTCACCCCCACATCGTCGGTGGAGGCGCCCCAGGTCAGCCTGATCTGACCCGATGCCGGCTCGGTGTAGGCCAGGTTCGACGGCGCACTGGGAGCCTGGGTGTCACCACCCGAGACCGGGCCGTACACCTCGAACTCCGAGATCTGACCGGCCGGCCAGCCCGTGTTCCCCGTGATGTTCAGCCGCACGTACCGCGCCGTCGTCGCGGTGAAGTTGATCGTCACCGTGTTACCGGTCGCCGGGTTGAACGTGTACCCCGCCGACCCCACGGTCGTGGTCGAGGGAGGAGAAGAGGTCCCGGTCACAACCGACAGCGTCTGCGTCCTGGTCGCCCACGCACTCGGCGACGGAACCTTCAACACGACCTGGTTCACGCTGACCGCGGACCCCAGGTCCACCTGAATCCACTGTGGGAAGGCGTTGTTGGCGCTCTCCCAATAGGTGTTCTGATTGCCGTCACCGGCGTTGCCCGCTCCGTAGACGTCCGCGAAACTGCTCGCCGACATCGTCTTGCCGGCCGCCAGGTTCGGGCCCGCGGCCGAGGCCGGAAGAACCGGTCCCGCCAGAACGAGCAGGCCGGCCGCGAGCATGGCCGCGACCAGCCGTAAAACAGGGTGCTTTTTGCTCATCACGTTCTCTCTCGTCAGGGACGCAGGGTGCGGCGGGGGGCCGTCCCGGGGGGTGCTGATCTCAACGCAGAGGAAGGAAGGCGCTGGTCCGTGCCGCTTGGGGCGGCGCCCGACCGCGCAATGCGGTAGCCGACATCACCTGGGGCCTCCATGAGGGATGGGGGCGGGGCCAGGCGCACGGACGCAGTGCGCTCAACCAGAACTTGCGGAGAATAGAGAGAAATGAACAGTGATTTGCAAGAATCTTGCAGGACGTTGCCCAAAGGTTACTTTTACACTACGGTCACGTCAACTGTTAGGAAGCGGCTTTCTGAACACCGCCCCACGCACTTACACGGCCACCGGGTTCGCGTGGCACTCGCCGGACTCGCGCAGCCGCCCCGCGATCGGCGGCGCTCAGCGATCCTGCCGGAGCCGCCTGGCACGGCGGAGAACGACAATGAGAAGCGCTACGAGAACCGCTCCGGCGAAGATCTCCAGCGGGCCGAGCAGGAAACCCTTCGACGGCACTTCGATGGTGTATCCGTCTGCGGGCTGAGCTTCTTGCAGGATGTCGTTCAGCTCTTGTGCCCGGCCGGAGTCATCCCACTCGGCATGGAAGCGCCGACCATCAGTGGTCGTGATCTCGATGCGCCGTTCCTCGTCCTTGATGGTGGCGCTGGAGACCTTGTGCTCCTGGATCTGCCCGGTGACGAAAGAGAGGTCGGCCTGCTCGTAGTCGTCGCGGTCGAGGAGGACGAACCCGGCGACGAGCACGACGGCTGCGAGCAGCGCCCAAAGCAACGGCCAGAGCAGCGGCACACGCGACAGGCGCTTCCGCTTCGACCCTGGTGCGGACATCTCGGTCATTCGACTCCTTTGGCGATCTCCTAGGGAGTCTGGCGGTTTTCGGGCGAGAAGACCACGAAAAGGCACTCACCTGTCTCGACCACTCCGGCGGCGCCGCGGACGCTCGCCGGAGTTCGGAGTCGTTCGCCCCCGGAACAACCGCTAGGCCCGCTGGCCGGCCCTGTCGACGATGGTCGCCTTGAGCAGGCCGCCCCAACCGAGAATCTGGCCCTTCTTCGTGTGAAGATCCATGTCGAGACCTGTGGAGACGTGGTCCTTGACGGCGATGGAGCGGAACCCCATGTACTCGTAGGTCTTCGGATTGACGATGATTTCGTCGCGTAGGTAGCCCTCGACGATGCGGTAGAGGGTGACGCCCGGCCGCCCCTGGATGTCCGCGGCCTTCGCCTCGTACTGCACACCAGGGATCCTCGCGAGCGCCCCGTACATCGCGGCCCGCAGCTTGGACGGCAGGGCGCTGTCCCGCATGTAGATCTCGATGACCTGGAACGCCCTGTCCGCCCGCGCCGTGCCGGACTCCTTCTCACCGCCGTTCTCCTCGTCCACCACCTTGTACACATGGTCGAGGAGCGCATCCGCGTCTTCGGGCAGCGACAGCAGATACGGGTAATCGCTGCGAGGCGAGGCGCCCGCCCCCGCGGCATTCTGTATCTGGAGTTTCCCTTCCTCGATGGTCGCCGACTGCTTGCCGTCCGCGCGGCGCCACTGCTCGACCGTGAGACGCCTGTCGGGCGGGCCGAACAGCGAGCCGCCTGTTCCCTTCGACGACATGGCCAAGACCGTCTTCGCGTAGGACCACTGGTCCGGGCGGGGTCGTGCGTCGGGCTCGACGGCGGCCTGCTGAGCCGCCGCCTGCGCCAGGTCCTCGGCGTTGGCGACCGGACCCAGCAGAAAGGGCCTTCGCGACTCACCCGGCGTGGCGGGGTTACCCGTGGGACGGCCGCTCAGATCGATGTTCTGTACAACGGTGATGCCGGCCACGAGTGCGGCGGTGAGCACCCCGACCGTCACGAAGCGGCGACGCGCCGACCGCCTCCCGAGCGGACGCGCGTGCGGCGCCGCCGTGGCCTCGTCGACCAGCCGGGCGCGCAGGCGGGCCCTCGCTCCGGGGTCGTACGGCGTCGCCTCCGGGCGGGCATCGCGGAAGGTGGTGATCTCGTCGGTGCTCATACCGCGGACTCCTCGTTCGTCGCCATCGGATCGGTGCCGCCGAGTGCACGACGCACCTTCGTACGGATTCGGTGCAACCGGGACCGGACCGTCCCGATGGGGATCCCGAGCGCCTGGGCCGCCTCCTCGTACGTGAGGTCCGCCCACGCGATGAGCAGCAGCAGGTCGCGGTCGGCCGCCGACAACCGGGCCAGCACCGCGGCGAGCCTGGGCTGCAGCCGCTCGGCGGTCACCCTGGAGGCGCTGCGCTCGTCGAACGACTCGACCGCGCTGTGAGCCTCACTGCGGGCCAGCGCCTTGTTACGCCGGACCTCCGCCCGCCGGTGCTCGCGTACGGCATGGGTCGCGATGCCGTACAGCCACGGACGGGCGTCCGGGCGCTCCGCGTCGTACGTGCCACGCTTGCGGAAGGCCGTGAGGAAGGTCTCGGCGACGACGTCCTCGGCCGTCTCCGGCCCGAGTCGCCGGACGGCATAGCGATAGATCTCATCGTTGTGCCGGTCGAAGAGTGCCGCGAACCGCTCTGGCTGTTTCAGCGACTGTTCGAGCAGGGCCGCGTCGGTCAGGCCTTCCGCGAAGGCGTACGGTCCCGCGTCGGGAGGGGCGATCAACACCAACCACGTCCGTCCATGGGGGTCCTTTCCAAGTGGATTTCACCCCGTACTCGACAGACCCGGGACTTCCGGTTCCCTCTATTTCGTCACTCGGCATCTTCGTCACCCGGCCATCGAGGACCGCGTCAAGAAAATCGGCCACGTCCAAGGCCGGTTACCCGGTGGACGTGGCCGATGTCACGTTGGGGGACTGTGCCCGCAGGGACGACGTCGCCCTGGAGGCGGACGACGTCGAGATCCTTCTGTCTGAGGGCGTTCAGGCCGGCCCGTGCGGACCGGCCTGAACGTCATGATCAGACCAGGTCGAACCGGTCGAGGTCCATCACCTTGTTCCACGCGGCGACGAAGTCGTTCACGAACTTCTCCTTCGCGTCATCGCTCGCGTAGACCTCCGCGAGCGCACGCAGCTCGGAGTTCGACCCGAAGACGAGGTCGGCGCGGCTGCCGGTCCACTTGACGTCACCTGTGGCGGCGTCGCGACCCTCGAACGTGTTCGCGTCCTCCGACGTCGCCTTCCACGTCGTGCCCAGGTCGAGCAGGTTGACGAAGAAGTCGTTGGTCAAAGACCCGGGGGTCGTGGTGAAGACGCCGAGCGGCGACTGCTGGGAGTTCGCGCCCAGGACGCGGAGGCCACCGACGAGGACCGTCATCTCGGGGGCGCTCAGGGTCAGCAGGTTCGCCCGGTCGATGAGCAGGTACTCGGCCGGCAGCCGGTTGCCCTTCCCGAGGTAGTTGCGGAACCCGTCAGCGGTCGGCTCGAGCGCGGCGAACGCCTCCACGTCGGTCTGCTCCAGCGACGCGTCCACGCGGCCCGGCGTGAAGGGGACCTCGACGTCGAAGCCGGCGTCCTTGGCGGCCTGCTCGACGGCAGCACCGCCGGCGAGCACGATCAGGTCGGCGAGCGAGACCTGCTTGCCGCCGGTCTGATCCGCGTTGAAGGTCTCCTGGATGCCCTCCAGAGTGCGCAGCACTGTCGCCAGCTGGTCGGGGCCGTTGACCTCCCATCCGCTCTGCGGCTCGAGGCGGATGCGCGCACCGTTGGCGCCGCCGCGCTTGTCGCTGCCGCGGAAGGACGAGGCCGACGCCCACGCGGCGGACACGAGCTGCGACACCGGCAGGCCCGAGGCCAGGATCCGGCCCTTGAGGGAGGCGATGTCCGCAGCGTCGACGAGCTCGTGCGTCACCGTGGGGAGGGGGTCCTGCCACAGCAGCGTCTCGGCCGGGACCTCCGGGCCGAGGTAGCGCACGATCGGGCCCATGTCGCGGTGGGTCAGCTTGAACCACGCCCGGGCGAAGGCATCCGCGAACACGTCGGGGTTCTCATAGAAGCGCCGCGAGATCTGCTCGTAGACCGGGTCGACGCGGAGCGCGAGGTCGGTCGTCAGCATCGTCGGGGCGTGGCTCTTCGACGCGTCGTGGGCGTCGGGAACGGTGCCCGCCCCCGCGCCGTCCTTCGGCCGCCACTGGTTCGCGCCGGCGGGGCTCTGGAACAGCTCCCACTCGTAGCGGAACAGGTTCTCGAAGAAGCCGTTGCCCCAGGCCGTCGGGGTGCCGGTCCAGATGCCCTCGAGGCCGCTGGTGATCGTGTCGGCGCCCTTGCCGGTGCCGAAGGCGTTCTTCCAGCCGAGGCCCTGGTCCTCGATCGAGGCGCCCTCGGGGGCGTCGCCGACGTTGTCCGCCGGGCCCGCGCCGTGCGTCTTGCCGAAGGTGTGACCACCCGCGATCAGGGCGACCGTCTCCTCGTCGTTCATCGCCATCCGACGGAACGTCTCACGGATGTCGCGTGCCGCGGCGAGCGGGTCCGGGTTGCCGTTCGGGCCCTCCGGGTTGACGTAGATGAGGCCCATCTGGACCGCGGCGAGGGGGGTCTCAAGCTCCCGGTCGCCGGTGTAGCGCGCGTCGTCGAGCCAGACGGACTCGGGGCCCCAGTAGACGTCCTCGTCGGGCTCCCAGACATCCGCACGACCGCCGGCGTAGCCGAAGGTCTTGAAGCCCATCGACTCCAGGGCGACGTTGCCGGTGAGGATCATGAGGTCGGCCCACGAGAGGCTCTTGCCGTACTTCTTCTTGACCGGCCACAGCAGGCGGCGAGCCTTGTCGAGGTTGCCGTTGTCCGGCCAGCTGTTGAGGGGGGCGAAGCGCTGCTGACCGGCCCCGGCGCCGCCGCGGCCGTCGCTGATCCGGTAGGTGCCCGCGCTGTGCCACGCCATCCGGATCATGAACGGGCCGTAGTTGCCGAAGTCGGCCGGCCACCAGTCCTGCGAGGTCGTCAGCACCTCCGCGATGTCCTGCTTCACGGCCGCGAGGTCGAGGGACTTGAACGCCTCCGCGTAGTCGAACTCCTCGCCGAGGGGGTTGGCCACGGCGGGGTTCTTGGCGAGGATCTTCAGGTTGAGCCGCTCCGGCCACCACTGCCGGTTTCCGCCGCCCTGAGTCGGGTGCGGGGCGCGCCCGTGCGCGACCGGGCAGCCACCTCCGCCCTCCGACTTCGCGTCTACGACGATTGCATCATTGTTCTCAGACATGGAAATCCTTCAGAACTAGGCGGATCACAGTGCTAGGGAACTGCGGGTGGGGGAACAGTCGGGGCACAGGCCCCAGTAGATGACCTCGGCCTCGTCGATCGTGAAGCCGTGGTCGTCGGATGCGGCCAGGCAGGGCGCATGGCCGACCGCGCAGTCGACGTCGGCGACGACACCGCACGACCGGCACACGATGTGGTGGTGGTTGTCCCCGATGCGTCCCTCGAACCGGGCCGGGCTGCCCGCGGGTTCGATGCGCCGTACGAGTCCCGCCGCGGTGAGCGCGTGGAGGGCCTCGTACACGGCTTGGAGGGAGACATGGCCCACGCGATCGCGCACCCCGGAGGCGATCGCCTCGACGCCGAGGTGGTCACCGTCCCGGACGGTCTCGAGTAGTGCGACGCGGGCGGCCGTCACCCGCAGGCCGACACCGCGCAGTTCCTCGGCGATAGTCGGAGTCTTGGGTGCGGTCATGACGCCCAAACCTACCTTCATAAACACGAACAATCCAAGTGAATGAATGGTACAAGTCTTGGCGTCGCCGCGTCGGCCAATGTTCGCCTCGTTGTGACGTGACATCGCCTGATGCGGCGCCGGAAAGCTGGGTCCACGGGCCGGATGATCTCGAGGACGTGCGGCTACCCGGCGGAAGGCGTGGTGATCACGTCACCTGGTGAGATCGCGGCCGAGGGATGGCCGCACATCGATGACCCGCATGCCCGCGGCCCGCGCCGCGGCGATCCCCTCGTCCGTGTCCTCATAGGCCACGCAGTGCGCCGGGGCGACGTTCAACTTCTCGGCCGCGAGCACGTAGACGTCGGGGGCGGGCTTCCCGTATCGCACGTCGTCGCGCGTGATGACCGCGTCGAACAACGGGCGCAAACCGGTGACCCGGAGGCTCTCCTCAACGCCGCGCCGCGAACCACCTGAGGCCACGGCCATCGGCACCTGCCCGTGGTGGGCCCGAGCTACCGCCACCACGGCCGCATGCGGTTCCACCGTGTCGACGAGCCTGCTGTAGGCGTCTTGCGCGGCGGCACGCACGGCGGCATCGTCGAACTCCCGCCCGGTCTCTGCCTTCAACTCGGTCATCAGAAGGTCTCCGGGCAAGCCGGTACGGGCGCGATACCACCCTGAGTCGAGGTCGATCTCCCACTCCGCCAGCGCGGTGCGCCAAGCGCCTTCGTTCGCGGCAGTGGTGTCGACCAGGGTGCCGTCACAGTCGAAGACCAACGCGGCGTACGGCGGAGCCGGATGGAGGGGAAAGTCGAGCATGCGCACCTGTTCGGCTGCGGGAAACGTGCCGGCCTCAGCCTATGTCACCCCTCCGCGTAGTCCTCGGCCTCGCAGTGCAGGGTCAACGAGAGTGCGGCCGTTCAGATCAGCTCGGTGAGGTCAGCTCGATGAGGTCAGCTCGATGAGGTCAGCTCGGTCAGGTCAGCGAGAACCCGAGCACCACGGCAGCAGAGACGACCACGTGTCCAGGAGCAAGATCTTCTTCCGAGGTGGTGCCGCCTGCCCCATGACCCCGGTAGCGCTCGTTACCCACTGATTCCGGGTCGACATCTTGGATGTGCACGACCTGACCGAGCTGGACACCGGCTGCCTCGGCGTACAGCTGCGCCTTTGCCCGGGCGGCTTGAACAGCTGCGCGCCGGGCCTGGGCTCGCAGTTCTCCCTTGGAGCGGACGTCGAAGTCGACTTCGTCGACGCGGTTGACTCCGGCGTCCACCACATCGATCAGCAACTGCTGGAGACCATCGAGGTTCGCGGATTCGATCGTGAACGAGGCCTCGCACTTGTATCCGAGAAACTCGCGACGCTCGCCGTAACCATCCCAGGCGCTGCTCAGTCGCAGACGGGAGGCCGACACGGCTGCGTCAGAGACGTCGTGACCGCGCAAGACGCCACGCAGAGCGATCACGTTGGCCTGGCCTGCCTCGAAGGCCTCCCTGGGGGAGGGCTCGACCCGTTCGACAGCCACCCGGATGCGCACCAGGTCAGGCGCCGCCTTGACGCTTGCCGCTCCGTAGGCGCTCACGCCCCAGGGGGAAGTGATCTGTGCGTCTCGCCACATCGAGGTCTCCAACCGTGAGGGGTATTTGATCCCATCCTGTCCTAGGAGATGTATCAATGCCGCCGATCATCGGAGCCTCTGCAGAGCGGATGGATACCACCGCCGCCACGGGCAAATGCGAATGCGGCGCCGCCACCGGCAGTGGCAGTATCCCCGGAATGGATGCGATTTTGCGCGCTGCGAGTGACCTGTTGGGTGGCGCGCTGTTCGATCCGGTCGACCTCGGCGGCAGTGCGCGCAGCACCGTGCTGCGGTGCCGAACGGCCGCGGGCGGCAGTGTGATCGTCAAGTCGTACTCCAATGAGCCGGAGGGTTTACGCTCCTTCGCCTCTGAGGCGGCCGGGCTCTCGTTGCAGCTGGCCGGTCCTGAACTGCTGGGCGTGGATGCGGATGTACCGCTGTTGGTCATGTCCGATCTGGGCCATGCCTCGACCTTGGCGGATGTGTTGCTCGGGGATGATCCGGAAGCCGCGAGGGAGGGCTTGCTCGCCTGGGCTCGCGGGCTCGGACGATTGGCCGCCGAGTCGGTGGACAGGCGCGCCGACCTCGCCCGGCTGTGGGCGCATTACGACAAGGGCATTCCGTCATGGGAAGACGAACCCTGGATCGAGCAGAACGCCGCCGATCTGCTCATGTCGCTTGAACAAGCCGAAGTCGCGGTGCTGCCCGGACTGGCTGAAGAGTTGGCTGAGATCGGGAGGGCGGTGAGGAAGGAGTATCCGGCGTTCACTCCAGGAGACACCTGCCCGGACAACAACCTGCTCACCACCGACGGGCTGCGCCTGATCGACTTCGAGGGCGCGTGCTTCCAGTCGGTCTTTCTGACGGCGGCCTACTGTCGCATGCCGTTCTCCACCTGCTGGTGCGTCTTCAGACTGCCCTCAGGGTTGGCTGAGGAGATCGAGGACGCCTTCCGCATGGAGATCGTTGCGGCGTACCCGGAGCTGACCGAAGACGCGGTGTGGGAGACCGGGATGCGGCGAGCACTCGCGGTCTGGACAGTGGACGTGACGGTAGCCCTGCTGTCCAGTGCTCTGACGGAGGACAAACCCCTGCACCGGACACGCCGACCGGTCCCGACAATGCGGCAACTGCTACAGCATCGCTGGGAGATGGCGAGCACAGTGGAGGAGTTTCCAGCGCTCGCGAGAACCATGCAACTGTTGCTGCGGGAGGTCGCCGGAGCGTGGGAGGTGGCTCCGCTGCCCGGATACCCCGCCTTCAGGGATCGAGGGGCCGGCTTCGGGAACTGAGCGGAGTGCACGAACACGTGCCCGAGGCGCGCGCTTGGAGGATCTGGAGGCGGACACGGCTCTCCTCCGAAGTGAGCGGGGAGACAATTTCGGACGTGTCCTACACCGAGCAGGGCGAAAGCGCCACCGAGCAGTTAGCCGTCCAGATCTACCGTGGGCTGCGTGAGGGCGGCCTTCACGCCGAGCCGGTAGTCGAGCTCGCTTGCCTGATGGGGGAACACGACCTGAGCTGCCCTGCCGTGCAAGAGATCCTGGAACGCCGTACGGCGGAGCTGACTCCTGAGGAAGTCGCCCGCCTCGGGCAGGACCTGCTCACGGAAATGGGCTTCGAGCCAGGCTTCGACCTGGAGCCCGGACTGTGGACCACGCTGGAGACAGCAGTGAAGGTGGTGGAACGCGACGTCCGTGCGTCAGGAATCGAGGCGGTGCTGGGCCTCGCGATCCCGGGCTGGGGATCGCGACAGCGGCTGCGCTCGGGTGGAGTTCCACGCCAGTTGCGAGGGACCTGCCATCTGGCCGCGCAGCGGTAGAGACGGGAACGTCGCGCTCGCCGACATCGCTGACGCAGTTCAGGAGATCGTCATGGAACACATTTGGGGCGTCTGGCCCACCTGTCCCGAGCATCAGCTCGGCGTACATGCTGCTCTGGTGCAGGGAAGCGCTGTATGGCGATGCGCGGGCGCGGGCACCCACACTGCAGCCGCGATCGGCGACCTTGGCGCGAGCTCGGCCGGAACACTCGAGCAGCGAGGAATGGGGGGTTGATCGCGTCAATCTGAGAGACTACTTTCGAGACATGTCTCTCACGAATCCGTACGGAGATATGGAGCTGACCTCTCCTCAGGCGCTGCGGGCATTGGCTCATCCGGTACGGCTGGCCTTGCTTGATCGGCTACAACGACACGGCCCCGCGACGGCCACCCAGCTTGCACCACACGTCGGTGCCACGCCATCGGTCGTCAGCTGGCACCTGAGGCACCTCGCTTCCTTCGGTCTCGTCACCGACTGGGACGGAGCGACGAGTAAGCGAGAGCGGTGGTGGCAGGCGGCGGGTAAGGGCTTCCGGTTCACCATGCCCGACGATGCAGAGGGTCAGGACGCTGCGCGGCAGCTGCGCGCCGCGATGTTCGCCCGATCCGCGGAGGCGCCCGTGCAGTGGTCGCTGCGGGACGAGCCGCGGCTGGATCCGGAGTGGCAAGCCCTGGCGGGGCTGGCCGATACCCGGATCGCCGTTACTGCTGAAGAGTTGCGGCAGCTCGAAGAAGCGATCGAGGCACTGCTCGCGCCGTACGTCCGGCGTAAGGGTGGCCAGTTGCCGGACGGTGCGCGGCTCGTCCGGATGCTGCGCTATCTGCTGCCTGAGCCCGACGACGACCCGGCGACGTCATGACCGCCGCCGGCACGAGGCCCCCGGCGATCCTGCGCGACAATCGGCGTTTTCGAACTTTCTGGGTCGGGGAAAGCATTTCCCAGTTCGGCGACCGAATCAGCGAGCTGGCCCTGCCGCTGATCGCTGTCACCGTACTCTCCGCGACGCCCGCACAGGTCAGCATCCTCACCGCACTGATCTGGCTACCCAACCTGCTGGGCATGTTCGTCGGCGCGTGGGTGGATCAACGGACCCGCAAGCGCCGCCTGCTGATCGTGGCCGACCTGGTCCGCGCGGCGGTGCTGCTCAGCCTTCCGGTGGCCTACCTGCTGGACGCAGTCACGCTGACTCATCTCTATTCGGTCGCCCTGCTCACCGGGGCCGGTGCGGTCCTGTTCGGCATGGCGCGCCAGGCGTTCTTCGTCGCTCTGGTCCCGCCGTCGGCATATGTAGAGGCGAACAGCAAGCTGAGTCTGAGCCGGGCAGCCTCGTTCGCGGCTGGGCCGGCCCTTGGCGGCGGTCTGATCCAGGCCCTCACCGCCCCAGTCGCGGTCCTCGTCGACGTGGTGTCCTTCGTCGGCTCCGCGCTGTTGATCGGCCGAATTCCAGTGGACGAGGCCCGGCCGGCGCCACAGCGGTCCTCGACCCTTGGTCTGGTCCGGGACGGGCTCGTCCTGGTGATGCGTCATCCGGTGATGCGCGCCGTTCTCGGCTGCACCAGCACCGTCAACTTCTTCACCCTCATGACCAGCGCACTGCTCGTCCTGTATGCAAGCCGTGAGCTTGGTCTGTCGGCCGGCGCCATCGGCATCGCGTTCGGCGTCGGCGCGGTCGGTGGGCTGGCCGGTGCGGCACTGGCACCTCGGGTATCCCACACCATCGGGCTGGGCCGCACCGCGATAATCGGAGTGATTCTCTTTCCTGCTCCCTTGGCGCTGACAGCGTTCGTGTCCGGCCCGACCTGGGCCCGAATCGCGGCGCTCGCGGCTATCGAGATGGTCTCCAGCGTCGGCGTGATGCTGATGGACGTCAACCTCAACGCCCTGCTCACCTCGGTCACGCCCGACGACGCGCGGGGACGGCGGGCGGGCGCGTACAGCGCCGTCAACTACGGGATCAGGCCGCTTGGAGCGCTGGTCGGCGGCTGGTTGGGCACCACCATCGGCCTGCGACCGACACTGGTCGTCGCCGGCCTTGGCGGCGTCCTCGCCGTACTGTGGCTACTCACCTCACCGGTGCGTCACATCACCGCCATCGACGAGCCGGCGACTGACACCTCGGCTGCCGAAGGGCGGCAAAGCACGCCATCGCCCGGGCCGCGCAACCGACCAGACTCCTCTCCTGCATCAGCTGGACCACCTCATCGGGATCAGATGGCGTCTTCCGAGGAAGGGCCCCATGCCGCTGCGCAGAATGAACTCGGAGCAGGAAGCGTGAGGTAGATGCTGTCGCCGATCCATGGAGGACGGTGGCGAGCGAGCGCATGGGGGCCGCTCTCTGGGACGACGCCTGACAACTGCAACTAGAACTGCAACCTGGCCTTCCCTCAGCAGCAGGCAGCCGTCCGGGCCTCGACGCTCTGGCCAACGCCTGCGGCAGCTGCTGGTAGGTCCTCTCAGCCCGGCTGCATCTGGGGAACGCCCACGGAGTGCGGGTGTTCCCCAGCAGTCCGCCTTGCGTCATACCCCGAGATGGCGAAGTGCTCCTGCCGGTGAAGGTGTTGAGCTGCTTGTAGGGGTTCGAGGTGCGGTCGGATGTTGCGGTTACTCCGTGGGCCGGCGTGCCTGCCTTACTTCGCGGTCGATTGCCCATGCGTCCGCCACTGGGCCCACATGCCCGAGCTTGTCGGGGTTGATCACCGAGCGGATCGTCTGGATCTGCCCGTCGAGTACATCGAGCGCTATGGTGTGGAGCACCTTGCCGTCCCGGTCGCGGAAGATCGCGCCCGGCTGGCCGTTGATCTCGTGCGGCTCGAACGTCACGTCGATCCGGGCCATCCGGAGGAAGACGGAGGCAAGCAGCCGGGCCACGTTCTCGGCGCCGATGACGGCCCTGGCCAGCTGCGGGGCCTTGCCGCCGCCGTCGCCGACCACCGATACGTCGGCGGCGAGCAGTTCCTGCAGGCTGGCGACGTCGCCTTCGCGGAGGGCGCCGAAGAACCGCGACGCCAGTTCCTCCCGCTCTTTGCGGACTGCTTCGAAGCGCGGCCGCCCGGCCTCCATATGCCGCCGCGCCCGCACCAGCAGCTGCCGGCACGCCGCCTCCGACCGCTCCACCGCCGCGGCGACCTCGTCGAACCCGAAGCCGAACACCTCCCGCAGCACAAACACCGCTCGCTCCAGCGGGCTGAGCCGCTCCAGCAGCAGCAGCGCCGCCATCGACACCGAGTCGGCCAGCTCCACCGACCGCGCCGGATCCTGATACGGATCGCTCAGCAGCGGCTCGGGAAACCACGGGCCCACGTACTCCTCCCGCCGCACCCGCGCGGAGCGCAGCACATCGATCGAGATCCGCGTCACCGCGGCGGACAGAAGAGCCTTGGTCGACGTGGGCCGGGTCGCCGAGCCGTCAAAGCGCAGCCATGTCTCCTGCACCGCGTCCTCGGCCTCACTCACACTGCCGAGAATCCGATAGGCGATCGAAAACAGCAGCGGTCGCAGCTCCTCGAACTGTTCGACCTTGCTCACGCGGGATCCCCTCCCCTGGAAGCCCTCTCACCCGGCCATACTCGCTGGCGCAGGCATCTTCTGTTGAAGATCCGGGCCACCGGCAGGCCAGAGTAACGCCCCCGAGCCCGGGGGCCCGGAGCCCGTAGCCGGACCCCGAGCCAGTTGCTGATGCCGTTCAGTGGAACTGCCCGGGTTCGTAGTTGCCGGCCGGCTGCTGGGTGATGATGTTCAGCCGGTTCACCGTGTTCATGAAGGAGATCAGGATCACCAGGGCGGTGAGCTGCTCCTCGTCGTAGTGCTTGGCGGCGTACGCCCACACCTCGTCGCTGACCCCACCGGCCGCATCCGCGACCCGGGTCCCCTCCTCCGCCAACTCCAGCGCGGCACGCTCGGCCTCGGTGAAGACCGTGGCCTCACGCCACGCCGCGACCAGGTTCACCCGGACCGAGGTCTCGCCGGCAGCGGCGGCCTCTTTGGTGTGCATGTCGATGCAGACTGCGCAGCCGTTGATCTGACTTACGCGAAGTGCCACCAGCTCCTGCGTGGCGGTCGGCAGCGGCGAGTCCTTGAGCGCCTTGCCCGCCGCCATGAAGTACTTGAGGACCTTGCTGGCGGTCGGGTCGGCGAAGTAGTTCAGTCGCGCGTCCATGGTGTGCTCCTCTGTGGTCGTCTGTGGCTACACCCCCTGAGACGAGGTAGCCCGACCCCCTGTGACATGGAATGCATGTGACCCGCGGAGAGCAGCGAGGACTACAAGATATGGAAAGCGCTCCTGAGGCGGCCGGTGTCAGGGAAGCCAGGCTCCACGCTCCACGACGCCCGCCACACGGCGGGCACCCTCCTCGTCGAGCAGGGCGTCCACATCCGGGTGGTCCAAGAGATCCTCGGCCACGCCCGTATCACCACGACCGAGCGCTACACCCACGTGGCGAGCCTCCAGGTGAAGGACGCGAGCGAGCGCATGGGGGCCGCTCTCTGGGGCGATGATGTCTGATGCGGTGACCATAAAAATTCGCGGTGGTTGGTCGAAAGATAACCTCGGCAAATGACCGAGGGAGACTTCGCGATCAAGTTGACGCGAGATCAGGCGTTGGTGCTCTCTGACTGGCTCTACCGCGTGATCGGTACTGCGGAGTTCGACAGCTTGGTGGGCCAGGACCGCGCCGTCTGGTCGCCGCTACACCGGATCGCCGGAGGGCTGGAGACCTCACTGGCGGAGGTTTTCATATCGGACTACGAGGACCGCCTGAATACCGCCCGGGAGAGGCTCTTGGACACCCTTGGCGAGGTGGGTCGACCGGTGGACTAGCCGCGTGGCCGCAACCCCGGTGAACGTTTGTGATCAGCTCTCGGGCAGGCCCTAATCATGGTCGAGAACCGCGACCAACTCCTCAAGGATTCCGACGAACTCCCCCGCCTGGAGTTCGGCCACAAAGACCCTCCCCGCATGCTCGGGATGCTCCGACAGGTGATCCTCACGCCAGAACTCCGACGTGATCAACAACTGGTCACCGTCGCGGAAGAGGAAGGCCAGCACATTGTCGGTGGTGGGCCCCCAGTCGTTGAAGATCCAAAATCGCCCATAGTCCTCTTCGGCGCCCCGGGTCGCATCGACGAGCCGTTGATGCGTGGCCACAGGAGACACGGCGAAGGCCAGAGGCAAACCCCCGCCGGAACGCACCCTGTCCGCGGTAGCCGCCACAGAAAGACGGAACTGCGCGACGAAGACCGCATTGTCATCACAGGTCAACCACTGATCGGCAACCCACAGATCCACTCGACGCAGTGCCGGGCCGACCCACTCGCCGACCTCAACAGCGAACCTGTGCTTGTCACCCAGAAGTACAGCCATCCGAGCACCGTCGCAGACGCATCGCCCCACGCACAAACAGAATCCGGCCCTGCGCTTCGCACGGAAGCCAGGATCATGGGGAGCGGCCCAACTGCAACCCAAACTGCAACCCTGAGGCCTTGAAGATCAGAAAAGCCCCTTCCCTGATCAACGGGAAAGGGGCTTTGATCTGGCGGAGGCTGGGAGATTTGAACTCCCGATGGGCGCGAACCCAAACCGCATTAGCAGCTCGGGGCATGACCGTTCAGGACGGTTCCACCTGGACCAACGCTCCTCGGTGGTCCTTCTGGAACGGCCTGGTACGGCGGTGAACTGCAACCCAAACTGCAACCCGTGCATGGTCCGAGCTGCATGCCACGTAAGCCCTCCTCAGGCTGATCATCCTGTCTGCCGCGACCCACAGGTCGAGGAGCAGGGCCTGGCCGCCATGGAGAAGGTCGGCCAGCCTGCCGCCGCCGAAGAGCTCGAGATCGGGTGCCATGCGGCCGACCAACGGGTGGTCGCCGTCGAGGTCGTAGTGCTGCCAGAGAACCAGCAGTGACAGGCGGGGATGCATCGCGGACGCGCCGAGCGCACTGGCGGAGGCCGCACAAGGAGAAGAGCCTTGAAGGCTAATGGCATGAGCGCCCCGTCCACGATCATCTGACTGCGAGAACCATACGAGTTCGGACCATCGTCCACTCGTGTCCCGGCGACTCACCAGCGGTGCCCCGGGTGGACCGCCCATCCCGCACCACCCGGCCGCCTCCGGCAGCAACCGCTCCCGCTGCTCCTACTGGGCGGGCGTGTACCCGCCCCCTTTGCTCGTACCGCATGCGCCCACTTTTCCGACGCCGCGGTGTCTGCATCATCGACGGCTCGGACGACCGGGACGCCGGCGGATGCAATCGAAGGAGACTCAGATGAGAAGAGTGGTCGTTTCGACTTATGTGACGCTGGACGGGAGAGTGGACGACATCCGGGATTGGGCGGTCGCGTATGACGACGACGGGGCGGCCGAGTATCACACCGACCTCCTGAAGAAGAGCGATGGTCTGCTCCTGGGCCGCAAGACGTACGAGATTTTCTCCGCCATCTGGCCATCGCTGTCAGGACAGCTCCCCTACGTCGACAAGATGAACCGCATGGCCAAGTACGTAGCGTCAACCACGCTCAAGGACCTGAAGTGGGAGAACTCTCATCTGATCGAAGGCGATGTCGCGCAGGGCGTCGCCGAGCTCAAGCAGCAGCCAGGTCAGGACCTGATCATGTACGGCTGCCACGACCTCATGCACAGCCTGTTGGAACGCGATCTCATTGACGAGTATCGGCTCTTGGTCCACCCGGTCGTGCTCGGTAAGGGGAGAAGCTTCTTCAGGGACGGCATGGAGCGAATGAACCTGGACCTCGTCGACACCACCACGATTTCACGCGGGGTGGCCATTCTCACGTACCAGCCGATGCGCTAGAAAGGCAGCCACTCGCCTGCCGCCGGTCGGTGATCGGCTCCAGGCAGCGGTGCAGGTCGCCGGGGTTGAACAGCCTGGTCCGCGCGTATACGCCAAAGGCCAGGTTGTACCCCTGCCCTGGATGACCGGAAAGGTCTCCTCTGCCCACAGAGTCCAGCGCGTCGCTGATCCAGGGTGGATGGCTCCTGACGGTGGCTGCGATCCTGGTGCTGACCGTGGTCCGCAGCCGCCGCGGTGGCACGATCTGGCGCACCGTCGCGATGACCGCGGTCTTCCTGGCGGTCGGCGTGGCCCCGTCGCGGGTTGCCGAATTGATCGGTCAGTTCATCCGCTGCGCCGCAATCGTCGGGCTGACCGGATCCGACGTGCCCCCTTCCGGGTGCTCTTCGCGCCACAACGCTCGCCACACGCCGCCTGACCACCGTGCCCTGCTGGCGAGCACGGCACCAAGACCGAGTACGGCGATCACGAGGTGGATCGCAGCCACGAACACGGCGACACCGCCCCATCCGCCTGCCTCAACGGGATCGAGAAAGAAGTACGGGTACCAGTGGTCGCTCGACTCGGCCGCGTAGGTGAGGGCCATGGCCGTCCAGATGGCCGGGTGGACAAGCCACAGCGCCGCCGCGGCGACGGGCAGCGGCCGGGCGGGCGGCACGACGATCCACCACGCGACCATGAGGACCGGCACCGCCTGGTGGAGCACGAAGTCGGAAAGGCTCCATGGCGACCCCGGCTCAGCGAGCAGGGCGTTGGCGACGAGCCCGGTGATGGCCATGTCCACCACGGCGAGCCCGCGCAAGTACTCGGCCGCCTGGCCCGGATGCCGGCCACGCACCAGCGCGACCCCGAACACCACGCAGGCGGTGACGGCCAGCAGGTTCGACTGGGTCGTGAAATACAGGAACAGTCGGCCGCGGCCGAGGAGCGGGTTGGCATCGTCCCAGGCGAGCAGTGGATCGATGACGACGAAGGTGATCGTCGCGAGCAGCAGCAGCGCGACCGCGACGAGGACGGGCAGGATCGGACGAGGGCGGGCGGGAGAAGCAGCGACCACGGGATACCTCTCTGATCGAGTATGTGTTGGGGTGCCTCCGAGCAATCTCGCGTGCTGAGGTCATGGCCGGTATCCGGAGCAGCCCTGACATGGCCTCTGCGGTGTACGGGGTAGCCCTGAATCTGGGCCTGGCATGTCTTGTCCGGATAAACTCGCTTCCGGATAGGCGCCGGAGGAGAACTCCCTGGAGGGCCGATGCACGACGCACGCATGTGGCCCGACGTTCTGTGGCGGTGGCGGAGTCTCGTGCCCGTCCTATTCATCGCGGGACTCGGGCTGTGCTCGGTGGTCATACTCGCCTTCGCGCGTGCCAGTGGTACCGGCGGTTACGCGACCCACCCGATCTCGACGGTAGCCCTCGCGGGCGGTGCGACGGGGATCGCGCTGCTATCTCGACGGCTGGCCGACCGGGGTGACCGTACCGGCGGCGGTTGGCTCCTCGCGCTGGCAACCGCCGTCCTCATCTACCTCGTGCTCGGCGCACTCGCCGTCGTCGCGGTCACCGCTGATTCCGGCCTGGCTCCTCTCCTCCTCGGCGCCTGGGGTGGATGGTGGCCCGTACCGCTCGCCGTACTGCAGCTCGCGGCGCTGCGCGCCGAGCCGCGTGCCCGCCGGTGGTCGATCGGGTTCGGCGTCGTCGTTACCGGCGCCGCCGTCTGCATGGCGCTGGCACTGGAGCCCGTGAAGCCGTTCGCCGGCCACCCGCCGGCGGCACCGGAGGGTTGGCGCACACCCGCTGCCACAGCCGCCTCCACCATCCTCATCAGCGTCGTGATGCTCGCCGTCGTGCTGTTCCTGGCAAGTCGCGCGGCCCGCGTCCCAGCGAACGAACGCGCGAGCGCCACGCTGGGCGCGTCCGCCGCGGCTGTGGGACCCCTGTTGATCGTCGTATGCATGGGCACGGCCGTAGCCAGCGGTCCCGGCGACATCGCGCCGACGGACGGCAGCGTCGCATACCTCGTCTCGCTGGCCGCGGGTTGCCTCGTCGGGGCGTGGGCGCTCATCGCGTCCGCCAGCGCGGCCCGTCCCGCGGCGGTGCGCCGGCTGCTGTATGGGGTGCTCGGTGGATACGCCGCGATCGGGATGACCCTCGCGGTGACCTGGACCGGGACTGTGCTCCGCCCCGTAGGCCCGTTGATCTCCGGTCTCGCCGTGGCCGCTCTCACCGCCGTCATCGGGGTCGCCTGGTGGCGGGCGTCCTCCGCGCTGACGGGGTTCGCCGTACCCCTCGTTCCTCAGCCCGCCGAGCCACCGGCACCGTCAGTCGTACCACCGGCGCCACCGCGGCCGGGCACGGAGTCGCCCCCTGGGCTCGAAGTGCTCAGCCCTCGTGAGCGCGAGGTTCTCGCCCTCGTCGCCACGGGCGCCCGCGACGCGGCAATCGCCGAGCATCTGCACCTTTCGCAGCGCACCGTCGAGACACATCTGCGGCGTATCTTCACCAAACTCGGGCTCGAGAGCGACGACGGCCGCAACCGCCGGTTGCTCGCCGCCCGGGCCTGGCTGGAGGCCATGGGCACCGACGCAGCAACCGACCGCGGACCTATCAGTGCGATGCACCGTCCAGCCGGAACCGGGTCAACTCGATACGGGGACGTCCCCACCCGTCGCACAGCAGGTTGACGACGTCCATCGCGTTCGGCGCATGAGCCGTACGGCGGTCTTCCGGCTGATCAAGAGCGGTGAGCTTCGCTCAGTCAAGTACGGGGGGTACCGGTTGGCGCCTGCTGGCGCTCTTCAGGAGTTCGCGCGACACCTGGAAGAGGCGGCGTGATGGGCACCCGAAAGCCAAACGATCGCTCCACGATCTACCTCGGGAGAGACGGCCTCTGGTACGGCTACGTCACCGTTGGGGTCAAGCCGGACGGCTCGCCCATCGACGGCACCGCAAGGCGAAGACCGAAGCAGAGGTAACCCGCAGAGTCCGCGAATTGGAAGATCGCGATGCGACGGGACAAGGTCACGCGGAATGTCGCCACACTGATTGACGCGCCCGTGGCGGATGATCCTGACCTAGAGCCGCTGACCCGCGACGAAGCCCGCAAGATCCTTGAAGCCGCCAAGACTCGCAGGAACAGCGCGCGCTGGTCGGTCGCTCTGTCCCTCGGCATCCGCCAGGGTGAAGCGCTCGGCCTCCGGTGGTCGTTCGTCGACCTGGACACTGGAGTGATCAAAGCCTGGTAAGCAGCGCGGACGTTCAGCCACCTGTGGCACTCGACGAGGCCGCGGACGGGGTCGAGCCAGAGCATGTTGAGTGTGCCGGCTTCGCACACCTGGAGCCAGGCGCACGGGGCACGGGCCCTAACTGCAACTAGAACTGCAGCTAGAGCGCCTTTGAAGATCAGAAAAGCCCCTTCCCTGATCAACGGGAAAGGGGCTTTGATCTGGCGGAGGCTGGGAGATTTGAACTCCCGATGGGCGCGAACCCAAACCGCATTAGCAGTGCGGCGCCATAGACCTGACTAGGCGAAGCCTCCTGGTTGCCGAGTGGCTCAGGACAGAGTACCGGCGATTGTGTGAGGCGGCAAAGCGGAATCCCACCCGAAGGCGGGCCTCGACCCTTCTCCGGCGTGTACCGCCGCGAGGACGCCCCTCGCTGACCATATGCCCAGATCGGGCGGGATGTGGCAAGCGAGACACGCGACTTTTCCCCAGGACGATGCACAGCCCTCGTCCACAGGCTGTGGACAAGGGCTGGGTCTGTGGAGCGGGGCCGATCAGCCCTGGCGGACGGCTTCGCCCTCGATCTCAATCTTGATCTTCTTGCTCACCAGAACGCCACCGGCCTCCAGAGCCACGTTCCAGGTGAGGCCGAACTCCTCACGGTCGATCTCCGTAACGGCGGAGAAGCCGAAGATCTCCTGGCCGTAGGGGCTCGTGCCCGCGCCGCCGAACTCGACCTTGAGCGCGACCTCCCGGGTGACCTCACGGATCGTCAGGTCGCCGATCAGGGTGAACTCGTCGCCGGCGTGGTCCTTCACGCTGGTGCTGCGGAAGGTGATCTCGTCGTGCTTGTCGGCCGCGAGGAAGTCGTCGCTCTTCAGGTGCCCGTCACGGTCGGCGACACCGGTGTCGATGCTGCCACTCTTGAGAACGACGTCGACGCTGGAGTCGAGCGGGTTCTCCGCGATCACGATCTTGGAGTCGAAATCGGCGAAGTGGCCCCGGACCTTGGACACCATCATGTGCTTGGCGACGAAACCCACCCGCGTGTGCGTCTTGTCGAGGGCGAACTCGCCGGCCGTCGGGATCTTGAGGCCTTCCCACTCACGAATGCTCATTGTTGCCCTCCTGGGCTGGTTTGCTCTGGGATGCTTGCGGCAACAACTTTCTACACGAGGATTATTCCAATCGTCAACTATCGTCGCGTAGACTTTACCCATGGATCCTTTTGACGACCCGCGGCTCACCGCGATGGGCCTGCTGGCCGAGGTCTCAACGGGATTGGCGGCCGAACTCGGCAAGACCTTCTCCGCCGCCGGTCTCTCAGAGGTCGACTTCGAGACACTGATACGCCTGGCCCGATCCCCTCAGCACAGACTCAGGATGAGCGACCTCGCCGGGCAGACGTCGTTGTCCACAAGCGGGATCACTCGTGTCGTGGACAGACTCGAACGCGAGGGCCTCGTCCAGCGCAGCCCGTGCAGCACCGACCGGCGCGCCTCCTATGCCGTGCTCACCGAGGCGGGCGTGAACCGGCTCACCGCCCTGATACCGCAGCACCTTGAGGACATCGACACCTGGTTCACCAGCCTGCTGACCCCTGAGCAGTTGGCGACCTTCCTTGAGACCCTTCGCACCATCCGCGACGTCGTCCGGCCATGCGCCACCGCCGGCGTGGAGCGCGTCCCGACGAGTTGAGCCGCAAGGCGCCCCCTGGGAATGCCACGACCCCTCCGTGGCACCCCCGGGTACCCCCGCCGGAAGAGCTCTCAGTTCATCGCCTCCCGGCCCACGGGAACCAGGTCGCCGCGGAGCTTGGCCATCCCCCTGGACACCGTGCTCTTCACCGTTCCCACGCTGATCCCCAGAGTCCTGGCGATCTCCATCTCGGTCATGTCCTCGTAGTAGCGCAGGACGATCGCCGTACGCTGCCTGGCGGGCAGGCGGTCGAGCGCCTGCTCCAGTTCGTCGAACTGATGCCGCGGATCATGCTGCGTCGGGATGTCAGGCAGATCTTCGGACGGGTACTCCTCCAGCTTGCGCCGCCTCCACCACGAGATGTTGATGTTCACCATCGCCCGGCGCACATAGCTGTCCAGCGAGGACCGATCCTGGATCCGATCCCAGGCGAGATAGGTCTTGGCGAGGGCCGCTTGAAGCAGGTCCTCGGCGTCGCAGGGGTTCCCGGTCAGCTGATGCGCGACACGCAACAGGGCTGCTCCCCGGGACACCACATACGTATGGAACTCCTCATGGTTCACGATCATGCGATCACCGACCTGGCCTGAGAGGCATCTCGTGCCAGAATGGCAGCCTCATTCCAGAATCCGGCTGAACCGGAAACAAGGTTTCGTGCAGTCAAGCGCAAAGATCGCGCAAGCTCGGTGGCGAAGCCCTCCTCGACCACTGCCGATACGGCGCTCGCCCCGTAGGCACTGATTTGCCCGGACTAGGGCGATACGCCTTCCACCTGGGGTGGGATTATTGCTCCGGAGTCCGCCATCGACGGCCATTCCTCTCCTGTCAGCATTCGCGGCATGTGAGGCTAGAAGGCGTGGGGAGGATCGATGCCGTACCGAACTGTTGATCGCAGGCGCACGCTCGCCGCGGCGGTGCTCGGCCGCGACACCGAGGCGCCGCGGCTGACCGCCGACGACGGGATGACGCTGGACGCCGTCAGCGGCGAGATCCTCGACGTCAGCCCGCATCTGATCATCGTCGAGGACGACGACGGCGAGGAGCGGCGGATGGTCATCGCCCCCTGGGCGACCGCGTGGCACGGGGCGTCCGTCGCCCCGGCCGATCTGCCCGTCGGGGCGCGGGTCGTCATCCGCGCCTTACGCTCGGGCACGGTGGTCGACCGCATATGGGCGAACATCACCCGGATGACCGGGGTCATCCTCGGCATCACGGGAAAGCGGGACCTCACCATCGAACTCGACTGCGGCCCGCACCGCGGGCGGCGAACGGTGGTCGTCCCTTATCGGACGTCGGGGCGGATCCGGGTACGGCATCCGCAACTCGAGCCGGGATATCTCTTCGACGCCATCGGTCTCATGGACGCCGGAACGGCTCTCGCCCACATACCCGCGACGTCACAACCTCCCTATCGGGCCAAGGCCGTCCCCCCACCGCCCCCGGCCTTCCGCGGGGTCCAGTCGAAGATCTCCGGCGCCGCCGCGTGGGGGGACTTCACCGAACCGGGCGTGACCTATCCGATGCTGGAGTCCGCGGACGCCGACTGCGAGGACACCGGGCAGTCCTGCGCCGGCCTGCCGTACCTGGCGGTCGGGTCCATGCTGTTCGTCCGCAACGTCTGCGACGGCCGGGCGAACGCGCTGCCGATCATCGGCTGCGGCTGCATCGCCGGACGCTTCTGCGACCGGTGCCTGGAGTGCGGCACCTCACCTCGCGGCAGGCTGGTGGAACTGTCCGCCACGTCGTACGTCGAGCTGGGCGGGGATCTGATCAAAGGCTGCTTCAACGCGCGCGTCGGATTGGGGTGACTCATGCTTTCGACCATCGCGGCAGCGGCCCTGCCGATCCTCATCGCGATGCTGCTGCTGGGTGGCGTCGCGAAGCTCGCCACGGCCGATGGTGACGCCGAGATCGGCGGCCTCGGCCGGCTCGGGCCCGCCGTGCTCGCTCCGCAGCGCTTCCGCAAGGCCGCGATGATCGGCTGCGCGCTGGGCGAGTTGGGCCTGATCGCGGTGCTGCTCCTGCTCCCCGATCAGGCGGTCGCCCGCTGGATGCCGGTCGCGTTCTTCTCCGTCGCCACCTACGTCCTGTGGGACCTGCGCCGTCGCCGGCCCGATGTGGGATGCGGCTGTTTCGGCGAGGTCAGCGCGGCGCCGATCGGGATGCGCTCCATCGGCCGAGCGGCGGTCCTGGCCGCCATGGCGGTCATCGTGGCGATCGAGAGCCCGGGATACGCGGCCCTGTCCAGCTGGTCGTGGATGACGACGGCATGGCTGGCGGGTGGCATCGCACTGGTCTTGCTGCTGTCCACGGAGATCGAGGAGACGGTCTCCCGCCTCCGCCATCGTGCCCCCTGTGAGCAGCGTGCCATTCCCGCCAAACGAGCTCTGTCCCGCCTTCAGTCCAGTTCGGCGTGGCGGTCGCATGTCCCGATGCTCGTCTCCGACGAACCCGCCGACATGTGGCGGGAGCTCTGCTGGCGGTTCTTCGTCTTCCCTGCGCGAGACGGCGCCGATGTCGTCTTCGCCGTCTATCTGAGCGGACGGCGACCCGCGGTGAAGTCGGCGATCGTCAACGCCGACGGTCGCCCGATCACCCCTCTGCAGGAATCTATGCATGTATCGGCCTGACGCTATACAGGCATAGATTCCCGCATGAAGGAGTCATGCTTAAGCTCTCTACGGCTCTCTAGCTTCCCCTCTAGAAAGCCGTAGAGAGGTCAATGGGAGGGACGGCTACAGCGGCTGGGCACGCAGGAACCTCCCGAAGTGAGGGACCGTGAATCCGATCACGCCGCGTTCCGCGCTGTAGATCAGGCCTTTCTTGATGAGGCTGTCCCGGGCTGGAGACAGGCTGGAAGGCTTGCGGCCCAGCGACTCGGCGACGTCGGAGGTCGGCACGGGATCATCCCCGAGCTGGGCCATCGCGTGCATGTAGTCGCGCTCGGCAGGGGTGGCGCGTTCGTAACGACTGCCGAAGAAGCCGACGGCGAGCTCCTCCTCGGCCTCCGGCGCCGACACCTTGATGTCGTCGACGGTGATCGGGCTGCGCGGGGCGAGATCCCAGGCGACCTTGCCGTACGCCTGGACGAAGTAGGGGTAGCCGTCGGCCGCCTCGTAGAGGGCGTCGAGCGCCTCAGGCGTGAACTCGACGTCCTCGCGCTCGGCCGGTGCGATCAGCGCGAGATCGGCGGCGTCCCTGTCGAGCCGATCGATCCGGGCGTACCGGAAGAGGCGCTCCGAATAGCTCTTGCTGGCCGACAACACGCTCGGCAGGTGGGGCAGCCCGGCCCCCACGACGATCAGCGGACCGCCGGTCTGAGAGAGCTCGTGGCAGGCGGCGCACAGGGCCGAGATGTCGGGTGCCTGCACGTCCTGCATCTCGTCGATGAACAGGGCGATGCCGACGCCGAGATCGGTCGCGACGCCCGCGGCGTCGACGAACAGCTCGGTCAGGTCGATCTCCAGGTCACCGGAGTCGGCTCGGCCGCGTGAGGCCGGGACGTCGATGCCGGGCGACCAGTGAGAGGTGCCCTTCGCCGCCGCGGGATCGCGCATGGCGAAGGCCTTCAGCACACCGAGGAACTCCTCGATGCGCTCGGGCGCCCGATGGCGGGGGGCGAGCTCTCTGATCGCCATGTGCAGTGACGCGGCGACCGGCCGGCGGATCGACTGGTCGGGACGAGCCTCGATCTTGCCCGTGCCCCACAGCCGCTGCATGGCCATCGACTTGAACGTGTTGAGCAGGACGGTCTTGCCGACGCCCCGGAGACCGGTGAGCACCATGCTCCGCTCCGGGCGGCCACGGGCCACCCGCTCCAGCACGACCTCGAACTGCTGCAGCTCGCGGTCGCGCCCGGCGAGCTCCGGGGGGCGCTGGCCCGCGCCGGGGGCATAGGGATTGCGCACGGGGTCCACGCTCTCGGACTTTATGACGGGATATAGCGGCCGTCGTAGATTTCCGTAGAAAGCGCTACGGCGTGTCGTCCGCGAGCGGAGCGGAACACACCGGGCGACCAAGGAGGCGTCTGGGACCGTCGGCCCGGGCGAAGGGGCCAGGACGGGTTCGGGAGCCGCGAGAACTGTCATTGCACACCCCTCACCTGCCGAGACGGCGACCGAACCCATGTTCGATCCGATGGCCAGAACTGTAGCGCGGCATCGAACATGTGCGCGAGGTTTTCACGAGAAAAGCTCCGGCAAAGTCCCCGCGAGACCGTGACGGACCCGCTCCCGGAACGCCGGAAAGTCGACGGGGACTTGCGTCGCGCAGGTACTCTGCGCGTATGTCGTCCATATGGAAGCCCAGGTCAGCGATAGTGACGGTCGCCGTCCTGGGTCTGACCGCCTGTGGCGGGACCCAAGCCGTCACGCCGGCTCCGGCCGCCTTCCAGACGGAGGCATCGGTCTCACCCTCGCCACCGGCTCCGAGCACCCCCACGCCATCGCCCTCGCCCACGCCGGCGGGGCCGCCGAAGTTCTCGGCGAAGGTCCAGAAGGTCTCCCGCGCCGACGTGCCGCACTCATGGCATTCGGGTTGCCCGGTGTCCCCGGGCGACCTACGGAAGATCACGATGACGTACTGGGGTTTCGACGGCAAGCCGCACACCGGGCAGTTGGTGGTCAACCAGTCGGCCGCGAAGGACATGATCACGGTCTTCGCCAAGCTGTACGACTACCGCTACCCCATCCGCCGGATGCAACCTGTCGACGTCTACAAGGGAAGCGACAACGACTCGATCGACGCGGACAACACCTCGGCCTTCAACTGCCGCAACGCCACCGGGTCGAGCAGTTGGTCCGAGCACGCCTACGGCCTGGCGGTCGACGTCAACCCCCGGGAGAACCCCTACGTCTACGCCGACGGGTCCAACGCCCACCGCAACGCCGACGCCTTCGTCCGCCGCCCGCTCAAGAAGCCGGGCGTGATCAACCCGGGCGACCGGGTGGTCAAGGCATTCGCCTCGGTGGGCTGGGGCTGGGGAGGCTCCTGGTCCGGCGACAGGGACTACCAGCACTTCTCCGAGAACGGCCGGTAGGTCCCCGGCCAAGCCAGGTCCAGGTGGCCCGCCGCCTTCTGCCGCGTGCCCACGCACGCGATCAGGTGCGACCGCTCGGCCGGTTCCACCATGCGCCTTGACAGGTTTGTACGGTTTCACAAAAGCGCAAATGAGCACGATAAAGATCGCCACTTGCCTTTGCCGTCAAAAACTCACATAAGGCGGCAAATCGCCTTAAAGGTCATTCATCTAGATCGCCGATCTTCGACCTGGGGCCGACGGCGGTGTCGCATGTCTTAACAAACCGGTGAATCGACGATCCGCGGAAAGATCGGCGATCTCGGCCCACTCCCATCTGATGATCGAACACCTTCCCTGAACGACCGCCCGGCGAATGCGGCACGGACACCGAACGATCGCTGAGCGCCGCCGCCGGACGCCTTCGCTCCGATGCCCAGGTGAGACGATCTCTCATGCCGAACGAATCGATCGTTGACGGCGGACGTGAGACCCTGTCCGAGAGGCCGGAAAAGAACAACGCCCGCTCCTCCAGCTGAAAGGAAGCGGGCGTCTTCTGTACTCTGATATGAAATCTCCCGATTCTCCCAAAATGGGGGAATCACGAGTCAGGGGTCACACGTTAGTAGAACTGCGGGAACGGGCCGGGAAGGATCGCTTACCGGTTCATAACGATCGGCCATCGGGCCCGTCACATCACGACACCCGTGGCCCCGCACCCAGATCAACTGCCCCTCCCAGTGCGGCGTGACAGGAGAACGATGTCCGACTGGCTCCATTCAGGTCCCGTATCTCCCATCTGGCCGGTCGACCGCTACGAAGTGCGCTCCATCCGGCCGAACCCGGGTTTCGGGGCCGCCGACCGCTACGCCTCCGCGACAGCCGCCCACGAGGCGGCCATGCGCATGAGGGACTCCGGCCTCGCGACGCAGATCCAGGTGATCCGCATCGAAGACGGGGTCGTCCTCTTCGACCTGACGTCGGGAGTGGAGATGCCGCTGGAGGCCTGGTGATCAGGGGCTCCGCGGCCCCCGCTGCGGCAGGATGAGGCCATGACGGCGATGGACGGGGACGGCTGGGCGTTGTGCGACCGCGGGCACCAGCACTGGGGGATCCACGGAGCGGCCGGGCTCCTCGCCGTCCACCACACGCTGGACGGCATGCCGTACGTCCTGATGCAGAAGCGCTCCTGGTGGAGCCATCACGGCGGGACCTGGGGGCTTCCAGGAGGCGCGCGCGACAGCCACGAGGACGCCGTCGCGGGCGCTCTGCGTGAGGCGCGGGAGGAGGCGGCGCTCACGCCCGATCAGGTCCGGGTCCAGGGCGTCTACGTCGACGACCACGGTGGCTGGTCGTACCACACCGTGATCGCCGAAGCCGCGGGCCTGCTCGAGGCCAGCGCCGCCAGCGGCGAGAGCGCCGACATGCGCTGGATCGCGGCCGACGAGGTCGCGGCCAAGCGGCTCCACCCGGGGTTCGCCGACACCTGGCCGAAGATCAGGCCCGCGCTCAGTCCCCTCGTCCTGGTGCTCGACGTCGCCAACATCGTCGGCGCACGGGCCGAGCACGGCTGGTGGAAGGACCGGGCGGGCGCCGCCAACCGGCTGCTCAACGACATCCTCCCGCTCGTGTCCGGCGGCCTGGGCCGCCGGCCGGAAGACCTGCCGGAACTCACCCTGTGGTTCCCGCGGATCATCGCGGTCCTGGAGGGGGCCGCCGCCCGCGGCGCCGACCCTGTCCCCGACCCCGGCCTCGACGTCGTCGTGGCGCCGGCCAGCGGGGACGACACGATCGTGGACGTCGTCCGCGACGCCCGGCCGTGGGAGAGGGTCCTCGTCGTCACCGCGGACCGAGGGCTGCGTGAGCGCGTCGCCGAACTCGGCGCCCTCGTCACCGGCCCGCGCTGGCTGCTCGGCCAGCTCTGACGACGCTCCCCACGCTCTCGACGCTCCCATCCTCTCGACGCTCCCCATCCTCTCGACGCTCTCCGAACACGTCCTCCACGCTTCCAGCGCCTCCCCGGTTCTCCACGGGGCGATGTTTTCCACAGGGACGGTCCCGGTTGTCGTCGTCTTCCACAGGGCGATCCCGGCTGTCCTCGCGGGCTGCCAGGATTGGCCCATGCCCGACCGAGCCGTGGCCGACCGAACGGTCGAGATCCCCCCTGACGCATGGGGCCGCAGGTCCGCCGTCGCCCCCGTGATGCCGTGGGTGTTCGCCCTCGTCGTCGTCCTGCTCCTGCTGGGGCGGTTCGTGCTGACGCCCGTGCTGAGGGCTCCGGCGTTGCAGACCTGGGCGACCGTCTTCGTGGCGATCTGCGTCCAGGCCCTGCCCTTCCTGGTCTTCGGCGTGTTGTTGTCGGCCGCCATCACCGCCTTCGTGCCGCCGTCGTTCTGGACCAGGGCGCTTCCCCGTCATCCGTACGTGGCGGTCCCGGTCGCCGGAGCGGCGGGCGCGGTCCTCCCCGGTTGCGAGTGCGCGTCGGTGCCGGTGGCGTCCGGTCTGATGGCCCGGGGCGTCACCCCCGCGGCCGCGCTGGCGTTCCTGCTGTCCTCGCCCGCCATCAACCCGGTGGTCGTGGTCGCCACCGCGGTCGCCTTTCCCCAGCAGCCGCTCATGGTCGTCTCCCGGTTCTGCGCCTCGCTCGCCGTCGCGGTGCTGGTCGGCTGGGTCTGGCTCCGGTTCGGCAGGTCCGGCTGGTTACGCGTCCCGTCGCGTCCGCCCGCCTCCGGCTCGTCCTGGGTGGCCTTCCGCGACGCGATGCGCCACGATCTCCTCCACGCGGGCGGGTTCCTCGTGGTGGGAGGCCTGACGGCGGCGACGCTCAACGTCGTCGTGCCGCGCACCTGGCTCTCCTCCGTGGCCGGCGTCCCCGTGTTGTCGGTGGTGGTGCTCGGCCTGCTCGCGGTTCTGTTGTCCATCTGCTCGGAGGCGGACGCGTTCGTGGCGGCGTCGCTCACCGCCTTCTCTCCCACCGCCAAGCTGGCGTTCCTGGTGGTGGGACCGATGGTGGACCTGAAGCTGATCGCCCTGCAGGCCGGGACGTTCGGGCGCTCGTTCGCGATCCGGTTCGTCCCGCTGACCTTCCTGCTGGGCATCGTGACGAGCATCGCGGTCGGAGAGGTCCTGCTGTGAACCGGATGTCCCAGAGCCTGATCCTCGTGCTGCTCGGCGGCGCGGTGTTGCGGGTCACCGTCCTGTCGACGACGTACGTGAACTACGTCAAACCGGGATTTCGTCCCTTCCTGATCGCGGCGGGCGCCGTCGTGCTCGTGCTCGGCGTCGTCGGCCTGGTTCAGGAGTGGCGCAAACCCCACGTCACGGAGACAGGCCCGGCGCAAGGGGACGAAGACACCGAGTCGGGCTCCACGCACGCGGCCGCGGGAGACCACGGGCACCATCACGGGCATGACCATTCCCGGGTGTCGCGGGTGGCCTGGCTGCTGTGCCTGCCGGTGTTCGCCATCTTCCTGATCGCGCCTCCCCCGCTGGGCGCCTTCGCCGCCCGCTCGGAGGAGGCCCCGCCTCCGCCGCCCGCCCTTCCCGCCGACGCGTACGTCCCGCTGGCCGCGGACAGGGCCACGTCGATGGAGCTGGGCGAGTTCATCGGCCGGGCATGGGGCGACTCCAGGCATTCGCTCGCGGGGAAGAAGGTCACGCTGACCGGCTTCGTGGTGCGCTCCAGCAAGAAGGACCGGTGGTACGTCACGCGCATGCAGATGAGCTGCTGCGCCGCCGACGCCATCGCTCTGAAGGTCGCCGTCCTCGACGCCGAGCGCCCTCCGGACGACACCTGGGTCGAGGTCACGGGCACCTGGGTCGCCCCGAAGACCGACAAGATCCCAAACGGCACGGTCGCACCCGAACTGGCCGCGACCGAGGTCGCCGAGATCCCTCAGCCGTTCGAACCGTACGAGTGATGCGGGGACTGTCACGATCACGAGGTGTCGATTAGAGTCCGGGGCATGACTTGGCGACATTGACGCTCACCTGAATCCCCACTCACGGCCCGGCTCTATGCCTACGCATTCGTCGAGCACTGCGTGCTGCTCTATCCCGTGTACGCGGTCCTGTTCGCCGAGACCGGGCTGTCTCCCGGCGAGATCTCGTCCCTGTTCGTGATCTGGTCGGTCACCAGTGTCGCGGTTGAGGTGCCGTCCGGCCTGTGGGCCGACGTCTTCTCCCGCCGGCGCCTGCTGATCATCGCGCCGCTGTTGTCGGGCACGGGTTTCGCACTGTGGACCTTCGTTCCCTCCTACCTCTCCTTCGCCCTGGGTTTCGTCCTGTGGGGTGCGGGCGGCGCCCTGCGTTCGGGCACGATGCAGGCGCTCGTCTACGAGGAACTCGACCGCCTCGGCGCGTCCGACCGCTACGCCCGGCTCATCGGCCGCTCGGAGGCGATCAGCACGACGGCGGTGATGACCGCCTCCGCACTGGCGGGCCCGGTCTTCGCCGTGGGCGGTTACCTCGTCCTGGGGCTGGCCAGTGTGGGGGTGACCCTGATCACGGCCCTGGTGGGCAGATCCTTCCCGGAGTCCAGGGCCCCGGCTGAGGATCGCGAAGAAGAGACCTTCATGGGAGTCCTCCGCGGCGGTCTCAGCGAGGTACGGCAGGCCCCGCTCGTGCGCCGTCTCTTCCTGCTCCTCGCGGTGATCTCCGGTGCCGGGGCGCTCGACGAGTACCTCCCGCTCCTCGCGAGCGCGACCGGGGTCACGACGGCCGTCGTGCCCGTGCTGGTGCTGGTGGTCACCATCGGGGTGACCATCGGCGGGTGGCTCGCCGGGCGGGCGCCCCAGGCCCTCGCCCCGGCCCTGGCGGTCGGCGGGCTCTGCCTCGCAGCGGGGGCGGCGAGCGGACGGCCCGCCGGGTTCGCCCTCATCGCCGTCGCGTTCGGGATCTTCGAGTGGGCCACCGCCGCCGTGGACGCACGGCTGCAGGACCAGATCACGGACCGGTCCCGCGCGACCGTCACGTCGATGGCCGGCCTCGGCATCGATGCCATGGCCGTGCTGGTCTTCGCCTCCTACGCCCTGGGATCGGTCTGGGCCGAGCCCTGGCTGATCTTCACCGTGGCCGCCGTGCCGTACCTGCTGGTCGCCATCGTGGTGCGGCGATGAGGTCTAGCGCGGACCCGGCGGCGGCTGCGGGTGCGTGCCCGGGCGCCGGATCGGCAGGTGGTAGGTCTCGCCGCGCCCGATGTAGTGGACGAGGTGAGAGAGCCTGGCCCGGTTGACCTGCTGCTGGAAGTCGTCGATGCCGGAACTGAAGGCCTCGTAGTCGTCGTAGTGGACCGGGAGCACGGACGCCGGCTTGATCAGCTGGATCCAGTCGGCTCCCTGCCAGCCGTCCATGGTGACGAGCAGGCCGGCGATTTTGGTCCCGCCGAGGTGGACGATGCCCGCGTCGATGTCGGGGAAGCGCTGCGGGATCTCCGACAGGCACGGGTCCATGATCGTGTCTCCGCTGATGTGCAGGCGCAGGTCCATCTCGCCCTGCCTGGCGAAGTCCAGCATGCTGCCCATGCAGGGCGGCATCAGCATCTGCGCCAGCCCCGGCGCGTGGCGTGCGGGCGTGGCGGTGATCGTGAGCGTGCGGTCGCCGCGCTGGATCCGGTGCTCGTCCCAGGTCTCCAGGCCGAGCGCGTTGCGGAAGCCCTGCCGCCTGAGCCGCCCGGCCGCGTGGTGGGTCGTGATGATCGGCACGTTCTTGTCCAGGCCGCGCCGGGCGACCCGGTCCCAGTGGTCGCCGTGCATGTGGGACAGGACGACCGCATCGAGCGGCGGAAGCTCATAGACGTCCATCGCAGGCTCGGTACGGCGCTTCGTGGTGATCCCCCAGCCGATGTGGGCCCGCTGGCCGCGGTGGAGGAAGTTCGGGTCGGTCAGCACCGTGAACCCGTTGCAACGAATGATCGTGGTCGCGTTGCCGATGAAGAAGACGCTCGCATCCATTTGATCGCTCATGTCTTCCTCCCCTCTCGCACTTTCAGGCTACGCATATGGGCACAAATCACCCATGCGTGGGGGTGGTATCGCTCCGGCCGCCGGTCAGAAGCCGAAGGACTCCCGGTGGATACGGCGGCTCAGTCCCCGAGCCCGGCGAGCCGCGCGAGTTCGCCCGTATGGGTCTTCGCCATGGCGGCGGCGAAGGCCTTGGTGTCCGCATCCGCCCCCGACCCCTGCTCGCCCTGCGCCACGAGCACCGACTGCTTCAGATAGTCACGCGTGTGGTCGGCGAACAGCCGGTCGAACGCGGCACCCTCGGCCTCGGTGATGACCTTGAGCTCGTCCGTGGTGACCATGCCCGGGATGTTGTGCCCTTCGTGCACGTTGACGTACGGCACGCCTGATCGGTCCAGCAGGCCGTGCAGTCGCCGGAGCTCCGCGCGGTGATCGGCGCTGAGGGATTCGGCCAGGCGGGTGATCCGCGGGTCGGCGGTCTTGTCCGGCGCCAGATCCAGCAACCGTACGGCCTGCTCCGTCATCGGGATCATCAGTTGCAGCCAGGCGACGTCCGTCGCGTTGAAAGAGCCGGACGGCGTGGTGACGGGGGTGGAGACCGCACTCACGGGGGTGGAGACCGCGCTCGTTCCTTCTTGCGGGTGATGGTGGTGGCTCGCGACCGACTGGGCCGGCCCGGCCGCGACGCATCGAGCGACCAGTAGTGCGGTGATCACCGCGAGGAGAGGTGCCCCGATGGTGACCGCTCTCATTCCCGTCCCTCCCGCTTGGGCCGCTCAGATCTCAGACCCGCGGATCTGAGATCTCGGAGAGGCGGAGCCCAGCCGGGCGGGGCCCCGCCTCAGGGTAAACGGAAGGTGTAAAGCTGCCCAGGAGAATCTGTAAACCTTCTTGTCCACTTATATGAGGATGTGCCCGGCCTCCGCCTGGACAAGGGGAGGGTTCGCACGTCGACCGGCAGACACGAACTAGGGGGCCTCGGATGCGGCGACGTGGTGCTTGGCCACCTGCGCCTCGTGGATCGCGGCCGCCTGGTCCGGCTCGGGTCCTGCCCCACGGAACCGTTCCAGGTGCGCGTCGGACTCCCACTGCTCGTACACATTGATCCGTCCCGGCTCGACCGGATCCGCCGCCAGCACGAAATCGAGGCAGCCGGGGGCCGTCCGCGCCTGCTCGATGACGCTCAGGCAGCCCGCCAGATACTCATGGCGGGCCTCGGGATCCACGTAGAGCTTCCCGGACACGATGATCAAGGTGACCTCCACCGGTCTGTCGGCGACGACACCGACACCGTACGTCGCCGCACCGACACTTTCCGGCGGGACCGCGACGAGCCGCGCCCGGGAAGACCGATCGCGTCGGCCTTCCCGGGCCGCGGCACACGGCCGGGGACCACGGCGGTCAGTGCTTGAACAGCGAGACCTTGGCCATGGTGGCCTTCTCCACCACGGCCACCCGAGGGCTGGCGTTGATGATCCTCAGGCGCAGTTGGTTGTCGGCATCCAGGGCGAACTGGCCGCCGACGCTGACCTCGATGCGCCCGTCCGGGCCGGCATGACAGGTGAGCCGCCACGCGTCGTCGAGGAACTTCTTTCCCGCCCGGTCGTAACGGGCCCACGACACGTCCAGTTCGTCACCCGGCTGCAGACCGCCGATCCTCACCAGGGCGTCGCAGAGGCACCAGCGCTCTCCGGACGCGAGCACAGCCACCTCACCATCACCGTGGGCCTTGGGGTCGTCCACATACTCGGTCCCCCACCGCACCACGATCTCGCCGTTCGCGGCGACCTGCTGGTCCGCGCCGGCTCCCAGCGAAACCACCTCGGGCACGTCGTCCTCCTCCACGCTGTAGTCGGGATTCCAGAAGCCGGCGATCACCGGAGCGGCACGCACGCGCCGCTTGCAGGCGTCCCCGGTGTTGGCTTCGATCGTCTGGACGCGGCCGTCGCCCAGGTTGCGCTCGACGACGCCGACGTGATCGACCCCGCCGACGGCGTCCCGCCCCTCCCAGTCGAAGAACACGATCGCGCCGGGCTTGGCGTGCGCCCTCACGTTCGCCACGGTCCCCTTGAACCAGCGGCCCAGTTTCTGGCCGTCCTGGGCGTGCCAGACCGTGTAGGCGCGGTCCCCTTCGGGCAGGACGGCCGCGGCGTTGCCGCTCTTCCTCGCCCAATACGTCACCGCCTGGTCGCACCAGGCGGCCTTCAGGAACTCGTCGCCGTGCCGTTTCGCGTAGTCGCGGGTGATGTAGTTCGGCCGGCCCGCCAGGCCGAGGGAATCGCGGGCGGCCGCCAGCATGCTCTGCACGCTCATACGTCACCGTCCACGTGGCCCTCGCCTTCGTAGACGCCGGTCACGGGGTTGAGCACGTAGCCGAGATCTCGGAGGATCTGCTCCTCGTCCTCCTCGGTCGGCCCCCAGTCATGGATGTCCACCTCGGCGGCCACGAGATCGGCCTCGGATGGTTCGGGTTCGGACATCGGTCCCTCCGGTTGCAGATCTTCGTATTAGATCCTGCAACGTTCGGATTGATCCGTTAGCAACCAATTCGGTCTCGGTTCAGGGATTCGCGTGGAATTACGGACCGCCCGATCCACGCGTGACGAGACCAGCCGTCCGTCTCCTATGCGCGGACCGGCACCGCGCGGACCCACTCGCGGTCGTCGTCCAGGAATTCAGCGATCGTCAGTCCTGCGCCGTTCAGCGCCGTCTCGAGGAACGCGTCGTCGAGCCGTCTGCTCAGGAAGGTGTGCGTCCAGGTCCGGCCGCCGATCGTGTACTCCATCGTGGACAGGAGCAGGTCGGGTCCCGGCCTGCTGACCTCCGTCATCCTGAGCAGGCGGCCGTCCGCCGCATGCCGTTCGAACGGCTGGACGGTGTCGTACCACTCCGGCGGCTTGCGCTGCAGGATCACGCACCCGTCGGCGGCGACATGCCGCCGGCAGGTTTCCAGGAACGCCCGGCGCAGGTCGTCGTCGGCCGTCTCGATCACGAAGGACATGAGCACGACGACGTCGAACGTCCGGTCGAGGGACAGGGACTGGATGGACGAACAGACCGTCTCGGCACTCTTGATGTGCGCGAGCATCTCGGGCGACTCGTCGACGGCGACCACGTCATGCCCGAAGGCGACGAGACTGTGCGTGATCCGGCCGGCGCCCGCGCCGAGTTCCAGGATGGACGCCTCCTCGGGTACGGCCGCGTGGATGAGTTCCGGCTCACCGTTGGGCACGAGCGTCGCGTAGTAGTCGACCGCGCAGCCGTCCGGCGTGATCGGTCCCGGTCCGGTGCCGCGATAGAGCTGTGGAGTGGTCATATGCGTCATCCTGCATCGCGGACGCCCCGCCTGGGCTGCGCGTCGACGCCTCCCGCGTGACACGGGGGCCCCGCCGGCCCCGACATGGACGTCGACGTCGTCCGGGAGTCCCGGTGATCATCGGGGTGGTTCGCCGGTGACGTCCGATGCTCTAATGACTCCATGCGCCGCAGTCTCATGAAGTCCTTTGTTAATGCCCTTCGTGATGAAAACCTGGACCTTTACATCCTCGTGTTCGCCGCCCTTGTTTTCACCGTGCTCGGCGCGGTGAACATATCCAGCGTGGCGACCCTCTCATCCGTCACATTAGGGGCGCTCGCATTCTTGGCATTGTCTCAAGTCCGGTCGCGGAGATATGTCGCTGAGATGGCGAGGTCTCGTGAGATCGATCCCTTGGCGATCCTGCGTACGGAGTTTCCGGCCGACCTCGTCCAGCGTCGTGCGTCGGCCACGCAATATCTGTACATCGGCGTTTCCATGGCCCGGACCGTTCAGACGATGCGAAACGATCTCCGCCGACTGCTCCTCAACGGCGCGAAGGTCCGCGTCCTCCTCCTGGACCCCACCGATGAGACGTCGCTTCGGCACGCCGCCGCCCGGGCCGGGAGCAACGCGGACCCCACGCGCCTGGCGGCGAGGATCAACGGATCCATCGAGGAGATCACCTTTCTGCGGGACGAGACCCACGGCGACGTCGAGATCCGCGTGCTGAGGAACATGCCCGCCATGAGCGTGAACGCCATCGACACGCAGAGCCCGAGCGGCACCATATGCGTCCAGCACTATGAATTCCGCGCGCCCGCCGAGGCTCTTCCGATCATCCAACTCGAGGGCAGGGACGGGTTCTGGTATCAGCACTTCGTGCTCGAGGCGGAGAGGATGTGGGAGGGCGGAAGCCCCTGGCCGCCTCCTCCGGGGCTTCAGCCCACCCACGCACAACGCCCGCAGTTCACGGAGACATTCGACGGCGAGCTGATCACGGCCATGGAGTCGGCGGACGAACTGCTCATCACCGGCGTGACCAGGAACACCCTCGTCCACACCAACTACGGGAACTTCGAGAAATGGCTGACGAAAGGCTGCAGGATTCGATTCCTGTTGGTCGACCCTGAATCGGAGGCCGCGGCGACGGCGGCCGACAGATATCACGCCGGGCGATCTCCGGAAAACCTGCGGGAGCGTGGAAGGAATACACTGCGCCTTTTGAGCGAACTTCGGCGTTCCACCGGAGGAGACCTCGCGGTACGGCTGACGGCACACCCGCTCGCCATGGGCCTGGTCGCCGTCGACGCACCTTTGAGCACACGCGGACAGGCGTCAGCGCTCTTCATGGAGTACTTCACGTACCAGGCGTCAGGCGAGCCGAAGTTCGTGGTGCTCCCCTCGGACGAGCGGTGGTTCGCGCATTTCGCCGAGGAGGCGGAGTCGCTGTGGCGTGCCGCGTCAGACCACAGGCTCGACCTCACCGAATGACAGCGGTCACCCGTCCGCCGAGGCCGATCCGGCCATCTTCGGCGCTGGAGAACTGGACCAGCCTGGTCAGCGCCTCCTGGCTCGCCTCGGGTCCGTCATCGACGTACGCGCGACTCTGGGCGAATCTCCGCAAGGGCTCGTGGTAGTAGTACCGGTCCAGGTCACCGGACTCCAGCAGGTGCAGGTCCACGAGGGACTCCAGCAACATGTCGGTGTCTTCGAGCGAAAGGCCGAGCGCCGCCGCGGCGGCGCCGAGCGAGACCTCCGGCCCCGCCATGGACAGAAGCCGGAACGCCCGCGCCTGCTCAGGCGACAACTGCTCCATCAGCGACATGTACGGCCGCTCGATGGCCCCGCACTCCGACGGGAGCACCGGCGAGCCGGGGGCGGGCCTGCTGAGCCTCCGCTTCGCCTCGGCGATGCTCCAGCCCGGTCGTGAGGCGATCCGCGCGCCGACGGCCTGCAGCACCTGCGGCAGGCCGGCGCTGCGCTGGACCAGCTCACGAATGTCCGCGAGTTCCGGGCGCACCCGGTCGGCGCCGATGAGCCTCTCCAGCAACGCGATCGAGTCGTCCTCGCCCAGCCCGACCAGCTTCAGCCAATGGACGTGGGCCAGGCCGTACAGGCGCTGCCGCGCGGTGACCACGACCGCGGACCCGCCGGAGCCGGGCAGCAACTGCCGCACCTGCTCGGGGTCGCGGGCGTCGTCCAGCACGACGAGCAGCCGGCGGCCCGTGGTCAGGGTCCGCCACAACGCCATCCGCTCGCTGAACGACTCGGGCAGCCCCGCGTCCAGCACGCCGACGCCGCGCAACAGCTCGGCCAGCGGCTCACCGGCCGTACGGAGGTCGACGAAGAGCTGGCCGTCGGGGAAGTTCGCGGCGACCGCGTGCCCGAGGTGTACGGCGAGAGTGGTCTTGCCGACGCCGGCGAGCCCCTCGACACCGACCACCGGCACGCTCGCGTGGGACGGGGTCAGTGCGCCGGCCATGAGAGACCGCTCCTCGTCGCGGCCGACGAAGTCCGGCAGGTCGGGAGGCAGCTGGGTGGGGCCGCGCGACGCGATGGCGGCGGTGGCCGCCGGCGCGGCGGGGGCGAGCAGCGCCGGGTCGGACGAGAGGATGCGCCGCTGCATCTCCCGCAGGTCCGGGCCGGGGTCCAGGCCCAGTTCGTCGGCGAGGAGCCGCTGTACCTGCCCGAACACCGCGAGCGCGTCGGCCTGCCGGCCGGAGCGGTAGAGCGCCAGCATCAGCAGCTCCCGCGGCCGTTCCCGCAGCGGCTGCTCGGCGATCACCTCCGCGAGCTCGGCGGCCGCTTCGGCGTGCCGGCCCGACTCGATGTCGGCCGCCGCCAGGTCCTCGATCGCCGTGAGCCGCAGTTGCCCGAGCCGTACGCGCTCGAACTCGGCGTAGTCCCCGTTGACGCCGGCGAGCGGGGTGCCGTGCCACAGAGCGAGCGCGCCGCGCAGCGCGGTCGCCGTCGCGGGCGCGTCACCGGCACGGCGGGCCTCCCTGGCGGCGCCGAGCCGCCGCTGGAACTCGGTCAGGTCGAGGTGCTCGGTCCGCAGCGCGTAACCGCCGCCGACCGACTCGA
Organism: Planotetraspora mira; assembly: GCF_016863275.1. Lineage (GTDB taxonomy): Bacteria > Actinomycetota > Actinomycetes > Streptosporangiales > Streptosporangiaceae > Planotetraspora > Planotetraspora mira. The sequence goes on from NZ_BOOO01000009.1 coordinate 164,743, forward strand.
TCACCGCTGCCGGGTGGCCGGGGTCGAGCGCCCGCCGCAGCCGCGACACGTACGAGCGGACCACGCCGACCGCGGCGCGCGGAGCGGCGCCGCCCCAGATCGCGGCGATCAGCTGGTCGGGCGAGGCGGGCAGGCCGGCCTGCAACAGGAGGATCGCGAGGATCGCCCGCTGTTGCGGGGAGCCCAGCTCGATCTCGTCGTCGCCGCGCCACGCGCGCACCGGACCGAGCACCTCGAACCGCAGCCGCTCGCCCACCAAGGACTCCCTCCGGAACCGACCGCATGCTCAGATCGGGCAACGGCCCAGGTCCGGCGGGTATTCCGGGTCAGCCCGCACCGAGGAGGTCGGCGAACGGCGTCGGTTCGAACGGGTCGCGGGCGACCGGCGCGTCCCGTCGACGGATCTCTCCGGCGAGCTGGGCCGCCGCCCGGTCGACCCGGTGCGCCAGAAGGTCCGGTACGGCCGCGCCGCCCCAGTCCTCCGGCGCCGCGAACACCGACGTCGGCACGACCACGCTCCGCAAGTAGGTGAACAGCGGCCGGATCGTGTTCTCCAGCACCAGCGAGTGCCGCGCGGTGCCGCCGGTCGCGCCGATCAGCACCGGTTTGTCCGCCAGCGCGTCGCCGTCCAGCAGGTCGAGGACGTCGAAGAACGTCTTGAACAACCCGCTGTAGGAGGCGGTGAACGTCGGCGTCACCGCGATCAGCCCGTCGGCCCCGATCACCGTTTCGAGCGCGCCCTTGAGGTCCGCGGCCGGGTAGCCGCTGACCAGGTTGTCGACCAGGTCGTGCGCGTGGTCGCGGACCTCGATCACGCGCACCTCGACCTCGTCGCCCAGCTCACGCACCTCGCGCTCGGCGGCGGCGGACAGCCGGTCGGCGAGGAGCCGGCTCGACGACGGGCTGCCGAGCCCGGCGGACACCACGGCGACGGTGCGCCTCACCGGTCCTGCACCGCCTTCAGCGACTCGTGCGTCGGCGGATCGGGGATGTGGGACGGGCGCAGCGCCCCGAACTCCTTGCGGAGCACGGGGACCACTTCCTCACCGAGGAAGTCGATCTGCTCCAGGACCGCCTGGTGCGGCAGGCCCATGCCGTCCACGTTGAACAGTTGGCGCTGGTAGTCGCCGAAGTGCTCCCGGAACTGGAGCGTCCGGTCGATGATCTCCTGTGGGCTGCCGACCGCCAGCGGCGTCTGCTCCATGGTCTCCTCCAGCGACGGCCCGTGGCCGTACACCGGAGAGTTGTCGAAGAACGGCCGGAACTCGGCGATCGCGTCCTGTGATCTGCGCCGCATGTACACCTGCCCGCCGAGCCCCACGATCGCCTGGTCGGCCGGTCCGTGCCCGTAGAACTCGAACCTGGTGCGGTACAGGTCGATCATCCGCCGGGTGTGCTCCTTCGGCCAGAAGATGTTGTTGTGGAAGAACCCGTCGCCGTAGTAGGCGGCCTGCTCGGCGATCTCCGGGCTGCGGATCGAGCCGTGCCAGACGAACGGCGGCACGCCGTCGAGCGGACGCGGGGTCGAGGTGAACGACTGCAGCGGCGTGCGGAACCTGCCCTGCCAGTCGACCACGTCCTCACGCCACAGCCGGCGCAACAGCGCGTAGTTCTCCACAGCGAGCGAGATTCCGTCGCGGATGTCCTTGCCGAACCACGGATACACCGGACCGGTGTTGCCCCGGCCCATCATCAGGTCGACCCGTCCGTCCGCCAGGTGCTGGAGTGTCGCGTAGTCCTCGGCGATCTTCACCGGGTCGTTCGTGGTGATCAGCGTCGTCGAGGTGGACAGAAGGATCTTGCTGGTCCGCGCCACGATGTAGCCGAGGACCGTGGTCGGTGAGGACGTCACGAACGGCGGATTGTGGTGCTCGCCCATCGCGAAGACGTCGAGGCCCACCTCCTCCGCCTTCAGCGCCGTCTCGATCATCCGCTTGATGCGCTCATGTTCGGTCGGCGCGCGCCCGGTCGCGGGATCGGGCGCGATGTCGCCGACGGTGAAGATGCCGAAGTGCATGACGTCATGAAAGCGCCGCGGCATTGACACCTTCTGCACGTCCGCATCACGTGCCGTTCATGCCTGCCGCGCCACGGGTCGGAGGGCGACCTCCCGCGAGCCGGGTGTGGTCAACCGGTGGGCACCGGGGCGTCCGGGGCGATCAGCTTCTCCTCGCGCAGTGCCGCCCAGAACGCCGCCGGGACCTTCTCCCCAAGCGCGGCGACGTCCTCGGCGACACGGCTCGGCCGTGAGGCGCCGGGTATGGCCGCCGCCGTGACGGGGTTGGCCAGGGAGAACTGCAGAGCCGCCGCCTTGATGGTGATGCCGTACTGCTCGGCGAGGGACTTGAGGCGCTCCACCTTCGCGACGATGTCGGCAGGCGCCTTCTGGTACTCGAAGTGCGCCCCTCCCGCGAGGATTCCCGAGCTGTACGGCCCGCCCACGACGATGTCGACGCCCTGCTTGGCCGCGGCGGGGAACAGCCGCTGCAGAGCGCGCTCGTGGTCGAGGAGGGTGTAGCGGCCGGCCAGCAGGAAGGCGTCCGGCTTCGGCTCGTCGAGGTCCAGGGTCAGCTCGCACGGCTCGACGCGATTGACGCCCAGGCCCCAGCCCTTGATGACGCCTTCGTCGCGCAACTTCTGCAGGACGCGGAAGGCCCCGGTGCGGGCCAGGTCGAAGGCGGCCAGCCACTCGTCGCCCCAGAAGTCCGGGGAGACGTCGTGCACCCACACGATGTCGAGGCGGTCGGTGTTCAGGCGTTCGAGACTGTCGGCGATCGATCGACGGGCGCCGTCCGCACTGTAGTCGTAGACGATCTTGTTCGGGCGGCCGTGCTCGAACAGTCCGCCCTTCTCCCCGAGGTCACGGGCCGACGGATCCTCGGTCTCATCGAGGATGAGCCTGCCGACCTTGGTGCTCAGGACGTACTCGTCGCGAGGATGCGCGGCCAGAATCTCGCCGAGCCGGATCTCCGCCAGGCCCGCACCGTAGAAGGGAGCCGTGTCGAAGTAGCGGGTGCCCCTGTCCCAGGCGGCCTCGACGGTGGCCGCGGCCTCGTCGTCCGGGATGGCGCGGTACATGTTGCCCAGCGGCGCGGTGCCGAAGCCCAAAGGGCCGGGCAGGAAGGACCTGATGCCCATGGTGGTGAACCTTTCCGCACGTTGAGAGGCTGGATGCCCCTTTCCACGTTCCATCCGCCTGCCCGTCCACGTGCGGACCCCTGATTCAGACTTTGCTCCGTCCTTGGCCTCATTTGAGCTCGTTTAGTCGCTTGATCTACGCCCGACGGGAACCAGAGGCGCGGACGCCGCCACCTAGGGGAGCCCGGCCTGCGCGGTGAGGATCCCGAGCGCCTGCTGGAGCGCGGAGATCTGATCAGGAGTGAGGGCGGCCGTGAACTCCTCGTCGAGGGCGCGGGCCGCGGCCGCGCATTTGCCCAGCAGTTCACGGCCGTGCTCGGTGAGGGTGAGCACCTGCCGGCGCCGGTCCTGCGGATCGCGGACGCGCTGAATCGCCCCGAGTGCTTCGAGGTGGTCGGCCAGGGAGACCACGAGGCTGGGAGCGACACCCATCTTCGCGGCCAGGTCCTGCTGCGAGATGGCGGGGCCGAGGGAGAGCGCCGTCATCATCCCCGCGTGCTTCAGCTTGAGGTCATAGGCCTCGATCTTCTCCGCGAACCGCTCGCCGGCCAGCGAGCCCAGGGTCCCCAGCCGAAACACGACCGTCGCCGGCAACCCGGTCGCCCGCTTGACATCGTCCATGAACGTAATGATACCTTCCCATTATCATTCAGAGTCTGAACGATTCAGAGAGAGATTGAATTGAGCACCTTCCTCACCGCTCACAACGTGATCGCCGTCGCCAACGGGGCCGTGGCGCTCTTGTCGGGGGTCTCCTCCGTGGCGGGCGTCATCAAGCCGGGGCTGGGACTGCCGAAGGGTGCGCCGATCACCGCCGGGGTCGACTTCTACGTCAGGGCGTACGCGGTCCGCGCCCTCCCACTCAGCGTGGTCGCGCTCGTGATGCTGGCGAGCGGGAGTTGGGCCGGGCTCGCCGCCATGCTGATCGTCCTGGGCCTGGCTCAGGTCGGCGATTCGGTGCTCGGCGCCATGCGGCGCAACCTCGGGATGTTCCTCGGCCCAGCGGTGAGCGCCCTCATCCATCTGCTCTCAGCCGCGTGGATCATCACTCACTGACCGGCCAAGGGAGCCTGAGATGTTGTGGACCGCCGTCAAGGACGTCGACCTGTTAGTGGCCCTGCTCCTGGAGTTGGCCGTCTACGCCTCGGCCTGCTACTGGGGATTCACCCGTAGCGCCGACTGGCCGATCAAGCTGCTGGCCGGGCTCGGGACGCCGGCCGTCTTCGTCATCGTGTGGGCGCAGTTCGGCGCCCCGAGCGCGAGCCATCCGCTGCACGACCTCGCCCGTGCCGCGCTGGAGATCTGCTGGTACGGCGGCGGGGCGGCCGCCCTCGCCGCCTCCCGAGGCCGCCGCCCGGCGATCGTCTTCGTCGCCCTCTACCTCGTCAGCACCGTCATCCAGCACCTCTGACCGCACACGAACCCCGAGGCCAGTGGTCGGGAGTGACCTCGGGTCCCGCGGGTCACCCGCGTTTACGGGCCTCCGCCCGCATCTTCTGGAACATCTCAACCGGGTCGCCGTACATCTGCCACGGAGAGGACGTTATGGATTGCCCGATGATGTCGAAATGCTCTCGAGCCGCCGTGAAGTCACCAGAAAGACTGAACGCGAAGGCGAACCAGTTATGCGAAACCTGCCCGCCGAGCCTCGGCCGGTAATCGGCATGCCGTACGGAATGGTTCGCGGCGGCGTGCAACTCGTCCCGCACCTTCGACCGGGTCATGTGGTTGTCCGGCCCGTTGCCGGACCAGAATTCGAAGTGGGCCACGGCGACCAGATGGCCGAGCGGGTTTCCCGGCGGCGATTTCGTGACCGCCTGGCGGGCGAAGGAGAACATGTCCTTGTCGCTGCCGAACCACTTGGCGCACAAACCCTGCAGCATCTGGTCGTGCGCGTATATGTGCAGGGGATGGCGGCGCGTCACCTCGTCGAAGCGCCGCCGCGCCTCAGGCTTTCCCAGTTCGAGCCCGCGAGCGGTGGTGACGAGGCCGGACCATGCGTCGACGTCGTCAGGATCCCGCCGGACGACGTCACGGAGATGGTCCTCCGCGACTTTCAGCCGTCGATGGAACTCACGGAACTGACGGGCCGTCGTCTGGGCTGAGCCCGCCCTCCCGCGTGCGTCCCACGCCCATTGGATGCCGTTCGCACCCTGCACCAGGACCGGAAGTGTCGTGTCCGGCTCGGCCGCGGTCCACTCGTCGATCCACTCCTGGACGCCGGGCGTCGTCTGACAGATGCCCAGATAGAAGGCCCGGTCGTCGGGGTCGGTGACCGTGTTCAAGAAGTCGCGGACCGACCGCCAGTCGCGTTTCTCCAATGCCTCCCGGAGCCGTGACGCGTCCGCGTCTCCGAGGCATGGGTCGAGCACCGGTTTCCGGGAGATTTTCGATCGCAAAGCGGAGAACACGCCGATATGTTACATAAGTGCACAATGTTGCTTTTGTGGCTGATGTAACAATAGCGCGTCCTTCGGTCGTACGGCCGGTTAACACCGCCGCAGCTCCCGCTTAGTCACGCCGGCTGCCGCAGCGCCGCTTCCCATTGCCGCGACCGAATACGGAGGAACAGTGAACATCGAGCGTGCCGAGATCGACGGGATACCGGTCGTCTGGACGCCATCGGGCGACAAGCTGACCGCGGGCCTGGCGTTCCGTGTGGGACGCGCGGACGAGGTTCTCGCGCGAGCGGGCATCACCCACCTGATCGAACACCTCGCGCTCTACCCGGTCGGCCAGGCCGAGCATCACTACAACGGCCAGGTGGACGCGACCACCACGCTGTTCTTCACGCACGGCGAGGCCGAGGAGATCGTGACCTTCTTCGATGTCGTCTGCGGAGCCCTTCGTGACCTGCCGCTGGAGCGCCTGCCGGTGGAACGTGGCATCCTGCGCACCGAGGCGGCCGGACAGTCGCGCGGAGTGATCAACCGGTTCCTGATGTGGCGATACGGCGCGCAGAACTACGGTCTTCCGGCCTACGACCAACTCGGCCTGGACGAAATCACCCCCGACGAGCTGACCGGCTGGGCGAGGCGATGGTTCACACGCGGCAACGCGGTCTTCTGGGTCGCCGGGGGTCCGCCGCCCGCCGGGCTGCGACTGGACCTGCCCGACGGGCCCCGCATGCCCGTCCCGGCCGCGAGCGATCTGCTGATCCGCACGCCGTCGTTCTTCCCCGGCGCCGCCGACGGCATCGGCCTGCACTCGGTGGTCACCCGTTCCGCCGCCGCGGCCGTGTACGGCCAGGCGCTGGAGCGGCGGCTGACGCGCACGCTGCGGCACGAACGCGGGCTCACCTACACGCCCGCGATCGGCTACCACCCGCGCGAGGCCAATACGGCTGAGCTGATCGCCTGGGCGGACGGGCAACCGGAGCAGATGCCCGCACTGATCGAGGCGTTCCTGGCGGAACTCGACAGACCTTTCACCGAGGACGAGTTGTCCGCGGCCACGGACGCCGTTCGCACCCAACGGAAGGAGCCCGGCGCCGAGGTCGGCATGATCGCGACCACGGCATGGGACGTCCTGCACGGAAGGGAGTGGAAAGATCCCGAGGACCGTGCCCGTGAACTCGACGCGGTCACCCTCGACTCACTGAACACCGTGGCGACGGAGGTGACGGCCAACGCCCTGCTTCACGCGCCGCATGGGCATCCGATCCCTTACAAGCGCTTCGCCCTGGCCCCGGCCAGCTCTCAGCCATGGGTGGAGGGCGTCACCCATCTGCCGGTGGATCACCCGGTCGATCCGTCCCGCTTGGTCATCGGCCCAAAGGGCGTCTCGTTGTTCGCCGCCGACGACGAGTGGACCGTGCGGTTCACCGCGGTCGCCGCGATGCTCAGCCGGCCCGACGGAGCGCGGACGCTGATCGGACTCGACGGCGTGAGCCTCTCGATCGAACCGAAGTTGTGGCGGAACCCGGCCGTTCTCATCGAGCGGATCGACGCCGCCGTGCCCGCCTCCCTCGTCGTCCACATGCCCGCCCGGGACGACAAGGAGATCCCGAAGCCGCGCACCCGGTGGCATCAGCGCGCCTGGGCACACGTGCGAGTTCTCCCGCGCCGCGCCCTCGGCCTTCTCACCCTCACACGTCTCACCGGGAGGGCTCGCCGTATCGCCATAGGGCTGCTGGTCGTCGCCGCGCTCGCCCTGCTGGTGATCTCGGCGCCCGCGCAGTCGCCCGCAGTCCTCGCGATCTCCTTGGCGGTGCTGATCAGATCCAGGAGGCGCCGGCGCTTCTGACCGCGACGGTGACGGCCGTCGGCACGTCGAACCCGAACGGCAGCTGCGCGAGCCCCCAGCCGACCACGATGACGACCGTCGCCGGCCAGAGCGACATCTGTCAGTCAGGCCGGCGATCACCGGGTCTCAGCGCTCGTCGACGACCTGGCCGTTCAGGGCGGTGGCGTCCTTGGTGAGGGCCATGGCCAGCGGCGCCTCCGGGAAGGTGGGGAGGGCGGCGAGCGCGGCGCCCAACTGCTCGGCGGTCTCCCAGTGCCAGGTGTCGGTGTAGGTGCCGTCCTCGAGCTGGATGAGCACGACGTGGGTGAGCCCGGGATGTCCCTCCCGGACGGTCGCGATCAGCGAGCTCCGGCGGGCCACGAACTCCTCCAGGTCGGCGTCGGCGATGGAGTAGCGATGCGAGCGGACGGCGGACATGTCGGTGTCTCCTTCTGCGCGTGGGCGTGCGCGTGCGCGTGCGTGAACGGGGTCGGGGGTGGGCGGGGGGTCAGGGTCGGCGGCGGGGATTACCAGCTGCCGGCGATCTGCCGGATCGGGGCGTTCAGGCGGTTGAAGAGGTTGGTGACGGCGGTCATCAGCAGGATCGAGGCCAGCTGCTGCTCGTCGAAGTGGTCGGCGGCGTTGTTCCAGACCTCGTCGGAGACGGCGTCGGCGTGGTCGGCCAGCCGGGTCGAGGCCTCGGCCAGCTCCAGCGCCGCCCGCTCGGTGTCGGTGTAGTACGGGGCCTCGCGCCAGGCGGTGACCAGGCCGATGCGCTCGTCGCTCTCGCCGAGCTTGCGCAGGCTCTTCAGGCCGGCGTCGACGCAGAAGCTGCAGCCGTTGATCTGGCTGACCCGCAGATGGATCATCTCCATGAGCTCCTGGGGGAGACCCTGCGACTGAGCGGCCTTCATCAGCTCCTGGATCGGCTGAATCGCGGCGGGGATGATCGTGGCGGGGTTCTTCATCCGGGCTTCCATTGCGTTTCCTTCGTCTCGGTTCGTGTGAGATCAGATTGACTGCCCGGATTGATAGATTCGCTATGCGCGCGCGATGCGTGGTGATGGAGGAACGATGCTGCGCTTCACCCTGCTCGGCCCCATCCAGATGATCGTCGACGGTGAGCCGCTGACGGGCATCGCCCCACGTCACCGGGCCGTTCTGGCCTACCTCCTACTCAATGCCGGCCGGGTGATCAGCATCGAGCGGCTGATCGACGCGATGTGGGGCTACGACCGGCCCGACACCGCCCGATCGCAGATCCATGCCTCGATCACCGCGATCCGCAAGGTGCTGCGCGGTGCGGGAGCCGTACGGCTCCTCGAGACGCGTGCCGGCGGCTACGTCGCGCAGCCGGAGCCCGGGCAGGTCGACGCGCAGGAGTTCACCGAGCTGGTAGCCGCCGGTGAGCTGCGCAAAGCCCTGGATCTGTGGAGCGGCGAGGCACTGGAGGACGTGCACGCGCATTACGTCACCGGCGTCCGGGAGCTCTGGAACGACCGGCGGCTGTCGGCGTACGAGCGTCTGGTGGAGGGCGAGCTCGCCGCCGGGCGGCACGGCGATCTGCTCGCCGAACTCGCCGCCCAGGTGACCGCCGACCCGCTCCGCGAGAAGCTCAACGGCCACCTCGTCCTGGCCCTGCACCGCGCGGGGCGGCAGGCCGACGCCCTGGCCGCGGCGCGTTCTTACCGTACGGCTCTCGCCGACGAACAGGGCCTCGACCCCGGGCACGCCTTCACGGAGTTGGAGCAGGCGGTCCTGGCGGACGATCCGGCCTTACGCCTGGCCGACGCGGCCCCGGTGAGTTCCGGCCCGCCGCGTCGCTCCACCTTCCTGCCCTACGACATCCCCGATTTCTCCGGACGGACCGCCGAGCTGGAGCGGCTCGTGGGCGAGCACCACGGGTCGGCGGTCGTCACGATCGACGGCATGGCCGGGATCGGCAAGACCACGCTCGCCGTCCACGTTGCCCACCGGCTGGCCGCCCGCCATCCGGACGGCCAACTCTTCATCGACCTGCAGGCCCACACCGCAGGCAGGGCGCCAATCGACGCCGCCGCCGCGCTGGAGGCCCTCCTCCGCCAGCTCGGGGTGCCCGCCGACCGCATCCCGGTCACACTGGTCGAGCGGAGCGCCCTCTGGCGCGCCGAGCTGGCCGGTCGCCGCGTGCTCGCCGTACTGGACAACGCCTTCGACGCCGAGCACGTGCGTCCCCTGCTGCCGGGGCACTCCGACACCCTCGTCCTGATCACCAGCAGGCGGCGGCTCGTCGACCTGGACGGCGCCCACGCGCTGTCGGTCGACGTGCTGGGCGAGGAGGACGCCGCCGAGCTGTTCGAGCGGATCGTGGGCGAACGCGCTCACCACGAGCCGGACGCCGTGCGCGAGGTGCTGCGGCTGTGCGGGCACCTCCCGCTCGCCATACGGATCTCGGCTGCCCGCCTCCAGCACCGCCCACGCTGGACCGTGTCCTACCTGGCGGGCCGACTGCAAGACCATCGCCGGCTCCTGGACGGAGTTTCGGCGGCCTTCGCCCTCTCCTACGAGCAACTTGACGAGGCCGAGCAGCGCATGTTCCGCCTGCTCGGGCTGGCGCCCGGGCGCGACATCGACCCGTACGGCGCGGCCGCGCTGGCCGGGATCGCGCAGGACGAGGCGGAGGAGCTCCTCGAAGGCCTCCTCGACGCCCACATGCTCCTGCAGCTCGAACCCGGCCGTTACACCTTCCACGACCTGCTCCGCGAGCACGCGCGCTCGCTCGCCGAGGACGACGACGCCGTCCTGCGGCTGCTCACCTACTACCTGCACCGCTCCCGCGCCGCGATGGACCAGCTCTTCCCCGACAGCCTCAGCCAGCGCGAAGGCATCCCCCAGCCGACCGCCCCGATCGCGCCCATCCGCGACGCCGAACAGGCGATCGCCTGGCTGGACACCGAACGCTCCAACATCATCGCGACCGCCGTCCACGGACCCGAGATCTGCCTGGGCATGCTGGCCCTGACGATGCGCCCCTATCTCGACCGGCAGGCACACCACGACGACGCGCTCACGCTCCACACCCTGGCGCTCCAGCGCAGCCGCAAGCTCGGCCACCTCCACCGCGAGTTCGAGGAGCGAGCGCTCGCCGACCTGGCGTGGACCTACTGGCGGCTCGGTGAGTACGAGCAGGCCGAGGAGCACGCCCACCAGGCCCTGGAGGCGTGCGAGCAGGCCGACCAACGGGCCCGGGCACTGCTCACGCTGGGCAACGTGGCCCTGCGCCGGCGGCAGGACACGCAATCGGAGCAGTACCTCAAGCAGGCACTCGACCTCACCAGGATCGGCGCCGACACCTGGGGCGAGGCCCACGTGCTCGGCATCCTCGCCCTCGTGCTCGACCGGGCCGCCCGTCCGGAGGAGGCCCGGCGCCATCTCGACCTGGCGCTGGCGCTCCACCGCAAGGTCGGCAACCCGGCCGGGGAGGCGGCGATCCTCAATCACCTCGGCGTCGTCCTCCGGCACCAAGGCGAGCTCGCTCAGGCACGCACCCGCCACGAGCAGGCCGCGGCCGTCTACCGCAAGCTCGGCAACACCACCGACGAGGCGGCCGCACTCAACGGGCTGGCCGAGGCGGCGGACGACCCGGTTCGGGCGATCGAGGAGCACACGGCCGCGCTCGCACTCGCCGACCTGACGCGCAACCGGCCGGAGCAGGCGCGTGCTCACGACGGGCTGGCGCGCGCCCACCTCGCACTCGGGCACTCAGAGCAGGCTTGTGAGGATGGGCGGCTGGCCCTCGGCCTTTACGGAGAGCTCGGTGTTCCGGAGGCCGAGGAGGTCCGCACCTTCCTGGAGCATGCCGGAGAGTCCGCAAGCCAGGGCAGTCCTCACCCTGTGAATCACCGGGATTAGCCCGGGGCATCGCGTCGGCCACGATCCGGGCCGGCCGATCCCGAACGTTCACACCGCTCAGGCTACGAAACCGCGGCCCGCGCACGAACCGGCCGAAAGTACGTCCCGAACCGTTCTTTCGCCCGATGTCCGGCCTCCGGCGGACTTACAGGATGAGCCTCGTGCCTGCCTCCCGACCTGCGTTGGAGTGAAACCCATGAGCTTGATCTTGAAAGCCCGGGCACTGGGCAAGAAGTACCGGCGGCGATGGGCGCTGTCGAACTGCACACTGGACGTCCCCGCCGGGCGCGTCGTCGGGCTCGTCGGGCCCAACGGCGCCGGCAAGTCGACGCTGCTCAACCTGGCCTCCGGCATGCTGACACCGACCTCCGGCGACATCGAGGTGTGCGGCGGCCGGCCGGCCGGCGGGACGGCGCAACTGGCCAAGGTCGGGTTCGTCGCTCAGGACACCCCCACCTACGCCGGGCTGACCATCGGCGAGCACCTCCGGCTCGGCGACCGACTCAACCCAGGATGGGACGCCGCGCTGGCCGAACGCCGGATCCGGCGGCTGGGGCTGGACCCTCGGCAACGGGCCGGGCGGCTCTCCGGCGGCCAGCGCGCCCAGCTCGCGCTGACCCTCGGCATCGCGAAACGACCCGAGCTGCTCATCCTGGACGAACCCGTCGCCGCGCTCGACCCGCTGGCGAGGCGGGAGTTCATGCGGGACCTCACGGATGCGGTCGCCGAGCACGGGCTCAGCGTCGTGTTGTCGTCCCACCTGGTGTCCGATCTCGAACGCGTCTGCGACCACCTGATCGTGCTGGTCGACTCGCGTGTGCAGGCGGCCGGCGACGTCGACGCGCTGCTGGCCACCCACCACCGGTTCACCGGCACCCGCCGTGACCCCGCCGGTCTCCCCGCGGACCACCACGTCGTCTCCGTCCATCACAGCGGCCGGGACACCACCCTGCTGGTCCGCGCGGACGCACCCGTCGACGACCCCGCCTGGACGGTCAGCCGGCCGGACCTGGAGGACGTCGTCCTCGCCTACCTGGGCCGGCCCGCCACCGACGGCCACAGTCCCCGATCCGCACTGGAGGCCCTTCGATGATCTGGTTGACCTGGCGGCAACTCCGCACCCAGGCCGGGGCAACATACGCCCTGCTCGCCGTTCTCGCCGTCATCCTCGCGACCACCGGATCGCAACTGCTGCACCTGTACGAGACCGCCGGCGCCGACTTCCTCACCCGGCTCACGGAGGCCGACAACAGCCTGTACCTCGTCGGCGCCCTGGCCGTGATGGCCCTTCCGGCTCTGATCGGCATGTTCTGGGGAGCCCCGCTGATCACCCGCGAGCTGGACGCCGGCACTCACCGCCTGGTGTGGAACCAGGGCGTCACCCGCACCCGCTGGCTGATCACCAAGCTGGGCCTCACCGGTCTGGCCGCCATGGCAGCGGCCGGGGCTCTCAGCCTCGCGGTGAGCTGGTGGGCCGGCCCCATCGACGCGACCGCCGACGGCAGCAGCGTCCTGGCGGGCTTCTATTTCCCCCGGCTCTCACCCTTGATGTTCGACGCGCGTGGCGTCGCCCCCATCGGGCACGCCGCCTTCGCCTTCACCCTGGGCGTCACCCTCGGAGTCCTCATCCGCCGCACCCTGCCCGCCATGATCGTCACCCTGGTCGCCTTCATCACGGTGCAGGTTGCCGTGCCTCTGTGGGTACGGCCGGCGCTCATCGCTCCTGCCCGGCTGACCACGCCCATCAGTGCCGCGAACTTCAGGCTGTGGGACGGCGAGAACGTGAAGGTGCTCATCGACAAGCCGGGAGCGTGGACCATCGGCCAGCACACCATCGACGCCGCAGGCCGGTCCGTCGCCGCTCCTTCCTGGATCCCCGATTGCCTCGGGCAGGTGCGCGCGGAACTGGACACCGGATGCCTGGACAGGCTCGGCCGGCTCGGCTACCGGCAGCTCGTGTCGTACCAGCCCGCCGGCCGCTTCTGGACGTTCCAGTGGTACGAGCTCGGGATCTTCCTCGCCCTCGCGGTGCTGCTGGCCCTGTTCTGCGCCTGGTGGATCCGCCGCCACGTGTCCTGACGTCGCTTCGACGGTTTCCAGTCCGCGACGGCACGGGTGCCGAGGAGCGGACGGAACGGCTAAAAGGCCGGGCAAGGACGGTGATCCGAGCGTCGTCTGATGATCACTAAGATCGCCGAGTGATCTTCAGACGACGCCCGGCCGCAGCCCTGCTCGGGATGCTGGCCGCACTCTCCTTACTTGGTGTGCCCCCCGCGCACGCCGACGAGACCACCCCGAAGGAACCGCCCAAGGTCGAGCTGGTCCTCGACATCAGCGGCTCGATGCGGGCGCGCGACATCGAGGGCCACAGCCGGATCTCGGTGCTCCAGCAGTCCTTCAACGACGTGCTGGACGCGCTGCCCTCCGAGGCACAGGTCGGCATCCGCGTCCTCGGCGCCACCTATCCCGGCAACAGCAAGGCCGTGGGCTGCAAGGACACCCAGCAGCTGGTGCCGATCGGCCCGATCGACAAGCTGGAGGCCAAGACCGCCGTCGCCACCCTGCGCCCCACCGGCTTCACCCCGGTGGGCCTGGCGCTGCGTGCCGCCGCTCGGGACCTGGGAACCGGCGAGACCACCCGCAGGATCGTCCTGATCACCGACGGCGAGGACACCTGCGCCCCGCCCGACCCGTGCGAGGTCGCCCGGGAGCTCGCCGCGCAGGGCACCCACCTGGTGGTGGACACCCTCGGCCTGACCCTCAACGACAAGGTGCGCAGGCAGCTCACCTGCATCGCCTCCGCCACCGGCGGCACCTACACCGCCGTCACCAGCAAGACCCAGCTGACGAACCGGATCAACCAGCTGGTGGACCGCGCCGCGACCACCTACACCCAGACCCCGGCTCAGGTGGACGGCACCGACAATTGCACCGGCGCCCCGCTGCTCAGCCCCGGCGCCTACACCGACCGGGAGCAGTTACAGGAACACCGCTGGTACCGGGTCCCGGTCCGCGACGGGCAGGAGCTGCGGGCCTCCGTCAGCGTCTCCCTGGACCGCGCACTCAACCGCGACTACGGCGTGCTGCTGCGGGCCGTCTCCCAGGACGGCCGGGAACTGGTTCGCGGCACCGACGCGGGCAGCGACCGCACCGATGTGCTCTCCACCGGCCTGCGCTGGTCCGCCGAGCAGGACGCTCCCGACCAGACCGTCTGCCTGGTGGTCAGCAACTCCTTCTCCTCGCCCACCGCCACCACCGCCGCAACACCCGGTATGCCGCTGGAGCTGATCGTCGGCGTCGTCGACTCATCCCCCGCCCCGAACGGCCCGGACCTGGGCCGCGGCTGGGGGCTGCTCGGCCTGCTGGCCCTCGCCGGCCTGGTGGGTGGTCTGCTCTTCGGCTGGCTGGCGCGCTGGCGGGTCTCTATCTGGAGGGCGAACTGACGATGCGTACAACTTCCGTCCGCCGCTGCGCCGGGGCGCTGTCCGCCGCTGCGGCCGCACTGCTGCTCTCCGCCGGCCCGGCCGCCGCCGACACCGCCTCACCGTCGCCGTCCCCGTCGGAAAGCCTGGCGCCGGTGACCACGGCCGGATCCTCCTTCCTCACCGCGACCGCCGTCCAGCCCGAACAGCCGGTGCAACTGGCCGGCTCCACCGGCGACTACCTCTACTGGTCGTTCACCGCCGAGGCCGGGCAGACCGACAAGATCGCGATCACCGTCACCCTGCCGCCCACAGCCTCCCGGCACGGCGCGTCCAACTGGGCCGTGGACGTCTTCGACGGGCTCCGCCGCCGCCAGGCCTGTACGGCAGGCGCCCAGACGCCGACCGCTGCGGCCGGCGCCGCATCGGTCACCCTGGGCTGCACCCTGCGGCAGGTCCGCGCGTGGGCCGAGCCGTGGTCCGGCGACCCGCTGCCCGGCACCTACTACGTCCGACTGGCCGTCACCGGACTGCCCGAGCAGGATCTGGGCCTTCCGATGCAGGTGGCGATGCGGATCACCGCCCATGACAGCGACGACATCCAGCCGGAGGGCGGCGAACTCAAGGCCCCGCTGACCCAGCCGGTCAGCGCCGGCGCAGTGCTGACCTCGGCGCCGCCGGTCGCGGTCGAGGAGGAGAAGGACTCCGGCTGGAACTGGGACTGGCTCCCCGACTTGTCGGCCCGCTGGGCCTGGACCGCCATCGGCGGTGCCATCGCGGCCGTCACCGGCGTCGGCGGCTACAGCCTCACCCGGCATCCACGTCGGCGCATGTCGAATCCCGACGGCTTCAACCGCCCTTCGTCGACCACACGCCAAGAGCATCCCGTGAATATCACGTGAACAACGGCCGAGGCCTCCTCAAGGCGGCCTGCGACTGACTCGCTGGGGGGAGGCGCATGATGGTGGTCATATCGCACTCCCTGTGTCGTTGCGCCCAACCGTGTGCGATGGACGGGCGTCCCATGGGGTACGAACCCTCCCCCCCAGCCCCCTGCAGCAATCGTGGCCGACGAGCCGGACGGTCGGCGGGCCTAGCGTATCCGCCGATCCGATAACGCAACAGCGCCGGGGTTCGAATCTCTTCGGGCGCATCTCCCCAGGTGAGCCGGGTCTCGGCTCCAAGATCAAGCCAATCCTTTTCGATGGACCTCGTGCCGTGCCCGTGCGTCCATGACCGCCGCGTCATCGTGAACCAGGCGACCCCGGCACGCGCCAGGCGGTCGCGCACCCGCGCCCACTCTGGTGGACCCGCGCCCTCCTCGCCGGTACCGCGCGTCGTGCTCCGCCACTGGATCGGCCATGCCGACCGACCCTGGTGATGAGTTGTCGCGCCTGCACCCGTCACACCTACGACGGGACACGACGAGGCGGAAGGATGACGTGATGAGTGCGGACACGCGGCTGGAGGAGCTGGGCGTGAGCGGTTTGGGCGGCAGTGGTCTGGGCGAGGTCGACGAGCCGGCGTTCTCGGGGCTGGCTGAGCGGCACCGGCGGGAGCTGCACGTGCACTGCTACCGGATGCTCGGGTCGTTCGAGGACGCCGAGGACACCGTGCAGGAGACGTTCCTCCGTGCCTGGCGGCGGCGGGAGACCTTCGAGGGGCGGTCGACGTTCCGGGCCTGGCTGTACCGGATCGCCACCAACGCCTGCCTGGACCTGCTCGCCAAGTGCCGCCCGGAGCCTGCGACCGGCGGCGAGGTGCTGTGGCTGCAGCCCTACCCGGACCGGCTGCTCGACGAGTTGCCCGCGGGCGACGCGGACGAGCCGGAGACCGTCGCCGTCGCGCGGGAGACGATCGAGCTGGCGTACCTGGTCGCAGTCCAGCACCTCGCGCCGCGCCCGCGGGCCGTGCTGATCCTGCGGGACGTGCTCGGCTGGCCGGCGAAGGACGTCGCGGAGCTCCTCGGGGACTCCGTCAACTCCGTGAACAGCGCGCTGCAGCGGGCCCGCGCCGGCATGCGGGAGCACCTGCCCGCCGAGCGGCAGGACTGGACCGGCGGCGAGGAGGACGCCGGGACGCGCGAGCTGGTGCGCCGCTATACCGACGCCAGCGTGGCCACGGACGTCGTCGGGCTCGCCGCACTGCTGCGGGACGACGTCCGCTGCTCGATGCCGCCCACGCCGGGCCTGTACGTCGGCCGCGACACGGTGGTGAACGACTGGGTCGAAAGCGGCTTCGAGAGCATGAAGCACCTGCGCGCCGTCCTCACCTCCGTGAACCGGCAACCCGCCGTCGCCTTCTACCACTGGCAGAAGCAGGAGGGCGCGTACCTGCCGCTGACGATCGACGTCCTGCGCATCACCGGCGGGGCGATCACCGAGATCGTCACGTTTCACGACGACCAGTTCCCGCGGCTCGGGCTGCCGGAGCGCCTGCCGGCGGACGGCACGGAGTAGTCCCGGTGTGGACGCTCGCGCTGCGCGGTGGCGCGCGTGTCGCGGTGGTCGCGGCGGAGTGGTGCGACGCGTTCGGCGTCGTCACCCGCGGGCGGGTGCAGCTGGAGTTGCGGGACGGCGAGCCCGGGCCGGTCCTCGGACGCGACGCCGGGTTCTGGCTCCGCGGCACCGGCGTCCGCGCCCTGCGGAACCCCGGCCGTCGCACGGCGAGGGTGCGCATCGTCACCCCCAGGGCCAGGACTGTCACATGCCAGTCAACACACCCCGTACGCCAGCCCCGAATGACGGAGGAACGACATGAACAGCATGAATGACAGTGGGGTCGTCACAGGCCCGGCATCGGGCCAGACCCGCCACACCCGCCCACTCCGCAGGCTCGCCGGCACCGGCTTCATTGCCACGCTCGCAGCGATGGCGGCCACCACCCTCGCCGCTGCGCTTGCCCAGGCCGTTGGCGTCGACTTCGAGATCCCGGATGGTGGCGAGACGATCCCGTTGCCCGGGTTCGCCGTCGTGACCGGCTTCTTCTCGGTCGTGGGCACGGTCATCGCCGTCGCTTTTCTTCGTTGGAGCGCTCGCCCCGCCGAGCGATTCGTGTGGACGACAGTGTCGCTGACCGCGATCTCGTTGGTCCCGCCCCTCCTCTCCGGGGCAAACACCGCCACCACCACCGCCCTCCTCGGGCTACACCTCGTCCCTGCGACGGTGATGATCCCCACCCTGGCGCGGAGCCTCCGCACCCGGACCGATTGACGATCCCGCAACGGGACGACGTGCGGCGGTGCAGGCCCTCCGCGCGCCGCGTAACTAGCTAGATCGACCTCAAGATCATCCCGTGAATATAACGTGGCCAACGGCCGAGGGCCGCTCATGGTGCCGTACGGCTGCGCACCCCGGAAACGACGAACGGTGCCCGACCCAGGCGAAGCCACTGGTCAGACACCGTTTCGGGAGACAGAGCGGAGAGCGTGGGATTCGAACCCACGAGACCGGTCACCCGGCCTAGCGGTTTTCAAGACCGCCGCCATCGTCCACTAGGCGAGCTCTCCAGGTGACGCCCGCGAAGACGTCATGCTGCACCATACTCTCTCACCGCCTGTGTAATCCCCGCGACCGCATATCAAACGATCTTCCCCGGGCATCCGCGGCGGTGAGAGCGCCTACAGCTGGTCGGGGATCTCAGAGAACCTGCGCTCCCCCAGCGCGTGGGGCCCGGCGAAGCCGTCGCCCACGCTGGCCGCCAGCTTCAGGTACGCCTCCCGTGTCGCCTCCTGGAGACGCTCGAGGTCGATCTCGGCGCCCTCCTCCAGGTGCGGGTCGTAGGGCACCCGGATGACGGCACGGCACCGAGCGGTGAAGTGCGCCTCCAGCCTGTCCAGATCCACGGTCGACTTCGACCGCGGCCGGACGCTGCACAGCACCACGGTCGCCGCCCGCACCAGGTCCCCGTAGTTGTGAGCCTCAAGCCAGTCCAGCGTCGCTGAGGCCGCCCGGGCACCGTCGACGGACGGCGAGCTGATCAGCACGATCTGGTCGGCCAGCCCGAGAACGCCGGACATCGCGGAGTGCAGCAGCCCGGTCCCGCAGTCGGTGATGCAGATCGAGTAGAAGTTCTCCAGCACCTGCGAGACGGCGGCGTAGTCCTTCGCGCTGAACGCCTCGGACACCGACGGATCGCGGTCCGACGCCAGGATCTCCAGCCTCGACGGAGCCTGCGACGTGAACGCCCTTATGTCCACGTACCGCTTGATCTGCCCGCGCTCGTTGAGCAGGTCGCGTACGGTCGCCGCCGTCTCAAGCTCGACCTTGTCGGACAGGGTTCCGCGGTCGGGGTTCGCGTCGACGGCGATCACGCGGTCGCCGCGCACCTGGGCCAGCGTCGCGCCCAGTCCCACCGTCGTGGTCGTCTTGCCGACGCCGCCCTTGAGGCTGAGCACGGCCACGCGGTGGTGCCCTGTCGCGACGGGCGTCCGGGCCCGGTTGACCAGTTCACGGCGCCGCCGTACCTCTGGAGGCTCGCCCGGCTTGATCCACCCGGCCGACGCCTTGTAGACGAGCCGGCGCCAGCCGCCCTTGGGAGCGTTCCTGCGGCCCTTGAGGAGGCTGACCGGATCGAGGCTGTCCGCCGACGGCTTGTTGCCCGCGACGGACCGCGACGGAGTGTTGAACGCCGGCGGCGGGGCCTGACGGCGTCGCGGTTCGTACTGCGGGCGATCGTCGGTGTCGACCCCGTCACGCTCGTACGGCCGGCGCTCGTCGACGGCCAGATCCTCCCGGAGGGAGCCGGAGAACGGGTCGTCCTTGATCGGGGGCTTGGGCTCGACCGCCGGAGTCGTGACGTGGAACGTCGCGTCCGGGCCTGCGAAGCCGTCCGACCGCTCCCCGGGGAACAGCCGCTCCGTCCGGAAGGAGTGCTCCCCCGAGACCGAGGCGGAACGGTCCGCCGCGAAGGGATCCGCAGGAGCGGCCTCTCCGGGGAAACGCTCCCCAGGGAAACGCTCGCCGGGGAAGCGCTCGGGACGCGCCTGCTCTCCTGTGAAGGACTCGGCGCGCAGGGCCTCTCCGGGGAAGGACTCGAAGGGCTCCTGCGCCGCGGCCCTGCTGTCCGCAGGCAGCCGCTCGGGCATGCTCGGCCACTCAGAGTGCGCGGCCTTCTCCACCGAGGGGCGTGCATCCGCGGACTCCGCCGGGGCGATCTGGTCGACCGGTACGGCCGGCTCCAGCCAGCCCCGCAGCGGTTCCTCAGTCGCCGAGGCGGACGACGAGGCAGGCGACGAGGGAGAAGACGACTCCCCGGCAGGCGCGGGAGTTTCGGAAGCCGAACCGCCCGGCTTGCGGGGGTCGGCGTCGGCGAAGGCGCCCAGGCTGAAGGAGTCGGTGTCAGCGGGAGAGTCGTTGAAGGCGCCCTTGCCGAAGCCGCCCCCGAAGCCCGATCCCGAGGTGGACTCCTGGTCACTGCCGGACGGCTTGGCCGTCCCCATCGCGTCGACGTCCTCGTGGGTTGCGGCCCGCTCGGCGTCCTCCACCGTGGGCGCTCCGGCGACGGGGCCGCTCAGCGCGGACGTCCGGAACGCGGACCCGAACGGGTCGAACGGGTCGATGGCCGGCTCGGCCGGGCGTTCCGACGATTCGGCGCGGTCACCCCGAGTGGCCGGCTCCGACACGACCTCGGCGGGCAACGCGGCGGCCCCGAGGGCCGGTCCGGCCGCGGACTCCTTGCTGCCGGTGTCCTCACCGGGCGGAGCGGCCAGGGCGGCGTCGTCGGCCACGGCCACGGAGCCGTACATCGAGTCGACCGCGTTGCGGAACAGCGCGCCTGACGCGGGCTCCGACGGGACGAGGCTCCACGGGTCCTGGGGGTACGGCGAAGGGGCCTCGCGGCCTGCCGGCTGGGCGGGAGGACCCGCGGGGGAAGACGCGCCAGGAGACGCGGCGGACGCAAGGGTCGCCGAAGTGACCGCGCTCACCGCGATCTCCACCTCGTCGGGCATTTCCTTGATCGCGTCCAGCCATGCGAGCTGGTCCTCGAGAGAATGAGGATCCTCTCGATCATGTCTCGCCACCGTGTACCCCCTCGGGATGGGCTAAAAGGGCAGCAAACACATTGGAGATTAGCGTCCCGTATTACGCTGAATGCGGGCAACCGTTGAGTTCGACCGCCACGCTACTTTAGGTGACATGCGTGCGATTGTGATTTCCGAGCCCGGCGGACCCGACGTCCTGAGCTGGCGAGAAGTGCCCGATCCGCGTCCCGCCGCAGGTCAGGTCGTCATCGACGTGACGGCGTCCGCGGTCAACCGGGCCGACATCCTCCAGCGGCAGGGCTTCTATCCGCCGCCCAAGGGCACCTCCGACATCCTCGGCCTCGAGTGCTCGGGAGTGATCGCCGAGATCGGCGACGGCGTCGAGGGGTTCTCCGTCGGCGACCAGGTCTGCGCGCTGCTCGCGGGCGGCGGGTACGCCGAGCGCGTCGCCGTCCCGTGGCAGCAGGTCATGCCCGTCCCCGAAGGGCTCGCACTGGACGTGGCCGCCTCCCTTCCCGAGGTCGCCTGCACAGTCTGGTCGAACGTCTTCATGACCGCCAGACTGCGCAAGGGCGAGACCCTGCTCGTCCACGGCGGCGCGAGCGGGATCGGCACCATGGCCATCCAGCTCGCCAAGGCGTTCGGCTCGCACGTGCTCGTCACCGCCGGGTCCGACGACAAGGTGCGGCGCTGCCTCGACCTGGGCGCGGACGAGGGCGTGAACTACCGGGAGGAGGACTTCGCCGAGAAGTTCAAGAACCGGGCCGACGTCATCCTGGACATCATCGGCGCCAAGTACCTCCGCCAGAACGTGGACGCACTCAAGATCGGCGGACGGCTGGTCCTCATCGGCATGCAGGGCGGAACGGTCGGCGAGATCGATCTCGGCAAGCTGATGGGCAAGCGGGCCTCGATCTCCGCGGCCGGTCTGCGCGGACGCCCGGTCGATGAGAAGGGCGCCATCTGCCGCGGCGTCGTGGCCAACGTCTGGCCGCTGATCAGCGCCGGAGCGATCCGTCCCGTGGTGCACGCCGAGGTCCCCATGGCCGACGCCACCGAGGCTCACCGCATGCTCGAGGCGAGCGAGCACATCGGAAAGATCCTGTTGGTCCGGTGAGCTAGGTTGGATCGCGAGAGCAGGAAAGCGAGCCTGGCCGCTCAGCGAAGCAGGCCGCCGACGGCCGGCACGGGGCGGGGCGAGCCAGGAAGCGAATCAGGAGTGGTAATCGACCCATGAACGCAGACGAGAGCACCCCACAGATCGTGGTCGTGGGGCCCGAGGGCCTCTCGGTCTCCGGCGATGGCAAGGAGAGCGAGCAGGAGGAACGGTCCGTCGCCGAGCTCGTCGAGCAGCCGGCGAAGGTCATGCGGATCGGCAGCATGATCCGTCAGCTTCTCGAGGAGGTGCGCGCGGCCCCCCTTGACGACGCCAGCCGCAAGCGCCTCAAGGACATCCACCAGAGCTCGATCAAGGAGCTGGAGGACGGGCTCGCCCCAGAGCTCGTCGACGAGCTGGAACGGCTTTCGCTCCCCCTCACCGACGACAACGGCGCCCCCCCGAGCGACGCGGAGCTGAGGGTCGCTCACGCCCAGCTCGTCGGCTGGCTCGAGGGCCTGTTCCACGGCATCCAGACCACCCTGTTCGCCCAGCAGATGGCCGCACGGGCGCAGCTGGAGCAGATGCGCAGGGCGCTTCCCGGCGGCATGACCCAGCAGAGCCCCGACGAGGCGACCCACCGCGGCGGCGGCCCCTACCTGTAGGACTTTCGCACGACGCCCCCGAGCACGTCAGAACAGATCCTCAAGAATCCGGGCGACTCCGTCGTCGTTGTTGGCCGCCGTCACGTGATCGACGGCGGCCAGCACGTCTTTGTGGGCGTTCGCGACGGCGTACGACGTGCCGGCCCAGGTCAGCATCGGCAGGTCGTTGGGCATGTCCCCGAAGGCGACCACATCAGCCGGCTTGATCCCCAGATCGCCCGCGA
Source organism: Planotetraspora mira (assembly GCF_016863275.1). GTDB lineage: Bacteria > Actinomycetota > Actinomycetes > Streptosporangiales > Streptosporangiaceae > Planotetraspora > Planotetraspora mira. The sequence goes on from NZ_BOOO01000009.1 coordinate 187,386, forward strand.
GCGCGGCCAGCGCCGTGGCCTTGGTCACTCCGTGGGCGCTCATCTCGATCAGCCCCCGCCCACTCGAGTGGGTGGGCGTCACGAGATCTCCGACGATGTCGAGCGCCTCGCGGTGCAGGTCGTCCGGGTGCATCGACGGATGTAGGGCGAGCAGCTTGGCGCACGGCCGGGAGGTCAGCCTCGATGTCTCCACCCGCTGCCCGTTCACCCTCTGAGCGTCCCAGCCGCCCACCGGGAAGTCCGACTCGTGGGCGAAGCCCTGTTCGTACTCCACGGAGAAGGTCAGGCCGTCGATGTGGCCCCGCAACCGCCGGACGGACTCCTCCAGGACGTCAGGGGCGATCAGGTGAGACTCCACGATCGCCTCGGTGTGGAGGTCGTAGACGAGGGCTCCGTTGGCGCAGATCGCCAGCCCCCGATGTCGTACGGCTCCCGCGACGGCGTGCATCCAGCGGGGCGGCCGCCCGGTGACGAAGACCAGCGTGCCGCCGGCCTCCTCCACTCGCGCGAAGGCGGCGGCCGTCCGAGCGGAGACGCTGCCGTCGGAGCGCAGCGCGGTGCCGTCGAGATCCGTGGCGACGAGACGAGGGCTGGTCATGACGCGTTCCAGTTTGCACGCTGTTATGCGTTGGCACACCTTCGAGGGGTGCCTGGGAGAAGAAATCTCACCCAGAGATGGAACACCAACGCGCGCCATAGTGTTAGATGTGATGGCGTTGTATTAGCTGTTCCCGTAGCGAAAACCAGCTTGACTGTTATGAGCCACCCGGGGAGCTGTGCGACACACCGGGGCCCACGAGGTGTGGTGCCCCAAGATTCACTTCCTTAGGGAGAGCATTAATGGCTCAGGGAACCGTCAAGTGGTTCAACGCTGAGAAGGGCTTCGGCTTCATCGCACCGGACGGCGGCGAGCCCGACGTGTTCGTGCACTTCTCGGCGATCTCCGGCTCCGGCTACCGCAATCTGGAAGACGGCCAGCGGGTGGAGTTCGAGGTCACCTCGGGCCCCAAGGGTCCGCAGGCCTCCAACGTGCGGGCGATCTGACCCACTGACTCACTGAAGGCGGGGTTCGCATTGCGAACCCCGCCTTTGGTGTGTACGGGCCAGACCATTCGTCTACTCGTGAACGCTCTCGGGAACACGAAGGAACATGGCGAATCGGTTAGGTACACCGAGTAAACGTTTTTTCGGACCGCTCCATCCGGACACGGACCGCACTTTCCCCGCTTAGCGCGCAATCGCCGATTACGCGCTAAGCGGACAAGAAATCAGCGCGCGACCCGTCCCTTGACCGGCTCGAGGATGTCGAGCCCGACATACGGCCGCAGGGCCTTCGGAACGATGACCGAACCATCCGCCTGCTGGTGGTTCTCCAGAATGGCGACGATCCACCGAGTGGTCGCGAGTGTGCCGTTCAGCGTGGCGACGTGCTGGGGCTTTCCGTCCGCGTCCCGATAGCGGACCCGCAGCCTGCGCGTTTGGAACTCGGTGCAATTGGACGTCGAGGTGAGTTCGCGATAGCGGCCCTGGCTCGGCACCCAGCCCTCGCAGTCGAACTTCCTGGCGGCGGACATGCCCAGATCACCCGCCGCGACGTCGATCACGCGGTAGGGGACCTCGACCTTCTCGAGCATCTCCTTCTCCCAGGCGAGCAGCCTGAGGTGCTCCTCGTGCGCGTCCTCCGGCGGGCAGTACGAGAACATCTCGACCTTGTCGAACTGGTGGACGCGGATGATGCCCCGCGTGTCCTTGCCGTACGAGCCGGCCTCGCGGCGGAAGCAGGACGACCAGCCCGCGTAGCGCAGCGGCAGCGCACGGGGGTCGAGGATCTCGTCGGCGTGGTAGGCCGCGAGCGGCACCTCCGACGTGCCCACGAGGTAGAGATCGTCGTCGGGCAGGCGGTAGATCTCCTTGTCGTGGGACACGTGGAAGCCGGTGCCCTGCATCGACTCCGGCTTCACCAGCACGGGAGTGATCATCGGGATGAAGCCGGCCTCGACGGCCTGCTGCATCGCCATGTTCAGCAGGCCCAGCTGGAGCCGCGCGCCGACGCCCTTGAGGAAGAAGAACCGGGCGCCCGACACCTTCGCGCCGCGCTCCACGTCGATCGCGTCGAGCAGTTCCCCGAGCTCCAGGTGGTCCCGGGGCTCGAAGTCGAATTCCGGCTTGTCCCCGATCTCTTCGAGCACGACGTAGTCGTCCTCGCCGCCGGGGGGCGCCCCCTCCTCGACGAGGTTGGGCACGCTCAGGGCCAGCCGGTCGAGCTCGTCGCCGAGAGTGGCCGCCTCGGCCTCCGCCGTCTTCACCTGCGAGGCGAGATCCTTCGCACGGTCGAGCAGCGCCGCGCGCTCCTCGCCCGAGGCCCGCGACACCGACTTGCCGATGCTCTTCTGCTCGGCACGCAACGATTCGAAGCCACTGAGGGCGCTACGACGGCGCTCATCGAGGGAGAGCAGCGCGTCGACGACCGTGTCGTCCTCGCCCCGAGCGCGCTGCGACGCCCGGAAACGGTCAGGTTCCTCGCGAAGGGTACGCAGGTCAATCACGGATCAAGGCTACCGGAGCCGGTACGGCCACCGCCCGCCACCGGCCGTCCGGCCCTCGTCGATCTCCGGTCGGGGGGACGTCAGACCCGGCCCTCGCGGATGCGGCTCAGCCAGCCGGCGGCCTCGGAGAAGTCCGTGTCGGCCGTGCCGCGCTTGATCTGCGTGATGACCTGGTCGGCACGGGGATAGCTGCCGAGGAAGCGGACGTCGTCGGACAGGCGGCGCAGACCGGAGATGGCCTCGCCCACCCGCGCGTCGGCGATGTGGCCTTCACAGTCGAAGTGGAAGAAATACCGGCCGATGCCGTCGCCGGTGGGGCGGGACTCGATCCGGGTCAGGTTGACCCCGCGGACCGCGAACTCGCTCAGCATCTCCAGCAGCGCGCCGGGATGGTCGTCCCTGAGGTAGACGACCAGCGAGGTCCGGTCGGCGCCGGTCGGCTGGGGCAGCTCGCCGGGCGGGCTCACCTTGACGAACCGGGTGACCGTGTCGGACCGGTCGCCGATGCCGGCGGCGACCTGGACCAGCCCGTAGTACTCGCCCGCTATGGCCGGGCTGATCGCCGCGTCGTACGGCGAGCCGGGAGCGGCCACCTCCTGAGCGGCGGCGGCGGTGGAGGACGACGCGACCACCACGGCGCCGGGCAGTTCGCGCTCGACGAACCCGCGGCACTGGGTGTGCGCCGCCGGGTGGGTGATGACCCGCTTGATGTGCCGCATCTCGGTGCCGGGACGCGCGAGCAGATAGAACTCGACCGGCAGCAGCAGCTCTCCGGTGATGAGGAGCGGCTGTCCCCAGGCGAGCTCGTCGAGAGTCTGGGTGATCGCCCCCTCCACCGAGTTCTCCAGGGGGACGACGGCCCCTCCGGCCTCGCCACGGCGAGCGGCGTCGAGAGCGGCGCCCACGTTGGCGGAGGGCACGCCTTCGGCGTCGGGCGCCAAGATCCGCAGGGCGGCCTCGCAGAAGGTGCCCTGCGGCCCAAGATAGGCGAGTTTCGACATACGACCAGGTTAGCCGCACAGAGGAGTCGCAAGTCGCACCTTCGCAGACCCGCGCCGACCCTCTCCGATCAGCGGGAGGTGACCGTCCATTGACGGCGCGTCCGCTGGGGCTCGACCTCCGGGCCGAGGCCGAGCCGGGCCGCCCGCACGGCCTGCTCCTCCTCGGGCGAGAGCGGCTGGCCACCCTTGCCGGCGTAAACGGAGCGGACGTAGGTGCGCGTCTCGGACCGGCCGTTGATCGAGGTGAGCACGACGCCGTCACCGAAGCCGTTGATCAACGCCACGGAGAACGAGAGCCGCCCGGTCATCTCCTCGAGGGCGTCGTACCGGTACACCGCCACATCGCGGATGGCCCTGCTGTCGACGGCGCCCTCGACCGCGCTGCGCCGGGCCAGGGCGTCGAGACATTCCTCGACGGAGGCTCGCGCACCCCTGAGCGCGAGCAGGCCGATCGCCACACCGGTCGCGCCCGCGAGGACGCCGACCATCACCACCACGGTAACCAGCACGCCACCGAGCGTAACTACTCGGTCAAGGCGCCGTACGGAGAACCGGAGACCCGACTCGATCGGCGTTTCTCCGCCGCGGCAGCCAGGAGGCGAGCAGCCAGACGAGGCCGATCGCGCCGAGGCCGAAGGCGTCCTGCACGATCTTGCCGATGACCGGGCTCACGACCGGGATCTCCAGGGCCTTGATCGACACGCCCCACCAGGGAATGGGCAGCACGAAGTAGAGCCACGCGCCCGCGGCGACCAGTAGTCGCGTACGGTCCCTCCCCGAGCCCGCCAGCGCCGCGATCACGATGACGACCCAGGCCAGGTGGTGGATCCACGCCACCGGCGAGAGCAGCACGGCCATCAACCCCGTCAGCGCGACCCCCCTCATCGGGTCTCCGTCGCGGAACGCCCTGCGGGCGTGGCGGAAGCCGTACCAGCCGATCGCGGCGGCGGCGGCGAGCCAGATCGCGGCGGTCAGCCAGCCGGGCAGGTAGAGCCTGAGCAACATGCCGCGCAGCGACTGGTTGGTCGTGGCGGCGTTCGCCCCGAGCCGTTCCGAGTCGAGCAGCGCCGAGAACCAGAAGTCCTTCGCGTCGTCGAAGATGGCCAGGAACGGCAGGATCGTGAGCAGGCCGGCCGTGAAGACCGCCATGTAGAGGGCACGCCTGTGCTCGGGGTCCCCATCGCGCCGCGGAAAGCCCGTGACGGCCAGGTAGATCAGGAACACACCCGGCGTGAGCTTCACGGCGGTCGCCAGGCCGATCAGCATCCCGCGGGGCCACCACGGCTTGCGCACCACGCAGTCGAGCAGGCACAGCGCCACCAGGAAGAGGTCGACCTGGCCGAACCTGACCTGGTCCCTGATGGGCATCAGGTACATGCACGCGGCGGCCAGCAGGCCGAACAGCACGGGTACGGCCAGGCGCCCGCTGAAGCGCTCGAGCAGGGGCCGGAAGGAGTAGCCCACGGTGACGGCGAGGGCCACCACGATGCCGATCGTCCACACCCATTGGGCCGCGGGCCAGGACATCTCGCCCAGCGGAACCGCCAGCATCGCCGAGAACGGCGGATAGGTGAAGGGCAGCAACTGCGGCGCGGGAGTGATCACGTCGTAGACGGGCAGGCCGAGCAGGAGCGCCGATCCGCCCGTACGGTAGACGTCCAGGTCGACCAGGCGCTGGTCGGCGGGATTGCTCAGCCAGTAGGCGATCAGCGGGGTCGCGGCGACCGCGATGATCAGCAGCGAGACCAGGTACCGGGGCCACCCCCGCACCGACCTCGCCACCGCGGTCATCCGGCCAGTCGTCATGATGAGGGAGGCTACCGTGGACTCTGTCCTGTTCCTGTCTCTACGGCGTCCGATCGCCGGCGCGGATGGCCGCGGTGTTCCGCGTCCCTCCTCCGCCTGACCACCGCCCTCATTGTTCACTCGTCCAGCCCGAGATTGTCCGCCCGTCCAGCCGAGATTGTCCGCCCGTCCAGCCCGAGCCGAGGAGCCCGCGAACCGTGCACGGCGCTCAGCGATCCACAGCGGTCCGTCACCTGTTCTTCATCGCGGCCGCGCTCGTCGCGCTGCTGGCCGCGTTGGGAGCCGGGGTGACCGCCGCCCTGCCCGCCTCCGCGTCGTCCTCCGGCTCTCCCACGGGCCGCGTGGTCCTGATCGGAGTCCCCGGCCTGCGGTGGGACGACCTCGACTCGGCGCGCACGCCCAACCTGTGGGCCCTCGCGGCGAAGGGCGGCGTGGCGTCGCTCTCCACGAGAACGGTTCCTCCGGAGGGCCTGCCGGTGACCTGCCCGGCGGGCGGCTGGCTCACGGTGTCGGCAGGCCAGCGGGCGGGAACGGGTGGCGACTCGTGCACGCCTCTTCCCGCCCCCGTCGCGGCGCCGGACGGCTCGGCGACCGTTCCCGGCTGGGCCGGGCTGGTCGCGTTGCAGCGGGCGGGCTCATACAAGGCGGACATCGGCCTGCTCGGCCAGACGATCATCGGTGCGGGAGGACGTGTCGCCGCGATCGGGCCGGGGGCCGCTCTCGCGGCAGCCGACAAGTCCGGAAAGATCCAGAAATATGCTGCCAATCCGGGTGAGCTGCCGGATCTGACCCCGTACACCGTCGTGTTCGCGGAGGCGGGCGAGATCGCCCAGGCCTGGAACCAGGAGGGGGACGCCCGCCGGAGCGCGGCGGCCGCCGCCGATCGCACGGTCGGCTCGGTCCTCGCTCACGTGCCGGCCGGCTCGACGGTGCTCGTCGCGGGCCTGTCCGACTCCGGCGCCACCGCCCATCTTCACGTGGCCATGGCCACCGGCCCCGCCGGGCCCGCGGGCTCTACGGGCTCTACGGCGGGGCTCGAGCCGTACGGAGCGGGGTGGCTGACCGCGTCCTCCACCCGGCAGGACGCGCTGGTCACCCTCACCGACCTGACCGCGACCGTCACCCACGTCCTCGGGATCACCACCCCGGAGGGAGTCGTCGGCCGGCCGTGGCAACCGGACGGCACGGCGGACGGAACGGCGAAGGACTCCGTCGCCCGGCTCGCGGACGCCGATCTCGCCAGCCAGGTGCTCAAGCAGGTGCGGGAGCCGTTCTTCCTGGTCCTCGTGGTGGCGCAACTGCTCTTCTACGCGCTCGCCGCCGTCGTGATGCGACGGTACCGGCGGATGTTCGTGCCCGCCCAGATCGTCGCGGTGGTCAGCGCCGCGGTCCCGGTGTCGACCTTCCTGGCGCAACTCGTGCCGTGGTGGAGCCTGGCCCACCCGATGGCCGCGCTGTGCGGCACGATCCTGGTCATGGCCGGGGCGATCGCCGGGGTGGCCTTCGCCGGGCCGTGGCGGGGGCACGTACTCGGGCCGCTCACCGTGGTCGCAGGGGTGAGCTCGCTCGCCCTGCTCATCGACGTGATGACGGGGTCGAGACTCCAGGTGAACGCCGTGACGGGGTACGAGCCGGTGACGGGCGGCCGCTTCTACGGCTTCGGGAACATGGCCTTCGCCGTCTACTCGACCGGCACGATCCTGCTGCTGGCCGGGCTCAGTCAGGCTCTGCGGCGGTGGCGGGTCCCGGCGCTGGTCCTGTGCCTGGCCTACGGACTGCTGGCGATCGCCGCGGACGGCTGGCCGAACTGGGGGGCCGACTTCGGCGGCGTGCCGTCGTTCATCCTCGGGTTCGCCGTGTTCATGTTGCTGGTCACCGGCCGGAGGGTGTCCGTCATCCGGCTGGCGGTGATCGGCGCGGGCGGAGTCCTGGCCGTGGGACTGATCGCCGTCGCCGACTGGATGCGGCCGGCTGACCAGAGGACCCACCTCGGGACGTTCGTCCAGCAGGTCGTCGACGGCGAGGGCGCGTCGGTCGTCGGCCGCAAGCTCGGGGCGATGCTGCACACCCTGGGGAACCTGCCCCTGACCCTGCTCTCGCTGGTCGCCCTGGCCTTCCTGTTCCTTGTGCTCTCCCGGCCCTCGAAGTGGGGGGCGCCGGCGCTCAGTCAGGCGTACGGCCACGCCTCCGCGTTGCGGGCCGGTCTCCTCGGCACGCTCACCGCGGCCCTGGCCGGATTCCTCCTGAACGACTCCGGCGTCGCCATCCCGGCGATGGCCCTGACCGTGGCCGTCCCGCTCACGCTGGCCGCGTCCGTGCGCGCGCTCCAGCTCTCCACGCCCACCACGCCAGACCGATCGTCAGCGCAAGCAGACACCATGGCACGACCTGCGAACGGACCACGGTGACCGGCCAGTCCAGGCCCTCGGGCTGACCCATCTGCCTCGCCGGCAGATATCCGAGGGACAACACGGCCAGCCGTACGACGAGGAAGCCGTCGAGCGCCGGGCAGACCACCATCGCGAGCAGGGCGAAGGCCAGCCCGTCGTACCACGGCAGCACGTAGGGCGTGGCGAACAGCCAGGCCACGCAGAAGGCGAGAGCCACCCGTGGGGCGTCGAGCTCACCCTCCCGCCGGAAGGCCCTGACCAGCAGGAAGGCCAGGGCCGCGAGCAGGGCGTAGGAGCCGAGCTGGATCCACACCCGATAGGCGCCCGGACCGATGAGTGACTGGGCCGCGTGCTGGACGAGCTTCCAGGGCGTCGCCAGCGACAACGACTGACTGGCGTTGCGGACCTGGTCGAGCGAGTCGGGCCCCGCGAGCAGGTAGGCCACGAGCACGGTCAGCGTCGCCGATCCTGCGACGATCGCCAGCTTCCTCGGCGACCTCCGCAGCTCCCACGCGGGGCCTAAGGCGACGAGGCCGACCGTGACCTTCACCGCGATTCCGAGACCGAGCAGGACGCCCTTGCCCCTACCGAGGACGAGGGCGGCGACCATGAAGACGATCGCCAGAGTGTCGAGGTGCATGCCCGCCGCGAGGTGATAGACGACCAGCGGGTTGACCGTCCACAGCAGAGCCGCGCGGCGTCGCCGTACGGGATCATGCCGGGTGAACCGGTGCAGGAGCAACGCGGTCGCGACGAACGCGGCGGCATTGGCGAGTTCCATGACGAACACCGTCAACCGGAGCGAGTCGCCGCCGATGAGGGAGGCGAGCGCCTGTACGGCTGTCGCGACCGGCCCGTAAACGCTGGGCGTGTTCCGCCACTCCTCGACCCACCGGATGACGGGATCGGCGGGCAGATCAGCAGGAACGGTCACATAGGGGTTGTGTCCGAGCGTGACCATGCGCCCGTATGCCGCGTAGTTGAGATGGTCGGCGGACCCCGACGGCGGCAGGAAGGCGAGGACGACGGCGACGAGGCAGCCGGCGAGCAGGAGCCAGCGCGCGTCGGGCATCCGGTGAATGGAGCGCAGGCCCGCCGCCAGGCCGAGCGCGCCCAGGATGATGGCGGCTGCCGCCATGCCGATGACGAGACGGCCGTCGGGCATGACGTCGAGCGAGTAGGGCGGCTGCCACGGACGTCCCTGCAGCGGAGGCACCATCGCGGACGGCCCGAGCAAGCCGATCGTGATCGTCAGGAGAATCGACGCCGCCCCGGCCCCCAGCGCGACCCGCACCCCCACCCCTTCCCGCGTGATCATGCACAGGTTCCGGGATATGCCACCTGACCAGGCACTTCCCCCGGCGTGATCATGCACACATTCGGTGGCGGCATGCCTGACCAGGCATTCTTCTCGGCGTGATCATGCGCACATTCCTCTACAACCCCGCTGACCTGGCCCGATGGTATTCGTGATCTGGCAATCGAAGATGCGAGCGATCAACGGGGCGCCCCGAGTGACGCGGGTCGGGATCCTCACGCGATCGCATGCGGCGTTTCCGCCGGCGAGGGTAACACTAGGAGAACACGTGCATGATCACGACAGGCGTCCTGGCTGGTCGGCGCCGATACGCACGAATCCGTGCATGATCACGAACGGCATACGGCCTGATCGGAGCGGACGTCCACGAATCCGTGCATGATCACGACCGATGAAAGGGCAGGTCAGACATGCCAACACCGAAGGTGTGCATGATCACGCGCAGGGTTGTGGCACTTCAGGGCACACTTTCTCGAACCTGTGCATGATCACGGCGGGAAGGAAGGCGCTCAAGGGCGGGGGCGGAAGGCGTCCTTGCCTTGCTTGATGGCTTCCTTGCCATGCTTGATCGCCGGTTCACGGGCGGCCAGCGCGCGGCCGACGTCGCGGAACTGCTTCGCGCGGTGCATCTGGGCCCGCCAGTCGGTTCCCGTCGCCCGGTGGGCCATGTCGACCTCCACCTCGACCACGCGGAAGCCCTTGGTGAGCAGGTCGATGGTCATCCCGGTCTCGACACCGAATCCATGGGCGAGCGGCTGCGCGGCGTCGAACGCGGCCCGTGTCAGGCACCGCTGGCCGTTCAGCGGCTGGGCGGGCTCCCAGCCGGTCAGCCGTTTGATCCCGTCGCGGGCCAGCCGTACGACGATGCCGTGGCCCCCGAGCTTCACCCGGGTGGCGAAGACCGCGATGGTCATGTCGGCCGCACCGACCCGGACCGGCGTGATCAGCGCATGGGCCGCCGAAGCCGTCTCACCCAGGTCCGCGTCGAGGAAGAGCAGGTGCCGCGGAACATCCTCATCGAGGAGCTGTACGGCTTCCGCCCCGCTCTCCATCGCGGCGGCCTTGCCCTTGTTCCTGCTGTGCCGTACGACCCGGGCGCCGGCCGCCCTGGCCACCCGGCCGGTCTCGTCGGCCGAACCGTCGTCGACGACGACCACGAGATCCACGCCGGGCAGCTTCAGGGCGGCGGTCACGGTGGCGCCGATCCGGTCGGCCTCGTCCTTGGCCGGGATGACGACCGCGGTGTCCGGCGTCGGCACCACCAGTTCACTCATGTTCGGCTATCCCTGCTGCTCAGCCGTGAGCAGGTCCGCGGGCACCGTGTCGTGGACGGTGAAGACCGAGTCCAGGCCGGTGACCTGGAGGATCTTCCGTACCGCGGGTCGAGGCGCCGCCACCTCCAGGCTGCCGCCGCGTTCACGCAGCCGCTTGAGCGCTGACAACAGCACGTTCATGCCCGTGGAGTCGCAGAACTCCACTTCGGACATGTCGATGACGACCCGGTCCGGCCCGGTCTCCAGCAGTCGGGTGAACTCCGTCTGCAGCCGGGGAGCGGTGTACAGGTCGATTTCGCCGGCGACCGCCATAACGGCGTGACCGGCGTGGGATTGCGTCGCGACTTTGAGCTCCACGAGGCGCACACTAGCGCCGTACCGGCCCCGGGTCACGTTCCTCCGGAATTACCGATGAGTCGTCCGCCCTTTGTCCCCGATTCGGGCAGCGAGTACACGCAGAGTGCGCGAAGCTTGACCGTATGCGACACCGGCTTGGCCGGATGGGGGGCCCGGAACCTCCGCGTCTTGGTCGTCACTTCGCGAAGGAGGGCGGGCGCCGAGCACAGTGGGCCCGAGAGCATGATGAACAGTGAACTTCCCGAGGATCATCAGCGGCGAACGCTCAGGGAGCGGCTTGAGGTCATCCAGGTGCGCACAGAGAAGGCGACGTCGTGGCGTGACACGGCCGAACCGCTCCGCTCGCTGATCAATCGCGAGGGATATGTCCCGATCAGCGCGCGACTGGCCGGAGAGGATCTCGAGTTCCTCTCCGAGGCGCGCGATGAGCTGCTGAACTTCACGGAGCTGGGCATCCGGCTGCTGGATCTCCACCAACCCCGGGACGCCGGAGGGATCACGAGCGACGCCGCCAATCCGATCCTGCGGTGCAGAAGCTGTATGTGGCGGTGGCCCTGTCCCACGTTCCGCGCCATGGCCGAGGCGTTCACCTTCCGCGAGCCGGGCAGCCGCGGCTCGGAACGCGACAGCCATCCGGACACGGGTGCCGACGCCGGCCCAGGAGGAGATTCAGCCTGACAACGGCAACCTGATCTCGAAACGGCAACCGGGGCCCTCGTTGACCACGCCGATCATGCCCTGGTGCGCCTCCACGATGCCGCGGGCGATGGCCAGCCCGAGCCCCGCCCCGCCGTACGGGCCGGGAGTGCGGGCGGCCTCGCCGCGGAACGCCACGTCGAACACCCGCGGCAGGTCGTCCTCGGGGATCCCCCCGCAGCAGTCGAGGACCGACAGGCTGACCGTGTCGCCCTCGGCGACCGCCCGCACGGAGACGGTTCCGTCCGCGGGAGTGTGGCGGATCGCGTTGACCACTAGATTCCGTACGGCACGGCTCAGCTCACCCGCGTCCGCGTCGACGGGCAGGACTGCGTCCGCCTCGCCGGACAGGCGGACGCGCTTGGCCCTCGCGAGAGGCTCCACACCCGCAAGGGCGTCGGCGACCAGGTCCGCCAGGCCGACCTTGCTACGGGAGAGCCGCAGCGTGCCCGCATGGATGCGGGACAGTTCGAAGAGGTCGTCGACCATGCCGGAAAGACGGTCGACCTCGAGCCTGATCTGCGTGTGGTAGCGCTTGACCGTGTCAGGGTCGTCGGCGACGCCGTCCTCCAGCGCCTCGGCCATGGCGCGCATCCCCGCGAGCGGTGTACGGAGATCATGGCTCACCCAGGCGACCAGCTCACGCCGAGCGCTCTCGAGAGTCCGCTCGCGCTCCTGCCCCAGGCGCAGCCGCTCGTACGCCTGCTCCAGAGCCAGGCCGATGGTCTCGAGCTCGGCGGGCAGCGGACCCTCCGGAGGTACGAACCGGCCGGACGGCGAAACGTCGTCGAGCGCGGCGACCAGCCGTCTGCTCGCCAGCACCACCCACCGCGCGTTGACGAGCGCGACGCCCAGTCCCACGAGGCCGCCGATGGCGACGACGGTGAGCACGATGTTCCTCGGCCGGCCCTCGATGATCATTGCCAGCGTGACCGCGACCACGCCGGCGAGCGTCGCCGCAACCGTAATCACCGCCACGACCGCGAGCATCACGCCGATCGAGTGACGACGGAGAACCCGCAGCAGGGCGAGCCCCAGACCTGCGATGACCAGGCCCAGTCCCGCGCTCACGGCCATGATCTGGAGGATCATGTCAGCGGCTCGTATCGATAGCCGACCCCCCAGACGGTGACGATACGCCGCGGGTCGGTCGGATCCGGTTCGATCTTCTCCCGGAGTCTGCGCACATGGACGGTCACCGTCGACGTGTCGCCGAAGGACCATCCCCAGACCTGGTCGAGGAGGGCCATGCGGCTGAACGCCTGGCGGGGATTGCGCAGCAGGTAGGCCAGCAGGTCGAACTCTCTGGCGGTCAGGACGATCTCCTCGCCGCCGACCGTCACCTCGTGCGCGCCCACGTCGACCACGAGATCGCCGTCGCGCAACACGCCGGTGCCGGTAGGCACCAGCGCGCCGCGGGCGCGCCGGAGCACCGACTGCACCCGGAGGGCGAGTTCCCGAGGGCTGAAGGGCTTGGTGACATAGTCGTCCGCCCCCGTCTCGAGGCCCACGACCCGGTCGATCTCCTCACCCAGCGCGGTCAGCATGATGACCGGCACCGGCCACCGCTCCCTGAGCTTCCTGCAGACCTGGAGCCCGTCCATCTTCGGCAACATCAGGTCGAGGACGAGGAGGTCGGGCGGGTCGGCGAGCGCCCGCCGGAGCGCCTCGGCGCCGTCGCCCACGCATTCGACCTTGTGACCGTCGCGCTCCAGGTAACGGGCGACGACCTCTGCCACGGTCGGGTCGTCGTCGACGACCAGGACACGTGCGGGATTTCCAGTCATCGGACTCCTCGGGATGGCATATCCCCACGGTATGGCCGCCCCATCCCGCACTCCGAGGCCCGTCACCAGACCGTAAGAGTTGCCCCACCCCCCTTCCCCCCACCCCCCCACCTCTGCCGTGATCATGCACACATTCGGCGGCGGGGCATCTGACCTGCACAACAACGTTCCGTGATCATGCACAAGTTCGGTCATGTAATACCTGACCTGCAACTTCACCATCCGTGATCATGCACACATTCGGCCATGCCCCGTCCGACCTGCGCTTTCACTTATCGTGATCATGCGCAGACTCGCGTGGACACGCCACGACCTGGCCGTACACCCCTCGCGATCATGCACGTGGAGCATGCGACCCGCACGGCCCTCTACGGCAGCGCCGCCATGCATGATCACGGAGGACGTACGGCCAGCTCAACGGCGCCTGGCACGAAGCTGTGCATGATCACGGATCACGAACACGCACGTCAAAGCCCATATCGGCGAACCTGTGCATGATCACGGCGCATGAAGGTGCAGGTCGGATGCCACATTGCCGAATCTGCGCATGATCACCAACAAAGGGTGGGCAGGTCAGCGCAGGTGTTCACGAACCTGTGCATGATCACGCCCAAGGAAAAGGAAAGGGGGGTGGATCATGATTCACGTGAAACCCATGGGGCGGGAGTGATCGGCCAAGGGAACGGCCGTGCGTCACGGTTGAGACAAGGTGCCGGGTCTTCGTCGATCAACCTCGCGACGGTGGGCGTCAGACCGTACCGTGGAGGCATGGCCCGTACTGTGCTGACCGTCGTGGGCGTCATCCTGGCCCTCTGGCTGATCTTCGGATTCGTGATTCCCGCGGTGTTCGCGACGCTGAAGTTCCTTCTCGTCTTCGCGCTCATCGCCTTGGCGGTCGTCGCGGTGATCACCGTCGTCGGGAAGATGTCCCGCTAGGACCGTTATCCGACCTCACGCAGAGCCGGGGTTTCGGTCGTTCTAGGGGTTGCGTTTCGGGCCTGCCAGGAAACATGGACGACAGCCCAGACCGTGGTCGAGTCGCCCTCGTGACGGACCCCCCAGCGGTCGGCGATGTACTCGACGATGCCGAGTCCACGCCCGCCGAGTGACGAGAGCGTGGGGCGGCCGGCACGCGGCTCCGTGGTGGCGCCCCCGTCGCTCACCGACACCTCGACCTGATCGTCGGAACAGGTCCAGGCAACCCTGAGCTGGCCGGACGGCAGCGGGTGGGCATGTCGGAGGGAGTTACTCAGGAGCTCGCTCAACACGAGGACCACGTCGTCCACAGCGCCGATGAGCATTCCCCCCGCCAGCATTTCGGCACTGAGGCGTTGGCGTGCGGCGGCGACGCTGGACAGTGCGTAGGGCAACATCACGACGCTCGACGCACTCACCTCCCCGATTCCCGTTCCCCCTGCGGAGACGAGTCTCCCAGTAGGACCGAAATGCCCCGTTCGACAGTCCAGGAAACCGTGCCCCGATCACAGCTTGTGCACATTGGACAATAGATCAGCTCTTACGTGGCGACCTCGTTACCCCACCGGTGTGTCGGATCAGGTAATGGGCCGGCACCTGTCAGAGCGACCCGCATCCGGGTGCCTCCGCCGGGCCGGGGAAGTACGGTGACGTCGCCTCCCTGGGCTCTCGCCAGGCTGCGCACGATGTAGAGGCCGAGGCCGACGCCGCCGAATCTGCGCCGGTTTCCACTGTCCGCCTGGACGAACCGCTCGAAGACCCGCTCCCGGTCCGCCGGCGCGATGCCGACGCCCTCGTCGTCGACCACGAGGACGACCCGTTCGTCCTCGGCCCAGGCCTCGACCCGGATGAGCCCTCCGTCGGGGGAGTACTTGAAGGCGTTCTCCAGCAACTGGCCGAGGACGATGTCGGTCGCCAGCGCATCGCCGTAGACGGCCGGGAGGTCGACGGGGATGTCCACCTCGACCCGGTGCCGATCGGACAGGACCGGCAGGCCCAGGGTCGCCGCACGGACCCGTTCGCCCAGGTCGAAGACCTCCACCTTGACCTTCAGCTCGTCGGCGCCGGCGCGCGAGCCGAGCAGCAGGTGGTCCATGAGCTGGCCGAGCGATCTGGCACGTTCCGCGATGGTGTGTACGGCGGAGCGGCGTTCGCCGTCGGACAGGTGGTCCCACCGGGAGTCGAGCGTGCTGGCGAAGCCGCGCACGATCGTGATGGGAGTGCGCAACTCGTGGCTGGTGGTGGCGAGGAACAGGTCCTTGGCCTCCTCCAGCTCCTTCGCCCTGGTCACGTCGCGGAAGTCGACGACGCTCTCGCCGGTCTCGGGGATCTCCGCGCACAACACGTCGAGCCAGCGGCCCGACGACAGCTGGATGGTGAGCTTCTCGCCGGGGGCGGGCAGCGGGAAGGGCGGCGGACCCCCGATCAGCTCGCGCGCACGCAGGCCGGTCAACTCGGCGGCGGCGGGGTTCCACTGGATGACCAGGCCCGCTCCGTCGAGCACGGCGATGCCGTCGGCGCTCGCGTCGAAGACGGCACGCTCATGGGCGCGCTGCCGTACGGCGTCCTGGTAGGCCATCGCGTTGCCGACGGCGATGCCGGCGTGTCCCGCGAGCAGCTCAAGGAGCTCGAGCTCCAGATGGCTCGCCTTGTTCGAGGCGAACAGGGCGTAGAGCGCTCCATAGGGGCGCCCGCCGACGGCGGCGATGCCGACGGCGATGGTGTGCAGCCCGCCGAGGCGGGCCCAGATGAGGTCCTGGAATCCCTCGGGGCCCGTCTCCAGCAGCACGGTCTTGCCGGTGCGCAGGAGCTTGCCGACGAGGCTGGTGTGCAGGTCGGCGGTCATCCCCCGCATCGACTCCGGCAGTTCGTGCACGCCGACGAGCCGGAGACGGTCTCCTTCGATCGACACGAAACCACCCGCGTCGGCCCCGGTGAGCTCGGTGAGGCTGGCGGCGATGCGGTCCAGGACGACGGGCAGGTCCAGCTCGGCGTTGATGTCGCCGACGACGTCGGTCAGGCGGCTGACCAGCCTGGCCCGCCTCGCGACGCGACCGCGGGCGGCGTCGTCGTCCTGGGTGGAGTGGAACACGTTGACATAGCCGAGGAGCGCTCCGGTGTCCGTCCGCAGCGCGCTGGTGTCCACGCGCAGATCGAGGAGCCGGCCGTCCCGGTGGAACCGCCGGGTGCGTAGCGACACGGGACCCCCGGTGCGGACGCGCTCGAGCACCGCGTTGTGCTCGGCCATCAGCTCGGCGGGGACGATGGGCGCTCTCCTGCCCATGAGCTGGTCGGCCGGCCAGCCGAAGAGCCGCTCGGCGGCGGCGTTCCAGATCAGGACCGCCATGTCCCGGTCGAGGGCGACGATCGCGTCGGGAGAACTCGCGACGACCGCACGGGCGATCTCGTCGTCACCGCCGTCGTACGCCCTGGTATCACCCACGCCCCCATCGTGCCTTCTTTCACATCGTGATCATGGGCTTTTCCGCTGGGTCGGGACTCCTCCGATACGCTTCACCCACGTAGTGAGAGGAAGTGGGTCCATGTCCACTGGGGACCTTGAAGCCCTGCTACGCGTGACCGCGCCGGGGTACGTCGGCGAGGCCCCGCCGGATGTCGCCTTCGGCACCACCGACACCCCAGTGGGACGCCTGACCCTCGCGGTGGCCGGCCGCGGCGTGCTGGCCTGCAGCTACGACGACGAGCACGCGGTCTTCCTCCGCGTGTCGAGGGCCATCGGATCGTTCATCGGTCCCGACCCCCGGCGACTGGACCCGGTGAAGCGGGAGCTCGAGGCGTATTTCGCGGGAAGGGTGCGGGCCTTCTCGACCCAGGTGGACTTCCAGCTCGTCACCGGTTTCACCCGGACGGTCATGCAGATGATGCTGGCCGTGCCGTACGGCAGCGTCACGACATATCAGGAGATCGCCGATCGGATCGGGCGGCCACAGGCGCTGCACGCGGTGGCAAACGCGCTCACCGGCAATCCCGTGTGCGTCTTCGCCCCGTGCCATCGCGTGGTCGACTCCTCGGGCGCGCTCGGCTCCTACGCGGGAGGGGCCGCCGCGAAGGAGCACCTGCTCAGCCTCGAAGGCCTCTCCCCGCACTCCTTCGGCACCCCGGACCGCCCGCGCGCGTGACGTCGCCCCTGGCCGCGCGCGTGACGTCGCCCGTGGCCGGGCGCGAGACACGCCCGGCCGCGACCTCACTGGCCCGGTGGCCGCCGGCGGGAGCGGAAGGCGGCCGCCTTCTCCCGGTTGCCGCACTCGCGCATGCCGCACCAGCGGCGTGAGCCGCCCCTCGACGTGTCGACGTAGAGCCGGGTGCACGGCGCGCTCTCACACTCACGGACACGCGCGGCGTCGGGCCCGCCCAGAAGATCCGCCGCGGACCGCGCGAGGTCCGCGAGAACCTCGCCCATCGTGCCGGTACGGCTCAGCCGCAACTCTCCGATACCGCCCACGACAAGCTCCGGTCGCACCGGGGCGGGACCTGCGAACTCGTTGACCACCGCCACGTCCTCCGCCGTCCGCGCCCACCCCCGCAGCGGCGCCGCCGCGAGGCGATAGACCGCCTCGCGCAGCCGTACGGCCTGGGCGTGATCGTGTTCGTCCAGCACCGGCGGCTCGTCCAGGAGCCCGGCGGCCGTCACCCAGTCGGCGAGCAGCCCTGGGCTGCCGACGAGCTCCTGCCGATCGGTGTCGCGATGCCCAACCGTGCCCGCGAAGTCCAGGGCCAGGTTGCCGCTCCAGAAGGTGAACACGTCCCCATAGTAACCGGCTTGACAGGTTATCGACTGGGCCGACAGTGTAGTAACCACCTTGAATGGTTATTGGAGGACGGCATGGTCACCACGC
Organism: Planotetraspora mira; assembly: GCF_016863275.1. Lineage (GTDB taxonomy): Bacteria > Actinomycetota > Actinomycetes > Streptosporangiales > Streptosporangiaceae > Planotetraspora > Planotetraspora mira. The sequence continues at coordinate 205,393 of NZ_BOOO01000009.1, forward strand.
GAAGCGTGTCCGCGGAACCCGGGACGCGCCTCGGCCGGCTGTCCGGGGCGACGACCCCCGGGGCGTTCGTCGTGTTGTGGAGCAGCGCGTTCATCGCGGGGGTGATCGGGCTCGGTGCCGCGCCGCCGCTGCTGCTGACCTTGTGCCGCTTCGCGCTCGCGGGCGTCCTGCTGGCCGTCGCGGCCCTTGCCGTACGGGCTCCGTGGCCCAGGGGAAAGGCGCTCGGGCATGTCGTCGTGGCCGGCCTGCTGCTGCAGGCGGTGCAGTTCGGCGCGTTCTACACCGCCATGTCGCTGGGCGTGACCGGATCCATGGCGGCCCTCGTCCAGGGCCTCCATCCGGTGCTCACCGCGATCCTCGCCGTGCCGCTTCTCGGCGAGCGCGTGAGCCTCCGGCAGTGGGCGGGCTTCGGGCTGGGAGCCCTGGGCGTCGTCCTCGCCGTGGTCGAGAAGTTGTCGTCCGCGGGTCCCGCGCTGCTCCTGTGCGTGGGCGGCCTGCTCGGGCTCAGCCTCGGCACCCTCTACCAGAAGCGGTTCTGCGCCGACATGGACCTGCGCAGCGGGCAGGCCGTCCAGTTGCTCGCGAGCGTGCCGGTCATCGGCGTGCTCGCGCTGACGGTGGAAAGCCCCCACGTTTCCGCGTGGGGGCCGTTCACCGCGGCGGTGTCGTGGCTGGCCCTGGTGAACTCGATCGGCGCGTTCTCCCTGCTCTACCTCATGCTGCGCAGGTCGCAGGCGAGCCGGGCCAGCAGCCTGTTCTTCCTCACGCCCTCGGTCACGGCCGTGATGGCCTGGGTGATCCTGGACCAGCCGTTGAGCCCGCTCATCGTGCTGGGCCTGGTGGTCAGCGGTTCGGGAGTCGCTCTGGCGACACGTTCGAGGTCCGCCGGCTCAGCCGCCCCAGCGCGATCGTGAACAGTCCGGCGACGAGGAAGGCGGCCAGCGCCGCGTTCATCCACGGCTGGTGGGAGAACCCGATGGCGGTGCGGACGTTCTCCCAGATCGTGTCCCACCAGCCGACCGTCGACGTCGCGGTGACGATCCAGTAGGCGCAGAAGCCGAGGATCCACGGCACCACCATGAGCCACCTCGACGGGGCGTCGGCCGCCGTGTTCCAGCGCGAGGCGCCCCCGAGGAGGAAGTAGTCGACGACGAGCACGGCGAACATCGGCACGAACACCGCGCCGATCACGCTCAGGAACGCGCCGTAGGAGTTCACGTCGACGAGAAGGGCGATCCCGGTCGTGAGCACGCCGATCGCCACCGAGATGACCCTGCGGTCCACGCGCGGCATGAGGTTCTGGAGCGACACCGTCGTCGAGTACACGTTGGCGAACGACTGGTCCGCCTCCCGCAACACGAGGATGCCGAAGAAGAACGCGCCCAGCGGCGCGGCCACGAACGGGTCCCACACCTTGTCCGTGTCGTTCCCGACCAGGGCCAGCGCGGCGATGCCGAGCGCGAGGCAGGCGACCTGCGCGATCGTGTAGCCGCCCACCACTCCGGCGAAGGCCGTACGGCTCGACTTGGAGTGCCTGGCGTAGTCGGCGGCCATGGGCACCCAGGAGACCGACAGCGCGATCACGTAGTCGACCGCCGGCGCGAAGGCGTCCCATGAGCCCCCGGTGAGCGAAGGACCACGGCTGAACAGCGCCACGGTCAACCAGATCATCGAGACCACCACGCCGGCCGTGACGTAGCGCCGCAGCAGCCGGACCGCCCCCAGCGGCCAGATCGTGAGCGCGATCGTCACCAGCCCGGCCAGCGTCGCCCAGACCCCGTACGGCACGGCCGTGCCGAACACGGCCTGCGCGCCGGTGGCGATGACCCAGAGTTCGAACGCCCCCCAGCCGAGCATCTGCACGATGTTGAGCACGGTCGGGACGTAGGACAGGCGTGCGCCGAACAGGCCTCGAAGGAGCACCATCGAGGGCCGGCCCGTGCGAACGCCGGGGATCGCGGCCAGGCCGACCATCGCCGTGCCGATGAGGCTGCCGACGACGGCCGCCAGGACCGCGCCCGTGAAGGTCAGCGGCTTGCCGCCCAGCGGATCGAGGAGGAACAGCGCCCCGGAGAATCCCAGAAGGCTGACTCCGAGGTTGGCCCAGAAGGCGCCCTGGTCCAGCAGGCCGAGGGTCTTCGGAGCCTCTTCGTCGAGGGTCAGCGGCACTTCCGCGTGCTGCGGATCGACAAGGGCGGACGTCATCGCACACTCCCTACGCCGGCATTATCCGGACAGGTTCATGCGGTCGGCGGCACGCCTCGTGGAGGAGCCGCCCTCTCAGCCCGGTATCGCCCGAGCTCCCGCGGTATTTAAATGTCGAACCGGATTATGACATCTGATCCCCGATTGTCCAAAGGTGCTCAGGCGACGTACGGCGGCTGAGCGGTCTCGCTCACCATCGGAAGGCCCGAGGCCGCCCAGGACTGCATGCCGCCGTCGACGTTGATCGCCTCCCAGCCGACATGGTTGAGCCAGGTGGTCGCATGGGCGGACCGGCCGCCCACCCGGCAGATCACGTAGACCGGCCGGCCCTGGGGCACCTCGCCGACCCTGTTCTGCAGATCACCCAGGGGAATATGCGTGGCTGTCGGGGCATGGCCCGCCCGCCACTCGTCGACCTCGCGCACGTCGAGCAGGTACGCGTCGTCGGGAACGGCTTTCGCCTCAACCTCAGGCATCGTCATGAGTTCATTGTGGCGCTTTGGGTGACGAGCTTGGGCCGCCTTGGCCCGACGGTCGCGCCGCAGCGCGAAATGGAACGCGCCAGGACCGTTCGTCCTCCCCATCGGACCGCCCGGAAACCCTGTCCGACCAGCTGGAGCTCCCGAAATGACCTACCGGAGCGCGGCGAGGAGCGTCGCGATCCGCCTCGTCTGCGCCGTGGCCTACTTGAGCAACTTGGACAGTCGGCGGTCCGCGAGCGGCTTGCCGCCCGTCTGGCAGGTCGGGCAGTACTGCAGGGACGAATCGGCGAACGACACCTCACGGATCGTGTCGCCGCACACGTCGCACTTCTCCCCCGTACGGGCGTGCACGCGTAGGCCGGACTTCTTCTCCGCCTTGAGGTCCTTGGCGGCGAGCCCCCTGGCCCGCCCGACCGCGTCGCGGAGGGTCGTCACGATCGCCTCGTGAAGACCGGTGATCTGCTCGTCGGTCAGCGTCGCGGCGATCTTGAACGGCGACATCCTGGCCACGTGCAGAACCTCGTCGGAGTACGCGTTGCCGATCCCCGCGATCACCTTCTGGTCGCGGAGCAGTCCCTTGATCTGCGTACGGCTCCCGCCCACGATCTCCTTGAGCGCCTCGGGGGTGAACTCCTCGGAGAGCGGATCGGGACCGAGGGCGGCGATGCCGGGGACCTCAGCCGGATCTCTCACCACGTAGACGGCCAGACGCTTCTGCGTGCCGGCCTCGGTGAGCTCGAACCCGGGCGCCTGCCCGTCCTCGCCGGGCGACAGCCGTACGCGCACGGCGAGGGGACCCTTGCCCGGGCGGACAGGTTTCGCGCCCGAGAGGTCGTCGCGCCAGCGCAGCCAGCCGCCGCGGGCGAGGTGCGTGATGAAGTGCGGGCCGTCGCAGTCGATGTCCAGGAACTTGCCGTGCCGGGTCACCCCGGTGACGGTCAGCCCGCCGAGCGCGCTCACCGGCGGATCGACCGTCTTCAGCGCCTGGAAGGCCACCACGTCGACGCCAAGGACGGCACGCCCGACGGCACGCTCGCGGAGGAACTCGGCGAGCGCCTCCACCTCGGGTAGCTCCGGCATGCCCCCACAGTAATCCGCGGACGTCCACGTCGGCGAGAACCCGGCGCACAAGCCCCGCTCCGGCGTACGCCGCAGAGCGGTCAGCCGGGTGTCAGGGGACGTCCCAGAAGGCGAGCTCGTGCCGCATGCCCTCGGTGAACAGGGCCGCCGCCCGGCCGGGATCGGGCGCCGCCTCGTCGATCATCACGGCGATCCGCGCGGTCAGCGCCGCGAACCCGGGATCGGCGTAGGTGTCCACCCAGGCCCGGTACCGCGGCTCGGCGGGCGGCTTGTCGGCCAGCACACGGCCCAGCGTCGAGTACCCCCACATGCAGGGATAGAGCGCGGCCAGGCCGTCGGCGTAGTCGGCGGCCGACCGCAGCAGGAAATCCGTGTACGCGGCGCAGGCGGGGCCCTTCGTCGCCGCTTCGAGGTCCGCGCCGAACTCGGCGGACATCGACCGGTGCAGGGAGAGCTCGTCGTGCCAGGTCGCGTGGGCGAGGTCCACGAGGTCGCCGAGATGGCCGTCGGGAGCCTGCCAGGCCAGCCGGGAGAACACCCTGACGTAGTCGAGCAGGAACAGGTAGTCCTGCTCCAGCCACGAGCGGAACACCGGCTCGGGGAGGTCGCCCGCCGCGATGCCCCGGACCGTGGGGTGTGCCAGTTGGGCGTCGAGCAGAGGTCGCCCGATCGCGTGCAGTTCCTGTGAGATCCCCATGATCACCGGGCCGTTCGTTCTCGCATGACGAAGAAGGACGTGCTTGCACAGGTGCGGGGCCGTCCCCGAGGGAACGGCCCCGCACCCCGCATCACTTGGTGATGGTGTCCTTCGGGATGGGCTTGTCCTCTGCGAGGGCGTCGAACAGGCGCACGGCCTTGGCCGTGTCCCACTTCACGACGGCCGCGCCGTTGATCGTGGGCAGCGAGCCGATGGGCACGGCCGTGGTCACCGGACCGCCCTTCATCGCGAGGCCGACCGAGAGCAGGTTGAACAGGCCCGTGTCCGGGTCGACGGCGACCGAGTCGGCCGCGCTCAGCGCCAGCGGGACGGACGTGAACGGGTTGAGGAGCGTGCCGGGGCTCGCCGCCTTCTGCACGACCGCGGAGAAGAACTGGCGCTGCCGCTGGGTGCGGTCGAAGTCGGGGATGGCGCCGGTCTTACGCGTCCGGACGAAGCCGAGCGCGGTCCCGCCGTCCATGTCCTGGCAACCCTTCTTCAGGTTGATCCCGGCCTTCTTGTCCTTGATGTTCTGCTTCACGCAGATGTTCACGCCGCCGACCGCGTCGACGATGCCGACGAACCCGCCGAAGCCGATCTCCATGTAGTGGTCGATCCGGATACCGGTGACCTGCTCCACGGTCCTGGTCAGCAGCTTCGGGCCGCCGTAGGCGTAGGCCGCGTTCAGCTTGTCGCTGCCGTGCCCGGCGATCGGCACGTACGAGTCTCGGGGCAGGCTCACGAGCGTCGGCTGGCCGCTGTCCGGAATGTGGAGCAACATCATGGTGTCGGTCCGCTTGCCCACGGCCTTGCCGGTGGCGAGCTTCTTCCGCTGCTCCGCCGACAACCCCGCCCGGCTGTCCGAGCCGACGAGCAGCCAGTCCTCACCCGGGGTGGCCGCGGGTCTGCCGCTGTAGTCCGTGAACGCCTCGACCGTCTGCAGCTTGGAACCGATCCAGAAATATCCGCCTACAGCGGCGACGATCAGGACGACCAGCAGAACGGCGACGGACCGGAGCACGATCTTGCCGATGTTCCTGGGGCGCCTGACGCCCCCGGAACCGCCGCCGCCCGGCGACCCCGGCACGTCTCCGCCGGGTGGCCCACCACGCTGACCGCCGAGCGGGCGGACGGGCGCCTGGCCCGATCGCGGCTTGCCGTACACCTTGGAGGTGACCCGGGGGGTGGTGTTCCCCAAGTCGTCGCTCTCCGCGTTCGAGGCGGTCCCGCGAAAGGCCTCGGGGACGCGGTGGGCGGGCTGCCCGGCGGACGTCCAGGCTTCGTCCGCGGGCTGTCGCGCCGCCGCCCACGGATCATCAGCGGACGGCGCGGGCTTCCGGGGGTCATTCGCGGTCGGTCCCGCCTGCCACGGATCGTCGGCGGGCCGCCCCGCCGGCCGGGGATCCGGCGCGGATCCCCCACGCGCCCACGGATCGTCCCGTCCCACCGGCCGGGGATCTTGAGGAGACCCGCCACGCGCCCACGGATCGTCGGCGGGCCGTCCCGCCGGTCTCGGACCGCCACCCCCGGGGCGGCGAAGCGCGCGAGTGGCGTCGTCGTCGTCCTCGGCCACGTGAATCCCCGTCCTTCAACTGCCTTGACCTCGATGTGGGCGGTGACCGCCCCTGACTTGAACGGTACGTCTCCATCCTCGCGGGAACGCAGATCGCTCACCAAGCTTTTCCCGCGAAAGGTACCCAGACCCTCTCGTAGCGACCAACTAACGAGACACCGGAAACACCTGAGCCGACGCAGCCGTTACGGTATTAGACCTCCGCTCGAAAGGATTACCGTGTCCGGCTCGGACCCGTGGAGTACTTGCCCGTGCGTGTGCACGGGGTCGCATGATCATTCGGTTGGCGCACGATGACCGCCGCCGCAGGCCTACTGGCCGTTCTCATCCTGACTTTCGCCACTGGTTACTTCGTCGCGCAGGAGTTCGCCTTCGTGGCGGCCGATCGCGGCACACTCCGTGACCAGGCGGCGAGTGGCGACGCCGCCGCCCAGCGGGCCCTCGAGGTCACCGGCCGCCTGTCCTTCATGTTGTCGGGCGCGCAACTGGGCATCACCGTGACCACCCTGCTCGTGGGCTTCGTCGCCCAACCGGCGATCGCCGACGTCATCCGGGGCCCGTTGCAAGACGTGGGGGTGCCGGACACGATGGTGACCGGCTTCGCCGTCGCCATCGGTGTCGCCATCGCGACGATCATACAGATGATCTTCGGCGAGCTCGCCCCGAAGAACGTGGGCATCGCCCGCCCGGAAGCGGTGGCGAAGTTCCTGTCCCGCTCGACGTTGCTCTATCTGAAGATCGCCGGCCCGGTGATCCACCTGTTCGACGCGGCCGCGACCAGGCTCGTCCGCCTCGTGGGCATCGAGCCCGTCGAGGAGCTCGAACACGGTGCGACGCCCGATGAGCTGTCCCGCATCGTGGCGGACTCCGCCACGGCCGGCGAGGTGCCGCCGCGGCTGGCCGAGCTCCTGAAGCGTTCGCTCGAGTTCGGCGACCACGTGGCCGAGGACGTCATGGTCCCCCGCCCCCGCGTGGTGTCGCTGCGCGCGGACCGGCCGATCGCCGACCTGCTCCACAGCCTGCGGGAGCAGGGCCACTCGCGCTATCCCGTGCTCGGCACCGGCACCGACGACGTGGTCGGCGTCACCGGCGTGCGGGAGTACCTGGAGGCCGGGTCTCCCGCGAACGGCCTGATCGGCGACCTCACCCACCCGCCGCTCCTCGTCCCCACGACGCTCCCGTTGCCGCAGTTGCTGCGGCGCATGTCCGCGTCGGGCAAGACGTTCGCGTGTGTGATCGACGAGTACGGCGGCCTGGCCGGCGTGCTGACCATGGAGGACCTCGCCGAGGAGCTCGTCGGCGAACTGGTGGACGAGAACGACCCCGAGCCGCTCGGCGTCGTCCGCCACCGGGACGGAACCTGGGACGTGCCGGGCACGCTCCGCCTCGACGAGGTCGAGCGCGCCACCGGCGTCGCCCTTCCCGAGAGCGAGGACTACGAGACGATCGCCGGGCTGGTGCTCGCCTCCCTCAGCCGGATCGCCGAGCCCGGCGACGAGGTCTCCACCGGCGTGGCCCGGGAGGCCGACCTGTTCGGCGACGACGAGCCGGACACCCACCGGGCAAGGCTCACGGTCCTGAGCGTCCACCGCCACGTCCCCGAGTGGGTACGGCTCGCGCTCCACGATGAGGAGCCCGGCGAGGGCCGGACCGGCGAGGAGACGGCCGGCGATCACCACGCCCGGGTCGACTACGCCCCCGAGCTCTTCTCCGCCCTGTTCCAGGGGAGGCCCGCATGAGCGAGTTCGGCTCGATCCTGCTCGGTGTGATCCTGCTGATCGCCAACGGCTTCTTCGTGGCCACGGAGTTCGCCCTGGTCTCGTCCAAGCGGCATCGGCTGGAGGAGGCCGCCCTCTCCGGCGGCCGGCTGGTCAAGGTGGCCGCGCGCGGGGCGGTCCGCGGCGGCCGGCAGCTGCCGTTGATGCTCGCGGGCGCCCAACTCGGCATCACGCTGTCCTCCCTGGGCCTCGGCATGGTCGCGGAGCCGGCCATCGAGCACCTGCTGGAGCCGGTCCTGGGGCTGCTTCCCGAGTCGCTGCGCACCCCGGTGACCTACGTGGTGGCGCTCGCCCTGGTGACCTTCCTCCACATGGTGGTCGGAGAGATGGCGCCCAAGTCGTGGGCGCTGACGCGCCCCGAGCGCGTGGCGATGGCACTCGCCCTGCCGTTCCGCGGTTTCACGTGGATCGTCCGCCCGGTGCTCGCCGTCCTGAACGGCGCGACCAACGGACTGCTGCACCTGTTCGGGGTCCGGCCACGCGACGAGCTGGCCACCACGCGCACGCCGCACCAGCTCGCCATGCTGGTCGCCGAGTCGGGCCGGATGGGCATGCTCGACCGGGACGAGCACGATCTGCTCACGCGGGCCCTGCGGGTCCAGTCCCAGTCGATCGAGCGGCTGATGGTGCCGCTCGACGAGGCGCCCGCGGTGCCCGTGGACGCGGACGACTTCCTGGCACGCGAGACGGCGGCCCGCAGCGGGCATCTCCGCATGTTCGTCGTCTCGCCTCAGGACGTGGTCGGGGTCCTGCACATCCGGGACGTCCTGGTCCAGCCGGGACGGCCCCTGGCCGAGCTCGCCACGCCCGCCCCCCGCCTCTCCGGCGGGACGACGGTGCCCGACGCCGTGACCGTTCTCCAGGACGCCCACGCGGAGCTGGGACTGGTGATCGACAAGAACGGCGAGGCGATCGGAATGATCAGTCTGGCGACACTGGTCGGCGAACTGCTGGCCGCCTGATCATCGGCACGCCGGGTGTCGCGACCGACGCGGCCAGCGCCAGCGCCCCGGCGAGGGCGAAGGCCGTGCCGAACCCGGCGTGCGTGATCAGGGCGCCGAGAACCGGGGGCGTGCCGGCGGCGATCAGGTTCTGCCCCGTGTTCTGCGCCCCCATGGCCCGGCCCGCCCAGGCCGGGCCGGCGAGCTCGGAGACGGCGGTGAAGGCGAGGCCGTTGCCGCTCATCGAGATCACCAGCGCCGCGACGAGAAGCGCGGAGCCGGCGGCGTTCCCGGCCTGTACGGCCATCGCCAGCACGAGCATGACCACGGCGTTGACCAGGGCGAGCCGCCGCATGGGACCGACCCGGCTCCCGGCGAGGTCCGACCACCGGCCGCACAGCAGCCTGCCCCCCGCGCCGGCGAGCTGGGCGGCCGCGATCACCTGACTGGCCGTCGCGGCCGCCCAGTGGCGCTCGGCCACCAGGTAGGTCAGCGCGAAGGCGGCCGTGGCGAACTGGGGGACGACGAGCAACATGCTGGCCGCGTGCACCCGCCAGAGCGCCGGCTCGGTGTACGGCGACGCGGAACGCGTGCCGGCGGACGTCTCCGGCCGGGGTGGATCCACCACCATCAGCCCGACACAGCACGTCGTGACAAGACAGATCGCGGTCATCGCCAGAAGGGCGCCGCGCACGCCTCCCAGGTGGAGGGCGGGCGGGGCGATCACTCCGGCGAGCGCCACGCCGAGAGGCTGGGCGGTCTGCCGCCAGCCCATCGCGACCCCGCGCCGCTCCTTCGGGAACCAGCCGAGGACGACCCGGCCGCTCGAGGCGTTCGCCGAGGCGCCGGCCGCTCCGGCCAGCCCCAGCAGGACCGCGAGCACGGCGGGATGGGTGGCGAACGCGGCGGATCCCAGGAAGACCGTGGCCAGAGCCAGTCCGCTGGTCATGGCGATCCGCTCGCCGTACCTGTCGGCGACCCAGCCCCACGCGATGAGGGTGAAGAGCATGCCCGCGCTGGGCGCCCCGACGATGACGCCGGCCTCGGCGAGCGTGAGCCCGTGTTCGGCCTCGAGAGCCGGGAGCAGGAACGGCAGGCCGTACATGAACACACATCCGGCGCCCTGCGCCGCCACGCCAAGGCTCAGCATGGCCCAGCGATTCGGTCTCCCCATGCCGGGCATGTTAGACCGTATCTCTCATATTAAGACGAATCAGATCATATAGTGAGACACATGGAAAAGTGATCTAAGCGCCCCGCTGGGGGTAAGGGAGATCGCAAGCCAGACGAAAGTGAAGTGAAAGGTGGGTCAGGAGAATCGTGAGCGCACGCTGGCCGGACACCGAGGAAGGGACGATGATGATTGACAAGAGCGCGGTCCCCTCCTGCCCGGACTCGTCCGGTGGGCTCGCTCAGCAAGGGATCTCAGCGGCCGCCACCATGGAACCGATGAAAACAGGACCCATGTCACACGATGTGATCCAAAAGAAAGGGCCTCAGTGCGGAAGCTTCGCTTCCGGCCACCTGAGGCCACTGATATTTCTGTGGGCAAGGGGGGAGTTGAACCCCCACGTCCTTTCGGACACACGGACCTGAACCGTGCGCGTCTGCCATTCCGCCACTTGCCCTTTGCGGGTGCTCCCATCGCTGGGTGCCTGGAAAGGTTAGCACGCAACCGCTGGTGCTACCGAACCCGGATACGATCCTTCTAGACGACGGAGCGAAGGAGCTCGCTGCAGCGCCGGAGCGGGTCGCGACCATAGACAGAATGGAAGGGAGGTAGCCGGTGGGAGTCCTTCAGCGCTTCGAGCGCAGGCTCGAAGGCTTGGTTGAGGGTGCCTTTGCGCGGGCCTTCAAGTCCGACCTCCAGCCGGTCGAGGTTGCCAGCGCCGTGCAGAGGGAGATGGACGAACGGGCGGCGATCGTCGCCCAAGGTCGAACTCTCGTGCCGAACGACTTCGTGGTGGAGCTCTCGACTACCGACAGCGAGCGCCTAGAGGTGTACGCCGACAGCATCGGCCACGAACTGGCCAACCTCGCGAGGGAATACGCCACGGAACAGGGCTACTCGTTCGTGGGGCCGGTCCGGATGCGGTTCGAGACGGCCGACGACCTCGCGGTCGGGCTGTTCCGGATCCGTTCGGGCGTCATCCGGGGGGCGACGGTCGAGCAGGACGAGATCCGCCAGCCGGTGAGCGACCTGCCCGCGGGCCGTCCCGGCGCGTTCGGCGGGCGTCCTCGGCTGCTGGTCTCCACCCAGGACGACCCGCAGGGCCAGCGGTCCTACGAACTGACCACGCCGGTCACGCTGCTCGGCCGGGGGACCGATTGCGATCTGCGGTTGGTGGATCCCGGCGTCTCGCGGCATCATGCCGAGCTACGAGTTGAGGGACAGCAGGTCGTTCTCGTCGACCTGGGTTCCACGAACGGCACCTTCATCAACGGCCAGCCGATCCGCAGGATCGAGATGCAGGACGGCACGAGGGTGACGTTGGGCCGCACGACACTGGTGTTCCGGCGCGATTAGAGGTAGACAAACCGTCCATGTCCGAGCTAACGCTGCTGCTGATCCGGCTCGCCTTTCTGGCGGCGCTGTGGTTCTTCGTGATTGCCGCGGTCGGCGTCATCCGGACAGACTTGTTCGGCCCCCGTACGGCGCCCGCGCCCGCACGGAAGCCTGCCAAAGTGGTCAAACCCCCGTCCCGGGCCAAGAAGGGGGATCCTCGTCAGCTGATCGTCACCGGTGGCCCCCTGCAAGGGACCATCATCAACCTCACGGAGACTCCCATCACCATCGGCCGAGCGAACGACGCCACGCTGGTTCTCAGCGATGACTACGCTTCGAGCCGGCACGCCCGGCTCTTTCCCCAGGACGGCCAGTGGATCGTGGAAGATCTCGGCTCGACCAACGGCACGTTCCTTGAACGCTCTAAAGTGACCCGCCCGACCCCGGTGCCTCTCGGAGTTCCGATCCGCATCGGCAAGACCGTCATCGAATTGCGCAAATGACAATCGCACTCCGCTACGCCGCCCGCTCGGACGTCGGACTCCTCCGCGAAGGCAACGAGGACTCCGCGTACGCCAGCGGCCGCCTGCTCGCCGTCGCCGACGGCATGGGCGGGCATGCTCACGGCGAGGTGGCCAGCTCGGTCGCCATCGCCGCCATGTCGTCCCTTGACCAGGACGCATTCGGGGGTGACCTGCTCACCGAAATCGAGGCGGCGGTCCGTGACGCCAACCATCAGCTGCACGCGATGGTGGCCCGGGACCCGAGCCTCAAGGGCATGGGCACCACCCTCACCGCGATGCTCTGGAACGGGCCCCGGTTCGCGCTGATCCACGTGGGCGACTCCCGCGCGTATCTGCTGCGCAACGGCGAGCTTTACCAGATCACGCACGACCACACCCTCGTGCAGTCGTTGGTGGATGACGGCCGCATCACCCAGGAGGAGGCCGCCAACCACCCGCAGCGGTCCATCCTGCTGCGCGCCCTGGACGGCAGCGGCGAGGTCGACCCCGACCTGCAGGACCGGGAGGCCCAGGTGGGCGACCGGTATCTGCTGTGCTCGGACGGCCTGTCCACCGTGGTCAGCGCGGAGACCCTGCACCACACGCTCAGCACGGTCGAGGATCCGGAAGAGGTCGTCCGCCAGCTCATCGACCTGGCGAACAGGGGCGGCGGGCCGGACAACATCACCTGTGTGCTGGCCGACGTGGTCGAGGTGGACGAGACGCAGCCGCCGCTCGCGACGGCGGCGGTCGTCGGAGCCGCCGGGTCCGGACGCGTGCGCGGCGTGCCGCCCGACACGCCGGCGGGCCGAGCCACCGTCGTCACGGCTCCGCAACCCGTGATCGTGGACGAGGACCTCGACGGCGAGCCGCTGCCCGAGTCACGGGCGGCGGCGCGCCGCCCCAAGAAACGCCGGTCCTGGCCGCTGGTGACCACGCTGGTCGTGATCGTGGCCGCCGTGCTCGGGGCCGGCGGCTACTTCGGCTACCAGTGGACCCAGGACCAGTTCTACGTCGGCGCGAGCGGGGGCGAGCTGGTGGTGTTCCAGGGCCCCAACGCGCAGCTGGGGCCCTTGACCCTCAGAAAGGTCGCCTACACCGAGCACGTGAAGCTCTCCTCCCTGTCCCCTGTGCAGCAGGACCTGATCCATACCGAGATCTCGGTCGACACCCTCCAGGCCGGCATCGCCAGGCTCAAGGGCTTCGCCTCCGGGACGGCCACGAGCACGACCCCGCAGGACGCCGGCACGACGCCGACCCCGTCGAGGTCCGCTAAGTGAGTGCTGTCGACGGCGCTCCCGTCCCCATGACCGCGAAGCGGCGCGGGGCCCAGCTGGCGATGCTGGCCTTCGCCGTGCTGATCGTCATGGGCGCCTATGCCAGCGTCGGTCTCGGACTCAAGGACGAGATCCCCTCCGGCATGCTGACCTACGGTCTCGGTCTCGGCGCGCTGATGCTCGCCGCCTACCTCGTGCTCGCGAAATTCGCCCCCTGGGCCGATCCGCTCCTGCTTCCCCTCGTGACCCTGGTCAACGGCATCGGGATCGTCATGATCTACCGGCTGGAGCAGGCCCCCATGCCCGGCGCCAACGCCACGACCCAGCTGATGTGGACGGCACTCGGCGTCGTGATGTTCTCCGCCACTTTGATCGTGTTGAAGGACCAGCGCGCCTTGCAGCGCCTGACGTACACCGCCGGTTTCGCCGGAGTGATCCTTCTGGCGATCCCCGCCGTTCTGCCCTCCAGCCTGAGCGAGGTGCAGGGCGCGAAGATCTGGATCCGCCTGGGCGAGTTCTCCATCCAGCCGGGCGAGTTCGCCAAGCTCGCGCTCGTCGTCTTCTTCGCCGGGTACCTCGTCGCCAAGCGCGACGTTCTCGCCCTCGCCGGCCGCCGTCTGCTGTTCATCGACCTGCCCAGAGCCCGCGACCTCGGTCCCGTTCTGATCACGTGGGGATTCGCGATCGCCACCCTGATCCTGGAGAAGGACCTCGGCACCTCGCTGCTGCTGTTCGGCACGTTCATCGCGATGTTGTACATCGCCACCCAGCGCACCTCGTGGGTGCTCATCGGGATCCTGCTCTTCGCCGGCGGCGCCGTACTGGCCGGGATGGCCTTCAGCCACGTCGAGGCCCGCTTCGACGCCTGGCTGCACGCGGACTCGCCGGAACTCTACGAGACCGCCGGTTTCCAGCTCATGCAGGGCCTGTTCGCCATGGGCTCGGGAGGCATCCTCGGCACAGGTCTCGGGCAGGGTCACCCCAACCTGATCCCGCTGGCGTTCTCGGACTTCATCTTCCCCGCGACGGGCGAGGAACTCGGCCTCACCGGCCTGATGGCCCTCCTCCTGGTCTACGCGCTGATCGTCCAGCGCGGGCTGCGGACGGCGATTGCGGCCCGCGACCCGTTCTCCAAGCTGCTGGCCGGCGGCCTGTCCTTCATCCTCGCCTGGCAGGTCTTCATCATCGTCGGCGGCGTGACCAGGCTGATCCCGCTCACCGGCCTGGTGACGCCGTTCATGTCCGCGGGAGGATCGGCCCTGCTGGCTAACTGGATGCTTATCGCTGTTCTGGTACGCATGTCGGACGCGGCCCGCCGGCCGCCGCCACAGGCCATCCAGGACGAGGGGCTCACCCAGGTGATGCAGCGATGAACGGCACGCTCAAGCGAGCCGCGGTGGCCTGCCTGCTCATGTTCGGCCTCCTCATGGCCAACGTGACCTATCTCGGGGCGGTGAAGGGCGACAGCCTGCGCCACGACAACCGCAACGTGCGGTCCTTCTACGAGCGCTACGCCGTCGACCGCGGATGGATCACCGCCGACAACGGCAAGGTGACGCTGGCCAAGACCGTCGACACCGGGGACCCCACGTACCGGTTCGAACGGAGGTATCCGCAGGGCAAGGCGTTCACCCACGTCGTCGGTTACTTCGCGCCCGAGAGCGCCACGGGGATCGAGGGCGCGGAGAGCAAGTACCTCGACGGCAGCCACCCCGACCTCGTCGTCCGGCGCGCGATCGACCTGATCACCAACAAGCCGGCCAAGGGCGCCAGCGTCGACCTGGCGCTCAACGTCGCCGCCCAGCAGATCGCGTACAAGGACCTGGCGAACACGGGCAGGCGCGGAGCGGTCGTGGCGCTCGACCCCCGGTCGGGGGCGATCCTGACGATGGTCTCGGTCCCCTCCTACGACCCCAACCCCCTCGCGGTGGCCAACAAGGACAACGTCAACAAGGCCTACGCCAAGCTCGACAAGGATCCGAACAAGCCGCTGCTCGACCGGGCCATCGATCTGACCTACGCGCCGGGCTCCACGTTCAAGACGATCACGTCGGCGGCCTTCCTCAGCGACAACTCGTCCAGGAGCGCCGAGACCATGGTCGACGCGCCCGACTCGAAGACCTTCAAGGACAGCAACACGCCGCTGGTCAACTACCACGGTGAGTCCTGCGGTGGCCGGGCCACGCTGCTCGATGCGCTGACCATCTCCTGCAACACGGCCTTCGGCATCATCGGCGTCGGACTCGGCTACGACAAGCTGAAGGAGCAGGCGGCGAAGTTCGGCATCGGCACGAAGCTCGCCATCCCGTTGAGCGTCGCGGGAAGCAGCATCGGTCCCGACGAGGGCGAGACCGCGCTCGCCCAGACCTCCATCGGGCAGCGCAGCAACCAGATGACGCCGATGCAGATGGCCATGGTCGCCGCCGGGATCGCGAACAAGGGCACGGTCATGAAGCCCTACCTCGTCAACAAGGTCATGGGACCGGACGGCAGCGAGGTCACCGCCGCCGAGCCCGAGGAGTTCTCCGAGGCGACCAGCCCCGAGGTGGCCGCCGAGCTCACGAAGATGATGGTGAACGTGGTGCGGTCCGGCACCGGCACCGCGGCCCAGTTGCCCGGCATCACGGTGGCCGGCAAGACCGGCACCGCCGAGACCGCACCCGGCCAGGCGGCGCACGCGTGGTTCATCTCGTTCGCGCCCGCGGACAACCCACGGGTGGCCGTGGCCGTCTTCGTCGAGTCGGGAAGCGCCGGAACCGACGCGTCGGGCGGAACCGTCGCCGCCCCGATCGCCCGTGACGTCATGCAGGCGGTACTCAAGAAATGATCTCGATGAAATCGTTGTCGGACAGGTCCCCAGGCAGGACGTGCGCGATCGCCACTCACGTGACGTCGGCACTCCCGTACGGGACGCCTTCGGCTATGGTAAGCACCTCGGCACCATCCACCCGGACGCCCACACCGGCTCCTACCCCCAGTCAGACGCCCGCCTCAACCGCGACGCCAGGTGACACTCCCGGTCCCCCGGGGTCCCCAATCGGCACAAGACCTCTGATTGAGGAGACGTGATGGGGAAAGGGGCCGATGATGGACAGCGGTGGCACCCCAAGATGAACGGCAAGGGACAGTGCAGGAAATGACTCAGCCACGACTTCTCGGTGGACGCTATCAGCTCGACGGTGTCGTCGGGCGGGGCGGCATGGCCGAGGTGTATCGCGCCCGGGACATCCGGCTGGACCGTATTGTCGCGATCAAGACGCTCCGGTCCGACCTGGCGAGAGACCACACCTTCCAGGCGAGGTTCCGCCGGGAGGCCCAGTCGGCCGCCTCGCTGAACCACCCATCGGTCG
Organism: Planotetraspora mira; assembly: GCF_016863275.1. Taxonomy (GTDB): domain Bacteria; phylum Actinomycetota; class Actinomycetes; order Streptosporangiales; family Streptosporangiaceae; genus Planotetraspora; species Planotetraspora mira. The sequence goes on from NZ_BOOO01000009.1 coordinate 221,785, forward strand.
TCGCCGTGTACGACACGGGCGAAGACATGATGGAAGCGACGCCGGTGCCGTACATCGTCATGGAGTACGTCGACGGGCGGACGCTGCGCGACCTGCTGCGCGCCGACAGGCGGCTGCTGCCCGAACGCGCCACGGAGCTGGTGGACGGCATCCTCAGGGCCCTCGACTACAGCCACAGGGGCGGCATCGTCCACCGGGACATCAAACCGGCGAACATCATGGTGACCCGCAACGGCGAGGTCAAGGTCATGGACTTCGGCATCGCCCGCGCGATGGCGGACTCCGCCGCGACGATGACGCAGACCGCCCAGGTGATCGGCACCGCGCAGTACCTGTCCCCCGAGCAGGCCCGCGGCGAGCGCGTCGACGCCCGCAGCGACATCTACTCGACCGGCTGCGTGCTCTACGAGCTGCTGACCGGCCAGCCTCCCTTCACCGGCGACTCGCCCGTGGCCATCGCCTACCAGCATGTCCGTGAGGACCCGATCCCGCCGTCGCGGATCGACCCGGAGATCCCCAAGTGGGCCGACGCCATCGTGCTCAAGGCCATGGCGAAGGACCCCGTCCAGCGCTACCAGAGCGCCGAGGAGATGCGCCAGGACATCCAGCGCGCGATGTCCGGCATGCCGGTCGACCCGCAGACGATGGCGATGGCCAGCAACTACGGCGCGTACGGCGGGGCGGACCGCACCCGGACGATGTCCACGGGGGCGGGGCCCAACGGGCAGGGCACCCGGGGCATCCCGCAGTACAACTACGGGCCGGAGGAGCGGGGCGGCCGCTATGACGGTCACCGGCGCCAGGCCGACGACAACAAGGCGCTCAAGACGACCCTGTGGATCGTCATCCCGCTGCTGATCATCGGAGCCTTCGTCGGGGTCGGGTGGCTCGCCTTCGGCGGCGGCAATGACACGCCCGCCGCGAAGATCAAGGTTCCGTCGGTCGTGGGCCAGACGAAGGAGGCCGCCGAGCAGGCGCTGAACGCGGCCCCGCTCAAGTTCACCTACGGAGACGATGCGTACAGCGACGAAGTGCCGAAGGGAACGGTGATCAGCACCGACCCGGCGGCGGACACCGAGGTCGACCCGAACTCCTCCGTCACCATCGTCTTGTCCAAGGGCCAGGAGCAGATCGAGGTCCCGGACGATCTGATCGGCAAGTCTCCGGATGAGGCCCGGGCGGAACTGGAGGACCTCGGCCTCAAGGGCACCGTGGTGCCCGCGCAGTCCAACGCGCCGCAGGACCAGGTCTTCAAGATCTCCCCGAGGGCCGGCAGCAAGGTCGACAAGGGCTCTCCCGTGAAGCTCTACGTGCCGAAGGCGATGACCGACGTTCCGCCCGTCATCGGACTGACGCAGCAGGACGCGAGGAACACGCTCACCGGGGCGGGCTTCAAGGTCAAGATCGTCACCCAGGAGAGCGATTCGGTGCCCGCCGGAAACGTGATCGACCAGTCGCCGCAGAGCGGCAAGCTGGCTCCTGGCACCACGATCACGCTCACGGTCTCCAGCGGAGCGCCCGCGGCTCCGCCGCCGCCCCCGCCGACGACGCCCGACCCGGGCCAGACGCCCGACCCGGGCCAGACGCCCGATCCGGGTCAGACCCCGGACCCGGGGACCGGAGGCACCGGCCAGTAGATCCTCAGCGCGAGAGGGCCCGTCAGTTTTCTGACGGGCCCTCTCGTCGTTCCGGTCACGATGGGGAACGGCGGTCCCGGCGTCGGAGCGCACCGTCCGAAGGGGGAAACCGTGATCGCGGGCGGTGCCGTCGCGGGAGAGCCTGACCATGTGGCCGGGGACAGCAAAAGAGAGCCTCCGCCACTCGGGGGCAATGGCGGAGGCTCTCATCTGTATGTTCGCCGGGCGGCGGGAAAGCGTTACACGATTTCCCGAAGCCAGTTGCCGAGCAGTCGGTGGCCGTGCTCGGACACCACCGACTCCGGGTGGAACTGCACCCCTTCGATGGGCGCGCTCCGGTGGCGCAGCCCCATGACGACACCTTCGGGAGTGGTCGCGGTGATCTCGAGGACGTCCGGCACGGTCTCGGGCACGACCGCCAGCGAGTGGTAACGGGTCATCGTCACCGGTGAGGGAATGGCCGCGAAGACGCCCCTGCCGTCGTGGGAGATCAGGCTCGTACGGCCATGCATCAGCTCGGGAGCCCGCGTGACGGTCCCGCCGTAGGCGACCGCGATGGCCTGGTGGCCCAGGCAGACCCCCAGGAGCGGGAGCCCACGTTCCGCGCAGTGCCGTACGAGGGGGACGCTCACCCCGGCGGCCTCGGGAGTGCCCGGTCCGGGAGAGATCAGGACGCCGTCGAAGCCGTCCGCGTCCTCGACCGTGACGTGGTCGCGTGGCCGGACGTCGCATTCGGCGCCCAGTTCACGGAGGTACTGGACGATCGTGTGGACGAAACTGTCGTGATTGTCCACCACGAGGACACGGATCGCGGTCATGTCTCCCCAGGGACCGAGAACTCGATGGTCACGACGCCAGACTATGGCAATTCAGGCATCTCACTGCGGAAAGGTCTGGATCATCCCAGATCAGGCAGGCCTGGTGTGCGGGGATCGCCCTGGAACGGCCACGCCGACTATTCTTACTCCGGACTCCGTCCGAACAGCGGTTACGCTACTGACAAAGCCCGCACAACCGCGCGGGTGCCCACCAGGAGAACTCCGTGCCCAAGTCCAAGACCCGCAAGAAGGCCGTCTACACGGCGCCGCAGAAGACGCAGTCGGTCAAGGTCAGCCCGCGCTGGCTCGCGCCGGTCATGGTCGCCTCCTGGCTCATCGGCATCGTCTGGATCGCAACGTATTACGTGGTTCCCGACATGCCGGGCCTGTCCACGCTGTCGAACTGGAACCTGCTGATCGGGTTCGGGTTCATCATCGTCGGCGTGGTCCTGTCGACCAGATGGCGCTGATCCAGGCCTGCCGGGCAGCGCGCCCGAAGCCGTCCGGCGTCCAGGCCTCCGGGAGGCCGTGACGCCGCCGGCCTGCGCGGCGACCATCTCGGCACTTCCCGGAGAGTTTCTTTCCACAGGCTTTATCCACAGCCTGTGGGCAGGACGAATCTCACAGACCTGGTATGGCGAGTGGGGGCAACTGGGTCACGAGCAGGACGAGGACCACGAGGACGGCGGCCGCGGCGCCGAACTGCACCACGGTGCGGTTCTTCGCCGGAGCGTAGGCGAACGCGGCGGCGACCAGCGTTCCGGTCACGAGGCCGCCCAGGTGCCCCTGCCAGCTGATTCCAGGGAACACGAACGTGATGGCGACGTTGATGGCGATCAGCCACAGGACGCCGCGCGCGTCGAACCCGAGCCGCTTCGAGACCACGAACAGCGCGCCGAACAGGCCGTAGATCGCGCCCGAGGCGCCGACCGTCATCGCCAAGCCGCCGAACAGGTAGACCGCGACCGAGCCGCCGATCGCGGACAGCAGGTACAACATCGCGAACCGGACGGAGCCCAGCCTCCGCTCGAGCTCCGGACCGATCACATACAGGGCCCACATGTTGAACACGATGTGGGTGAAGGAGAACGAGCCTTCGAGTGGGCTCGCGTGGAGGAAGGCGCCAGTGATCAGGCGCCACCACTCGCCGGAATAAATCTCCAGCGCAGACGTCCCGAACCGGCGGAGGATATCCGGCCACAGGTATTCCAGGCCGTAAGCCAAGACGTTGAGGATGAGCAGCGCCCAGGTGACCCTCGGCTTGGCGACCGCGGCACCGCCCAGCGGGGCCTGCGCCTGCCGTACGGACTGGTTGCCCTCGCGGACACACTCGACGCACTGGTGACCGACGGCTGCCTCACGCATGCAGTCCGGGCAGATCGGCCGGTCGCAGCGCTGGCAGCGCACGTAGGTCTCGCGGCCGGGGTGCCGGTAGCACGTGGGCACGGCTTCGGCGCCCGGCTGGACCGGCGGTTGCTCGGAAGGAGACGGCGGCGGGGGCTGGGAGGTCATGAAGTCCTCTCAAAGGGCAGGTCAATCCCTCCCAGCCTATAAGCCGCTGACGCTGGGGAGCGGTTCAGGAACGCTCGATCGTGACCTCTTCGATGATCACGTCGTTGACGGGACGGTCGCGGCCGTCGGTCTCGGTCGTGGCGATCTCGTCCACGACCTTGGAGCCGTCGATGACCTCACCGAAGATGGTGTGGCCCTGGTTGAGGTGCGGAGTCGGCCCGACCGTGATGAAGAACTGCGAGCCGTTGGTGCCCTTGCCGAACCGCTTGCCCGCGTTGGCCATGGCCAGCAGGTAGGGCCGGTTGAACTGGTTGTCGACGTGGATCTCGTCGTCGAAGCTGTAGCCGGGGCCCCCGATGCCCTGGCCCAGCGGGTCGCCGCCCTGGATCATGAAGCCGCTGATGACCCGATGGAAGATCGTGCCGTCGTACAGCTTGTCGGTGGTCTTCGCGCCGGTCTCCGGGTGGGTCCATTCGCGGGTGCCCTCGGCGAGCTCCACGAAGTTCCGCACCGTCTTGGGCGCCTGGTTGGGGAAGAGCTTGACACGGATCGTGCCGCGGTTGGTGCGCAGGTTCGCGATGAGGTTCTCAGCCACGAAGGCCGCCCCCTTATATGCAGGTGTTAGTTGTCCGTTGAACAGGGTATCCAGCGCGCCTCGCATACCTGTCCATGATTGAGCCGCAATCACACGGGAAGGGGGTCGTCAACAGGGCCCCGTCGACAGGGGAGGTTGATTGTGTCCCTGACAATGAAGAAGAGGCGCCACGCCGAGGCGATGGTGCCGCAGGCGTGGCTCGGGCTGATGAAAGGGCAGGCCAGGAAGGCCGGTCGCAGAGTGAGCCCGATGGCGGAGACAGCTCGCGATGTGGCCGCCCATCGCCTCGAGGATGCCAGGATCTGGGCGGCACCCAAGCTCGACCAGGCCTCGCATTCCGTCGAGGAGCAGTTCGCGCCGATGGTCAGCGCGTTCCTCGCCGAGATGTCCCGCCGGGTGGACGTGTCGCCCGTGAAGTCCCGCCGACGTTGGCCGATGCTCGCGCTGCTCACCGGCGCGGTGATCGGTGCCGTCGGCGCCGTGATGTACCGCAACAACGCCCAGCGTTGGACGGACACCATGAAGGACAACATGCGGGAGGGTGTGTCCGACACGGCGAAATGGACCGGAGAAAAGGCCAGGGAGACCGCCGACAAGGTGGGCAAGAAGAGCGACGACATCTCCGGCAAGATCTCCTGACGCTGTCCCCGCCGGTTTTCCGGCGATGTTCTAAACCTGGTACGGCCGGCACCGATCGAGGCGCCGGCCGTACCTGCATGTCGGAGTCGTCATCCCGGGCTTGCGGTGAGCCTTTCGAGCATCTCGGGCAACGCGCCCTCGTAGACCACGGTCAACCTCCGGGTCGCTCTCGTGATCGCCACGTACAGGTCCTGACCGCCCTTGGCCGACTGGCCCAGGATCGTGCCGGGGTCGACCACCACGACCGCGTCGAACTCCAGCCCCTTGCACTGCACGACCGTGAGCACCGCCACCGTGGCGTCGAGCGGGTCGCTCACCTCGGGGAACAGTGCCGCGACCTCGGCGCGGCGGGCGTCTGGCGTCACGATCGCGAGGCGGCCCTCCCCGATCTGGCGGAGCTCGGACTCCACCAGGTGGCGCAGGTCGGTGTCGGCGGCCCGCACGGCGCGCGGCGCGGCCTCGCCGTACCGGACGGACTCCGGAGGCGCCTGGCCGGGCGCCACCGCACGCAGGACGTCCGCGGCGACATCCATGATCTCCACGGGTGTGCGGTAGTTCACGAGCAGCCGCTCCTCCCGCCAGCGACCCTTCACGTAGCGGTCGAGCATCTCGCCCCATGAGCGGGCGCCCGCGGCGGAGCCGGTCTGGGCGATGTCCCCGACGACGGTCAGCGAGCGCGTGGGGACCCGGCGCATGACGGTCCGCCAGGCCATCGCCGACAACTCCTGCGCCTCGTCCACGATGACGTGGCCGTACGCCCAGTCACGGTCGCGGACGGCCCTGTCGGCGGTCGTGACCGGGGGACCGCCGTCGCGGTGCCGATCGGCGACGTCCGACGCCACCATCAGCTCGCCGAGGTCGTTGATCGCCAGAACCCCCTCGGCGTACGTCTCCTCGGCCTGACGTCTCCGCTCGGCCAGCCGTTCGCGCCTCCTGGCGGGCCCGTCGTCCTCGCCGAGGAACTCCGCGGCCTCGTCGAGCAGCGGGACGTCCCCAGCCGTCCACGGCGCGTCGTGCGCGCGAAGCAGGACCGCGCGCTCCGCCTCCGTGAGGTACGGCTCGGCGGCCGATCGCAACAGTTCCTCGTCGGAGAGCAACTCGCCGATCAGGCCTTCCGGTGTGAGTTCCGGCCACAGACGGTCGACGGCGTCGCGGACGGTCCGGTGCTGCCAGAGGTTCTTCGCCGAATGCCGCAGGTCCTCCTCATCCACCGGGCGGTCGAGTTGTGCGGCCTCATCACGGGCGAGCGCGTCGAGCAGTTGACGGACGAAGGCGGCGCGCGCGAGGTTGTGCGGCCGGAGAAGGGATCGTGCCCGGTCGCGGGCCCGGACGCAGGCGGCGTGGCCCGTCCGGACGGTCATCTCCTCGACCACGACCTCGACGCCGTCACGCAGGGACGTCCGCACGGGGACGGCGATCTCGAGGTCGCCGGGGGGCACGCGCTGCCGGTCGGCCACCGCCTTCTCCACCACGGCCGCCATGCGCAGGTCGCCCTTGACGACGGCCGCCGCTGGGAGATCCTCCTCGGTGGCGTGCACGCCGGGATGGAGTTCGCCCGTGCTGGACAACACCACCTCGGTCTCACCGAGGGACGGCAGGACCTGGCTGATGTAGCGGGAGAACATGGCGTTGGGGCCGATGACGAGCACGCCCCGCCGCTCCAGCGTGGCACGGTGGGCGTAGAGCAGGTAGGCGGCGCGGTGCAGCGCGGCCACCGTCTTGCCCGTCCCCGGGCCGCCTTGGACGACCAGGACCCCGGGGAGGCCGGAGCGGATGACCCGGTCCTGCTCGGTCTGGATCGTGGCGACCACGTCTCCCATTCGGCCGGTGCGCCCGCGCCTGAGTGAGGCCAGGAGGGCGGCCTCGCCGACCAGGGTGCGGCGATCGACCTCGCTCATCATGTCCAGGTCGAAGACCTCGTCGTCGATGCCGGTGACCGTACGGTGGCGGAGGTGGAGATGGCGGCGCCGTACGAGGGGCCCTGGGTCGGCCGGCGTGGCGACGTAGAACGGGCGTGCGGCGGGCGCCCTCCAGTCGATCAGCTTCGACTCGTGCTCGTCGTCGCGCAGGCCGATCCTGCCGATGTAGAGGGTTTCGCCACCGGTGTCGTCGATGCGCCCGAAGCACAGGCCGCGCTCGACGGCGGAGAGTTGGGAGAGGCGTCGCGCGTGTTCGTCCGCGGCCACCTCGCGCTCGAACGCCGCCTGCCGGGTGCCGGACGCACCCCGGGCCAGGACTTCGCGGAGGGCCTCCTCCGTCCGGTCTCGAACGGTGTCGAGTCTTTCGTAGAGCATGGAGACGTAGGACTGCTCCATCCGCAAAGCTTCGGCGCGCACGGTTTCGGATTGACGTCGCTCCATCTCTTTGATATACTCCTTTTGGATTACTTGTGTGCTTCACCAGAAATCGACAGAGTATTCCAGCATAGGTCACAGAGCTCCCGCTGCGCGTGTTCGCGCGCCGGGAGTTTTCGTTTTGTATGCCCGCACTCGCCCGGCTCCTCCGCCTGCCGGAGTGACGCGCCGGCAGGTGCCCGTTTGTTTCCGAATTGACTCTGGGTGTTGTCGATAAAACGCAGAGTGAGAATTCGATAGGGAAGAGATATCGGTCACATCCGGGGAAATTCACATCGGCTTCGAGCCGACTTGACCTGCCGTAACGGGGATGTCCCACCCTCGCCGATGATCGCCGTCCGACTTGATATCGGAAATTCCCAGCTTTATCGGGTGAACCCCTGTGACTATCGGGGCGTCTTTTGTGTCAAGGAGGCCCGGATGGACGTCCTCGACGGGCTCGTGGACGAGGAGCTCCGCTTGGAGCTGATCCTTGTTCAGGCTCTTCATGAAGAGGCGGAACGGCTGGCCGCCCCAACCGTCCGCTGAACCCCTCGAAGCCCGCCGCCTTCCCCCACGGAAGGCGGCGGGCGTTGATCGGAACCGCCCGGGCGCGCTACATGTCAGGCCGGAAGACCACCCGGACGCAACCGTCCTTCTTCTCCTTGAACATGTCGTATCCGAGGGGAGCCTCGTCGAGCGACATGATGTGCGTGGCGAGATGGGAGGTCACCAGCTCTCCCCTGGCCACCCGGTCGAGCAGCATCGGGATGTACCGGTGACCGTGCTGCTGCGCCCCGCGGACCGTCAGGCCCTTGTTCATCATGGCGCCGAGCGGGAACCGGTTCACCGTGCCGGAGAAGACCCCCAGGATGAACACCGACCCTCCCGGCCGGCAGGCGAAGATCGCCTCCCGGACGGCGAACGGACGCTCCTGCTCGATCTTCAGCTGATGCTTGGCCTGCTCGTACAGCTGGTCGGGTCCGAGGCCGTGTGCCTCCATCCCGACCGCCTCGATGCAGACGTCCGGCCCTCTGCCCCCGGTCCGTTCGCGCAGCTCGGCAAGGACGTCGGTGGCCGTGTAGTCGATGACCTCCGAGCCGACGTGGCGTGCCGTCATCGCCAGGCGCTCGGGGAACCGGTCGATCGAGATGACGCGTTCGGCGCCGAGCAACATCGCCGCGCGCGCCGCCATCTGGCCGACCCCGCCGCACCCCCAGACGGCGACCACGTCACCGGGCTTCACTCCGCCGAGGTCGGCGCCCATCCACCCGGTGGGTGCGGCGTCCGACGTGAACAGCGCGCTCGTGTCCTCCACGCCCTCGGGCACCGGGAACGCGTTGTGGTCGGCGAAGGGCACGCGGATGAACTCCGCGTGGCTTCCGTGGAAGCCGCCCATCATGTGGGAGAAGCCGAAGACCCCGGCGGTGGATCCGCCCCAGAGCGTCTCCGCGAGGTCCGGCGTGGGGTTGCTGTTCTCACACAGGGACCACAGGTCGTGCCGGCAGGCCCAGCACCGCCCGCAGCCGATGATCGAGCACACGACGACGCGGTCGCCCGGCCTGTGCCGCCGGACGTCGGGCCCGGTCTCGACGATCTCGCCGAGGAACTCGTGGCCGATGACGTCGCCCGGGCGCATCGCCGAGACGTAGCCGCCCAGCAGATGGAGATCGGAACCGCAGGTGGTGGTCGCGAGGACCTTGACGATCGCGTCCTGACCGTTGAGGATCCCGGGATCCGGCACCCGCTCGACCGTCAACTCGTCGACGCCCTGCCAGCAGACCGCCTTCACAGCCGCTCCTCCCCCGCGGCACGCGCGAGCGCCATGTCGACCACCTTGGCCCTCGCCCTTCCGGCCCTGGCAGGCCGCTCTCTGGTGAGATCCGGGTCGGGACGCAGCACCTCACCGGTCTCGATGAGGGATTTCACCTGGCGCAGAGCCGTTCTGACCATCTCGCGGGGATGGTCGCCGCGGAGCCGGGCCAGGACGGCGGCGCGTCCCGTCGGCACGGGCGCGCGGGGACGTGCGTAGAGTTCCGTGCCCCGGTCTCCGGGCGCCTTCTCCACGCGCACCTCGACGTCGAGTTGGGCCAGCGGTCGCGGCAGACGGCCGTCGGGCGCCACGTCATCGGGGTGGCAGTTGATGGTGACCGCCATCCATCGGTGTTGCGCCCTCGGGTCCTTGACCGGCGAGGAAGCACGGCGCCGCGACGCGAGCCAGCGCCCCACCACCACCCCGGTACCTGCCACGCTCACCACGCCGATGACGACACGTTTCATAGTTCGCCCCCTTTGGACGGGTAAGTCCTTGGGAGGGCTACCCACCGCCCGCGCGTGGCTATCTCCGCTTGAGGTCGCGTGAGCCGGGAGTTGGACAGTGCGGGACCGAGGCCGCCGGGCGCTCGCGATCCCCTGACCGCGAAGAGGGTTTGCCGAGCCCGGAGCCCACCTGTCCCCACGGCCCCGAGTGTGTCCGGTGATCTCGCGACACCATCCGATGTCGAACGACAGGAAAGCCGTGTCCGCCCACCGCGTGCCTAGGTAATCTCGCGCCAGGCGAGCTCACGGAGGTTCGGTGCGACCTGATTCGTCGGCCCCGCCAGGAGCCGCGGCGCCGGCGACGTCAGTCGTGGCGGGGCGTTCCGGTCACCTCGTGGTCGGCGTGGAACAGCGCCTCCGCGATGAGTGCCCTGACGTGGGCGTCGCGGGCCCGGTAGACGACGCGGCGGCCGTCCCTGCGGGTGTGCACCAGACCGGCGAGCCGGAGCTTGGCCAGATGCTGGGAGACCAGAGGCCGTGCCACGGCGATCGTCTCGGCCAGGGAACCCACGTCGTACTCGCCATGGGAGAGCAGCCACATCAGGCGGAGCCGGGTGGCATCGCTGAGCATGCGAAAGGCGTCGACTGCGGCGTTCACGCGATCGGCCGCCGGTTGCTCCTGCAAGGGGTTGGCACCTGATTCGTTGTCGCGTGCGTACATGACTACATATACTCGCGGGACAACGTGCCTTCCGCAAGCGAGGGATCATGTCCGACACGCGGCCACCGGCGTCGACGCCGTCCGACCATCGTCACGAGGCCCCTTCCCGCGACCGGCCGGGGCGAGAGCACGGGCACGGAGACGGTCATGGGCACGGGCATGGTCACGGACACGCTCACGGACATGGTCCGGGGGGTCACGGGCACGCTCATCCGCACGAGAGCGCCCATGAGGACGCCGACGGCGGGAGTGGGCGCTTCGGCCGGATGGCGTCCGCGGTCCGGCACACGTTCGCGCCGCACAGCCATGACAGCGCCGACAAGACCGACGCGGCGCTCGAGTCGAGCGCCCGCGGCCTGCGTGTGCTCGGCGTCTCGTTCGCCGTCCTCGTCGTGGCGGCGGCGATACAGGCGGTCATCGTGGCGATGTCCGGTTCGGTGGCTCTGCTCGGCGACTCGTTGCACAACGTCGCCGACGCGCTGACCGCCGTCCCGCTGGCCATCGCCTTCTCCGTCGGCCGCCGTCATGCCAGCCGCCGTTTCACCTACGGGTACGGCCGGGCCGAGGACCTCGCCGGGATCGTCATCGTGTTGATCATCGCGATATCGGGTGGGCTCGCCGGTTACGCGGCCGTCGTGCGACTGCTCGATCCCCAGGGCGTACGGGCTCTGGGCTGGGTCGCCGCGGCGGCGATCGTCGGCTTCGTGGCGAACGAGTGGGTCGCCCGCTTCCGCATCAAGGTGGGGCGCGAGATCGGCTCGGCCGCGTTGGTCGCCGACGGACTGCACGCCCGCGCCGACGGTTTCACCTCGCTCGCCGTGCTGATCGGTGCGGCCGCCACGGCGCTCGGCCTCCCTATCGCGGACCCGATCGTCGGCCTGCTCATCACGGTCGCGATCCTCTATGTGCTCCGCGACGCGGCGCGTGAGATCTACCGGCGGCTGATGGACGCCGTCGACCCCGGCCTGATCGACCAGGCCGAACAGATCATCGCCGGCACGGACGGCGTGCTGGGGATCGGTTCGGTGCGCCTACGCTGGATCGGCCATGCATTGCGCGCCGAGGTGGACATCGTCGTCGGGCATGACCTGTCCCTGGTCGAGGCGCACGCGGTCGCCGTGGAAACCGAGCATCGGCTCATGCACGCCCTGCCCCGCCTGCGCGCGGCGACCGTGCACGCCGATCCGGACAGCCCGGACGGGACCGATCACCACGCCCCGCTCGTCAGTCACCGGAACGCCGCCTGAGCGCACCGGACGGGACGAGCCCGCCGAGGCTCGGCCGTTCGCACTCGTGCGCGGGATCTTCCCCCACCATCACCAAGGAGCGCCCTCAAGGTGACCGCTCGTTCCGTGCTCCCGCACGCCGTCGTCGAATCTCTGGCCGCGGGAGCTCCGAGCTCTCACATGGACGCCGCCGTGGTGGCCGTCGTGCTGGGAGCGGCTCTCCTTCACGCGACCTGGAACGCCATCGCCCATGGCTCGCCCGACCGGTTGACCGGCTTCGCCCTCATCGGGATCCCCTTCACCGCGATCGGGGCGATCGGTGTCGCGGTCAACGGTCTGCCGCCGGCCGACGCCTGGCCGTTCATCGTCATCTCCTCGATCCTCACGGTCACCTACCAACTCCTCCTGCTGGCCAGTTACCAACTCGGACAGTTCAGCCAGACGTATCCGCTCGCCCGGGGCACCTCGCCGTGGGTCGTGGCGGTGGTGAGCGTGACCCTGCTCGGCCAGGAGCTTTCCTGGACGGAGGCGGCCGGCGTCGCGGTCGTCTCCATCGGGCTGATGGGCCTGGTCTTCATCGGCGGGCTGCCCGACCGGGCGAGCATGCCCGCGCTCGCCGCGGCCTTCGCCACCGGGGTCATGATCGCCGCCTACACGACCGTCGACGGCGTCGGCGTCCGGCACGCGCCGGTGCTCACCTATGCCTCGTGGTTGTTCCTGTTCCAGGGGCCGGCGCTGCCCCTGATCGCCGTGGTCCGGCGCGGCCGTGCGCTGCCCGGGCTGATGCGCCCTTCGCTCGCGGCCGGTCTCGGCGGAGGAGCGGCGTCGGTGCTGGCGTACGGGCTGGTGTTGTGGGCCCAGACACGGGGTGCGCTCGCGCCGATCGCCGCGCTCCGGGAGACCAGCATCATCTTCGGCGCGATCATCGGTGCGGTGTTCCTCGGCGAACGGTTCGGTTCGAAGCGGGCCCTCGCCAGTGTCGTCGTCGTGGCCGGGATCGTCCTGATCAACCTGTCGTAGCGGCGGTCTCGCGCGCACGCTCGATGTCCGGGCCGCGGTAGAGGTGTTCGGGTATGCGCGCGAGGGTCGAGGGATGCACCTGCGGGCCCAGGCCGTACAACTTCTGGAAGCTCATGATCAGCGGCCGCCACGCGTCGGGGTCGATCCGGTCGGCCGTGCCGGCCATCCGTATCTCCTCGTGGACGTACACCCGCTGGACGCGTACCTCGATCGCCACGATCCCGCCGCGCTGGGCCTCGTCGTCGTCGGCCACGGGATGCACCCCCTCGACGACCACCTCCATGTTCACCGGGCACTCGGCGACTCTCGGCGGGCCCACCGTCTCGGACGCGACAGGCGTGAGGCCGGCGCGGCCGAACTTGTCGGCCACGAAGTGGTACCCGCGCCTGCGCTTGGTCGGCGGCACGGGATCCGAACCCGTCGTCAGCGCCAGCCGGTCGACGGCCGGGGCGAGCGAGTCCGACGGCAGGTTCAGCACGCCCTCGCGGGTCCTGAGCAGATTCTGCGCGGTCTTCGAGCGGGCGCCGAGGCCGAGCACGGCCCGCCAGCCGAGCCAGAAGGCGGACGACATCGGCGCCAGATTGGCGGACCCGTCCTCGTTGAGGGTGGAGATCAGCACCACCGGGGTGCCGAAATAGAGGATTCCGGGTTCGATCCGCGTGTGCGACGGGGTGGTCATAGCCATGCGGACCAGTGTCTTTCCGCCTCCGGATCCACGCTGGCGGCAATCAGACGTCGCGTTGGGCCCTGTCACTCGAAGACGATGTGCGCCGCGCCCCGCCGTATGAGCGACGGGGCGCGGGCGCCGGCCGGGAGCTCCCGATCAGGACGACGTGCCCGGCCGATCGAAGGCGAAGAGCACCTTGCCCGAGCGCTCGGGCCGCTGGGCGTGCGCGATGGCCTCGCGGTACTGGTCGAGCGAGTAGGTGGCCTCGACCGAGACGTTGAGCACACCCTCCTCGACGAGCCCGGCGAGCTCCGCGTAGACCTTCTCGATCTCCTCGCGCGGAGCATTCCAGACCCAGTTGATCACGAACAGGCCGTGGACGGAGATCTCGCGGTAGACGAGTTCGCCGAGCGGCATGACCGGCGGCTGACCGGTCATGGCAGAGAAGGTGACGAAGGCCCCGCCGGTCTCGATCGAAGGCGCCACCTGGGCGGCGACGTCGGGGCCGCCGATCCCGTCCAGGAGCAGCCGCAGCTTCGCGCCGTCGAGAGCCTGGGCGACCCGATCACCGAGGTTCTCCCCGTCGTCGACGATGACGACGTCGGCGCCGTGCTTCCTCACCTGCTCGGCCGCCTCCTCGCGGCGCACGATGCCGAGGATTTTGACGCCGGCCCGCCTGGCGAGGGCGATCACGGCCTGGGCAATCGCGGAGTTGGCCAGCGTGAGGCCTACCCAGTCGCCCGGCCGCAGAGAGACATAACGGTTGAGCAGGTGGTAGGCGGTCGGCGGGTTGATCCCGAGCATGGCGAGCTGGAGGGCGTCGGCCGTCTCCCCGACGGTGACCACGTTGCGGGCGGGAACGACGACCCTGTCCGCCCAGGTGCCCTGCTCGTATGTCGGGAGGATGAGCACGCGGCGCCCGACCAGCGCCTGGCCGGCCGCGGACCCGGCCTCGAGCACGCGGCCGACGCCCTCCGCCCCCATGGCGAAGGGGAACTCGGGCTGCACGGCGTACCAGCCGTTGGACAGCAGGAAGTCGGCCGGATTGATGGGAGCGGCCTCGATGGCGACGAGCAGGTCGTCGGGGCCGAGAGGCCGGTCGGGCTCGTCGTCGAGGCGGAACGATTCGGCGTCGGAGCCGAGCTTGGTGAGAAAGATCCTGCTCATAGGGAACTGCTCCTCATTGAGGTCATGGGTGATTGCATGGCCGCCCTCGCCGCGGCCGGGGGCCGCGCCGCGCGGCCGGTGGGACGGTGCGGGATTGGGGGCTAGGACTGCTTCGCGAGCGCGGCCCGCAGGACCGGCGCGTCCAGGTACACCTCGAAGGTGAGGATCTTCCCGTCGCGCACGTGCCAGACGTTGACCTCCCGCGCGTCGAACGGCGCGCCGTTGGCCCGTAGGGTGCCGTGCGCACGGCCGACTCCCACGACGCGTTCGCCGGCCTCGAAGACGGCGTCCATCTCGAGCGTGCTGTCCATCGCGCCGGCGACCCGGCCGAGGAACTCCTTGAACTCCTCGATCCCGTCGTAGACGCCGCCCCAGGGCACGTCCTTCGCCGCGTGATAGACCCGGACATCCGGGTGGATCAGGTCGAGGAGGCCGTGAAGGTCACCGGCCGTGAGGGCCCGATAGGCGGCCTCGACCGTCTCGATGTCGCTTCTCTGGCTCATTTCGATCTCCCGAGCACGGCTTTCGCGGGCATCTCGCTCAGGCCTTCGTGTCCAGGACGACGCGGAACCGGGCCTTGCCGGAGATCATGCGTTCGTACGCCTCAGGTGCGGCCGACAGCGGGAGCGTCTCGATCATCGGCCGGATGGCGTGCCGCTGACTGAAGTCGAGGTTGTCCTCGTTCTCGATCGAGCTGCCGGTGAGGCTGCCGGTGATCGTGCGTGTCCCGAAGGTGAGGTCCAGCGTGCTGACGGAGATGGGATCCGAGCCGACTCCGACGACCACCATGCGGCCGCGCGGCGCGAGCCCGGGGACCAGCGCGCTCATCGACGCCCCGCTGGCGGCCGTCGCGATGATCGCGGCCGCGCCGCCGAGCTCGACCAGTGCGGCGCCCGGGTCGTTCTCGGTGCTGTCGATGTAGTGGTCGGCGCCCAGCCGCCGTGCCAGCTCGGCCTTGCCCGCACCTCGGGCGATGGCGGCGACGCGGTAGCCGAGCTTCGCGGCGTACTGCACGCCGAGGTGGCCGAGACCTCCGATCCCCTGGACCGCGACGAGGTCTCCCGGACGGCTGTTCACCTGCTGCAGCGCCTTGAACGTCGTGAGACCGGCGCACAACAACGGCGCCGCCTCGGCGGAGTCCATCGCCTCGGGGATGCGCACGAGCCCGCTGGTCCTGGCGAAGGCCACCTCGGCGTAGCCGCCGTCCGTGGTCATTCCCACGTTCTGCTGATCGGTGCAGTTGACGAAATCGCCCCGCCTGCAGCGGTCGCACTCTCCGCAGTGACCCCCGAGGAAGCCCACGCCGACGCGCTCACCTATCCGCCAGTTGCGCACACCGTCGCCGACCGCGTCGATGACTCCGACGATCTCGTGGCCGGGAATGAGGGGCAGGCCCGGGTCCGCTCGATGGCCTTCCACGGTGACGGCATCCGTATGGCAGACGCCACAGCTCTCGACCCGGATCCGCACGTGACCCGCCGCCGGCTGCGTGAGCTCGCGCTCCACAAGCTCGAACTGGCGTGATCCGGTCACTTCGAAGGCACGGTAGGTGGACATGGTTCTCCTCGCATGGGATTCGACGCCGGGCGGCTCGCTGTCCGATGGGTCGGCAGGCACCCGGCGCGGTTCTCAATATGACCGGTCGTCTTAGACGATGTCAAACGATGCCCGAATGTGGACAGGATCACCTGATCCCGATTTGACGAACGGGGAGACGACCGGCCATATTGGATGCGGAAGAGGGAGCGATCATGGCCAGGCCCAGCATGCGCAAGGAGATCGTCGAGGCTGCGCTGGAGCAGTTCCACACCCGGGGCTTCAACGCCGCCGGGGTGAAGGACATCACCGATCGCGCCGGCGTGCCGAAGGGGTCGTTCTACAACCACTTCGAGAGCAAGGAAGCCCTCGCGATCGTCGCCCTGGAGGAGTACGGCGTCAGCCGTCGCCTGCAGGACCTCGCCGATCCCACCGTGGAGCCCCTGACCCGCCTGCGGAGGCATTTCGAGTCCTTCCGGGACGAGATCCTGGGTCACGGAATCACCCGTGGCTGCCTTTTCGGCAATTTCGGCGCGGAGATCGCCGATCACAGCGAGGCCATCCGGACGGCCGTGAGCCAGGGCTTCGACGCGTGGCTCGTCGCGGTGACCGCGGCGATCACCGAAGCCCAGCGTGCGGGAGCCGTACGCTCCGATCTCGACCCCGAGACGACCGCGCGCTTCCTCCTCAACGCATGGGAGGGCACCCTGATCATGGCCAGGACCGACCGGTCGGCGGTGGCCTTCGACTCGTTCTTCGCCATCGCGTTCGGCACGCTGCTCGTCTGACGGTGACCCCTAAGCCGAAAATGCGGCTCGATCACCGTTCCGTGAACATTTCGCGTCACACGAGCGAATAGAGATCGTTTTTCCTAAATTCCACATAAGTTGAGCCATCCGGCGGTCGCGTCGCCGGATGGCTCAACCAGGGAATGGAACGATCTTGGCTCTCCGCTCCAAGCGCGCACGTATCGTGCGTGCCGCCTCCACCATCACGGCGCTGGTCGTCGCCGCCGGCGTGACCATGGCCGGCTCGGCCAACGCGTATCCGTCCAGCTACGACCGCTGCCCGAAGGGCTACTTCTGCCTCTTCAGCGGCCTGGACGGCAAGGGCACCGTCTGGAAGTTCCGGACGGACCAGCACGATCTGGGCTTCGCCGGCAGGCACGCGACCTCATTCACCAACCGGACCGCGGGCTATGCCTGCCTGTTCGGCGGCAAGGACTACACCACTGAGGACGATCGCACCATCTTCAGCATGGACTCCTGGGGCTCCGGGGGCATGAACATGACGAGCGAGGTCGCCCAGTGGCGCAACCACATGGGTTCGCTCAACCTCGCACCCACCTGGCACGAGTGCTCAAGCAGGGTGCAGTACGTCGACTGGACCCGGCCGGCGAACGAACCGGACGGCACGCCGAAGCCGTTCGGCTCCTTCCTCGGCGACGGCCACAGCCAGATGCTGATGCGCTCCCCCCAGGGCCGCCTGTGGGTGCTTCCCGGCGACGGCAACACGCCGATCGACCTCGGCGAGCGGCTGAAGGGCATGACCACGCTGGTCAGGCATGGCGACTACAGCGGCGACGGCCGGGAGGACATCATCGCCCGCGACGCCAAGGGCGTGCTCTGGCTCTATCCCGGCAACGGCAAGAAGGCCCTGGGCGCCAGGAAGCTGATCGCCTACGGGTGGAACAAGATGAGCCTCATCTCGGCTGCCGGAGACCTCACAGGCGACACGAAGAACGACCTCGTGGCGCGCGACACCAAGGGCGACCTATGGCTCTACCCCGGCAACGGCAAGGGGGGCTTCGGCAAGCGGCAGCGGATCGGGCGCGGCTGGAACAACAAGACGGCCGTCGTCGGCATCGGAGACCTCACCGGTGACCACAAGGACGACCTTGTGGCCCGCGACACCAAGGGCGACCTCTGGCTCTACCCGCGCACCGGCAAGGGCGTGTTCGCCGCCCGCCGCATCGTCGGCCACAGGTTCTCCAAGACCTGGCGCCTGTTCGCCATCGGAGACGTCAACGGCGACCGCAGGAACGACCTCTACACGTCGGGCAACAACGACCTGCGTCTCTACCTGGGCACCACCAAGGGCACCCTCAAGCAGAGCTCCGCCTGGGGGATCGTCAACAACGGCATCGAGCCCAGCGAAGTCGTCTTCTGACCCGTTCGTCCGGCCGGCCGCGTGACGCAGGTCGCGTGGCCGGCCGTACACACCAGAGTCGTCCGCATCGTGGTGAGGCTGAACACATGATCCATGTCGAGGCTCCCGAGGAGTTCGGCGGCCGGACGCGCAGCGTGTTCCTCGCGGGCGGCATCACCGACTGCCCGGACTGGCAGTCGGAGGCCGCCGCGAGCTTGGCCGACCTCCCCGTCGCCGTACTCAACCCTCGTCGTGCGAGGTTCAAGGACTCCCCCGGCGCGGCGGCCGAGCAGATCGACTGGGAGTACCGCCATCTGGTCATCGCCGATGTGATCCTCTTCTGGTTCCCCGGCGGCCCGGCCGTACAACCGATCGCTCTGTACGAACTGGGCGCGTGGGCGGCGAGCACCAAGCCGATCGTGGTCGGCGCCGACCCCGCCTACAACCGCCGCCTGGACGTGGAGCTTCAACTGTCACATGTACGGCCGGGCCTCGACGTGCACACGACCCTGAACGCCACGTCGCAGGCCGCGCGGGCGGTGCTCGAACGATTCTGATTGAACATTTCGTTTAAAACGCTGTGTTGACAATTATCCGTGTGTAGCAGCATATTGTCTGCATGACGTCCGAGTCGATCGATCCCTTCACGCCGCCGAATCCGGACCAGGTTCGCGCACACCGCGTGCACGCCGCTCTCGCCCGCATCGCCGAACGGCATGCGGCCACGGAGGACCAGCGTTCCCGGCAGGTCCACCCCCATGTCCTCGGGCCGCACGAGGCCATCAGGCTGGTGTCGCTGCTCGCGAGCGGGACCGCCCAGCGCGAGGAGGCGGAGCCGGAGGTGGACGCCGCCGACATCACCGCCGCCCTGACCCTCGTTCCGCTGGCACGCGGCGAGATGGACCAGTTGGAGACGGCGCTCCTTCTCATGGCACGAGGCCGCGGGCTCACCTGGCAGGAGATCGCGTTCGGTCTCGGGCTCGGCACCGCGCAGGCCGCCAGGCAGCGGTATGAGCGACTGGCCGGACGCCTCGGAACCGATTGACCCCTCGCTTTATTAGACCGCTCGTTCTTGATACGGTGCGGGCATGGCGAGGACGAAAGAGTTCGATCCCGACGTGGCGCTGCAGGCCGCACTCGACCTGTTCTGGGAGCGGGGCTACGAGGCGACGTCGATGGCCGACCTGGTGGAAGAACTGGGGATAGCGCGCGCCAGTCTGTACTCGACCTTCGGCAACAAGCGCGACCTGTATCTGAAGGCGCTCGAGCGCTACCTGGAGACCAGGAACCCGTCCCCCATCGAGATCCTCTCGCAGCCGGGTCCCGCACTGCCGGCCGTACGGGCCCTGGTCGAGTTCTACGTCACCGACGCCATCGCCGACACACGGCGGCGCGGCTGCATGATCGTGAACGCGGCGGCGGAGATGCTTCCCGGGGACCCCGAGGTCTCGCGCCTGCTCGACACCAACTGGAGCGCACTGGAAGCGGCGCTGACCTCGGCGCTGATCAGAGCCCGAGGCGAGGGCGACCTGCCCGCCGATCGCGATCCGCGGGCGCTCGCCCGGTTCCTGCTCGTCTTCCTCCAGGGGCTGCGACTGGTGAGCAAGGGCTCCTCTGACGCGAAGCGCCTGCGCGAGGCGGCCGCCGAGGCTCTCACCGTCCTCCGCTGACGGCCCGATATCGGGAACGATCGATCTCGAAAGGAACATGATGAAGTTCGCCGGCAAGGTGGTCCTGGTCACCGGAGGGGGCTCGGGCATAGGCCGGGCGGTCGCCCTCGGCTTCGCCCGGGAGGGGGCCCTGGTCACAGTCGCAGGGCGACGCGCGGAACCGCTGGACGACACCGTGAAGCTCATCGACGCCGCGGGCGGGCACGCCGCGGCGACCACCGCCGACCTGACCCGGTCAGGAGACGCGGCCCGGATGGTCGGCGAGATCGTGCGGCGGCACGGCAGGCTCGACATCGCCGTCAACAACGCCGGGGTCTTCACCACGGCCAAGGTCGCCGACATCGACGAGGACGACTGGACGCGCACGCTCGACGGCAACGTCACCGGCGTCTTCCTGTCCATGAAGCACGAGATCGCCGCCATGCGCCGTACGGGCGCGGGAGTGATCGTCAACGTGGCCTCCCAGATCGGCGCGCACCGGCGGGTGCCCGGCCTCGGCGCGTACGGCGCGGCCAAGGCGGCGGTCGCGGTCCTGAGTCGTACGGCGGCGCTGGAGTACATCCGCGAGGGCATCCGGATCAACGTGGTCAGCCCCGGGCCGCACGACACGCCGATGTCCATGCGTCCCGGCGAGAGCGTGGCCGACCGGACCGCACGGGTGAAGGAACAACTGCCGATCGGGCGGGTCGGCACGCTCGACGAGATCACCGCCACCGTCCTGTGGCTGGCCTCGGACGACGCGGGCTTCGCCGTCGGCCACGACCTGGTCGTCGACGGAGGCTCCGCCGCCTGACCACACCCGGCGTCATCACGCGAAATCAGGTTCATGGCCGGGCACACCCCGGACGAGCTGTCCACCCGGACCTCCACGAGCGTGCCGGCAACTCGGCAGGTCCGCAGGGTGGGCGTCCGGATCTATCTGTCCGTGGGGCCGGGCAACCCGCCGCCCACCGACTTCACCATCGAGTCACTCACCGCGCAGCGCTCGCCGACCGGCCCGGTAGCGGCGATCTCGCCTGCCCTGATGAGCCTCGACCGGATGATCAGACTGCCTGGCGCCGCCGAAGCCGCGAGACGACCCATCCGGCTACACCCACCACGAACAGGCCGATCGCCGCGTAGAGGACGGGATTGACGTATGCGGGCACCAGGTCCACCGGCACGCCCCCGGACGCACAGGTGTGATTGTGCAGGGGCCACATGCTCGACGGCTCGGGCGAATCGGAGTACGACAGCCCGGACATATGGCACAGGTCGTCGGGATCGGACATCCACATGAGGTTGCCCACCCACAGCCCGATTCCGTACACCGCCAGGCCGACGCACAGCGAGATCGCCGTGAGCCTTGCCCACAGGGCCGCCGTCCGTGGCCGCCTCCCCCGTGTCGTGACGACGACGGTGTGCACGACCAGTCCGGCGGCCACGATGAGCAACACCGGCGACAGGAGCGGGAGAATTATGAGGAAGAAGAACAAGGCCTCAAGCATGATGGGCAACGGTATCGACCGCTATG
This sequence comes from Planotetraspora mira, assembly GCF_016863275.1. Lineage (GTDB taxonomy): Bacteria > Actinomycetota > Actinomycetes > Streptosporangiales > Streptosporangiaceae > Planotetraspora > Planotetraspora mira. The sequence continues at coordinate 243,246 of NZ_BOOO01000009.1, forward strand.
TCGCATCAGGCCAGCTCGTGCCGTCTTTCGACGCCATCTGCACATGTCCTGCACACGCGGCATCAGGGGCGTGAAGGATTCTTCGCGGGCCATCCCGGCGACCCCGGACGCGTCCTCCCAGATGTGGACGAGGTCTCCGGCATGTCCGCGTCCGTGTAGGAGCGCATCCTCATCATGGTGGCCTGTGTAGTGCATCCGGACGCCGGGCCGCACATGGTTATCCGCCCAGCCGGGGCGTCCTCTTCGTACGTCGCGGTGAGCCGTCAGCCGGGGAACATGTAGTCGGCGGCGATGCGGCCGTCCTCGTCGAGCACGAGGACCTCCAGGCCCCCGCCCACCGCCTCACCGCCACCGGCGGGCACGGTGTCCCAGTTGAACCTGACGATGTCGTGGAGCAGGACGGCGTTGCCCTGCGGCCGGAAACTCACCTGGCCGGACGCGACGAACCGTTCATGACTGCGGCTCACCCGGACCTCGATGCTGTCGTGTCCGCGGGCTTCGAGGGTCGAGGAGTCGAAGCCCAACTCCGCGGCGATCTCCCGGATCTCCTGCGGTGGGTGAAGGATGTGGGCACCGCCCTCGGCCCAGAGTTCGTGAATGGCTTCGCGCCGCAGTTCGGCGTCCGGCTCGTTCCAGAGGGCGACGTAGCGGGCGGCAAGGTCCTGGGGATCGATATCGGTCATTTGCTTCTCCTTCTGGTTTCCTGCCAAACCATGCGGGAAGCGGCTATCGACTGACAATTCCCCCAAAGGAATGCCCCATACGACGCGAACAGGCAGTGCGACGTCGGTTCGCCCATATTGGTGTGATTTAGTCATGCACCATGTTGATCACCCCCCCTGCCACCGGCAGCCTTCGTCGCGCATGGATACCCCTTGCGCTCTCCTATGCCATCGCACAGCCCCTTGAGGTCTTCCTGCATGAGTTCTCCCATGCCGTGGCCGCGCGGGCGCTGGGGTACCAGACGACGATCGGCCAGTTCGTGGAGGACAACCCGGCGGCCGAGTCCGGGACTCACGAGGCGATCATCGCCGCGGCCGGCCCCGTCGGCAGTGTGGTGATGGGGTTGGTGTTCTTGGCGATCTACCGGCGGTCGATCCGGAGCCAGAGCTTCGGCAACCTGCTGCTGATGTGGCTGGCCATGACGGGCCTGGTCGGCGGCATCGGCTATCTGGCGGTGATGCCGATCCTCGCCGATGGCGACACGGCGGTCCTGGCCAGGATCCTGGGAATCCCCATGGTCCTGCAGATCGTCATCGCCGTCGGCTCCGTGGGGGCCCTCTACTTCCTGACGAGACCACTGAGCACGATGTACCTGGACACCCTGCCGCCGGAGACGCCCCTGGAAACGGCCTTCGACCGCGCGAGGAGCGTCACCCGGCTGTGGACACCCTTCGCGCTGGGTTTCCTCCTGCTCATCCCCGCCGCCATCGGCGGTGATCCGCTGATCGTGTTCTACGGCCTGTTCGGCGCCTGGGGACCCGGCATGGCGCTGGTCGGCTTCATGACCTTGGGCGCTCGCAGGCCGTACGAACGACCCGTCTCATCCGGGACGGGATCCACATGGCACACGCCGGCCTGGGGTTACGTTCTGTACGCGGCCGTCGTGCTCTTCTACGTTCTGGCTCTGCGCCCGGGCCTGCCCTTCTGATTCCCTCTCGACGGCGCGGCCCGACCGGCACCGGGGGCCGCGCCCAGTCGACGATCAAGCTCGTGACGACGCGATCAGTCCGGTTCTTCGGCGCACCCGTCCCGAGAGGAACTCGTCCGATCCACGAGGCACAAGCCCTCACGCTGCATAGAGAACCTCAGCGTCATTGAGAACCTGGTCGCGAATCACCCAGTGGAGGCCTTTTTTGGATACCACGTCCACCTTGCGACCGAGTAGATCTTCGAGTTCCTCCTGAAAGCCGAAGAACTCAAGCCCGCTATCGCTGCTCGCTGAGCTCACGCTCCACGATGGTGTTCAGCCCACGTCCTAGCCTGTGACCTCTGAGAGCGGGATCCGCGCAAACGTGACGGTCGTGTTGGCGTTCCAGTCACCGGTCTCGTACAGCAGCCCGATCGTTGCGTCGTTCATCTGGACCAGGTCCGAGTACGCCGCGGGGAGACCGGAAACCGGGTAGCCGATCGTCCACGTGCGGCCGTTGTCGTCACTGACGCGAATCGTCATCCCGGCACGCTCCGTCGGGTGTACCGGGCCGGAGTAGAGGAGACGTCCGTCAGTGAGAGCGATGACGCTGCCCTCCACGATGGGGCCGGCGATGGTGGCCTGTGGCCGGTACGACTTCTCCAGGGTCTGCCCGTTGGCGCTGTAGCCGTCGACCCGGCTGATCTGCAGCGATCCGTTCTGGTTGCGCGCGTTCACGTACAGGCGGCCGTCGGCGAGCTCGGTGATGGTCGACTCGTTTTCGTTGAGTTCGCCGTTCGGGTTGGAGCTTTGGGCACCGACCGACCAGGTGTGGCCGCTGTCGTCGGAGTACAGGAGGTGCCCGCCGTAGTACTTCGCCTCGGATCCCAGGTCGGTGCCGGTCGGCGGCTTGGAGTGGTTCGCGGGGATGACCAGCCGGCCGATGTTGGTGCCCTTGGCCTTGGCGACGCCGTGCCCGGGCCCGGTGGCGTACCACCGCCATCCTGCCGGCCTCACCTCGTCGGTGATCTCGACCGGCGCGGACCAGGATGCCCCGTCATCCGTTGACCGCTGGACGTAGACGCGCCGGGCGGCGGCCTTGCCTTGCATGATCTGCGCCTCGGTCGCCGCGGCGGCGTTGCGGCACGACAGCAGCACGATCTCACCCGAGGCGGGGTCGACCACCGCGGTGGGGTTGCCCGCCGTGTCGGCTCCCTGGGAGGTGACGACGCTCTGAGCACCCCAGGTCGCTCCGCCGTCGGTGGAGCGTTTGGCGACGATATCGATGTTCCCCCCGTCGGCGGCCGAGGCGTGCCGGCCTTCGGCGAGCGCGACCAGGACGCCGTTGCTGTAGACGATGGACGGAATGCGGTAGGTGTCGTACCCGCCGGCCCCGGCCTGCCAGACGACACTCGTGATGGCGGTCAATGATCTGGCGTCCCCGGTCACGGTGATGAGTGGCGCCGCAACAAGCACGGACGCGGTGAGTGATCGAGTAACTACTGTTCGCATCCGGTCAGGGAACCCCATGCTCGGCGTTCTCGTCCCGCAAACCCCACCGTCCGCCCGTGCGGGTATGCCTGCGCGCACCTCTCCACCGCATGGTTAAGTTCCTCGGGCGGTCACCGTGTCCGCATCCGTCCCAGGAAGCGATCCCTGAGCCGGTTTCCGGCACGAGGGACCGAGTGAGCGAGAAGCGGCCCCCTTGCCGGCGTCCGTGACCGCCGGACGGGGACGGTCCGTTCTCAGCCCGGGGCGATGCCGTCGAACTCGACGAGGAGATGACGGGGACCGCGCAGGAACGGGTGCTGCCGGTAGGGAGGCGGATCGGCGACGAGCCGCGGATTGACCAGCCGGCGAGCGAGCGCGGTCAACGCGAGTTGCGTCTCCAGCCGGGCCAGGGGGGCGCCGAAGCAGTAGTGGATGCCGCCGCCGAAGCCGAGATGCTGGTTGTCCTTCCGCTCGGGATCGAAGTGGTCCGGGTCGTCGAAACGGTTGGGGTCGCGGCTGCCCGCGGCCAGAACCAGAGTGACCACGGCGCCCCTGGGAATCGTGGTCCCGGCGATGTCGATGTCGGCCAGCACGTTCCTTCCCGTGCCCAGCGCCTGAACCGGCGGGTCGTAGCGCAGGAGCTCTTCGACCAGGCCGGCGGCCAGACCGGGCTCGCCGCGCAGCCGCTCCAGCAGATGGGGGTGGCGCAGCAGCAGGAGGACACCGTTGGAGATGAGGTTGACGGTGGTCTCGTGACCGGCGACGAGCAGGAGTGCGGCCGTGCTCAGCAGGTCGCCCGGCGGCATCTCCTCGTCCGTGGCGAGGTCGGAGAGCAGGTCGTCTCCCGGATTGCGGCGATGGACGTCCACCAGTCCCTGCAGATAGCGGCTCAGCTCGGCCGTCGCGGCCACCCGCCGTCGACGCCGCTCGTCCATCGGGCCGGTCGTCTGGTCGTTGGCCTCGATGATCGTCCGGGACCACCGATGGAATTGCCTGTCGTCTTCGCGCGGAACCCCCAGCAGCTCGCAGATCACGGTGACGGGAAGGGGGTAGGCGAAGTTGTTGACGATGTCGGCCTGAGTCCGGCCGGCGAACCCGTCGATCAGCCCGGTGATGATCTCGGTCATCCTCGGCGCCATGCCGGTGATCCGGCCGGGAGCGTCGGGAGGCCCGAAATGCCGCATGGCGACCGATCTGAGCCTGTCGTGGTCGGGCGGGTTGAGCCGGATGAAGGCCGACGGCAGTTCCGGGGTCTCCTCACCCGGTGACGGGCCCACCATCGTCGGCTCCGGAGTGTCCCGTGGGTCGGAGCTCACGCGGGGGTCGTGCAGCAGCGCGACGATCTCCCGATAGGTGCTGACCACGTAGCTGCCGTCCGGTTGTCGTTCCACCGGGGTCTTGCGGAGCTCCGCGAACAGGGGATACGGGTCGGCGCGGTTGGAGTAGTCGAGGATCTGTTCAAAGACGGTGCCGTCCTCCATGACCTCATCTCCTTGACGTGCGCGCTCCTCGGCGGCTCCCGCGGTCAGTGATTCCGGTGGACGAGGGTGGCGCGCCGCTCGTCCGGGTTGTGGCCGGTCACCACGACCGTGGCCCCCTGGAAGGCGGAGACCCGGTCCGGGGCCTCCGCCGGGACGACCCGCATCTCTTCCGGCCCGCCGACCATGCCGAAGGCGGGCGGGAACGGCGCGGCCTGCTCGATCAGGTCCTGGTAGAACTCCAGCCACATCGCCTGATCGAAGGCGACCGCGGCGGTGATGCGGCCGCGGTAGCCGTACGCGGCGACGAAACGCCGGTCCGCGACGGAACCCTGCGTGATGGCGACCTGGTCGGCGAAGGTCGGCACACCGACGGACTTGATGTTGGTGCCGAACTGGGCGGACCAGAAGACGGGCAGGGACAGGTGGGGCCAGCGCTCCGCCGCAGGACTGATCATGTTGTGCGCCGCCACCTGCGCCTGATTGACCGCGTTCCCCCAGTGTTCGAGTGCCAGGAACTGGTAGCCGTACACGGGATGGGGGAAACGTGCCACGTCACCGGCCACGAAGATGTCGTCGGACACCACCCCGTTGACGTCGAAGGCACGGCATCCCGCGTCGCAGGAGACCCCCCACACTCCGGCGGCGAGACCCGAACCCTCCAGCCACTCGACGTTGCGTTCCGCGCCGAGCGCGGCCACCGCGACCTGGACGTCGACCACGCTGCCATCGGACAGGTGCGCGCAGCGGAGCCGTCCGTCGCCGTCGCCTTCGAGCGCGGTGACCGTGAGGCCGCAGCGCAGATCGACGCCGTGCTCGCGCTGCATCTCGGCCGCGATGCCACCGATCACCCCGCCCAGCGCCCCGACGAGCGGCGCGGATCCGCGCTCGACGACGGTGACCCGCAGGCCGAGGTCCCGGCAGGCGGAAGCGATCTCCGACCCGGTGAAACCGGCGCCGATCACCAGCACCCGGCCCGGTCCGGCCGCCAGTCGCTCGTGCAGGCGGGCCGCGTCCTCACGGGTGCGCAACACGAACACCCCGTCCAAAGCGCCCTCCGCCGCGTTCGGCCAGGGCCGGGCTCGCGCCCCCGTGGCGATCAGCAGACGGTCGAAACCGACATGCCCGCCGTCGGACAGGTGCACCTGTTTGGCGGCCAGGTCCAGCCCGGTCGCGGGTTTGCCTCGCAACCATTCCGCGTCGAGATCACCGCGGCGGGGCAACATGGTGTGACCTGCGGTGATCTGCCCGCTCAGGACCTGTTTCGACAACGGCGGCCGATCGTAGGGCTCGCACGGCTCGTCCCCGATCAAGGTCAGCGACCCGTCGTACCCTTCCCTGCGCAGGGTGGCCGCGGCCCGCAGGCCGGCGAGCGAGGCGCCGACGATGACGACGCGACGGACCCGCTCGGACGACTTCGGGCCGCGGATCCGACCGGCCCGAGCCGGAGCGCCGTCCTCGGGGGTTCCACCGGCCCGCGCGGCGTCGGCCGTCTTCGGGCGCCCCAGCGTTCCCATCTGGTCGACCACTATGGCCTGGACCGGGCAGGCCGCGACCGCCCGCAGGACCTGCTCACGCTCCTCGTCGTCCGCGTGCAGTTCGTACATCAGTGCTTCCGCGCGGCTCATCCTGAAGACGCCGGGTGCGAGGAAGGCGCACTGCCCGTATCCCTGGCAACGCGTGAGATCGACGACGACTCTCATGCTGGACCGTCCCCTCCAGAGGGGCGACCGGGCGGCGGCCCGGCCGCGCACCCCGCGGACGGACGTTGCAGATGACCCGTCAGGGGCGCCGGAATCGTGCCTGAATGCCTAGTTCGAGGCTAGCAACCCGCCGCTCACGACCCGGAGGGGGAGGCGCGGCGGGCCAGCAGGACATGGGTCTCGCCATGTGACCGTACGATCCCGCCGAGGTTCTCGATCGCGGCGTGCAGCGCACGCTGAAGCACAGTGAGCCGTTCGGGCCCGAGGCGCTGGTGATCGCTGTACGTCGCCACCAGCCCCACCCACTCATCGGCGCTGAACGTGTCCTCCCAGCGGTAATTCCTCGTCTCGACCGAGGAGAACGCGTCGCTCTCCGTGAACGGGTCCACCGGGGGGCTCTTCACGGCGTTGCGCCCGTGCACCTGCGCATCCGGCGCGTACTGGCGGTAGACCGCGTCGAACGCGGTGAGCACGGGCTCTTCCAACAGGTGGTAGCTCCAGAACCGCGCGATCACGCCGCCCGGTCGCAGCACCTTGGCGGCCTTGGAGACGCCCAGCGCGGGATCGATCCAGTGCCACGCGCTCCCACACGTGATCAGGTCGAATCGCCGTCCGGCGTCGTCCCAGGTCTCGAATGGTGCGATCTCCACCGGAATGCCGTGGCCACGTGCCACGTCCGCCATCCGCTCATCCATTTCGACGCCCAGCACGGACAGACCATGCTTCGCGAGGGGAACGGCCACCTTGCCGGTGCCACAGGCGACGTCGAGCACCTGTTCCGGTCGTAACGCCACGAAGTCCTCGATCAAGGCATCAGGGCATACCGGACGATAGCGGTCATACTGCTCTGCCACGGAGCCGAAGGACCCGGCCCGCCGACGATCAAGATGAAGCTCTTCCGAGGCCACGCAGCGATGATAGGCATCCCCTGGTGGGCGACCCCACGGCGGGATCGGACAAATCGCCGATGGCGGCTCGCCGTCCTCAGTCTTGGGACACGCCCTCCACCGCGTACGTGATCAGCGTGGTCAGCACGTCCTTGACCGACTCACGGTCGCGTACGTCACAGAGCACGATGGGGGCGACCCCTCCCAGCCCCAGCGCTCGCCGTACCTTGTCGGGGTCGTGGCGCCTGGCTCCGTCGAAGCAGTTGACGGCGACCACGAAGGGGATGCCGCGCTGCTCGAAGTAGTCCACGGCGGGGAAGCACTCCTGCAGGCGGCGGGTGTCGGCCAGCACGACGGCCCCGAGTGCGCCGACGGCCAGTTCGTCCCACATGAACCAGAACCGGTCCTGGCCGGGCGTGCCGAACAGGTAGAGCCACAGGCCTTCGCGGATGGTGATGCGTCCGAAGTCCAGCGCGACGGTCGTGGTGATCTTGGACTCCACGCCGGAGATGTCGTCGACGCCGACGCCTCGTTCGCTGAGCAATTCCTCGGTGTGCAGCGGCCGGATCTCACTGATCGTGCCGACCATGGTCGTCTTGCCGACTCCGAACCCGCCGGCGATGAGAATCTTGATGGCCAGCGCCGAGGCGGCCTCGGTCGTGTCCGGCTCAGAGGCTGCGTAGCCCATGCAGCACTTCCCTGTAGATGCGTTCGTCGATCGTCTGCGCCGCCGGCCGCGGCCGGTCGATGGTCACGAGGCCCTCGCGCCGCAGATCGCCGAGGATCACGCGGGTGATGTTGAGCGGCAGCTTCAGGTGCGCCGCGACGTCCGCCACAGGCGTGGGCATGCGGCACAACGTCAGGACGGCGAGATGCTCGGGGATGAGCTCCGCCGGCTGGACCGGCGTGCTGACGGTCGTGACGATGGCCACCAGGTCGAAGGTCTCTCCCACCGGGCGCGCGCGGCCCCCGGTCAGCCCGAAGAGCCTGACCAGCGGCCCGGGGTCCTCTCCCGTCACGACCCCCCGCCGTTCCAGGCGGGCGCCGGAGCCGCCCCCCTCGGCTGTGCGGACAGGTGCTCGCCGACGCGCTTGACCAAGAGCGCCATCTCGTAGGTGACCATGCCGAGCTCGGCGTCACCGGCGGCCAGTACGGCCAGGCGGGCGCCCTGCCCCGCGGCGGTGACGAACAGGAAGCCGCCCTCAAGCTCGATGATGGTCTGCCGGACGCCGCCGAGGCCGAAATGCCGGCCGGCGCCCTGCGCGAGGCTGTGGCTGCCGGCGGAGATCGCGGACAGGTGCTCGGTGTCCTCGCGGGTCAGCTCCTTGGAGCCGCCCATGGCCAGCCCGTCTGCGGACAGCACGATGGCATGCCGGATGTCGGGGATGCGCTGAGTCAGATCGTCGAGCAGCCAGTTCAGTTCAGTTCTGGGGTCGGGCATCGGAGTGGCCGTCCTTTCTGTTCCACGCGTCCTGTCCTTGCTCTGCCTGGCCGCGGCCCTGCTGCCAGCCGCGTTGCATGGTCGACATGAGCCGGGCGAGCTCCTCGGGAGATCGCGCAGAGACATCATCCTGCTCCGTCGACCGTGCACCGCGGAGCTGGGGGGCCAGGCTGGCCTGCGGTATCCGCATCGGCAGCCCGTCGAGGTCGTCGTCGCCGCCCGGCTCGGGGACCGTCCACTGCGCGGGTGCGGGAGAGACGACGGGTACGGGAGAAGGCGCCGGCGCCGGGTTCTGAACGGGCTCGGCCGAGAACCATCCCGACGCGGGCTCTGAAGTAGGTGCCGTCATCTGCCCCCCTGCGACAGAGGTCGTCTCCCTGGACCGAGCCTCCGGCGTCGCGCTCAGCGCGCGCAGGGGCCTGCCCAGACGTGCGTGCCCGGCCGGGGCCATCTGGTGCGACACGATCTCGGTGGCAGGCGCCTCCGCCGTGGCGAGCAGGCTCGACGGCAGCAGCACGATCGCGGTGGTGCCGTCGTACGGCGAGGGCCGTAGCACGATCTTGATGTTGTGCCGGGCCGCGAGCCTCGCCACGACGAACAGCCCGAGCCTGTCGCTGTCGGCCAGGTCGAACTCCGGCGGGTCGGTGAGCCTCGCGTTGAGATCCTCGAGGGTGGCCCGGCTCAGCCCGAGACCCCGGTCCTCGACCTCCAGGGCGAAGCCGTTGGCCGCCACGCTGCTGCGGACATGGACGGTGGTGTCGGGCGGCGAGAACACGGCGGCGTTCTCCACCAGTTCAGCGATCAGATGGATCACGTCGGTGACCGCCGCCCCCACGAGCAGCGGGGCCTGCGGCATGGGGGCCACGACGACACGGGTGTAGTCCTCGACCTCGAGCACGGCGCCGCGCACCACGTCGAGAAGCGGCACGGGGTCGCGCCACCTGCGTGCGGGGGCGGAGTCGGACAAGATGATCAGGTTCTCCGCGTGCCGCCGCATGCGGGTGGTCAGGTGGTCGAGCTTGAAGAGACCCTCCAGGGTCTCCGGCTCCTCGACCCGGCGCTCCATCGTGTCCAGCAGGTTGAGTTGGCGGTGCAGCAGCGCCTGGTTGCGTCTGGCGAGGTTGAGGAACACCTGGCCGACGCCCTTGCGGAGGGTCGCCTGGCCCACCGCCGCCTCCACGGCGGTCCGCTGCACCGCGGAGAACGCGTGCACGACCCGGTCGACCTCGGCGGTGCCCGCGGAGGCCAGGTCGGGGGCCTCCGTCGCGGGGTCCACGTCGTCACCCCTGCGCAGACGCTCGACCAGCCGCGGCAGCCGCTGCTCGGCAAGCTCCACAGCCGACGACTGAAGCCGCTTCAGCTCCGAGATCATGGACCGGCCGAAGCGGTAGGACAGTGCCAACGACAGGATGACCGCCATCAGGCCGAGGAGGAGGATCAGCCCGATCCGCCAGTGCGCCCCGACCTTCTGCGCCTCTCCCTCGGCCGCGGCGCGCTCCAGTTCCTGCTGGGTGTCGCGGTTGATCGCGTTGAGGATGGTGGCGGTGTCGCTGTTCCATTCGGCCGGGTCCACCGGGGGCGCGCCGTCGGTGTCCCAGACGAAGAGCCTGTCCTCCACCTCCACGAGCCGCATGTAGGCGTTGCTGTTCACGAGATTCTCGTAGTGCGCCCGCAGTTCGGGACTCATGTCGCGGCCGGCGTTGGTGAACAGGAGCCTGCGGCTGGTCATCGCGGCCACGAACGTGGCGCGATCGGTGGGGGTCATGTCGCGATGCACGATCGTGCTGGTCAGCACGGCGTGCTCCCTGCCCAGGTATTCGGCGGTGGCGCTGTAGGCGGACATGCCGCGCACCGCGCGGTAGGACGACACGTCGCTCAACGCGTCCTGATCGCTGAACGCCTGGTTGGCGGTGGTGATCAGGCTGTTGTACCCCTCGATGACCTTGAGTGGAGTGGTGAGCCTGCCGTTGTCGGCGGAGTCGCGAAGGTACTGCACCCCGTCCACCGCCGCCACCAGGGCACGCACCGCCGCGGGGGTCTCCGTCTCCCCTCCCTCGGGGGCGATCGACTCGATCACCTGACGCAGGCGCTCCACCCGGCTGTCGGTCACCCGCCGCTGGTCCGCGAGCGCCACGTCGGCGGCGGTGCCGTCCTTCGCCTCCGCGGAGAGTTGGCGCTCCCGCTGGAGCTCCACGACCAACTGCAACACCGGCGACCCGATGCTCTCCCAGCGATTCTGCGTCCGGGAGACGTCAACGATCTCCTGGACGCTCGAGTAGGCGATGAAACCCCACAGGGCGATCATGGAAATCAGCGGAAGCAGCAGGATTCTGAGGAGCTTCGAGCGGATCGGGGGAGGCGAGCTCATCCATCATGTCCAATTCCGCGCGTGCTGCGCCGTAGCGGCCGTGATCTGTTTCCGCCCCCGAGGATGCGTGCCACGGCTGATACGCCTGTGGTTGGTCCACTATGCCCATGGCACAGAAGGACTTCAAGCAACAGATGCGAAGAACGGACACGAATCCGATTGGCATTGATGGTGACGAACCACCACATCACATCCGGCCGCTACGGTGTGCCGCCGGAAAGGTCACAACACGGACGGTTCGGATGTGATGGACGTGCTGGTCAAACACATATCCCTGCCGTCAGGCACACTCGCGACAGCGGTGGGCGGCTCCCCGGAGGGCACGTTCCGTGACTTCGCGTGTGCGGCGAAAAGCAGGGAAGATCAAATTAATGACCCTCGGGTCGCTATCGGAGCGGAGCCGGACGCTCACTCCCTAAGCGACCCGAGGCATCGACCCCTTGTCTTAATTGTGTGGAATATAGAAGGAAATTCTGTCGGACTCGGCGAGGAATGGCGAGTTATCGACTGAAGCCGTAATTTCGAGTCAGCCGCGTGATGACGGGGCGAGCATGTCGAGGGACACCTGCCACAGTCGCGCCGCCGCCTCGGGGTCGAGGGCGTGCGGGGCGACGCCCCGGTGCTCACCGGGTACAGGAGGCTGCGCCTCGTTGCAGTCCTCGAAGTACCGGCCGCCCACGCCTTCGAGCGGCGGCCAGGTCGCGAGCAGCGCGGACGTGGCGGCGCCCTGCTGGGGCGTCTTGAACACATAGCCGGCGGCCTTCGATTGTTCGAGTGCCTCCTGGCTCATGTGCCGCGTCAGATTCGTCAGGATGGCCCCCGGGTGCGCGGCGTTGACCGTGATGCCGTCCGCGGCCCACCTCTTGTTCGCCTCGACCGCGAAGAGGGCGTTGGCCGTCTTGGACTGGCCGTACGCGACCATGGAGTCGTAGGCGCGCCGCATGAAGTGGATGTCGTCGAAGTCCACCCCGGCCCGCAGGTGACCGACCGAGCTGAGCGACACGACACGGGCCCTCCCGGCCGCCACGAGCGCCGGGTGCAGCCCGGTGGAGAGCGCGAAGTGTCCGAGGTGGTTGGTCGCGAACTGCAGTTCCCAGCCTTCCGGCGTCCGCACCTCGGACGTCGTCATCACGCCGGCGTTGTTGACGAGGATGTGCAACGGGCCGTCCCACGCGGCGACGAAGGCCGCCACGGACGTCTGGTCGGCGAGGTCCAGCGGCGCGACCCGGATGTGCTCGTTTCCTGTGGTCGCCCTGATGTCCGCGGCGACCTCCTCACCGGTGCCGACGGAGCGCACCGCCAGGGTGACCTCCGCCCCCGCGCCCGCGAGCGCCCTGGCGGTCTCGATCCCGATGCCGGACGAGGCGCCGGTCACGATGGCACGGCGGCCGGTGAGGTCCACGCCGTCCACCACCTCGGCCGCGGTGGACTGGCCGGTGAACGGCGTGGTGATGAGTGTCGGTTCGGTCATGGGACTGCCTCTCTGTCATGCTCGGGCCCGCAGGCCGACGGCGGACGCGCCCGAATCCGGGTAGCCACTGCTCACCTGACCTCGCGAAACAGGTCCAGATGGCGTCTTGTTCAGCACACCACCGGCGCGGCCCCGCGGACTCCGCGAGGCAGGCCCGCCTCCACCCGGGGCCCGGCCTACCGGGGGTCCAGCAGACCCCCCCACGGACCTCGCCGCCCCTTCACCCCGGTCATACGCTGAATGCCATGACCGATCCCTCCTCCGGCGCCGGGGGCAACACGGAACTCCGGGAGTTCCTGCGCTCGCGCCGGGCCCGGATCACGCCCGAGGAGGCAGGGCTGCCGGCGCAGCCGGGCGCCCGCCGGGTGCCGGGCCTGCGCAGGGAGGAGGTCGCCCAGCTCGCCGGAGTGAGCGTTGACTACTACGTGCGTCTGGAGCGCGGCCGCCACGTCAACGTCTCCGAGACCGTGCTGGACGCCCTCGCCCGGGCGCTGCGCCTGAACGACACGGAACGCAGTCACCTCTTCGACGTGGCCAGGCCCACCCGCAGGCGGAGCCGCCCGATGCCGCCGCAGCGGGTGCGGCCGGGGCTGTACCGCGTGCTCGACCTCCTGAGCGACACCCCGGCGCTGATCCTCGGCCGCCGCATGGACGTCCTGGCGACCAACAGGATGGCCCGGGCCCTGTACACCGACTTCGACGCCCTCCCGCACCGGGAGCGGAACATGATCCGATTCATGTTCCTCGACGAGGCCGCCCGCACGCTGTACGTCGACTGGGAGTCGGCCGCTCGCAGCACCGTCGCCGGTCTGCACCTCTACGCGGGACGCCGGCCCGACGACGCCCGCCTCGCCGAGCTCATCGGCGAGCTCTCCCTCCACGACAAGGACTTCCGCCGCTGGTGGGCCGACCACGACGTCCACCGCCGCACCTACGGCGCCAAGGACTACCACCATCCCGTGGTCGGCGACCTCACCCTGAGCTACGAGACTTTCAGCGCCGACGGCGACCCCGATCAGGTCCTCGGGATACACACCGCGGAGCCCGGCTCCCCGTCCGAGCAGGCTCTGCGCCTGCTGGCCAGCTGGATCAGCGAGCCCGCCGCCGTACGCCTGCCGGGTCCCACCTCCACGAACTGACCGCCCGGGTCGAGGGCGGGCGCCCCACGAGCCGAGGGCGGGCGCCCCGCGGGCCGAGCGCCGGGTAGACGGCGGGCGGCGCGCCGCCTCGATCCCCCACGAGATCGCCGCCATGGGGAAAGGTTGCCGAACGCTTGTCTCAACCCATAGCCGACATGCGATTCACCGGGGCCGGGAACGAGGCCCTGAGCTGCTTGAATTCCCCCGATGAGCAGATCACGTGCAGGGAATTACATCCGTGTCGGCCGGAGGGACCGCCGCTGTGGCAGCCGGCTTCCCCGGCTTGCGGGCGTACTGATCGCCGTGATCCTCATGGCCGGCTTCTTCCCCACATCGGCCGCCCAGGCCGCGACGACCGCTCAGCGGTTCGCCTACGTCAGCGATCTCAACGCCGACTCCGTGTCCGTGATCGACACGGCGGACGAGACCGTCGTGGCGACCGTCCCCGTCGGCGACAGACCGAACGGGATCGCGGCGCTGCCCGACGGCTCGCGCGTCTACGCGATCAACTTCGACTCGGACGACGTGTCGGTGATCTCGACCGCGACGAACACCGTCATCAGGACCGTCGACGTCGGAACCCGGCCGGCCGACGCCACAGTCACCCCTGACGGCAGGTTCCTGTACGTGGCCGACTCCGGCTCCGACACCGTGACCGTGATCGACACCGCCACCGACGCGGTGGTGGACACCCTGGCCGCCGGCGACGGGCCGGCCGAGGTGGCGTTCACCCCGGACGGCCGCTACGCCTACGTGACCGACTTCCTCGCGGGGCCCGCCGGCACCGTCTCGGTGATCGACACCGCCGCCCGCACCACCCTCGCCACCATCCCCGTCGGGGCCCACCCGTCGGGGATCACGATCACCCCCGATGGCCGGTACGCCTATTCGACCAACTTCGGCACGACCACCGTGTCGGTGATCTCGACCTCTTCCAACACGGTCGTCGACACCGTGACCGTCGGTTCCGCCCCGGCGGACGCCGTGGCCGGCCCGGACGGATCGCGGGTCTACGTCGCCGACATGTTCTCCAATGCCGTGTCGGTGATCTCGACCTCTTCCAACACGGTCGTCGACACGATCCCCATCAGTGGTCCCACTCCCGTCGGCTCCGGTCCGAACGGCCTGGCGATCACTCCCGACGGCTCGCGCGTGTACGTCGCCAACACCTTCGCCGACACGACGTCGGTGATCTCGACCGCCGCCGGCACGGTCGCCGACACCGTCGACGTCGGCGGCAGGCCGACCGATGTGGACATCGCGGGGACGGCGACAGGCGGCCCGTCTGCGCCGTCTTCCGCCCCGGCCGCCCAGGAGTCGGGCGGCGTCGTCAGCCGCGAGAACGAGAACTTCACCGGGATCGTCGCCGCGACCCAAGACGCCGGGATCCGGCAGGCGGTGCGTGACATCCGCGCCTTCGTGCAGCAGGTGACGAAGCGCCATCTCGACCACCCCGCGCCCGCGAGACCCCCGAAGATCCGCCACCCTCGTCTGGCCGCGAGGACGCCTTCCTGAGGGTTTCCCGCCGGAGCCCGAGCGTTCCGCGCCGGAGGGGAAACCTACGCCCTGGTGCGGTAGTGGAGGTGGATCACGCCGTTGCCGAAACGGTGTTCGTCCAGCAGTTCCAGCTTCACGCGGACGTCGCCGGGAAGAGCCGGGTTTCCGCCTCCCACGACGATGGGCGACAGGAACAGGTGGAACTCGTCGACCAGCCCGGCCCTGATCGCCTCGGCGGCGAGACAGGGACCGCCGATGCCGAGGTCCCGCTCCGCTGACGCCTTCATCCGGCGGACCGCCTCGGCGTCGAAGGCCCGCTCGATCCGCGTTCTGGCACTCGACACCGTCTCCAGCGTCGTGGAGTAGACGATCTTGTCCTTCGACTGCCATATCGCGGCGTAGTCCAGAACGATGGGCGACTGGCCGGGGAGGGTGTGCATGGTCTCCCAGCCGGCCAGCACCTCGTACATGCGACGCCCGTAGAGGTGGGTGCCGATCGGACGTTCGAGGTCGTTGACGAAGGCGTGCACCTCCTCGTCGGGCATGGACCAGTCGAACTTGCCGTTCTCGTCCGCCACGTAACCGTCGAGCGACGTGATCGCCGCGTAGATCAGCTTGGCCATGATGGCCTCCCTTGACGCCGACTGCTTGCATTTTGCCACCAGTCGGAGAGCATAGGTAAACTGCTCCTCTATTGCAACCAGTTCTCCGGAGGGTTCGATGACCCAGGCCCACCGCTCGGGGTGTCCCATCAACCTGTCGCTCGAGGTCTTCGGTGACAAGTGGAGCCTGCTCATCCTCCGCGACATGATCTTCGGCGGGCGGCGGCACTTCCGCGAAATATTGAACGGATCACAGGAGGGGATCGCCTCCAACATCCTCGCCAACCGGCTGAAGAGGCTGGTCGACCTGGGCATGCTCACCAAGCGGGACGACCCGACCCACAAGCAGAAGGCGATCTACAGCCTGACCGAGCCGTCGATCGAACTCGTGCCGATCATGGCCGCGCTGGGCACCTGGGGCAGCAGGTGGCTGCCGGTCACCGAGGAACTGTCGATCCGGGCGCGTGTGCTGGGGGAGGGCGGCCCCGAACTCTGGGACCGCTTCATGGCCGAGCTTCGCCAGGAGCACCTCGGCATCCCAGCCGACCCGGCACCCGACGGGAAGACGGTGCGCCAGAGTCTCCAGGACGCCTACCTCGCCGTCGTCGCGGGAAGTTGCACGGTCTGACCTCGGACCTCCTCCGTCGCCGCCGACGGCAAAGACCCCGAGCCGGCCGTACCGGAAACTTGACCGTACGTTCCAGATAGGCGTACGGTCCTTCGCATGGCACGAGTCCGGGAGTTCGACACCGAGGCCGCATTGAAGGCGGCGATGTCCGCCTTCCGCCACAAGGGGTACGAGGGGACCTCGGTGCAGGACCTGGTCGACGCCACCGGAATCGGACGCGGGTCGCTGTATGCGGCGTTCGGCAGCAAGGAGGGCCTGTATCTGGCGGTGATGGACCGCTACCGCGAGCAGTACGCCCTGCCGCTGATCGAACTGCTCGGCAGCGGGGCTCCGGCACGCGAACTGGTTCGCTCCATGCTGCTCGGCCTGGTGGACGAGATCGTGCATGACGACTGCACCCAGTCCTGTCTCATCGTCAGCGCCACGACCGAGCGGCTCCCTCATGATCCCGAGGTCGCCGGGCGCGTGCGGGACACGACCGCGTCCCTTGAGGACGCGCTGACCGAGGTGATCGGAAGAGCCCAGGCGAGCGGCGAGGTGACGAGTGCCCGCGATGCGCGGGGCCTGGCGCGGTTCCTCCTGACGACCATCCATGGGCTGCGCATCATGGGCGCGATCAACACCGACCGGCGCTATCTGATGAGCGCAGTGGAGGTGGCCCTGGGCTGCCTCGACTGAGTTTTTCACGCCCTGAATATGTAACGATCATTCAAGATTTTTAAGAGGAACGGATGGGACAGGCGGCTCCGTCGCCGTCTCACGAATCAGTGCAACGGGGGAGCGATTTTGGAGAAGGACGACATGCTTCGGCGTCTGTGGGACGTCGAGGAGGTGAAGCAACTCAAGGCGCGTTACTTCCGCTCCATCGACACCAAGGACTGGGAGGCCTGCCGCGAGCTGTTCACGGCGGACGCGCGCATCGACATCGGCGGAACCGTCAGGACACTCGACGAGTTCATATCCGTCACCCGCGCATGGCTCGGCGACGCCGTTTCCGTGCACAGCGGGTCCACACCCGAGATAGAGATCACGGGTCCCGACGTCGCCACCGGGATCTGGGGCATGCACGACTACATCACCTTTCCCGACAGCGGCGGAGCCCCGCAGGGGATGCACGGCTACGGCCACTACCACGAGCGATATCGGCGGATCGACGGCCGCTGGCGCATCCACACCGTGACGTTGACCCGCTTGCGGATCGACCTGCTTGAGGGTGGCCTTCCTGATGTGTGAGCACCAGGCCCGACACGCCGGATGCCGCTCATGAAGGCGGTGGGAGCTCTCACCTTCGGCGGTCCGGACGTGCTGCGGGTCGTCGACGTGCCGGAACCGCACGCCGGCCCGGAGGAGGTGCGCATCCGCGTGCACGCCGCGGCGGTGAATCCGGCGGACACGCTCATGCGGGCGGGCCTCACCCCACTCCCCGGCGTGCGACCGCCGTACATCCCCGGCCAGGACGCCGCGGGAGTCGTGGACGAGATCGGGGAAGGCGCAGTCACCGATCTGCGGATCGGCGACCGGGTGATGGCCATGGTCATGCCGAACGGCCCGAGCGGCGGCGCCTACGCCGAGTACGTGGTCCTGCCCGCGTCATGGGTGACCAGGGCGCCGACCGGCACGAGTCACGCCGAGGCCGCGACCCTTCCGATGAACGGACTCACCGCCCTCCTGACACTCGACCTGCTGGACCTGTCGGCTGGTCAGACTCTCGCGGTGACCGGCGCGGCAGGCGGATTCGGCGGCTACACGGTCCAACTGGCGAAGGCGGAAGGACTGCGCGTCGTGGCCGACGCCTCACCCGCGGACGAGGAACTGGTCCGGTCCCTGGGGGCGGACATCGTCGTGGCGAGGGGCGACGATGTCGGCGCCCGCATCCGCCAGGCCGTACCCGAAGGTGTGGACGGGCTGGCCGACGGCGCGCTCATCGGGGCGCCCGTGGTGGGCGCGGTGCGTGACGGCGGGGGCGTCGCCGCCCTCCGCGGCACCGGCCCCTTCGGTGCGCCTGATCGCGGCATCACCTTCCACACCGTGTACGTCCCCGACTATCGCGGCCGCCGGGACAAGCTTGATCAATTGCGGCGTCTTGCGGATGCCCATGCGGTGACCTTGCGGGTCGCCGCCACGTTCGCCGCCGAGCAGGCGCCCGAGGCCCACCGCCTTCTTGAAGCCGGCGGCACCCGGGGACGACTGGTCCTCGAGTTCTGACTCACCCGCCGGCTGCGTCTCCGGCACGTCTCCGGCACCTCACGACACACGTCACGACACCTGGCCGCACCACGGCCGGTTCCACCATTGGGGGAAGCACATGAAGAAGATCGGCGTAGGCATCATCGGGGCGAGCACCGGCGGGTGGGCGTCCATCAGTCACGTTCCCGCCCTGAAGGCGTCGCCCGACTACGAACTGCGCGCGATCAGCACCTCGCGCCGCGAGTCCGCCGAGCTCGCCGCGAGGGAATTCGGCGTACCGGCGGCGTTCGACGACCACAGGGACCTGATCGCCCATCCGGATGTCGACCTGGTCGTGGTGGCGGTGAAGGTCACCCACCATCACGCCCTGATCTCCGCGGCGCTGGAGGCCGGGAAGATGGTCTACAGCGAATGGCCCCTCGGCGTGGATCACCGTGAGGCGGCCCTCCTGACCGAGCATGCCCGGGCCGCGGGCGTGCGCACGGTGATCGGGCTGCAGGCCCGCTTCTCCCCGGTGGTCCGTTATGTGCGTGACCTGGTCGCGGAAGGCTACGTCGGGCAGGTGCTCGGCACGACGCTGATCGGGTCGGGTCTCTCCTGGGGGGAGGAGACCGACCGCGCCCACGCCTACATCT
The DNA here is from genome assembly GCF_016863275.1 of Planotetraspora mira. Taxonomy (GTDB): domain Bacteria; phylum Actinomycetota; class Actinomycetes; order Streptosporangiales; family Streptosporangiaceae; genus Planotetraspora; species Planotetraspora mira. The sequence continues at coordinate 262,403 of NZ_BOOO01000009.1, forward strand.
TCGACGCCGCCAACGGGGCGACGCTCCTGACCGCCGCGGGTCTGCACGCCCTCGAGGCGGTGAACTTCGCCCTGGGCGACTTCGCCTCCGTCTCGGCCAACCTCGTCAACGGCCGCAAGGAAGTACGAGTGGTCGACGAGGGGATCTCGATCCCGGTGACGACGGCCGACCAGGTGTCCGTCACGGGGACGCTGGACAACGGCGCGGCCGTCTCCGTCTTCTACCGCGGCGCGTTCTCGCGCGGCCCCAACCTGCGCTGGGAGATCAACGGCACCGATGGCGACCTCATCCTGACCGCGCCGGGCATCAACGGAAACCTGCAGGTGGCGGATTTGCAGCTGGAAGGCGGCCGGGGTGCGGAGACCGCCGTCGCCGAGATCGCCGTGCCGGCTCACTACTTCGATCCGGTCCCCCGAACCCTGTCCGGACTTTCGCAGAGCGTGGCCCAGACCTACGCGTTCCTCGCCAAGGATCTGCGTGAGGGCACCGACACCGTTCCCGGCTTCGATTACGCCCTTGAACGGCACCGGCTCGTCGACGCGATCGAGCGGGCCTCCCGGACCGGATCCGTCCAGTCGCCGGCCTGAGCCCACCTGATCCGTCACGACGGAGACAGGCCGCTCTCTCGCAGAAAACGGTTCCGATGACTAGAATCATGTTCTATTTTCCGGTCTCGGACTGCGAGGGAGCGGCATGGGCGAGCTGAGAATCACCTGCGATCCGGAGGAGGTCGGCTTCGACCGCGACCGGCTGCGCCGTATCGACGCACACTTCGCGTCCTACATCGACGACGGAAGGCTCCCCGGCTGGCTGGCGCTGGTCAGCCGGCGCGGCGAGATCGCGCACCTGTCGACGTACGGAGCACGTGACGTGGCGTCCGGGACGCCGGTCGAGACCGACACCCTCTTCCGGATCTATTCGATGTCGAAGCCGATCACGTCGGTCGCGGCCATGATGCTCTACGAGGAGGGTGCACTCGAGCTGACCGATCCGATCAGCCGGTTCATCCCCTCGTTCAGCGACATGCGGGTCTATGAGAAGGGCATGGCGGTCAAGCCGGTCACCCGGCCCGCCGCCGAACCGATACGGCTCTGGCACCTCCTCACCCACACCGCAGGCCTGGTCTACGGCTTTCAGCACGTCAGCGTCGTCGACGAGATCTACCGCAACGCCGGCTTCAACCGCGGCATGCCGCGGGACCTCGACCTCGCCGAGGTCGTGGACCGCTGGGCGGCGCTGCCTCTGCTCTTCGAGCCCGGCTCGCAGTGGAACTACTCCGTCGCGACCGACGTGCTCGGCCGGGTGGTCGAGGTGGTGTCGGGGCAGTCGCTGGACTCCTTCTTCGCCGAGCGGATCTTCGGCCCGCTGGGGATGACCGACACCGGCTTCTCCATCGACGCCGGCAGGGCCGATCGGATGGCCTCGCTCTACACCGCCGGCCCGGACGGGCGTGCGACCCTGCTCGACATGGGCGACGCCGCCCTCCACCGGCCGAAGGCGCTGTCAGGAGGCGGCGGGCTGATCTCCAGCGCCGCCGACTATCACCGGTTCACTCAGATGTTGCTCCGCGGCGGCGAACTCGACGGCGTCCGGCTGCTCAGCCCGCGCACGGTCGCCTACATGACCCGCAACCACCTTCCCGGCGGCGCCGACCTCGAGGAGTTCGGCCGGCCGGTGTTCGCCGAGGTCCCCTACGCCGGCGTCGGCTTCGGGCTCGGCTTCGCGGTGGTGCAGGACGCCGCGAAGCACAAGGCCCTGGCCTCGGAGGGCGAGTACAACTGGGGCGGCGCGGCGAGCACGACGTTCTGGGTGGACCCGGCCGAACAGGTGACGGTCGTCTTCCTCACCCAGCTCACCCCGTCGAACACCCACCCGATACGCACCCAGTTGCGGCAACTGGTCTATCAGGCGCTCGTCGACTGACGCCGGGCCCTGCGCGGCACCCCGGGGCCACATGGCCGCCGGGGTCGGTCGCCATCACCGCGATGCTCTGGATCTCCGTGGTCGCGATCCGGTGCCGCAGCGGCCGCTGATGGTGGTAGGGGCACGCCGTGAACCGACGGGCCGACCTCCGATCCTGGGTGTGACACACCCCTCGTAAGCAGGCCGGATACGCCATAACGTGACGGAGTGGAAGTACTAGCTGACTTGCTTCGCGCCCTTCGCAACACGGCCCCGATGGACACACTGATGCGGCTGCGTGGCCACCGGCAACTGCCGGGATTGCGACGCGAAGAGGTGGCCCTCATGGCAGGCATCAGTCCGGCCTACTACACCCGGCTGGAGCAGGGGCAGGAATCCCATCCGCCCGATCACGTCCTCAGTGCCCTGGCACGCGTCTACGACCTCGACACCGACTCCGCCGATCACTTGTACCGGATCGCGCACCAATCGGAGCGGAACCAGATCTCCCGGAATCTGCAGAAGACCGTGGAGAACTGGTACCACGCTCCGGTGTTCGCCGTGAACCACCAACTGGATGTGCTCGCCGCCAACCGCATGGCGCGCGTGCTGTTCAAAGGCATGGATCACACCGACAACCTGATGCGCCACGCGTTCCTCGCCCCCGGCGCTCACGAGTTCTTTCCCAACTGGGAGTGGGAAGCCCGCTCGAAGGTGGCCCACCTGCGCGCCGCCGCCGAAGCCGACGACGACGCCCCCGCCCTGCGCGACCTGGTCGACGAACTCTCCTCGGAAAGCACGGATTTCCGCCGGATGTGGTCTAACCGGGACGTTCACGCCGACGAGTACAAACACATGCACCATCGCGAGCTGGGCTCGATGAATCTCCGGCACGACACGCTGTCGGTTCAGAGCGCTCCCGGTGTGCTGCTCTTCGTCTGCCACGCCGACCCCGGCAGCTCAGCCGAGGAGGCTCTGTCCCTGCTGAGCATCCTCGCCGCCGACGAGGAGTGACTCTCGTCCACGGCGACCGTTGACGGCATCGTCCGGCGCAGTCGCTACATTGCAGATCATGCTTCGAGGACGGGACGACGACCGGCGAATCGTCGATGACCTGCTCGACGGCGCGCGGGCGGGTCGCAGCGGGGTCCTCGTCGTCCACGGCGACCCGGGCATCGGCAAGACGGCCCTCCTCGGTCACCTCGCCGAGCGGGCCACCGGGCTGCGGATCCTGCGTAGCACCGGGGTGGAGACCGAGGCCGAGTTGCCGTTCGCCGCCCTGCACCAGTTGCTCCGACCCGTGCTGACCTCTGTCTCCGTGCTCCCCGAGCCGCAGTCCAACGCGCTGAAGGGCGCGCTGGGCCTCGCCGGGTCGGCGGGCGAGGACCGCTTCCTCATCGGCCTGGCGACCCTTTCCCTGCTGTCGGAGACGGCGGAAGAAGGCCCGCTCGTCTGCCTGGTGGACGATGCCCACTGGCTCGACCAGTCTTCCGCGGAAGCGCTGCTGTTCGCGGCCAGGCGCCTCGACGCCGAGGGGATCGTGCTCGTCTTCGCCACGCGGGACGGATTCCGGTCACCCGGGCTGCCGGAGTTGCGCCTCGGTCCGCTGGACGCCGAGGCGGCCTCCGCTCTCCTGTCAGAACGCGCTCCCGACCTGCCCGAAGGGATCAGAGCCCGGATCCTCGCGGAGAGCGGCGGCAACCCACTCGCCTTGATCGAGTTGCCTCGGACGACGGACGCCCACAGCCCGCTGCCGTTGCCCGGCAGGATCCAGGAGGCGTACGGCGCGCGCCTCGCCGATCTGCCGCACGGCGCCCGGCTGATGATCCTGCTCGCCGCCGCCGAGACCGCCGGTGATCTCGGAGTCATCCTGCGCGCGGGTGCGACGCTCGGCATCGGAGCCGAGGCGCTCGGCGTCGCCGAACGGTCCGGCTTCCTCTCACTCACCGCGACCGCGGTGAGCTTCGTCCATCCCCTGATGCGCGCCGCGGCCTTCCACGCGGGCACCTTCGACCAGCGATTCGCCGTACACGGGGCTCTCGCCGAGGCTCTCCACGACCAGGAGGACCGGCAGGCCTGGCACCTGGCCGCGGTGGCGCTGGGCCCGGACGAGCGGGCCGCCGCCGCGCTGGAGCGGAGCGCGGAACGCGCCAGGGAACGGCACGGCCACGCGGCCGCCGCCACCGCTCTCGAACGGGCCGCCGAGCTGACCGCCGACCGTTCTCTGCTGGCCAGACGGCTGACCGAGGCCGCCGTGGCGGCGGCGGACGCCGGATCACCCGACCGGGCACAGGGGCTGGCCGAGCGGGCGGCCCACCTCGTGGACGACCCGCGATCCGTCGCGAGGCTCGCCGAACTGCGCGCCAGGGTCGCCTTCGAACGGGGCTCGGTCCACACCGCCCACGACCTCCTGGTGTCGGGTGCGGAACAGGTCGCCGACCTGGATCCGGTGGCCGCCGGTCTCATGCTGGTGGACGCGGGTCGCAACGCCTGGCAGCTCAGCGATCCCGGACGCGTCGCGGAGGCCGCCGCGCTGCTGCGGTCTCTGCGGCTGGGCCCCGAGGACGGTCTGGACACCGCCGTGCACGCGGTCGCCGCGGCGGCTGAGTCGCTCAACCTCGGCCCCGCCAGAGCCCTGTCCGGCATGCGCCCGCTGGTGGAGGACGCCCGGCGTATCAGGCGGGGCTCGTACGGCCTGCGGATCAACGGCGCGTTCGTGGCCGGACTCGTCGGTGATTTCGCGGCGCAGCGGGAGATCTCCGCCGCGGTCGTCGAGGAGTGCAGGACCTCGGGCGTCACCGGTCTCCTGCCGGTCGCGTACGTCACGCTCGCCTCCGCCGAGCTGTATCAAGGCCGGTTCAGGAGCGCACTCGCCGACGCGTCGGAAGGGCTGCGGATCGCCTCGGACATCGGCCAGCCTCACCGGACCGGCTACCTGGAGGGCATCCTCGCCTGGGTGGCCGCGGTCGAGGGAGACGACGCCCGGTGCGCGGAGCTGGCCGTACGGTGTGCCGACCACTTCGCGGCGACCGGGATCGCCAACGGCCTGGCCTGGGCGCAGTGGGCGTCGGCGATGCTCGATCTGAGCCGGGGGCGCCATACGCAGGCCCTGGACCGCCTTGAAGACGCGCTGGCCGGACCGGTACGCCACCAGATCCAGGCCGTCTACTTCGGCGCCGACCAGGTGGAGGCCGCCGTTCGAGCCGGTCAACCTGACCGCGCGAAGGAGCCGCTGGCGAGGTTCGCGGAGTGGGCCACCGCCGCTGGGTGCGACTGGTCCGATGCGGTGCTGCTGCGTTGCCGGGCGCTGGTGGAGGGCGGCGAGGAGCATTTCACGGCCGCCCTGCGCCTCCACGGTCCGGGCGAACGCCCCATGGAGCGAGCCAGGACCGAGCTGCTGTACGGCGAATGGCTGCGCCGCGAGCGCCGTAAACGTGAGGCCCGCACCCACCTGCGGTCGGCACTGGAGATCTTCCATCGTCTCGGCGCACGCCCGTGGGCCGACCGGGCGGGCGCCGAGTTGCGCGCCGCGGGTGAGGCCACGACGCCGTCCGCCGCGCCCGACCGGCTCGCCGACCTTTCCCCCCAGGAACTGCAGATCGTACGGCTGGCCGTCACCGGCCTGACCAACAAGGAGATCGGCGCCAGGCTCTTCGTCAGCCCCAAGACCGTGAGCTACCACCTCTATCGGGCCTTCCCCAAGCTCGGTGTCTCCTCCAGGATCGAGCTGGCGAGGCTGGACCTGGGCGAGTACTAGCCGCGCGACAGGACGGGTGTCACGGACGCGAGCACGGCGAGGACCACGCATCCTCCCGTCACCGCTCCGATCGCCGGCCACGGCACGCTGATGGCGATCGGCCCGGCGATCTGGACCAGCGACGCCCAGAGCCCGGCCAGGCTGACCGCGGCCACGCCGGCGGCCAGGACCACCCCGATGGCCACCACCAGCAGCGCCTCTCCCACGACGTAGCGCACCACCTGGGCGCGCGTGGCGCCGAGGAGCCGCAGCGCCCCGCGTTCCGCCGTCCGGTCGGACGCCGCCATCAGCAGGGTGTTGACCAGCGCGATCGCGGTGTAGGCGAGGATGATTCCGAGAACCACCAGCAGCCCGAGGCGGCTGGCGGAATTACGGCGGGCGCCGTTGTCATCCGTCCAGAGGGCCTTGGTGAGCGCCCGCGCGTTGTGCCCCGTGGTGGCCTGCTTCAGCAGGGCATCCACGGAGTCCCGGGACGTGCCCGCGCGCAGCTTCACGTAGGCCGTGGTCACAGGTGCGGAGAAGGCGTGCGCGGGGGTGATGTAGGAGTCCGCCGGCGCGCCGGCGCCGAGCAGTCCGACCACCTTGAGTGAGGCCTCGCTGCCGTCCGCCCGCCACAACTTCACGGTCTCGCCGAGCTTCCTCTCCCACGTCTCGGAGACGACGATGGTGCCGTCGTTCAGGTCGGTGAGTGATCCCTCGATCACCGGCAGGTCCAGCATGGCCGCAAGCGTGGTCGGGTCGACCGCCTCGGTGGGGCGCTGAATGAGTGCGGTGGCTCCTTCCAGGGTGTAGACGCTGGTGGGAGCCACGGTGGCGACGTCCACACCGGGGATGGCACGAAGGCGCTCCACGAGTTGCCGGTCCAGGCCCGCCGTACCAGTGGGTTGGACCACGTAGTCGGCGCGAACGGGAGCCGACTCCATCGCCGTCTTCGCGTCGTCCGTCATCGCGGCGGCACCGAGCAGCGCGGCGGCCAGGCTCACGGCGATCAGCACGGGTGCGACGGTCGCGGCGGTCTGCCTGGTGGAGGCGGCCGCGGCGGCGGGCACCACGGTGCCGCCCGCTCCGCGCAGGCGCGCCAGCGGCGCGGCCAGCAGACTCGCGACCGGTCTCACCGCGGCCGGGGCGAGCAACCCGACGCCGGCGACGAGCAGCATCACGACCGGCATGAACGACTTGTCGTTCGAGGCTCCGGAAGGGTCGGCGACGGCGGTCACGCCCATGCTGACCAGCGCGCTGCCGAGCAGGCCGCCTCCCACGATCCAGCGGCCCCAGGTCATCGCCCGTGATTCGACGACCGCCTCGCGCATCGCCTCCGCCGGGTGAACACGCCCGGCCCGGTGGGCGGCCATCGCCACTCCGAGCATCGCGACCACCACCCCCGTCGTGAACGCGACGACGGACGGCCAGGTCGCGTGGCTCGGCACCAGCCATTCCGGCGCCATCCCGAGACCGGTCAGCCAGTCGAGGATCGGACCGGAGGCGAAGGGGCCCGCCACCGCGCCGAGCGCTGACGCGATCACCGCGACGAGTCCCGCCTCGCCGTACACCATGCGCCGCACCTGGCGGCGGGTCGCGCCGACCGTGCGCAGCAGGGCGAACTCCCGCCGTCGTTGCGCCACCGCGAACGCGAACGTGGAGGACACCACGAATACAGCGATGAACACGGCGAATCCGGCGGCGATGCCGACGATCGTGTCGGCGTTGTTGCGGGCGCGCTCATCGCTGTCGCGGGTGGGGTCGACCAGGACACGGTCCTGTCCGGTGAGCACCACCGCTCTGTTCCCCACGACGGCGCGCACCTCCTGCGCCGGCTGCCACAGGGCGAGCGCGTCGATCCTCGGCGAGAGCCTCGCGGCCCGGGCATCGGTGAAGAACACCGTCGCTTGTGGTCCCGCGTCCGTGACGCCCACCACCGTGTACGGCTCGGCGCCCTCGGCCGTGACCACCTGGACCCGGTCACCGGCGCGAGCCCCGGCACTCACCGCGATCTCGTCGTCGGCGGCGGGAGCCCGGCCGGCGACGAGCCGCTGCGGCGCCGTGCGAACGGCGGACCAGGGCCGCCCCGCGGCCGGGGGGCCACCGGCGAGTTGGGCGGGGAAGACCCGGTCCACGACCGGCCGGGAGAAGGAGGACGCCAGATCCGCGGGCACGCCACGCGATTCGGCCAGCGGCGCGCTCTCCCGCCCCTGCCAGGTGTTCACGACGAGCCGGTCGTCGGGGACCACCACGACGGGCGCCGCCGCGTACCGCTGCGGGCTCCGGTCGGGCGAGCCGACGGTGGTGGCCAGGACCTGGCCCATCGCGGCGATCAGCCCCGCGCCGAGCGCGAGAGCGACGAACGTGCCGATGAATGAGGTCAGGCGGGTGCGCAGGGTGCTCAACGCGATGGTCAGCACGACTCCTCCAGAGCCAGCATGCGGGAGGCCACGGCCTCAGCGGTCGGGTCGGCGAGTTCGCCGCAGATCCGGCCGTCGGCCAGGAACACCACACGGTCGGCGTACGCCGCGGCCGCGGGGTCGTGGGTGACCATCACGACCGTCTGCGCGTGCTTGTCGACGAGGGAGCGCAGCAGCCGCAACACGTCCCTGGTGGTGTTGGTGTCCAGGGCGCCGGTCGGCTCGTCTCCGAACAGCACGGCCGGCCGGGTCACCAGCGCGCGGGCGATGGCCACCCGCTGCTGCTGCCCGCCGGACAGTTCGGCCGGACGGTGGTCCGCACGGTCCTCGAGCCCCACGGCGGCCAGGCTGTGCCGGACCACGTCGCGATCAGGGCGGCGGCCGGCAAGACGCATCGGCAATCCCACGTTCTGCGCCGCCGTCAGGGAGGGCAGGAGGTTGAACGCCTGGAACACGAACCCGATCCGGTTCCGCCGCAACAGGGTCAGCTTCCGCTCACTCAGTGACGTCAGGTCTCTGCCGTCGACCCTGACCTGACCCGATGTGGCCTTGTCCAGTCCGGCGGCGCACTGCAGCAAGGTCGACTTGCCCGACCCCGAAGGCCCCATCACGGCGGTGAAGGTGCCGTGGCGGAAACCGATCGTCACGTCGTCGAGCGCGGTGACGCCGTGGGCGTAGAGCTTGGTGACCGACACCAGCTCCACGGCGGTGTCGAGGCCTTCCATGAGTTTCACAACGATCCCTGTCCGTCCATGTCAGCGGGGGTGCTCAGGACAGGAAAACTACGGAGGCGGCCGTCGGTCCGGTACCGGACGAGTGACTGGGGCCGGCCCGGAAGTCGATCTACAGGTCGCCCGGATTGACCCATACGTTCCGTTCCATGGCAGCCACACAAGTCCCTTTGGCCTAATAACCTGAGTTGCATGCCAACACGGGGGATATTTCGGACAAGGATTGGTCGAGGCGTCGCGCTGCTCCTGGCGCTCGGTGTAGCCGGGGGCGGCCTGGTGGCGGGGATCTCGTTGCCGGCGATCGGCGGCATCGGCGTCGGGATCGTCACCGCGTCGAACGACCTGGACATCAATCCCGCGGACCTCGTCGAACCCCCGCTGCCTGAGAAGTCGACCGTGGTGGACGCGAACGGCCACCAGATCGCCCAGTTCTACGACCAGTACCGGGTGAGCGTCTCGCTCGACCATGTGGCCGAGGTGATGAAGACGGCGATCATCTCGATCGAGGACTACCGCTTCTACCAGCATGGGCCGATCGACATCGAGGGAACGGTCCGCGCCCTGTCCAAGAACGTGATCGCGGGTGGGGTGAGCCAGGGGGGCTCCAGCATCACCCAGCAGTACGTCAAGCAGGTGCTGCTCAACAAGGCCACGACCAAGGAGGAGCAGGAGGAGGCCCTGCAGCCGAGCTACGGGCGCAAGCTCAGCGAACTCCGGTACGCGATGGGCATGGAGCGGAAGTACACCAAGGACCAGATCCTGGAGAAGTACCTGAACATCGCCTACTTCGGCGCGGGGGCCAACGGGATCGAGGCGGCGGCCAAGCGGTTCTTCGGGGTGTCGGCGTCCAAGCTGAACCTGACCCAGGCGGCGACGCTGGCGGGAGCAGTACAGCAGCCCAACAGCACCGACCCCTCGGCCGGGAAGAAGAGCCAGGACCGGCTGCTGGCGCGGCGCAACACCGTGCTCGACCGGATGGCGGAGCTCAAGAAGATCACCCCGGAGCAGGCCGCGGCGGCCAAGAAGAAGCCGCTGGGGTACAAGGACACCCCCCTCCCCGGCGGATGCGAGTCCAGCAAGTACCCCTACTTCTGCATGTACGTGCGCGCCGACATCCTCACCAACCCCGCGTTCAGCGCCTTCGGCAAGACGGCGGACGCCCGCGACCAGTTCCTCAAGCGCGGCGGCCTGACCATCAAGACCACGCTCGACCCGAAGATGCAGGCGGCGGCCGACAAGGCCATCAAGGACCGCGTCTACGCCAGCGACAACCCGGTCGCGTCCGAAGCCCTCGTCGAGCCGGGAACCGGCAAGATCAAGGCCATGGCGGCCAGCCGGAAGTACGGCACCAACAAACGCAAGAAGCAGATCTCCTACAACGTGGTGGCCAACGTCGCCCACGGCGGCGGCACGGGTTTCCAGGCCGGCTCGACCTTCAAGGTGTTCACGCTGCTCACCGCCCTCAAGCAGGGCTGGAAGCTCAATGACGGCATTCAGAGCCCCGCGGGTTACACGGCGCCCGGCTATTCCGCCTTCAAGAACTGCAAGGACGAGAGCATCGGCGACCCGACCCACACCGTCACCAACGACGAGGGCTCAGGCGGGTTCAAGACCCTGCAGACCGGCACCTGGCAGTCGGTCAACACCTTCTTCGTGTCGCTGGAGCAGAAGGTCGGCCTGTGCAACGTGGTCAAGACCGCCAAGTCGCTGGGCATCAAGCGCGCCGACGGAAAGCCGCTGCAGGAGTTCGAGACCTTCACGCTCGGCATCAACGAGATGGATCCGGTGACCCTCGCCACCGCGTACGCCGCCATCGGCGCACGGGGAATGTACTGCCCGCCGCAGGCCGTCACCGCGATCACCGACCGCAGCGGCAAGACCACCACGTACAAGCCCAAGTGCAAGCAGGCTCTGGACCCGGAGGTCGCGGATGCGGCTGCGAACATCCTGACGGGAGTCTTCGGCCCTCAGGGCACCATGAGCGCCGTCGGTGGAATCGGCCGCGACGCGGCGGGCAAGACCGGCACGAGTGACGACTCCTCGACCGCGTGGTTCGCCGGCTTCACCCCCGACCTCGCCGGCGCGGTGAGCCTGGGCGACCCTCGCGGAGCGGCCACCCACAAGCTGAACAACGTCACCATCGGCGGCGTCACCTACGGCTCGGTGTTCGGTGCGGACATCTCCGGCCGGATCTGGAAGTACACCATGATCGACGCTCTGAAGGGCACCAAGGCGACGGACTTCACCCCGGTGAACACCGCACGCTTCGGTGGCTGCGGCACCGGATGCGCGCCCCACATCGACGAGCCGCCGAACGACGGCCCCGGTGGCCCTGGCGGGCCCGGAACCGGCGGTCCCGGCACCGGCGGTCCGGGAACCGGTAGCCCCGGCACCGGTGGTCCGGACAACGGCGGCCCGGGCACCGGCGGCACCGGTCAGTGACACGACGGAGGACCGCGACAGAGCGCTGAAAGAGCGGTGATCGAGGGCGGGCGTCCCTGACGCCCGCCCTCAGTCGTGCCCGGGCATCACCGGTGCGGGGGAGCCGGACCCCTCCGACGAGGGCGGAACCCCCTCACGAGAGGGGATCGGACCCCGTCCTGAGAGGGGGTCGGACCCCCTCCTGAGAGGGAGCGGCGAGATGGCTCTCCTCGGCGATGTCTTTCTGGCTGGAGAAATCCACCATTGAGACGTAACCAAAACCGCTGAGGAGTCCCCCGAATGAACCCCCGCATCGCGTTCGTCGCAGCCCCCCTGCTCACCATGGTCTACGGAGTGATCCGGATCTTCGATGGGTTCGACGGAGAGAGGGGCCCCGGCCTCGCCTGGACCACCGGTCACCTCGCCTTCATCGCGGCCCTGGCCATGTTCGTCCTGACATTCCTGCAGATGCGCCGGATGGCGGGACGGAACACCTTGTCCACAGTGAGCGCCACGATCGGGATCATTGGCATCGTGTCGCTCGTCGCACAGTTCGCCATCGACATGGTGGTCGGCTTCCTCTCCGCCGACCACGCCGCCATGGGCGTCCACTTCGAACGGATCCAGGCCGTCCCCGGCGTCCTGTTCGTGGTCTACACCGTCGTTCCGCTCCTCTTCTTCGTCGGCCAGTTCGCGATCGTCGCCCAGCTCGCCGTCCAGCGTCGTGTCAAGGCCTGGACGCCCGTCCTGGTCCTGCTCGACTGCGTCGTGCCGAACCTCGACAAGGACCTCATGCCGCTCGGGGCCCTCTTCCTGCTCATCTCCTTCATCCCGCTCGCCGGTCTGGCCTCCCGTACATCCCGTACCGCCGAGCCCCTGCCCGTCGCCGCGTGACACGACGCGGAACGGCGGCCCTCACCTGGGCCGCCGATCGGCGTTTTCCGGCTTCGCCGTACTGGAAGGTCCGAAAGAGGAGGCAAGATTGAACCTCGTGTCCGCTTTGCCGTTTCTCGCCCCGGTTCAGAGCCGGTTGCGTTCCCTCCCGACTCTCTGGCTGGACACGGCCCTCGCCGCGCTCGTGCTGGTCGTGCAGATGTGGCCGCTCCTGTCCCGCGAGAATCCCAACGGCGGCCCCTGGGACTGGTGGGGGTACGTGGTCGTGTTCGCCTCCGCCGTACCACTCGTGTGGAGACGCCGGGCTCCTGTGACCGTGCTGCTGGCCAGCGTCATCGCGACCTCCCTCTACGACCTCGCGGACCAGGTCGCCGCACAACCGATCTGGTACGGCGGGCTCATCGCGATCTACACGGTCGCCGCCTACTCGCCACCCCTGCATCGCGTGGGCATGCTCGTCATCACCATCGTCGGCGGCGTGCTCCTGGTCGGCTCCTCCGACACCGCGCTGCGCGGCATCGTGCTGTTCGTCGCCGCGTACGCGATCGGCCGTGCCTCCGCGGCCTCCCGCGCGTACGCCGCGGCTTTGGAGGAGCGGGCCGTCCGACTGGAACACGAGCGCCAGGCCGAGGCCGAACGAGCCGCCGAGCGTGAGCGGGCCCGGATCGCCCGGGACATGCACGACATCCTCGCGCACGCGGTCAGCCTCATGGTGGTGCAGGCCGAGGCCGGTCCCGTCGTGGTCAGGAGCAACCCGGCCCGCGCCGAGGCCGCGTTCGACGCGATCGCCTCCGCGGGACGCGATGCCATGGTCCAACTCCGCCGCATGCTGAGCGCGCTCAAGGAGGACACGGGCCCGCGGACGCCGCAGCCGACCATCGACGACCTGGCCGGGCTGTCCGATCAGGTCGCCGACACCGGACTCGACGTGGGGTTCTCCACGTCGGGTGAGCCCAGGTCGCTGCTCCCCGACATCGCGGTCGCCGCCTACCGGATCGCCCAGGAAGCCCTCACGAACATCGTCAAGCACGCGGGCGCCACCCGCGCCGACATCCGACTCATCTGGAAGAACGACACACTCATGATCAGCATCACCGATGACGGCCGCGGTTCCGGGGCGTCCTTCCCTTCGGGCGGAAACGGCCTGATCGGCATCCATGAGCGCGCCGCCGCCCTCGGCGGCTCCGCGACCACGGGCCCCCGCACCGACGGTCCGGGCTTCCAGGTGCTCGTACGGCTCCCGCTGGCGGAACCGGTGCGGGCATGACCGTGAGAATCGTGGTCGCCGACGACCAGGAACTGGTGCGTGCCGGGTTCAGCATGATCCTCGACGCCCAGCCCGACATCGAGGTCGTCGCCGAGGCGGGCGACGGCGCCGAGGCCGTCGCGGCGGTCCGTGAACACCGGCCGGACGTGCTCCTCCTCGACATCCGCATGCCCACGATGGACGGCATCGAGGCGGCCGGCATCGTGTGCGCCGAGACCGACTGCCGGGTGCTCATGCTGACCACGTTCGACCTGGACGACTACGTCTACGACGCGTTGCGCGCGGGCGCGAGCGGGTTCCTGCTCAAGGACGTCCGTCGCGACGATCTCGTGCACGCGGTGCGGGTGGTCGCGGCCGGAGAGTCGCTCCTCGCGCCTTCCGTCACCAGGAAGCTGATCGCCGAGTTCACCTCCAGAACGGTCACCCGCTCTGTCGTGCCGCCTTCGGAACGGCTCGCCGTTCTCACGGGCCGCGAGCAGGAGACGCTCCAGATGATCGCGCGCGGGTTGTCCAACGCGGAGATCGCCGCGGCCATGGTGCTCAGCGAGCACACGGTGAAGTCGCACGTCAGCAACGTCCTCACCAAACTCGGTCTGCGCGATCGGGTCCAGGCCGTGATCGCGGCCTACGAAACCGGTCTCGCGGTCCCCGGCAGATCGGAGTAGCCGCGTTCACCGGGTCGTCCCGCCTCGCGGGCCGGCCTCATCGCCGCTCGGCGACGGCGAGGGTTCGGCTGACTTCGGCCGCACCGGCGGCGAAGTCGTCGACATCGGTGGTGCGCCGCCGCAGGAAGCCGCTCAAATGGAGGACGGCGTAGCCGTGGGCGGCGGCGACGTGCTTCTCGAGGAGGGTGATCGCGGCCTGTGCGTCACGGGTGACGTCCATGGCCAGAGGCAGCAGGACGTCCATGACCGCCCGGCCTGCCGCGTTGAGGTCGGGATCGCCGAGATGCCGCAACTGGTCGGCGAAGATGAGGTCGAATCCGGCGTGGTGGCGTGCGACGAACCGCACATAGACGCCGGCGGTGACGGCGAGCGCCTCGCACGGGTCGCCGCTCGTGTCACGCGCGAGGGCGTCCCGCAACTCGGCGGCGAGGAGTTCGGCCGCGCGGATGGCGGTGGCCTTCAACAGCGCCTGACGGGTGGGGAAATGGCGATAGGGCGCCGCCGCGCTCACCCCCGTGCGCCGGGCGGCCTCGGCGACGGACAGTGCGTCGACGCCGCGCTCGGCGATCAGCGCGAGAGCGGCGTCGACGAGGGCGGCACGCAGGTCGCCGTGGTGGTAGCCGCCGCGCTTGGCCACGAAGCTCCTCTCGCGATCGATTTGCCCCCGTTGTAAGAGGTAACTTACATTGGAATCCATGTAAGAGGTCTCTTACATGGAACGAGAGGAAGACCTCATGTCGGGGATCGAAGACAAGGTCGTCGCAATCACAGGTGCGAGCAGTGGAATCGGTGAGGCCACCGCGCTTCTCCTCGCCGAGCGCGGCGCGAAGGTCGTTCTCGGAGCCCGCCGCTCGAATCGCCTCAAGGCTCTGACGGCCCGCATCGAGAACGCGGGCGGTGAAGCCGTCTGTGCCCGCACGGACGTGCGAGTGCGCGACGACGTGGCCGGTCTCGTTGAGTTGGCGTGTGAGCGGTACGGCACGCTCGACGTCCTCGTCAACAACGCCGGAGTGATGCCGATCTCCCCTCTCGACGACCTCCGCGTCGAGGACTGGGAGCAGATGATCGACGTCAACCTCAAAGGCGTCCTGTACGGCATCGCGGCGGCACTGCCCGTCTTCCGCCGGCAGGGTTCCGGGCACTTCGTCAACATCGCTTCCACGGCGGCACATCGCGTGGTACCGAACCAGTCGGTCTACGCCGGCACGAAGTTCGCCGTCCGCGCCGTCTCCGAGGGATTGCGCCAGGAGGCCGGCGACAAACTGCGCGTGACGATCGTCTCGCCGGGCTTCACTCGCACGGACTTCGCGGAATCCGTGCGGAATCCGGAGGTGAAGGCCCGGCTCGAAGAGTCACGCGACACGTTCGCGATGCCGCCGGACGCGATCGCCCGCGCCATCGCTTTCGCGATCGAGCAGCCGGCCGACGTCGACGTGAGCGAGGTCGTCGTACGTCCCACCGCTCAGGTGTGACGCGGACAGCCTCGCGTGGCGATGCGGCCTCGTCCTCAACGGACGGGGAATGAGTGGTGTTCATGGCGGACGACCCATCGGCCCTCCTCCTTGACCAGCCCGAGGGTGAGACGCAGCCGATTCTCGGGATCGGCGGCGAAATCCTGCGGCATTCCGCAGCGCAGCAGCGCGTGGGCGTAGGCGACGCCGGCCCCAGCCGTGATCTCCAGCGACGTGATCTCGAACGAGGCGCCGTGCGACTGCCACTCGAAGAACGGCGGCCAGGTGTCCCGGTAGGCGTCGATGCCGCGAACGCCCTGATAGGGCGGCGGCACGTCGAACATCACGATTTCCCGCGAGTGATCGGCGAGGACCGTTTCGAGGTCGCCGGCGTGGACCGCGGCCGCCCAGCGTGTGACCAGTTCGCGGATCCGCTGCTCGTCATCCATGGTGGCTCCTGCCCCTTCGAGGAGGTACACCGGCGCCGACGGCACCGCTCCGGAGCATCTCTCCGTCAGGAGCTACAACCCCGGCGACGAGCGGAACTCATCGGTCCGGCACCTGTTGCGGTAGACGCTCGGGAAGGCCGAATGCCGAGAAGCCGGCGTCCAGGAACGAGATCACCTCGGCGACCTTGTCCGCCTTCAGGATGACGAGGTCGAGGCCGGCCGCGAGATACGCCGACTCCTGGTCGTCCCACATGTAGGTGCCGAACGCGAGGCCGCCGTTGGCCCGGACCGGGAGGAAACGCCAACGTCTGGTCAGCGGGCCCTCGCTCAGGAACTCACGGATGCCCTCGCGGCCGACGTACACGGCAGGGACCGGCGGCATCGAATACCTCACGTCGTCGGTCACCATGGCCACGATGGCTTCGACGTCGCCGGCCTCCCAGGCGGCGGCGTATCGGCGGGCGATGTCGCGAACGCCGATCTCATCGGCGCCCGGCCCTGCCGTACCTCGACCGGCCCGCGGAAGGTGCTCGTCGCGGGTCCTGCGCGCCCGCTGCAGGGCGGCGTTGACCGAAGGGACCGTGGTGTTCAGGAGTTTCGCCGTCTCACCGGCCGAGTACTCGAGGACCTCGCGGAGAAGGAGCACCGCGCGCTGTCGCGCGGGGAGGTGCTGGAGCGCGGCCACGAACGCGATCTCCATGCTCTCCCAGGCGAGGGCGCGGGCCTCCGGATCCAGTCCGGCGGTGAACCGCATCCGGTGATCCGGATACGGCCCGAGCCACAGGACCTCGGCCGGCGCCGCCCCGCCGGGGGTGAGATCCGTCGGGAGTTCACGACGACGACCTGCCTTGCCGAGAAGTGTCAGACACCGATTGGTGGCGATCTTGTAGAGCCACGCCCGGAACGAGCCCCGGTCCTCGAACCGCGCCAGACTCCGCCACGCCCGGGTCAGGGTCTCCTGTACGGCGTCCTCCGCGTCGTCGAAGGACCCGAGCATCCGATAGCAGTGCGCGGTCAGCTCGTCTCGTAACGGCTCGACCAAGACGGCGAAGGCGTCCTCGTCACCTGTGCGAGCTCTCCCGAGCACATCGCCTGCCGGCCCCTCGGCTGAATCCCGGTCGACCATGATCGTGTCCATTTCCACCTGTGGAGCGCGCGCTCGAAGAACAGGATCCCGTGCTCCGAGCAGAGCGCCTGAGGCCCGAACCGGAGGGTGGACGTGAGGCTTCGGAGTTGCTATCACTGACCAATGCAATGGCAATTATGCAAGTTGCACGGGAATGACGTCTGGTTTTATCTGCCGGGCCCGGGCGCCGGCCACGGGATGGAAATCAAGCGCGACAAGTCAAAAGGCGACAAGAATGACGCGGAAGCCCGCGACCGTTTCATCGCGGAGTTGGGCATGAGTGGCTGGGAATTGGTGAGCGCCGCCTACCCCCACCACCTCGATCCGGTTGTGCTCTGGTTCAAGCGGCCGGTAGGCGAGTGAGCCGATCTCCCGCGTGCACGCCTACGGAGGCGTTCCAGGCCTGGCGACCGTCCGCGACAGGTGGACCGCCGTCTCGGTGGTGAGAGGCGAGCGGACGATCAGAAGCCGGTACCACATCAGCCCGTAGATCTGGTCAATCGTCAGTTCCAGGTCGGTTTCCGCAGGCAGTTCGCCGCGAGCGAGACCCCGGACGAGCAGACCACGGAGTTCGTCCCTGCGGGCCGCGATGAATTCCCGCATGCCCTCCGCGGCCGCGGTGTCCCGCAGGGCCTCGGCCATGAGACCGCGTAAAAGGTGAGCCACCTGCTCGACCGCGCGGAAGGTGTCCGCGAGGAAGGCTTCCAGATCCGTCGCGAGTGCGCCGGTGTCGGGGATGGTCACCTCTTGCTGGGCGCGTTCGATCATCGCCTCCAGCAGCACCGCCCCCTTGGAGGGCCACCACCGGTAGATCGTGTGCTTGCTGACGCCCGCGGCCCGGGCGATCGCGTCGATCGAAACGGCCATGCCGTCCGGCCCGGCGAGCAGATCCGCGGCACAGTCCAGGACGGCCCTTCGCACCGCGGGATTACGCCGGCGTCCCGTGTGGGGGCGGGCTTCGACCGGCTCACGAGGTGACACAGGGCAGACCCTACCAGTTGACGAAACCAAGAGTTCCGGCAATGCTTTGACGGAACCAACAGTTTCGGCAATAAGAGAGCTGCGATGAATCTGAACCTGCGCGGCAGACGGGCGCTCATCACCGGCGCGTCAAAGGGCATCGGCGCGGCGACCGCCGAGGTTCTCGCCGAGGAGGGCTGCGACCTGCACCTCGCCGCCCGCAGCGCGCCCGCGCTCGAAGACCTCGCACACCGCCTGCGCGCCACCTACGCCGTCGATGTGGATGTGCATCCGGTCGACCTGCGGCGGCCGGATGACCTCGCGCGCCTCGCCGAGGAGGCGTCAGACCTGGACATCCTGGTCAACAATGCCGGCGACATCCCCGGCGGCTCCCTCGACGCGGTCGACGGGAAGGCCTGGCGGCACGGCTGGGATCTCAAGGTCTTCGGCTATGTCGATCTCACCCGACTCGTCTACGCGCGGATGAAGGCCCGCGGGCGCGGCGTGATCGTCAACAACATCGGCGTCGCGGGCGAGCGGGTCGACTTCAACTACATCGCCGGAAGTTCCGGCAACGCCGCCCTGATGGCGTTCACCCGGGCCCTGGGCGGGCGCAGCCTGGGCGACGGCATCCGAGTCGTCGGCGTCAACCCCGGACCGGTGGCGACCGAGCGGATCCTCACCCTCCTCGAGGCCCACGCGGATGAAGGCGCCGACGCCGGTCTCATGGCCGGTTACCCGCTCGGCCGGGCGGCGACCCCACGCGAGATCGCCGACCTCATCGCCTTCCTCGCCTCCGACCGCTCCGCCTACACCAGCGGAGTCGTCTTCACCGTCGACGGCGGAATGTCCGCCGCAGGAGCCTGACCGGCACGATTTCATTTGACGATCACACGGCATTGTCGATCATTATTGACAAGGGCTCGATCGATCCGTCAAATGGCCGCATCCGGCCAGCTATTTAATGCCTATATGTGGATATAGCGGGATATTCTAACGGCGCCCTCAAATCTCCGGCAGAAAGAGGGACGGCGATGTCAGGTTCCGCGGTCACGACAGGCATGATGGCACTGAGAACGCACATCGGAAGGCGCACGCGGCGAGTCGTCCTGAGCGGGCTCATGACGGCGGGGCTCCTGTCCGCGCTGATGGTGGGCGCACCCGCGGCGCACGCGGACCAGTATGTGGGCACGTCATTCACGTCGTACCTGCTCAAGGGCGAATACATCCTGAGCCCGAACAGGCTCTACAAGTTCATCATGCAATCGGACGGAAACCTCGTCCTTTACCGGCGGTACAACACAGATATCCTCGCGCCCTGGTACGCCTGCTGGGGAAGCAACACCGTCGGCACAGGCGTGTACGCGGAGTACTGGAAAGAGTCGTCCAACGTTGCCTATCTGAAGGTCGGATCCACAGTCCTGTACGGGGCTTACATAGGCTCGTTCTACTCGACCAACGTCAACGTGACCGACGCGGGCTGGGTCTACGTCGCCTGGAGCGCGAAAGTGCACTGCTGAGAGATCAGGCGGAAGCCGTCAAGACGCCTCGCGTGCCCCGGGAGCGCCAGGCGGCCGACACCGACTCCGCCAGTGCGTCCGGCACCCCGTCGCTGGTGTCCACCTCGTAGTCGTACGGACCGAACGTGTGGATGCCGTCGATCTCCACATGGGAGCGGCCCTCCCCGATCCGGCGGTCGCCTCGCCCGCGTTCTCTCCGATCGATCTCCTCGAGGTCGCAGTGCACGCCGACGAGGAACTCGAGGCTCCGTTGAGAAGGATGACGCGACCCGGGCCTCGATCTGACGGGGTGGGTTCCACGCCCCGAACGATGGCAGATCCACGGGCCTTGCACAACCAATTGGTTGTGCAAACTGACGGTTGTGCGTAGGGTCGGGGCGTGGCAGTCATCGAAGACGAACTGAGCCTGGTGTTCTCGGCGCTGGCCGACCCCACCAGGCGCGCGATCCTGGAGCGCTTGGCTCATGGCGACGCGACGGTGAACCAGATCGCCGAGCCGTTCGCGATGACGCAGCAGGCGGTCTCCAAACACCTGAAGGTGCTCGAACGTGCCCGCCTGATCTCACGGACCCGGACCGCGCAGTCGCGGCCCTGTGTCCTGGACACCGAACGGCTCGACGCGGTCGCCGGTTGGATCGAGCGCCACCGGCGGATCTGGGCCGGCCGTCATGACCGGCTCGACCGGCATCTTGCCGCCCTGCAAGCCACGCAGCGCAGGGACGGGGAGACGCCACGATGACCGAGACCGGCGAGCTGACCTACCGGCGGGTGCACCGGGCGTCGCCCGAGGTGCTGTTCGACTGCATGACCACGCCCGAGCACCTCACCCATTTCTGGGGTCCGGCCGGGACGACGACGCCGGTCGGCAACATCACCGTCGATCTGCGGCCCGGCGGCGTCTTCGAGACCACCATGGTCAACGATGCCGACGGCAGCACGCACACCATGCGGGCCGTCTACGTCGAGGTACGCCGTCCCGAGCGGCTGGTGTGGATCGAGGCCGACGTCGAAGGCGGCATGCGGACCACGATCACCTTCGTCGATCTGCACGACGGGCGGACCGAGGTGGTCACCCATCAGACGAACGTCCCGGCCGCATACCTCAGCGCCCAGGCCAGGGCAGGCTTCACCACCAGCCTCGACCGACTCGACGTCTACCTGGCCCATCTGAACGCCAAGCGAGAATAGGGGAACACGCCATGCCGGCAGTCACCTCAGCAGACGGCACCACGATCGCCTACGAGCACACCGGCGGCGGGCCGGCGCTCGTCCTCGTCGACGGAGCCATGTGCTACCGCGGCGCAGGGCCGATGCGGCCACTCGCCGCGCTCCTGCAGGACACCTTCACCGTCTACGCCTACGACCGACGCGGGAGGGGCGAAAGCTCGGACACCCTGCCCTACGCGGTCGCCAGAGAGGTCGAGGACCTCCAAGCGCTCATCGCACAGGCCGGCGGTGAGGCATACGTCTATGCCATCTCCTCTGGTGCGGCTCTCACCTTGGCGACCGCGGCAGCCGGTCCAGGGATCACCAAGATGGCGCTCTACGAGCCGCCGTTCATGGCCGAGGCCGAAGGGGGCAGCCGGATCAAGGAGTACACCGAGCGGCTCCACGAACTGCTCGACGCCGGGCGCAGGGGCGACGCCGTGGCCCTGTTCATGACATACGTCGGCATGCCTTCGCAGGTCGTCGCCGGCATCCGGGCACAGCCGGGCTGGGCCGCACTGGAGGCGATCGCCCCGACGCTCGCCTATGACGACGCCCTGCTCGCCGGGGGCGTCGTGCCGCGTGACCTCACATCGGCGATCGCCGTTCCGGCGCTGGTCCTCGGCGGCGGGGCCAGCCCGCAGGGGCTCCAGCAGGCGGCGAAGGCCACCGCGGACGCGTTGCCCGCCGCGGAGCACCGGACGCTCGACGGACAGACGCACGACGTGGCCCCCGAAGCCCTCGCACCCGTGCTGGCCGAGTTCTTCGGCGCCTGACGACGCGTCTCCGCCTCTCAGAAGAGGGTCAGCGGCTCGGCCGCGACGGGCTCGGGCAGTGGATCGACCTCGGGCAGCAGGGCCCGCACGTCGTCGTGAAAACGGCGGGCGAGCATCGGCGCGTCCGCGTTGTCGGGGGTATGGATGAACACCGTCGGCGAGCGGCCTTCACGCAACCATTCGGCGACCGTGCCGACCCATTCCCGCCAGCCCTCGATCGTGCGCTCCGTGGCGTCCCGGCCGAGGTAGCGAACGATCGGCCGGTCGGTGAGCGCGACCGACCGGCGAGGCACGCGCGGTTTCTTCGCCCACGCGTCCCGTTCGGCGTCGCTGGTCGGAGGGCTCTGGAAGAGGGTGGTGGTGTCGAAAGGGACCCATTCGGCGTCGACGCCGGCGAGGACCCTTTCCAGCAGTCCCGCGGATCTCGCGTCGTCGAAGAACGCGCGGTGGCGGACTTCGACGGCGTATCTGTGCGAGCTGGGGAGCCGGCGGAGAAAACCCGCCAGGGTCCCGAGATCGGTCGGGGCGAACGAGCCGGGCAACTGGACCCAGAGCGCGTGGGCGCGTGGCCCGAGCGGCTCGATCGCGTCCAGGAACGACCGGAGTTCCTCGTCGGCGCCGATCAGGCGCCGCTCATGTGTGATCGGCTTGGGCAGCTTGACCACGAACCGGAAGTCGGGGCCGGTCTGCCGCGCCCACGACTCCACGGTGCTCCTCGCCGGCGTCGCATAGAACGTCGTGTTGCCCTCCACCGCGTTGCACCAGGTCGCATAGGAGCGCAGGCGCTCTCCCGGAGGGAGTGGATGGGGCAGGAAACGTCCCTGCCATGACGCGTGCGTCCACATCGCGCACCCCACATGAAGCCGCATGACCTCGACGGTATCCGGCAAAATGGGCGCGTGGAGCGCCGTCCGAATTTGCGCACGGCGCCCTTTGCGACGTGGAAAGAGCGAGGGTCGATGGGTTTCAAGCTTGAGGGGCCGGTCCTTGAAGGTGAGCTCGTACGTCTGGAGCCGCTGGACCACCGTCATGCGCCGGACCTGGCGGTGGCGGCGGAAGAGGACCGGAGTTCCTATGGCTTCACCTGGGTGCCCGCGGCGGCTGAGGTGGGAGAGTACATCGACGGCCACCTCGCCCGCGCGGCGACGGGAATGCTCGCTCCGTATGCGCAGGTGGCGAAGTCGTCGGGACGAGCGGTCGGGGTCACGTCCTACTGGGAGCCGCGCCTGTGGCTGTCGGAAGACCGCTTGTCCGCGATAGAGGTCGGTTTCACGTGGCTGGCGACGTCGGCTCAGGGCACCGGACTGAATATCGAGTCCAAGCTCCTGCTGTTCCGCAACGCGTTCGAGAATTGGGGCGTGGCCCGTGTCGACCTGAAGACGGACGCACGGAATCGACGCTCTCGCGCCGCGATCGAGAAGGTGGGCGCGCGGTTCGAAGGCGTCCTGCGGAACTGGTCCCGGTCATGGGCGCCGGGGGAGGACGGCATGCTCCGCGACTCCGCCATTTACTCGATAATCGCCACGGAGTGGCCGGACTGCCGGTCGAAGCTGGAAGAGCGCCTGGCCAGGGCGCTCGAGCGGCGTGAACCGGGCACAGGTCTCCTTCGTGAAGCCGCCCAGGGGGTGCCGGCGGACACGGTCTGAAATTCCACGCATTCCCCTCGTTCGCCGCCTATGCCAACCTTGATCATGTGCATCCCCCCAGCAGGCGCCTCGCCGCACAGCCGGTTCTGAGCCGTACGCTGGCCGCTGCGCTCGTCGGTCTCGCCCTCCCGTTCCTCGCCTGGGCGATCACCCTGGCCGGCCTCTCCGTCCTCCCGTACGACGGCCTGGGCGGCGCCGGCGGCTGGGGCCGCATCGGTCAGGGGATGATCATCGCCGCAGGGGCTGTGCCGTTCCTGCTGGTCGTCTCCTGGCCGTTGTTGTGGGCGCTGCGCGTGCGGCCCGCCTGGCACGTCGCCCTGTCGGCGCCGATCGTGGCCCTCGTCTTCGGGGTCGCCCTCAACACGATGGCCGCACGGATCATCGCGAACCCGGTGGTCGCCGTCGCCGTCGTCCTGGCCCTGGCGTACGGACTGACCGCCCTGTTCACCATGCCGGGGAGACCGTGGTGGTGGTGGCAGCAGTTGCCGCTGATGGCCGTGGGCGGCCCTCCGCCGATACCGGTGACGGTGTCACAACCCGACCTCGCCGGCCTGGGCATCCCCCTCATCGCGCCCGACCTGCCCGGCTACGCGATCGAGCACCTCTCCGCCCGGCCCGGCGACCTGAGCTACCTGCTGCGCCCGTCGGCACTCCACCGCGCCGCCACTCCGGCCGAGCGCGACGCCTCCACCATCAGCGTGATCGTCCGATCCCGTGTGGAACCGCCCGGCGAGGACTCTCCGTACGAACTGACGAGCCCTCGGACCTGGCGGCGGTTCAGAGGAGTCCGGCGTCGCGCACCTTCATGGCGACGTGGACGCGGTTGTCGGTCCCCAACTTGGCGAAGATCCGGGTGACGTTCGCCTTCACGGTCGCGACGCTCATGTGAAGACGTCCGGCGATCTCGGCGTTCGAGCTGCCCCGGGCGACCTCGATCGCCACCTCCCGCTCGCGTTCGGTGAGCTTGGCCAGCTCTCGCCGCGCCTCCGGGCTCCGCGGTTCGCGTCCTCCGGTGGCTGCGGCGATCACCTGCCGTGCGACGCTCGGCGACAGCACCGGCTCGCCTCTGGCCACCGTACGGACCGCGTCGATCATCTTCGGCGGCGGCGTGTCCTTGAGCAGGAAGCCGTCGGCTCCGAGCCGCAGAGCCCGCAGCACCATGTCGTCGGCGTCGAAGGTGGTGAGGACGAGGATCCGGGGCCGGTCCGTCTGTGCCGCCAGCAGTTCGGTGGTGGTCAGCCCGTCCTGGTTGGGCATCCGGATGTCCAGCAGCACGACGTCGGGACTGAGGTCGCGGATCACGTCCATGGCCCGCAGGCCGTCATCGGCCTCGCCGACGATCTCCAGGTCGGGCTCCCCGCCGAGGATGAGTCGCAGCCCGGTTCGCACCATCGGGTCGTCATCCACGATCACCAACCGAGTCACAGTGCGAAGCCTCCCATGGCAACCGGGCGTCGAGGATGAACCGCCCGTTCTGGACGGTGTGCCGGATGGTGCCACCCGCCATCTGTGTTCGTTCGGCCAGGCCGACCAGTCCCAGCCTGCCGCCGGGGCCCGCGGACGTTCCGGACGGCGCCGGATTGCTCACCCGGATTCGCAGGCCGTCACCCGGCCGTCCGCCGAGCTCGGCCCTCACCCGGCTGCCCGGCGCATGCTTGCGCGCATTGGTCAGAGCCTCCTGCACGATCCGGTACGCATGCCGGCCGGTATGCGTCGGAAGCAGTTCCCTGTCGTCCACGGTGTCGTCCACCTCGACCTGCTGACCGGCGGCGCGTACCTCGTCGAACAGGGCGTCCAGGTCGGCCAGGTTCGGCTGCGGGGGCTCCAGGCCGCCGCCGTGCCTGAGCCCGCCGAGCACAGTGCGCAGTTCGTTCAGCGACTGGTGCGCGTTCTCCTGTATCGCCATCGCGGCCTCCCGGGTCTCCTCGGCCGTGAGGTCCGTCCGGTACGCCAGGCCGCCGGCGAGCATCGACACCAGCGAGATCCGGTGAGCGAGGACGTCATGCATCTCCTGCGCGATCTTGACGCGCTCCGCGAGCTTGGCCTGCTCTATCCGCCGCGACTGCTCACGCTCCTCGGCCAATTCCGCCTCTCGCTGCGAGACGGCCAGATCACGGCGCCCGCGCAGGTACAGGCTGAAGACGGTCAGCCCCCCGAGGACGGCGGTTCCGGTGACCACGGAGACGAGGGTCGCCTGGCCGATGCCCGTCCAACTGGAGCGTGCCGCCAGGGCCAGCCAGGAAACGACCGCGACGGGGATGAACTGACGCCACCGGCGACGCGTGCCCAAGGACACGTACGCGACCTGGGCGGGACCGACCGCGGTGGTGGAGTAGACGGTCAGCAGGGCGGTCGCCAGCGCGATCGGCCACGGCCGGTGGCGCCGCCACCGCATCAGCATCAGCCCGATCACGCCGAGCCCCACGTCGACCAGCGCCGGCACGAGCCGGTCGTGGTCACGGGAGACGATCGCGACCAAGACGACGCCGTAGAACACCATCGGCAGCACGGCGCAGATGTAGCGCAGCGCGATGCCCGGCCGATCCAGTGGAGGCGGGTCCTCCGCTCGGTCCTGCACGGCTCACAGCCTAAAGACCACCGGACCGACGCTCTAGCGACCTGGGTCGACGTCCAGGTGGCCACAGGTCGAGAACCAGGGGCGCAGACCTGGCCCTCGCGCCAGTGGTCCTCGACCTGGGTCCGATGATCCGCGGCCTCACATCCGGTGGACTGGACGCATGATCGAGTTCAGCCACGTCAGCAAGGTCTACAGAAATGTGAAGGCACTCGACGACGTGTCCTTCACCGTCGAAGCGGGGAGCATCACCGGTTTCGTCGGGCCCAACGGCGCCGGGAAGTCCACGGCCCTGCGCATCCTGGTCGGACTCGCCCGCCCCACCACGGGTACGGCCACCGTTCTGGGCCGGCCGTACACAGAGTTGGGCTGCCCGGGTCTCCAGGTCGGCACGCTGCTCGACGCCGGCGCCCAGCATCCCGGCCGTACGGGGCGGGAGGTCCTGACGCTGGGCGCGATGATGCTCGGCCTGCCGAAGTCGCGGGTCGACGAGATCCTCGACCTCGTCGGGCTGTCCGGCGGGGAGAGCCGGCGTGCCGTCGGCGGCTACTCGCTGGGAATGAGGCAGCGGCTCGGCGTCGGTCACGCGCTCCTCGGCCGGCCCAGGGTGCTCGTCCTGGACGAGCCCGCCAACGGTCTGGACCCCCAGGGCATCCAGTGGATGCGGGGGCTGCTCCGCGACCTCGCCGACCTGGGTTCCACGGTGCTGCTCAGCACTCATCTGCTGCACGAGGTGGAGCAGGTCGCCGACCACATCGTGATGATCGGCCGTGGCCGCGTCCTCGCCCGGGGCACCGTCGGCGAGCTCGGCCGGGGCCGGAGCCTCGAACAGACCTTCCTCGAACTGACTGCGGACGCCGATCGGAGTGCGGCATGACCGACACCCACCTCCCCGTAACGGACATCACGACCACGGATCTCCGCCGGACCCCTTTCCACCGGCTGCTGTGTGTCGAGGCCCGCAAGCTCGTCGACACCCGCTGCGGCTCGATCGTGGCATCGATCCTGCTCGTCCTGGTGCTCGCGTCCATCGTCAGCCGCGGCGTCGTGTTCGGTCCGGACCTGCACACCCTGGTCGGCACCGCTGGAATCGGCTACGGGACCTTGCTTCCTGTGCTCGGCATCCTCTCGGTGACCGGCGAATGGGTCCACCGGACCGCCCTGACCACGTACGCACTCGAACCGCACCGCTGGCGAGTGCCGGCCGCCAGGTGCCTTCTGTCGCTGATCGTGGCGGTGGCCGCCTCCCTGTTCGCGCTGCTGGTCGCGGTGCCGGTGACGGGTGTCGTGGCGAACGTCCGGAATGTGCCGGCCACCTGGGAGATCACTCCTTTCATGCTGGCGGGCTGGACCGGGACGAATGTTCTCCTGGTGGTGGCAGGACTCGCCCTGGGCATGCTGCTGCTGAACGCGCCGGCCGCGATCGTGATCTGGTTGTCCGCCCCGGTTCTGTGGTCCGTCGTGAAAAGGCTCGGCGCCGGCGGAGAGGTCGCGGCCGAGTGGCTCGATCTCAACAGCACCACCTCGCCTCTGGCGGCAGGGGACATGACCGGTGGCGACGCGGCCCGGCTGGCCGTATCGACGATCTTCTGGATCGTCGTCCCGCTG
Organism: Planotetraspora mira; assembly: GCF_016863275.1. GTDB lineage: Bacteria > Actinomycetota > Actinomycetes > Streptosporangiales > Streptosporangiaceae > Planotetraspora > Planotetraspora mira. The sequence goes on from NZ_BOOO01000009.1 coordinate 289,756, forward strand.
ACGGTCGGTGCGCTGCGCGTGATCCGCAAGGACGTGAATTGACCGGGACGCACCTGTCGGCATCCCGCCGCCGACACGACATGTGCCCTGGTGACGACCGGCCGGCAGTCGGTGGCGGCCATCCGGGCATGGCAGCCAGCAGGTGCCTGCGTAGTCCGGCCTTCAGGGGTGGAAGATGGGCGCTGCCGGAGAAGACGGCGAGCGTACGCGGCGGAATCCTGAAAGGGAAGACCAGCTCCAACCAGGGGAAGTGGGAGCCATGGCTGCCGGCACGATCTCTTCAGCGGCGTTCCACCCAGCGCGGCATCCGGACACGGATCGTGCGTCCGCCGTTTCCAGGCGCGACGCTCACCGGAGCCGCGTCACCGGCACCCCACGACCGGCGGTCGGCCGCCGCGTGACCTGGGTCCTGCCGGACGATCCCTCCGCGGTTCCGGAAGGCCGCCATCGGATTCGCACGACGCTGACCGAGTGGCGACTGGACGATCAGGTCGACGTCGCGGAACTCCTCGCCGACGAGTTGATCACCAACGCCTTGCGGCATGCGTGGGGGAAGCCGCTGCTGACCCTGTCCCTCATCGACGGCGCCCTCCGCTGCGAAGTGAACGACCTGAGTCCCGAACTCCCGCGTATGCGACTCCCCGACGCCGGCGAGGAGCACGGCCGCGGACTCCAGTTGCTCGAGCAACTGTCCGCTCGATGGGGCTCCGTCCTCACCTACACGGGCAAAGTCGTGTGGTTCGAGATCACGGCGGCTCGCCCGTGACCGCGGCGTCCATCAGGACACCGCGACACAGGCCCAGCGCTTTCCCCGTCCAGGGCCTGTAACCGTCCGGCGGTCTCGACGTCTATGTGCGAAAGGCAGAACATTGCCTCTAGCAAAAAGTGATATCACTTTGCTAGATTCGCGATAGACACCGAGGAGGAGCCATGACAGACATGGACATTGCCGTCGACATGCCCACCCCACAGATCGACGAACGAGAGGCCCGTGCGGCCTCGGGATGGCCGATGCTGGTTTTGGCCCTGGCAGGCTCGCTGGGCTCGGTCGCGGCGATCACGATCGGGATCATCGTCGCGGTCCAGGGCAGCGGCGGTGCGGGAGTCGGCCTGATCCTTGTGGGGGTGCTGCTCCTCGTGGCGGCGGCCATCGTCCTCACCGGGCTGACCGCGGTGGCCCCCGGGGAGGCTCGGGTGATCCAGTTGCTCGGCCGCTACGTGGGCACGGTGCGAACCCCAGGCCTGCGCTTCGTCGTGCCCTTCACGCAGAAGCGGCGCGTCTCGACCCGGATCCGCAACCACGAGACCGACATCACCAAGGTCAACGACGCCGACGGCAACCCGATCGAGATGGCCGCGGTGGTGGTGTGGCAGGTCGAGGACACGGCGAAGGCGGTCTTCGAAGTCGACGACTTCGTGGAGTTCGTCGCGTTCCAGACGGAGACCGCGGTGCGTCACATCGCGGGCAGCTACCCCTATGACGGGCACGACGACATGCTCTCCCTGCGCCAGAACGCCGACGAGATCACCGGCCGCCTGTCGGCCGAGATCCAGGCCCGCGTGGCGTCGGCCGGGGTCACGGTCATCGAGTCGCGCATCACCCGTCTCGCGTACGCTCCCGAGATCGCGCAGGCGATGTTGCGGCGCCAGCAGGCCGGAGCGGTCGTCGCCGCCCGCCAGCGGATCGTGGACGGCGCCGTCGGCATGGTCGAGGCGGCCCTGGCCCGACTCGACGAGCACAACGTGATCGAACTGGACGAGGAGCGCAAGGCCACGATGGTCAGCAACCTGCTCGTCGTCCTGTGCGGCGACCGCGACGTGCAGCCCGTGGTCAACACCGGCTCCCTCTACCAGTAGCCGTGGCGACCGAACGCAAGAGCATCCTGCTCCGACTGGACCCCGCGGTGCATGACGCGCTCGCCCGCTGGGCCGGCGACGAACTTCGCAGCACCAACGCACAGATCGAGTTCCTGCTCCGCCGGGCGCTGTCGGACGCGGGACGGCTCCCCGGCAGCGCCGGTCGCATCCCCCGGCGCGGCCGGCCCACCAAGGCAGAGGTCCAGTCCCCGGAGACCTCCGCCCCGGCGGCGTCCGAGACCGGAGCGCCGCCCGACGACGACTGAGAGAAGGCAGTCCCGTGGACACTCCCAGTTCCCTGGCCGCTCAGCTCTACCTCCTCAACTACGACTCCAGAAGGGAGCGGGTGGTGACGCGCATGATGTTCCCCTACCTGCTCCGCGCGGCGGCGCTCACCGATCTGCTTCTCAGCGGACGGATCGCCGACGAGAAGGGCAAGGTGCGGGTCGTCACGCAAGACAGGCTCGCCGATCCGGTCCTGGACGGCCTGCTGCGCCAGATCGCCGAGTCGCGGCCCCGGTCATGGCAGCACTGGATCAGCAAGGACCACCACGCCACGGCTCGGGCCGTACGCGACGAACTGGAGACGGAGCGGTGGATCCGGGTGGAACTCAACCGGCCATTTCTGATCTTCAGCAGGAGCTTCGTCCGGGTGCGGGACACGCGTGTGGTCAAGCGGCTCGCGGCACAGGTCGCCTTCGCCCTGACCGGCCCGCTGTCCCGTGTCAGTGAACGCGACGCAGCACTCGTCGCGCTGGCGGCGGCGGGAGAGGTCAGGACGGTCCTCCCGAGGGCGAAGCGGCGGGAGTACAAGCAGCGCATCACCCAGCTGACCGAACGGGGTGGACCGGCGTCGCCGGCGCTGCGCAAGGTCATCCGCCAACTCCACACGGCCACCGCCGCCGCCGCAGGCAGCGCCGGCTGAGGGGACGAGGCGGGCTCTCGCCTGAGGAGACGGGGCGGCCGCACGCCCGCGGGGATGAGGCGGGCTCTCGCCGTACCGGCTGAGCCCGGAGCAGATGCGGAAGATCCGCACAGGAGTTCCGCTTCTGCTCTTTCGTCCCTTTGCCGAGAGCTCTCTAGATTGGGTTCTGCATCGTCAAGCGGGATGGCTGGCCCTCGGGGAGGTCATCATGAGCGTTCAAGGTCAGAAGGTCGCGGTCATCACCGGCGCCTCGGGGGGCATCGGAACCGGCCTGGTCGCCGCCTACCGCACCCTGGGGTTCGCGGTCGTCGCCACTTCGCGCACGATCCCCTCTTCTGACGACGACGACGTCGTCACCGTCTCGGGCGACATCGTCGATCCCGCCACCGCGGAGCGCGTCATCGACGCCGGGCTCGAACGGTTCGGCCGCATCGACACCCTGGTCAACAACGCCGGAGTGTTCGCGAGCAAGCCCTTCACGGACTACACCGGGGACGACTTCGCCTTGTTCACCGGAGTGAACCTCGCCGGGTTCTTCCACATCACACAGTGCGCCGTCCCGCACATGCTCACCCAGGGCGCCGGCCACATCGTCACCATCACCACCAGCCTGGTCGACCACGCCGACTCGAGGCTGCCGTCGGCGCTGGCGTCGTTGACCAAGGGCGGTCTGCAGTCCGTCACGAAGTCTCTGGCCATCGAGTACGCCACCCGCGGCATCCGCGCCAACGCCGTCTCCCCGGGCCACATCAAGACGCCCCTGACCTCCGAGGAGTCGTACGGGATGCTGGCCGGCCTGGTCCCGGCGGGGCGGATGGGGGAAGTGGGCGACATCGTCGACGCGGTGATCTATTTGGAGGGCGCTCCGTTCGTCACCGGCGAGATCCTGCACGTCGACGGCGGACAGAGCGCCGGCCGCTGAACCGCAACACCCGCGCCCGGCTCCCATTCGGGGGAGTCGAGAGTCATCATGCGTACATGGCCGATGACGAGACCTTGACCTGGACCAGCAGGTCCCGGAGCCTAGGGCTCCTGCAGACGGGATGCGGCTGTTTCCCCGTCGGCATGATCCTCTGCACGGTCTTGTACGTGATCACCCCGCTGGACGGCACGCCGTTGCTCTACCTCCTGGGCCTCGTAATCGCCACCGGTGCCGTGATAGGCCTCGTGGGCGGCCGGACAGAGGTGCACACGGCCGAGTTCACCCGGCGACAGGTTCGCCTGGTCAGCAAGACCGTGACCCGAACCGTGGACGTCGCCGACCTGACCTCGTTGACGGTGGAGCACTCCGGCGACGTCGACCAGGGCTACGACGAGACGACGTTGGGAGTGACCTGGCCGGACGGGACCGAGAGGATCGGCGGCGTTCACGACCCGACGCTGGCCTCCTCCCTCACGGAGTGGCTCGGACCCCGCGTCGCGGTCCAGGAGCAGTGGAAGGAACTGGACCCGTCGCCCGGCACCGCCTGATCGCGGATCCCGGGGGTGATCGGCGGGCCGGCCGCTCTCACCCGCACGCGCGTCAGGCGCTTCTGCGCCGATCGGCGTCGCCGATCATGTCGAGGGACAGCCGCCAGAGGCGTGCGGCGGCGTCGGGGTCGACGGCATATGCCGCGAAGCCGCGCCGGAGCCCGGGCGTGTGGGGTGCGGCTTCCTGGCAGTCCTCGAAATACCGTCCGGTCACGCCTTCGACGAGGGGTGAGGCGGCCAGGAGGGTCGAGGTCGCCGCGCCCTGGGGGATGTCCTTGACCGACACGCCGTCGCTGGATTCGGGCTCGAACGACGCGGGCGGGGCGGACATGTGCCGGGAAAGGCCAGTGCTCCAGATGCGGCCGGGGTTGAGGGCGTTGACCGCGATGCCCTCGCCGGCCCAGCGCCTGGCGGCTTCCACGGCGAACAGGATGTTCGCGGTCTTGGACTGGCTGTAGGCCTTCCATTCGTCGTAGGGGTTCTTCTCGAAGTTGATGTCGTCCCAGATGACGTCCCCGTTGATGTGGCCCACGGAGCTCACGACCACGACGCGGGCATGCCCGGCGGCCGCGAGGGCGTCGTGCAGTCCGAGGGTGAGGGCGAAGTGGCCGAGGTGGTTGGTGGCGAACTGCATCTCCCAGCCTTCGGCGGTGCGCCGCTCCGGGGTGGCCATGACGCCGGCGTTGTCGACCAGGATGTCGAGCGGTCCCCGCCAGGAGGCGACGAACGCGTCGATCGAGTCGCGGGCCGACAGGTCGAGGGGGGCGACGTGCACATGCGCGCCGCCCGTGGACGCCGCGATGCCGGCGGCGACCTTCTCGCCCTCGACGACGTCGCGGACGGCGAGAGTGACGTCGGCGCCGGCCTTGGCGAGCACCCGGGCGGTCTCCACGCCGATTCCCGACGACGCTCCCGTCACGACGGCCTTCTTGGCGGACAGGTCGACGCCCTCGACCGTCTCCTCAGCGGTCGTGGCCGGCCCGAAGGGGGTCGTGACGCGTTCGGTGTTCATGCTGATTTCCTTCACATAGGATTAAGCGGAGCCGGGTCCGGTTAGCTTCACTATAAGCGGACCCGGCTCCGCTTTGCCACCCGGGTGGACTCTTGCAGGAAGCGATCCATGGACACCAAGGACCCCAAGGACCCCAGACAGCCCCGAGCCGACGCCCGGGCGAACCGTGAACGGCTCCTCGACATCGCGACCCGCGCGTTCGCCCGCGAGGGTCCCGGCGCCTCGCTGAAGGGCGTCGCGAAAGAGGCGGGCGTGGGAATCGGGACCCTTTACCGGCACTTCCCGACACGTGAGGCCCTCATCGAGGCAGCACACGCGAGCGAGCTCGCGCGGGTCTGCGATTCGGCGGGCGACGTGCTCGCGACGATGCCCGCGGACGAGGCGCTGCGCGTCTGGCTGGGACGATGGGTGGACTACCTGACCGCCAAGCACGGCCTCGCGCAGGCGTTGCGCGCCACGACGGCGACGGACACGAGCGCCGTCGCCTTCCCCGGCGCCAGGGCTCGTGCGCTCGACGCCGTGAGCCTGCTCCTCGACGCCGGGGTGCGGGACGGCCTGCTCCGGCAGGGCATCGAGCCGCTCGACGTCCTGGTCGCCGCGAACGGCGCCGCCATGGCGGCCCTGGACCCCGATCAGGTCGAACGCCTGCTCAACTACCTCATGGACGCCTTCCGCACCCGGAAGTAGGCCGCGTGTGGGGACCGACTCCGTCGCACGATCGCTCCCCCCGATATCCCCAGGCACCTCCCGATCGTGTCCATCGAACGGTGGACAGCCCGCTCCACCGGTCGTAGGTGTCGCGGCAGCCGTACCGGGACGACGCTTGATCCATGACGACAGCGGTGAGAGTGCGGGGCCTGACCAAGCGGTACGGCGACGTGCAGGCCGTCGGGGGCATCGACCTCGACATCGATACCGGCGAGGTGTTCGCGATCCTCGGCCCGAACGGGGCCGGGAAGTCCACCGCGGTGGAGATCATGGAGGGCTACCGGACCAGGGACGCCGGGGAGGTCAGCGTCCTCGGCGTCGACCCCGGCAGGCCGACACGGGAGTGGCGTTCGCGGATCGGCGTGGTGTTGCAGACGGCCGACGACGTGGCCGAGGCGACCGTGCGGGAGACCGTGCGGCATTTCGCGGGCTACTACCCCAATGCCAAGGACCCGGACCAGGTGATCGAGCAGGTCGGCCTGACGGACAAGGCGGGCAAGCGGATCCGCCAGCTCTCCGGCGGCCAGCGGCGCCGGGTGGACGTGGCACTGGGGGTGATCGGGAGTCCTGAGCTGCTCTTCCTTGACGAGCCGACCACCGGGTTCGACCCCGAGGCCCGCAGGCAGTTCTGGGAGCTGATCGGAGGCCTGGCCCACCAGGGGACCACGATCGTGCTGACCACGCACTACCTGGACGAGGCCGAGGCGCTGGCCGACCGGGTCGCCGTGGTCGCCCAGGGCCGCATCGTCGCCGAGGGCGACCCGACGACCCTGGGGGGCCGGGCGACCGCCAAGGCGACGGTCGGCTGGTCGGAGGCCGGAGAGCACCGTTCACAGGAGACCGACACCCCGACGAGGACGGTGCTGGAGCTGGCCCAGCGGTTCGACGGCGAAGTCCCCGAGCTGACCGTGACCCGTCCCTCCCTGGAGGACGTCTACCTCCGGCTCATCGAGACCCCGTCCTGACCACGCCCGCGGTCAGGCACGGAGGCATTCACCCCTCTTCGGCCTGGATCGCGCCGTCATCCCCCCTCAGCTCCCCATCCCCCGAGGTGTTCAGTCCATGAGCCAGACCGCCACCCGAGCCCCTGCCCCTCCTCTCGTCCGGCAGCCCTCCGCGATACAGCTGGGCCTGTCGCGGGCAGCCCTGGAGACCAAGATCTTCTTCCGCGAGAGAGACGCGGTCATCTTCACCTTCTCCTTCCCGATCGTCCTGCTGCTGATCTTCGGTTCGATCTTCGCCGACGATCTGGAGGGGACGGGCCTCAACGTCTCCCAGCTCTACGTGGCCGGGTTGATCGGCTCGGCGGCGATGACGGGCTTCCAGAATCTCGGCATCGGCATCGCGATGGACCGCGACGACGGCACGCTCAAGCGGTTGCTGGGCACGCCGCTGCCGCGCAGCTCCTACTTCGTCGGCAGGGCGCTCAACACCCTGTTCATCTCCTTCTGCCAGGTCGTGATCCTGCTGATCATCGGGGTCGCGCTGTTCGGCCTGCAGTTGCCCTCCGAGCTCTCCACCTGGCTGACCTTCGTCTGGGTGTTCGTGCTCGGGGTGCTCGGCTCGTCGCTGCTCGGCATCGCGGTCAGCAGCCTGCCCCGGTCGGGCAAGAGCGCCAGCGCGGTGATCGCCATGCCGTTCGTGGTGCTGCAGTTCATCTCCGGGGTGTTCATCCCCGTCAACCAACTCCCGGCCTGGCTGGTGAACATCGCCTCGGTGTTCCCCCTCAAGTGGATGTGCCAGGGCTTCCGCTCGGTCTTCCTCGGTGACGCCGGCGCCACGCTGGAGCTCACGAACTCCTACGAGCTCGGCCGGGTCGCCCTGGTGCTGGGAGCCTGGGTCGTCGGAGGCCTGCTGCTGTGCCTCACGACGTTCCGCTGGAAGGGCCGCCGCGACGGGTGATCCCGCCCGGGTCGGCATGCCTGACATTCGCCGCATGGATGGAACCGACCATGAAGCAGAGCGAGGAGTGGGCCGCCCTCATAGAGGAACTGGAGGCCCAGCGGGCCGAGGTGGCGAGGCTGTCGGCCGAGCGCGGCGTCCTGGCCGAACGCGAGCGCCTCGCCGGGGAGATCCACGACACCCTGGCCCAAGGCTTCACCAGCATCATCATGCTGATCCAGGCAGCCGAAGCCCAGACCGACCCGGCCCGTCATCTGAGGCTGGCCGTACAGACCGCGCGCGAGAACCTGGCCGAGGCGCGCGCGCTGGTGGCCGCGCTCGGCTCGGCGCCGCTGGACGGCTCCGCCCTGGACGGGGCACTGGTACGGCTGGCGGGCCGGCTCAGGCAGGAGTCGGAGACGGCTGCGGCGTTCACGCTCCACGGGGAGTCGCGCCCGCTGACGCCGCCCACCGAGGTGGTGCTCATCCGCGCCGCCCAGGAGGCCCTGGCGAACGTGCGCAAGCACGCGGCGGCCGGCCGGGTGGACGTCTCGGTGACCTACGGCCCGCGGACGGTGACGCTGGAGGTCCGCGACGACGGTCGCGGCTTCGACCCGTCCGCCACCGGCGGGTACGGCCTGCGGGCGATACGGAGCCGGGTGGAGCAGGCGGGCGGCTGGATGCGGGTGCGGAGCTCGCCGGGAGAGGGGACGACTCTGACGTTCGAGGTGACAGAGTGACCGTCGTGAAATTTCGCGACAACTCCCCGCCCAGGTCCCAACACGTGTTCATGCGCCTGAGCGGATGGGAGCTGCTCTACCTCGTCGCCTTCCTGGCCTCCGTCCTCTTCGTGATCTCCGATGACACGCTCGGGACGGCCAAGCAGGTGACCGCGATCGTGCTGCTCGGCGGATGCCTGGTCGCATACGTGCGGCTCGGGCGGCGGTCCGTCGGCGTGGGGTATCGCTCATGGGAGGGGAGGACGTACGTCGTCCTGCTGATCGTGCTGTTCACCCCGGTGGCCGCCATCTGCCCGCCCACCAGATTTCTCCTTTTCGCCCTGTGCGCGCAGTGCTTCATGATGATCCCCAAGAACCAGGCGAGAATCGCCGTGATCATCTTTAATGTGGCCCCCGCTCTGGAGTTCCTCGTCGACCCGCCGTCGCTGCAGGAACTGACCGTCTTCCTGGGGGTGACGCTCACCGTCCTCGCCTTCGCACTGACCTTCGGCCCCTGGATCGTCGACGTCATCGGCCAGAGCAGGGAGCGGGCCTCGCTCATCCAGCAGTTGGAGGCCAAGCGCGCCGAGGTGGCCGCGCTGTCGGCCGAGCGCGGGGCCCTGGCCGAACGCGAGCGCCTCGCCGGGGAGATCCACGACACCCTGGCCCAAGGCTTCACCAGCATCATCATGTTGCTGCAGCAGCCCGACCCCCGTCGGGTCGAGCTGGCCGTACAGACCGCGCGCGAGAACCTGGCCGAGGCGCGCACGCTGATCACCGAGCTCAGCCCGGCGCCGCTGTCCGGGGCCACCCTGGAGGAGGCCCTCGGGCGGATCACCTCGAAGTTCGGTGAGGAGCTCTCGATGTCGGCCGTGTTCGAGGTCCGGGGCGACTCCAGGGCGACCCCGACCAAGGTCGACGTCGTCCTGCTCCGCGCGGCGCAGGAGGCGTTGGCCAACGTGCGCAAGCACGCCAGGGCGGGCTCCGTCACGGTGACGCTGGAATACACACCGGAAGCGGCCAGGCTGACCCTCCAGGACGACGGCGCCGGCGTTGATCCGTCCGCCGCCGAGGGGTACGGTCTGCGCGGCATGCGTGCCCGGGTCGAACAGGCGGGCGGCACCCTCACCGTGACCGGCCCACCGGGCGGGGGCACCGTCCTGGAGGCCGTCGTCCCCACCGGCCGTACCGATCAGGGAGCGTGACAGTGTTGCGTCTGATGATCGTCGATGACCATCCGGTGGTCCGCGAGGGACTGCGGGGAATGCTCGAGGCCGACCCCGGGATCACCGTGGTGGGGGAGGCGGCGTCGGGGGACGAAGCGGTGGTGCGGGCAGCGGAGTCGCGTCCCGACGTGATCCTGATGGACCTGCGCATGCCGAACGGGGACGGGGTGAGCGCCACAGCGCGCATCCTCGCCGCACGGCCGGAGAGCAGGGTGATCGTGCTGACCACCTATGAGACCGACCAGGACATCGTGCGGGCGGTCGAAGCGGGGGCCGCCGGATACCTGCTGAAGGACACCTCCCGGGCCGATCTACTGACCGCGATCTTCTCGGCGGCGCGCGGGGAGACCGTGCTGTCGCCGTCGGTGGCGACCCGGCTGGTCACCCGGATGCGGGCGCCGGCGAGCGAGTCGTTGTCGCCGCGCGAGGCCGAGGTGCTCTCCCTGGTGGCCGAGGGGCTGACCAACGCGGAGATCGGCAAGACGCTGTTCATCAGCGAAGCCACGGTCAAGACCCATCTGCTGCGTGTTTTCGGCAAGCTCGGCGTCTCCGACCGCACCGCCGCCGTGACCGTGGCCCTGGACCGCGGATTCATCATCCGGTAGGAGCGCGACGCCCACGCCCTCGACGTCCGCCGACCGAACGTGGGTGTAGCACGCCCACGTTCCCTGATGAGGTTGTAGATAGCTTGTCAATATGGACGGTGGGAGCCCTCTTGGTGAGTTCCTCCGCGCCCGGCGTTCGGTCATGACTCCCGATCAGGTCGGTCTACCTCTGTTCGGACGCCGACGGACGCCGGGCTTACGCCGCGTCGAGGTGGCGATGCTGGCCGGCGTGAGCGTCGACTACTACAGCCGGCTGGAGCAGGGCAGAGAATGCCATCCATCCGATCAAGTGCTCCGAGCTCTGGCCCGCGCCCTGTCGTTCGATCTCGACGCCACCGAGCACCTGTACGAGCTCGCACGCGGTGGGCCACGCAAGCGGAGGACCGCCGAGGAGATCGATGAGGTCAGCCCGACCGTGGTGCGGTTCGTGGAGGGCTGCGACCACGTACCGGCTGTCGTGGTGAACGGCCGGTTCGACGTGCTGGCCAGGAATCCGCTGGCCGACGCTCTCTACAACGGGCTGGAGCACCGCGACAACCTCATCCGGCTGGCCTTCCTCGCCCCCGAGGCACGCGAGTTCTACCTGGATTGGGAGCAACATTCCCAGGTCAAGGTGGCCCATCTGCGCGCCGCGGCGGGGGCGGACCTCGAGGACCCCGCCCTGGTCGAGCTGATCGAGGAACTCGGGTCCGCAAGTGAGGATTTCCGCCGGATGTGGGCTCGCCACGAAGTACGGGCCCTGACCGGCTCACTCATTCGCGTTCGCCACCGCGACGTCGGCGACCTCGTTCTCTCCTACGAGATGTTCACCGTCGAGAGCTCCCGCCCCCACCAGATCATCGTGTTGGCGGCCGAGCCCGGCAGCCCCTCGGAGAAGGGTCTGGCCCGGCTGGGCATTCACTCCCGGTAGAAGCCGCAGCGGGGTGCCGGAGCCGTAGACCTCGTCGCCGGTCGCCCACCGCGGATTCCCGCGGCCGGCACGCGGCCGATCAGTTGAGCGGCCCGGTCAGCTGGCGATCCGCACCGCACCGGGCCGTTCGTGGAACGTCCGCCGGTAGGCGGTGGGCGACACTCCGACGATCCGGGCGAAATGCGCCCGCAGACTGGCCGGCCCGCCGAAGCCGCAGGTGGCGGCGATCCATCCGATCGGCCGGTCGCTGGTCTCCAGGAACTGCTGGGCCCGGCGCACCCGCTGCTGCAGCAGCCAGCGCAGCGGCGACATCCCGAGCGCCTCGGCGAATCGGCGCTCGACGGTGCGCACGCTGACATTGGCCTGAGCGGCCAGGTCGGCGGTGGACAACGGCAGATGCAGGTGCTCGCCGGCCCAGTCCAGCAGGGTGGCCAGCCAGTCGTCGCGGACCGCGGGCGAGACCGGGCGGTGGTACTGAGCCTGCCCGCCCTCCCGGTGCGGCGGGGTGACCAGGCGGCGGGCCAACTCGGCGGCCACCGCGGCGCCGTGGTCGACCCGCACCACGTGCAGGCAGGCGTCGATGCCGGCCACCGTCCCCGCGGAGGTGATCACATTGGAGTCCTCCACGTAGAGCACGGACGGGTCGACCCGGACGGCGGGATAGCGGTGGCTCAGCTCCTCCGCGTGCAGCCAGTGAGTGGTGGCCCTGCGCCCGTCGAGCACCCCGGCGGCGGCCAGGACGAAGGCGCCGGAACAGATGGACAGGATCCGGATCCCCCGCTGGTACGCATTCCGAACGACCTCCACCAACTCCGCCGGCGGGTCGTCGTGCACATTCGTGCAGGCCGGGACGACGAGCGTGTCCGCCGATTCCAGATCCCACCCGTGACGGACCGGGGGGAGGGTGAATCCCGGGCTCAGCCGCACCGGCCCGCTCCCGACCGGGACCACCGAGAACTCGTACCACGGATCGGCCAGGTGCGGCCGGTCGACGCCGAAGATCTGACACGGGACGGCCGCTTCGAAGATCGGCATGTCGTCGGTGACAGCCATGACGACGCGATGGGGGCGCATGGCGCGAATCTAGCGCAGGTTGACGTCGAGGACGGTGGCCCCCGACGGCACCGCTCGGCAGGATCGAAGGAGTTCCCACGGCTGGAGAGACCTGATGATCGAGACCAACGACCGACCTGATCACGGACCCGCGAAGCCGGTGGTCGCCGTGTTCGGCGCCTACGGGCACACCGCCCGGTTCGTGACGGCGGAGTTGCTGGCGCGCGGTTGGACGCCGGTGCTGTCCGGGCGGGACGCGGCGAAGCTTGAGGCGGCCGCCGCCGTCCACCCCGGCGTGGAGTGGAGGGTCGCCTCGGCCGACGTCCCCGCCTCGCTCGACCAGGCGATCGCCGGCGCGGCCGCGGTGATCAACTGTGCCGGGCCGTTCGCCGACACGGCCCCGCCGCTGATCGAAGCCGCGCTGCGCGCCGGGATCCACTACCTGGACGTCACGGGCGAGACCCTGGTGGCGGTCGACACCTTCGACACCTACCGGGATGACCCGCGAGTGAAGGAGGCGGGCATCGTGGTGGCACCGGTGATGGCGTTCTACGGCGCGCTGGGCGACCTGCTCGCCACCGTCGCGATCGGTGACTGGCCTGCGGCCGACGAGATCTCGATCGCGGTGGCCCTGGACAGCTGGCACCCGACCCGCGGAACCCTGCTGGCCGGCCGGCGCCGGGCGGGGCGGCGGGTGGTCTTCTCCGACCATCACCTCCAGGTCCTCGCGGGCGACGAGCCGCCGCCGAAGGGGACCTGGACATTCTCCGCGCCCTTCGGCACCCAGGACGTCGTAGGGCAGTTCTCCACCACCGACGTGATCACCGTCTCCCGGCACCTGGACACCGCGCGGATCAACACCTTCCTGAACGTCGCCCCGCTGAAGGACCTCGGCGACCCGGAGACCAAGGGCCCGCAGGCCACTGACGCCAGCGGCCGATCGGCCCAGGTCTTCCTGGTCGAGGTCGTCGTCCGCCGGGGGGAGGAGGAGCGGCGGGCGTCGGCGCGCGGCCGTGACATCTACGCCGTCACCGCGCCGATCGTGGTGGAGGCCACCGAGCGGATCCTGACCGGCCGCACCCGGGCCGCCGGCGTCGTCACCGCCGGGGAGATCTTCGATGCCGAGGACTTCCTGCGGTCCCTGCCGCTGGACGAACTGTCGCTCGGCGACGGGTGACCTCCGGCCTCATCGCCACAACGCCGTCGACCGGGCCGTTCACGGCGCGGATCAAGGTTCAGCCGGCTGATCGCGATCCACTGCACCAGGGGATGAAGTATCTTCACGTCAAGATAGAAGGGAACAGGAGCCGTCCATGCTGCATCACGTCCAATTGGCCTGTCCCCCCGGAAGCGAACCCGCCCTCCGGGTCTTCTATGAAGGCGTGCTCGGTCTGGCCGAGATCCCCAAGCCTCCCGTGCTCGCCGCACGTGGCGGGTGCTGGTTCCGCGGCCACGGCATCGAGTTGCACCTGGGCGTCGAATCCGACTTCCGCCCGGCCCGCAAGGCGCACCCCGGCCTCCTGGTCCAGGAGATCGACCAGTGGGCCCGGCGCCTGAGCGAGGCCGGGTACCCCGTCGTCTTCGACGACGACTTTCCAGGGATGCGCCGCTTCTACAGCGAGGACCCGCACGGCAATCGTCTGGAGTTCCTGGAACCGCTCTCCCGATCGCCGAGCGCATGATCGAGATACCTGCCGGGGAGATCGTCCTGCGGGACGAGGGCACGAGGACGGACTGGAGGGTCGAGGTCGGGGCCTTCCTGCTGGCGCCGTACCCCGTGACCCGCGAGTTGTATGACGCGGTTCGAGGGGAGGCGCCCGCGAGCCCGGCGGGGCCGCGGACGCCGGTGACCGAGGTCTCCTGGAAGGAGGCCGTTCGGTTCTGCAACCTGCTCTCGCAGGGAGCGGGGCTCGAACCCTGCTACTCGATGGGTGACGACCCCGACGGTCAGGACGTGGTCTGCGACTGGGAGGCGGACGGCTACCGCCTCCCGTCCGAGGCGGAGTGGGAGTACGCGTGCAGGGCCGGGACCTCCGGCGTCCGCTACGGAGAACTGGACGAGATCGCCTGGTACCGCGAGAACTCCGGCGGTGAAATACGCGATGTCGCAACCAAGGCGCCGAACGCGTGGGGCCTCCACGACATGATCGGCAACGTGTGGGAGTGGTGCTGGGACCTCTACGATCCCGGCGTCTACGGGCCGTACCGCGTATTCCGCGGCGGAGGTGCGCATGATCGACCCCGCGGATGCCGGGCGTCGTGCCGCCGCAAGAGTCACCCGACCTTCCGCATCGACGACCTCGGGTTCCGGCTCGCCCGCTCGCGGTGAAGCAGTCGAATCGCCGGCGTTCTCGACTCCGCAGGTTCCGCTTCCGGGAGGTCGCGTGGTCCACTGTGCGGCGTGAGCCTGACGAAATCGGGGATCGTGAAGAGGTGGTGAATCGTGATGGCTGAGCGATCTCAGGGCGCCGCTCTTTCCCCCGCGGATCAGGCGATCATGCGGGATCTCCTCGGCGCCGACCGCGAGCGGACCCTGGAGCGAGTCGCCTCGCTGACACGCGACTGGGACGCCATCGTCCAGTCGGCCGCGCTGGTGGCCACCGATGACGAGCACGACCCCGAGGGGTCGTCCACCGCCTTCGAGCGCGCCCATGTCCAGTCCCTGCTCGACCAGGCGCAGAGCCATCTCGCCGATTTGGACACGGCGATGGAACGGCTCAACGACGGGACGTACGGGGTGTGCGAGAGGTGCGGACGCCCCGTCGCGGTCGAACGCCTGAAGGTCCGCCCAGCGGCGAAGACCTGCATCACCTGCGCGACCGCCCGACGCTGAGGCGACCGTCGCGTGCTACGTTCCATTCCGGATGTTCTGCTTCCGGATTGTGAGGGTGCGGTGAGATCCGACGCGAGCCCGACGGCACGGGCGCTGATGGCTCTCGAACTGGTCCAGGGCAGCCCGGGCATCACCGCGGACCGGCTCGCCGACAAGCTCGGCGTCTCGGAGCGGGCAGCCCGGCGGTACGTCGGCATCCTCCGCGAGGCCGGCATCCCGATCGAGTCCGTCCGGGGCCCCTACGGGGGCTACCGCGTCGGCCGCGGCCTCCGGCTCCCGCCCCTGATGTTCAGCGCCGTCGAGGCCCTCGGCCTGGTGATGGCCGTGCTCGACGGCCATCACGACGCGAGCGATCCCACGGACCCGGTCGGCAGCGCGCTCGGCAAGATCGTGCGGGCACTCCCCGAGTCCGTGGCCGCGCAGGCAGAGGCCGTACGCCGGACCACGGCGCCCGCCCCCGATCGCGCCGCCGCCCGGCCCGACCCCGAGACCACGACCGCCCTCGTGCAGGCCTGCTCGAACCACCGGCGGGTACGACTCGGCTACCGCTCCGAGGCCGGGTCGGAGTGGGTCACCGAGGTCGACCCGTGGGCGGTCGTCGTCCGCCACGGCCGGTGGTATCTGCTGTGCTGGTCCCACAGCAGGCAGGCCCGCCGGGCGTACCGGATCGACCGGGTCCGCGGAGTGGAGGTGCTCGACGACCCCTTCAGCCCACCCGCCGACCTCGACCCGGTCTCCATGCTCGAGGAGCATCTCGCCGTCGGGTGGGAGTACGACGCCGAGGTCGTCATCGATGCGCCGGTCGACGCCCTCGCGCATCGCCTCCCCCGCGCTCTCGGACGGCTCGAGCCGCTCGATGCCGAGACCACCCGCCTGGTCGGCAGCACCAGCAACCCGTGGTGGTACGCCGAGCAGCTCGCGGCGATCCCGGTGCCGTACCGGATCGTGAGGTGCCCCGAGCTCCAGGAGGTCGCGCGCGTCGTCGGGTCGCGGCTCCTGGCGGCGGGTGAGGGTCCGCGTCCCTGACCGACAGGCCGGGCCAGGCGATCACCGTCGGACTTCCGACGCGATCTTTGCCTGCCTGCGCCGGTGTGAGATAACGGGCCATGAGGCGCTCGACATCGATCTCACGCCGCGAAGGATGCGGAGACGGTCGAGGATGACGACCCGGGACGGAGGCTGATGGAGACGAGCCCGACCGGCGAGGAGTACCTGCTGATCACCAGCAAGGACCGGGCATTACCGAGCGTCGTGATCCTCTGCCTGACCGTGGCTGTGCTCGCCGGGGGGTACCTGACGCTCCGGTGGGTCTCACAGCACATTCACGGATTCGCCCTCGGCTTGGCCTACTCGGCGGGAGGCCTGCTCCTCCTGCTGGCGTTCTGGGTGGTGGACACGCACGTGACACACCTGATGAATTGGGCGTTCTGGCGGCGGCGGGGGGTGCCGGCGATGCGGCTGACTCCCGCAGGCTTGGACTACAGTGCCGCCTTCGCCGGCACGTTTCCGCTCCATGTTCCGTGGGACCTGGTCGAGGGTTGCGGCTACCGGCCGAACAGCGACGGACATCCTTTCTGGTGTGCAGGCCTTCACCCTGTCGCCGTCATGGACGCGGTGCCCGCCTCGATCTTCGTGAGGCCCGTTCCCCCGATCCGCGCCCGGGAGGTCGCTGAAGAACTGGCCCGAACCGCCGCTGCGGAGGGTGAGAGCGTCGATGTCGGTCTGCTCACGCACATGTTGGCATTCGGTACGCCAGTGGCCATCAACCTCCACCGGGTCCATGGCGTGCCGCTGGCGGAGGTCGACGAAAAGCTCCGGGAATGGACGCACGGGCGGTGCTCGTTCCGGGCCGATACCCGAGGACCGGGCTTCTTCTGATCCGTCGGCCGACGTGGTGCTTTCGCGGTATCCGCGCCGTCACTCTTACTCAGCCTAGGCCGGTCTCCGGGCCGTGCCGATGGTGCGGACACCCGAACTCGCCCAGGTGCCCGCACCCCCATCGGTGAGGTGCCGGAGCCCTGGCCCGCGCTCGGCGAGCCCGGCCAGTCTTTGATCAACGGACGCGGCGCCGAAGGCCGCGTCCCTGATCCGACGAGGATGTGCCATGCGGCCTACGACAGCTCACGCGAGGACCACTGAAGGAGCCGGCGCGTCCACGGCGAGACGGTGGATGTCGCTCCCGCTCGCTCTCTGGGCGGTCGCGCTGTCCGCGGTCGTCCTGTCGGCCGGTCCCGCGCACGCCGCGCCGGGCGGCCTGACCACGACCGAGGTGTCCTTCTCCGGCGACGGCGGGGTGGTGCTGCGCGGAACCGTTCTGGCACCGGCGTCGGCGACGCGACGCCGGCCCGCCCTGGTCATGGTGCAGGGCGCGGGAACCCGCGGCCGGGGGGAGTTGCGCGCGGAGGCCGAGGCATTCGCCCGTCTCGGCATCGTGACGCTCATCTACGACAAGCGGACCATCGGGTACTCCCTGTTCCATCGCGACTACTCGGTGCTGGCCGACGACGCGCTCGCCGCGTTGCGCCTGATGCGTGCCCGCGCCGACGTCGACCCGGCACGTCTCGGGCTGTGGGCCCAGTCGGAAGGGGCCTGGGTCGCCTCGCTGGCGGCCGCCCGCTCGGCCGACCCGAAGTTCCTGATCACGGTCGGGGCGGTAGGCAGCACCCCGGCCGCGCAGACGGCATGGGGGTACGGTCAATTCCTCCGGCATGCCGGGGTGTCCGGCTCGCTGCCGCGCACGATGCAGGAGACGGGCCTCCGGCTGCTGGTCGGCGCCGGCCTGTTCCCCGAGGCCGACTACGACCCGGTGCCCGCGTGGCAGAACGTACACCAGCCGGTACTCGCGCAGTGGGGTGAGTTCGACCGTGAAGCCCTGCCCGCGGAGAGCAGCCGGATCATCCGCCAGGCGCTGGAGCGCGGCGGCGACACCCGGTACACGATCCGGTTCGTTCCCGGGGTCCGGCACGACCTGAACCTCACCGCCGACGACGGCTTCGACCGGATCGACAGCCTCCCACCCGGCTACGGCGAATTCGAGGCCTCCTGGATCGACGGCCTGGCCCACGACGTGCCGCCGGCCACCGTGGGGACGGTTCCGCAGCCGAACCAGATGAGCCGCCCGCTGACGCCGTCGGCCTGGTACGAGTCGCCGTGGCTGCACCTCGCCGTTTTCGCGCTACTGCTGGCGGCCTTCGCCGGATACCCGGTGACCGCGGCCGTGCGCCGCGTCCTCGGCCGCCGCGGCGCCCCGCTCGTCCGGCGTCCCGCCCGCTGGCTGGCCGCGCTCGGACTGACGACCACCTTGGGTTCCTTGCTGTACCTCTGTTTCATGCTGGCGACGGCGGCGAACGTCGTCGGCCCCGTGGTGGCCGGCCGGCCCCTGCCGTGGCTCGTCCTGCAGGTGCTCACCGTGGCCACCGTCGTCACCACGCTCGCCACGGCGCTTGCGTGGAGACGCCACCGCCGCAGCCTCGACCGCGCCGGGCGGGTACGGCTCGGCGTGCTCCTCACCGGCGGCCTGGTGTTCCTGCCGTGGGCGCTGTACTGGGGCCTGCTACTGCCGTGAGAGGTATCCGTGCCTGCTCCGAGACGCAACTGGGAGGATTCACACCATGCGGCAGAGGATCGCACGCGGGACGCGCGAGCTGGGGCACCTGCTGACCGACGTGGTCATCGGGCTGGCCACGCCGTTCCTCCTCGTCCTGACGCTGATATCGGCACCGACGAGCCTGGTGGGGGCCTGGGCATCCCGCTCTTCCTCGTCGCCGTCTTGCTGACCCGCCGGCTGGCCGACCTGCAACGCCGCCGGGCCGCCGCGGTGCTGGGCGTACCGGTGGCCTCGCCCTACGCTCCGTCGCCCGCAGGTCTGCTCGCCCGGGCGCGCGCCACGCTGAGCGACCCGGCCACCTGGCGCGACCTGGCCTGGCTGCCGTGTCAGTTCGCGGCGGGCGTGCTCGGCGTGACACTCGGGCTCGGACTATGGCTGGCGGCCCTGCAATGCCTTTCCGCGCCGTTGCTGCGGGCGCTGCTGCCGACCCGTACGCCCTACGACCCCGCAGTGCTGGAGATCACCGGCCGGTCCGGCCCGTTGACGTGGCTGTTGGTTCCAGTCGGCGTCGGGCTGGTGATAGCGGCCTACCGCCTGCCACGGCATCTCGTCACCGGTCAGGCCTGGCTGGCGCGCGCCCTGTTGGGACCCACGTCCACCGCCCGGCTGTCCGCGCGGGTCAACCGGCTGACCGCCACCAGGGCAGCCGCCGTCGACGCCTCCGCCAAGGAACTACGCCGCGTCGAACGCGACCTGCATGACGGCGCGCAGGTGCGCCTCGTGGCGGCGTCCATGAATCTCGGCATGGCCGAGGACGTCATCGACACCGATCCGGCGGGCGCCAAAGCGCTCATGGCCGAGGCGAAGGCCGGCATGGGCGAGGCTCTGACCGAACTGCGCGACCTGGTGCGCGGCATCCACCCGCCGGTGCTGGCCGACCGCGGCCTGGCCGGAGCGGTGCAGGCGCTGGCGGTGTCCAGCGGCATCCCCGTCGAACTGGATCTGCGACTCGACCGGCGTCTCGCCGCCCCGGTGGAATCCTCGGCCTACTTCGTCATCGCCGAGTCGCTGGCCAACGCCATCCGGCACAGCGGCGCCCGGCACATCCAGGTCACGGTCGCGGACGCCGCCCACGTGCTGCGCATCACCGTGCGCGACGACGGCCGCGGCGGCGCCGACCCGTCACTCGGCACGGGGCTTCGGGGCATCCAACGGCGACTGGCCGCCTTCGACGGAACCCTCCGCATCACCAGTCCCCCGGACGGACCGACCGTGCTCGACATGGAGTTGCCATGCGCGTCCTGATCGCCGAGGACCAACTGCTGCTGCGCGACGGACTGACCCGGATGCTGACCGCGTACGGCTTCGACGTGGTGGCCGCGATCGACGACGGTGCGGGACTGGCCGAAGCGCTCGTCTCGCACCGGCCCGACGTCGCCGTGGTCGACGTGCGCCTGCCCCCGACGTTCACCGACGAAGGGTTGCGCGCCGCCATCGCCGCCCGGTCGGAGGTTCCCGGCCTTCCGATCCTGATCCTCTCCCAGTACGTCGAACGGCTCTACGCCCGCGAACTGCTCTCCGATCGCAACGGTGCGGTCGGGTACCTCCTCAAGGACCGCGTAGGTGACGTGCGGCAGTTCGTCGAAGCGATCCGTCAGATCGCCGCCGGCGGCACCGTCATGGACCCGGAAGTGGTCGCGCAGTTGCTCCATCAGCGCGACGCCCTGGCCGTACTCTCTCCGCGTGAGCGAGACGTGCTGCGCCTGATGGCCGAGGGCCGATCCAACGCTGCGAACGCCGCCCATTTGGTCATCGCCGAGAAATCGGTCAACAACCACATCAACGCCCTCTTCGCCAAACTGGGGCTACCGCCCTCCGGCAGCGACCACCGTCGCGTCCTCGCCGTCCTGGCCTACCTCGACCAGTGAACGGCAATGGCACGCCGTCCCACACTGGCCGGCTGCGCGAAAAAATCTTGATGTGAGCTGTAGTAGAGGGCTCCGCCCGTTCGTCATCCACCTGACGAACGGGAGAGGAGAACACTCATGGACATGGTCACCGGAGCACAGGTGGCGGTCGCCCTGACCGTCCCGATACCACGCGAGCGGATGTGGGACCTGGTCACCACGGTGGGCCGGATCGGCGAGTGGAGCCCGGAGGCCACCGGCGGCGCCTGGTGTGACGACGCCCGAGGTCCGGTGCCGGGTGCCCGATTCATCGGCCGCAACCGGTTCCCCAGCGGATTCGAAAGTATGGTGACCTGCGTGGTCGTAGAAGCAGAGCAGCCGAGCGTCTTCGCCTGGACGGTTCTGGACGACGCCGGCCTGGCCGGCTCGACGTGGCGCTATGAGCTGCGCGAAGGCGACGAGCCGGGGAGCACCCTGGTCCATCACTCGTTCACCCATGGCCCCGGCGCCAGCGGCGCCCGCGAAGGTGCCGAGGCCGATCCGCAGGGGCTCAACGACCGCCTGGTCACGCTGTGCCGGAACATGACCACCACGATCACCGCGATGGCCACCGCCGATTCCACGATGGGAGCAGTCCGATGAAGTACCTGATGCTGGTGTGCACCGACCCGAACTACACGCCCGGCCAGGACGACGGCGCCCCGGATGTCGAGGACTGGGTCAAGGAGATGGACGGCAAGGGGGTCCGGCTGATGGGCAACCGCACCCGGCCGGCGAGCGACGCGACCACGGTTCGCGTCCGCAACCGTGAGGTGCTGCTCACCGACGGCCCGTACGCGGAGACCAAGGACCAGATAGCCGGCTTCGACATCCTCGAGTGCGCCGACCTCGACGAAGCCATCGACGTCGCGTCCAAGCACCCGATGGCGTGGGCGGGGATGATCGAGCTGCGTCCGTTCTGGCCGGACGACGAGGACTAGCGGCTGAGACGGATGACGCCGGTGACAGGTCAGGAGAAGGACCGGATCGCCGGGATCTACGCCGACGGGTGGAGCCGGATCGTGGCCACCATGATCCGGTTCACCGGCGGCGACTGGAACCTGGCCGAAGAGTGTGCGCAGGACGCGTTCGCGAAGGCGCTCCAAAGCTGGCCGGAATCAGGCGTACCGGACCAGCCACTGGCGTGGCTGACCACCACGGCACGCCATCGCGCGATCGACCGGATGCGTCGCGCGTCGACCGAGGCGGCGAAGCTGCGGGAGGTGGCCGCGATGGACCCGGAGCCGTCGCCCTACCTGAGCGACAGCGAGATCCCTGACGAGCGTCTGGAGCTCATGTTCACCTGCTGCCATCCGTCGCTGAGTCTCGAGGCCCAGGTGGCGCTGACCCTGCGGAGCCTGGCCGGCATGAGCACCGCGGAGATCGCGCGTGCGTTCCTGGTGCCGGAACGCACCATGGGCCAGCGCCTCTTCCGGGCCAAGCAGAAGGTCGCGCACGCGGTCATCCCGTTCCGGGTGCCGCCCGCGCACCTGTTGCCGGACCGCCTTCCCGCTGTGCTCCACGTGCTCTATCTGCTGTTCAACGAAGGATACGGAGACTCGCGGAAGGCCCGGCTCTGCCAGGAGGCCATCCGTCTCGCGCGGGTGCTGACTGCGTTGATGCCCGACGAGCCCGAAGCTCACGGCGTGCTCGCGCTGATGTTGCTGCACGATGCCCGGCGGCCGGCGCGTGTGGACGCGGCCGGCGATCTGGTCACCCTGGACGAGCAGGACCGCTCGCTGTGGGATCAGGCGCAGATCGCGGAAGGAGCCGCGATCTGCGAACGAGCGCTACGCCGGCGCCGCGCCGGGCCGTTCCAGCTCCAGGCGGCCATCGCGGCGTGTCATGCGACCGCGCCGCTCGCCGCCCAGACGGACTGGCCGCAGATCGTCGGGCTGTACACGCAACTCGCGCGCATCGCGCCGAGCCCGATCGTGGACCTGAACCGTGCCGTGGCGATCGGCATGGCCGACGGTCCCGAGGCGGCGCTACCCCTGGTCGACGCGATCGCCGGAACCGGGCAGCTCAACGACTACTACCTGTTGCACGCCACACGTGCCGACCTGCTGCGCCGCGCCGGCCGCGCACAGGAGGCGGCCGAAAGCTACCGCTCGGCGCTCGACCTCGCACCCACCGACGCCGAGCGCCGTTTCCTGCGCAACCGGCTGGAGCTCCACTGACGGCGGACGACGGAGGGCTCATGCGTCGCGGCGACGTAACACCAGGTAGCCGCCGATGAGAGCGGCGGCGGCCCAGAGCGCCAGGAGGCCGATCCCGGTCCACGGGCCGTAGTCGCGAGCCCAGCGCGGCTCAGTCTGCGGCCCGGTGATATGCATGATCACCATGCCTACCTGGTCCGGCAGATACTGGGTGACGCTCCGCAACTTCGGGATGTTGCCCAGGCGCCCGACATCGAGGTCGTCGCGCAGGCGCAGAACGGCCGGGCCGCCGTGGACCAGGCGCTCATGCACCGCGTCAACGTGGCACTGCTCGACATCAAGATGCCGGTGATGGACGGCCTGAGCGCGACAGAGGAGCTCCTGCGGCAGGCGCCCGCGGTGCGGACCGTGATGCTCACGTCGTTCGGCGACGAGGCCAACGTGCTGCGGGCCCTGCAGAACGGCACGGCGGGGTTCGTGGCCGAGATCGGCCGGCGGCTGGGCATGAGTGAGACGACCATCAAAACCTATGTGAGCCGGATCCTGACCAAGCTCGGCTGCTCGAATCGTGTTCAGGCGGCCCTGCTGGTGCGCGACGCCCGAGGATGAAACGGGCCGGGTCGTCCCGCCCCGGGTGCCGCAGGCGATGCTCCTCGACTGAGATCGACGCCGGGTCCGCGAGGGCCGTATCGCGTCGTTCCACGGTCATCGCCGCCTTGTGCAGGCCGTACTCACTCCAGGCGGGCGACCAGGCGCTTGGGCGCGACGGTCCGGTAGGCGTCCGCGACGATCTCGGCGATCTCGGCCCAGTCCTGGGGGACGTCGACGTAGACGCCGAGCCAGCCGCGGTGGCCGACATACGGCGGGCGGAAGAAGCGCTCGTGGTCCTCGGCCAGCAGAGCCTCCTGGGTGCCGGGCGGGGCGGCGCACCAGAACGCGACCCGGTCGTCGTGATGGTGGTCGGCGTACGTCACGAACGTCTTCTTGTCCTGGATGAACCAGGTCGGCGCGCCATGGCTGAGGCGTTCGGTGGTCTCGGGGAGCGCGAGGCAGAGCCGGCGCAGTGACTCCAGCGGATCATCGGCCATGGTCGGACGATACTTCGCGCAATCCCGGGACGACCCGGGTTCCGCCGAGCAGGTCGTCGGGCGTCCTGGTGGAGGGCAGGAAACAAGGCTCCCAGCCAGGCGAAGACGATGACGTAAACGATGATCGTCAGCGCCGGATGGGCGACCGCTACAAGGCGAGCCCGCCCTGTGAACGGCCGCCCACACCTGACCTGGGGTCAGAGGTGACCGCCCCTGACCCTCCTCTCAGAACCGGTCACGGAACGGCCGGCCCTCGCTGAACCGGTCGCGGGCGCGCCGGTCCTCGCCGAACCGCTCCCGGAACGGCCGGTCCTCCCTGAACCGGTCACGGAACGGCCGGTCTTCCCTGAAGCGCTCGTGGAAGCGCCGGTTCTCTCTGAACCGCTCGTGGAAGCGCCTGTCTCCCCTGAACCGGTCGCGGGCGCGCCGGTCCTCCCTGAACCGCTCGCGGTAGCGCTCCTCGCTGAACCGCTCGTGGAAGCGGCGCTCCTCCCGGGCACGGTCAGGGCGTGGCGGAGGTTGCACCGGAGTCACCGCAGCCGCCTTCGCATGGTTCGACATGCTGAGCGTCGTGGTCGTGTTCATCGAGTTCAGGCCGGCGGGGCCATTCGGCGCTTGAGTAAGCCCGAACGCCAGAGCCCCGAGCACTGCAGCGCCTAATGGCGCCGACAGCCGATTCTTGGGCATGCTGCCTCCTCCCCGAATCGCCATGACCTGCAGCGATTTCGGATCTCCAACCATCGTGGGCATTGAGATCCAGGCGCGTCTAGGCAAGTTGGCGGATATTGAGACGGCAGGACGGCCATTCAGAGGAGCGGCATGACTTTGCGCTTTCCGTCGCCGGGCCCCCTTTGCTGTGGGTTTTCATCCACGTACTGGAGAGATTGCGTTCGGATCAGCCGGCAGGGCCGCGGTGTCCACGGGAGTCCGCCTACCATGTCGCCGATTTCCTTGCCTGTCATTTTCCGTCCTATGGTGCGGCATTGAACCCCCCAGGGAAGTGCCGTTCATTTCCCCCATCGAGATACGAATCAGCAGCTCAAAGCCTCACAGCGGCCGGCTGAGTGCAATACCGAATTTCTCTGGTGAATGCGGCTAATCATATTCATACAGTGATGTGCCAGAAATGATGTTTTGCCCCCGTCTGGGAGATTTCATCTGATTCCACGATTAGTCTTAATGATGTTCAGCGCCGCATCGGCGTATCCCGAGACCCGGAACCGACGCTCGTCATCCCCGTCGATCAGGGGTTCGGTCCTCACCTCAGGGAGTGGTCTCTGATGCTCAAGCGTTTATTCTTCGCCGTCACGCTGGCCGCATCCACGCTCCTCGTCACCGGCACCGGCATCGCGCAGGCCTCCGCGCAGTCCTCCGACCCGAGCGTCTGCGCGTCGGCCCAGCACATCACCCCGGGGCAGCCCGGCCAATGCCTCTGGAGGGCCGGCTGCTACCAGTGTTACAGCTACCGGACCGGACGCTGGGAAACCCAGCATTGCGACGACGGCGGCTGATGGCCGCACGTATCGACGACCAGGCCCTATAGGCGACGACAGCCCTGCGAGGCACCGCTTCGCAGGGCTGTCCCGCGCAGATGAGCGCATCGCGGACGCGCGACCGGTCGCCCCCGCCGGCAACTCCATGCCGGCCGGCGGCGGCGGAACCTCGTGGTGCGGATAGGAGCCGAATCGATCTCGAGAAAGTAGTTGCAGAGACACTAGTGCATGTGACACTATTCACTCATGACACAGAACAGCACCGCCGAGGTAGTCCGAGTTCACGCCGACCACACCATGACCAAGCACCTGGGGAACTGGACGACTGCGCGCACCTTCCAGGTCCGCACCCGGCGCGGCGCGGCCGTCATCGACCTGCGCTCGCCGGAGATCGCCGATGGTGACATCGAACTGGACCTGGACATCGACCACGGCATGGTCAAGCTGCTGCTGCCCGCCGACGCCACCGTCGACCAGTGGGGCATCCAGTGGACCGGCGCCGGCAAGGTCAAGGACGGCGAGGGAGCCAAGGCCCAGGGCGGTCGTCGGGTGCGACTCACCGGACGGGTGAGTGGCGGAGAGGTCCGGATCCACCGCGGCGGCATGGCGATCCTGTCCGCCATGTTCTCCCGGGCATACCTGGAAGATCTCAAGCGTGCCCACCGCGACGGTGCCATGCCGACCGTCGACGATCCCACTCGCACGGCCTGATCCGCTCAGAGCTACCGGACCGGGGCACCCACCCGGCAGCGAGCCGCTATGAGCCGGTCGCCTGCTGAAGCTGATGCGGCATGTTCCAGCCCTCGGCGAGCCTCGACGGATGCACGTTCTGCCCGCCGCCGAAGAACTCGCAGAACTTCATGATGAGCGGATCCCACCCCAGCGGGTCCACGTACTGGGTCCCAGGGATGATCAACTCCTCCTCGACATGGATGCGCACCACCCTGACCTGGAAGGCGGTCGCCTCCGTCTCCGGACCGCCGAACGGATGCGCCTCATCCACCACGCACTCCAGTTGGATGGGGCACTCCTCGACGCGCGGCGCCCGCACCAACTCCGCCGGCTGCTCGGTCAGCCCCGAGACCCCGAACTTGTCTCGCTCATACCGGTAACCCTGGTGCAGCCGATAGTCCGGTATCACCGCTTTCGCGGTCAGAAGCGCGAGCCTGTCGACGGCGTCGACCATCGAAGAGGACGCGAGATTCAGCACACACTCGCGTTCGCGCAGCAGATTCGCCGCGGTCTGACCGTTGTTACCGAGCCCCAGCATGCAGGAGTCGTCCAACCACCAGGCCGAGGACATCGGCGAGATGTTCGCCGAGCCGTCCTCGTTCCGGGAGCCGATCAGGACCACCGGGGTCCCGAAGTACAGGACTTTCAAGTCGGAGATCTTGTGCATGCCCTTTGCCCTTCGTCCTTCGCCGCGCCGTACCACGCCGGTTTGCGCCGGTTTGCGTCGCGAAGACTCTCTCCACTAGCTGCGACGGCCGCTGGCAGAAATCGGACGCCTCGCTTCCCGCTCGTCGGGCCTGCCGGGGCGAAGGGATTCAAGGTCGGCGGTAGGAGTCTTGTGGATCAACGTGCCCGGCATGCCCAGCGTGTGGGCGATCGCGCGTACGCGCCGCTTGGTCAGACCGGCGAGCGGCACGACGTCGGCGGCGCCGTCTCCGTGTTTGGTGAAGAATCCGGTCACCGCCTCGGCGGCGTGGTCGGTGCCGACGACCAGCCCCCCGAGCGCCCCGGCGACGGCGTACTGGGCGATCATTCGCTGCCTGGCTTTGATGTTGCCGAGGAGGAAGTCCTGCTGGATGGCGTCAGGCAAGGGTCAGGCCCCCGGCCAGCAGCGTCCGCAGGCTCGCGTCGCTGGCCGGCTGGATGTCGACGGTCAGAGTTCGGTCGGGACGGACGAACGCCAACGCGGCCTGGGCGTCGTGCTCGTCGCGCTGGACGCCGTACGGCAGTCGCATGGCCACGAAGACGGCTTCGCTTCCCGCGCCGCGCGCCTTTTCGACCGCGAGCCGGCACAGCCGGCCCGCGGTGGCCGAGTCGACGCCGCCGCTGACGGCCAGCACCAGCGTGGCGGTCCCGGCGCCGTTCAATGAATCGACGAGGTATGCGACTCGCCGCTCGATCTCGCGGCCGGCGTCGAAGTCGGAGTCGACGCCCAGGTCGCGGGCGATGTGCCGCCGGGTTCGCTCGGCGGTCGTGACGTCGTTCATGACCGCTCGGTTCCGGCCGGCTGAGGGTAGCGGGCACCGTTGACGGTGACCCGAAGCGTGTACACGCTGGTCCCCGCGGTGATGAAGAGGTGGTTGCGCTTGGGACCGCCGAAAGTGAGGTTCGCGACCGATTCGGGCAGCAGAAGCTTGCCGATGAGGGTGCCGTCCGTGTCGAAGCAGTGCACGCCGTCCCAGGCGGCCGCCCATACCCGTCCGGCGTCGTCCACCCGGAGACCGTCGAAGCGTCCGTTGTCGCACTCGGCGAAGATCTTCCCGCCGGTCAGGGCGCCCTCGGCGGTGACGTCGAAGACGCGAATGTGGCTGGGTTCCTGCCGGGTGTCGGCGATGTACAGCCGTTGCTCGTCGGGTGCGAAGGCCAGGCCGTTGGGCCGGCAGAAGTCGTCGGCGACCACTCGCAGGTCACCGGTGGCCGGGTCGAGGCGGAACACGTAGCAGGCGCCGCCGAACTCACTGTCCCCCTTGTCGCCCTCGTAGTCGCTGAAGATGCCGTAGCTCGGGTCGGTGAACCAGATCGTGCCGTCAGCGCGGACGACCACGTCGTTGGGGCTGTTGAGTCGCTTGCCCTGATACCGGTCGGCCAGCACGGTGACGGTGCCGTCGTGTTCGGTGCGGGTGACGCGCCGGTTGCCCTGCTCGCAGGTGATGAGCCGGCCCTGCCGGTCGATGGTGTTGCCGTTGGCATGACCGGAGCTGTGGCGGAAGACGCCGACGGCGCCGGTGGTCTCGTCCCAGCGTAGGAGCCGGTCGTTGGGGATGTCGCTCCACACCAGGTGGCGCCCGGCCGGGAAGTACGCCGGGCCCTCGGTCTTGCGCGAGCCGGTGTGCAACCGTTCGAGGACGAAGTCGCCGTCGATGTACCGGAAGCGTTCGTCGAGCACCTGGAACTGGGCGGGGATGGTCTCGACCATCGCAGGCTCCTCATCGTGAGCTGATTGAAGTTCGGTAGAACGCTAGCATCTCCGAATGTAGTATGGTTATTAGGCGACTTGGCTAGTTGACGTTCTACGAGTAGGGGTGCGGTGGACGACATAGATCGGGCGCTGCTGGCGGCGTTGCAGGCCGACGCCACACAGGCCTACGCGGCCCTCGGCAAGGCAGTGGGGCTGTCGGCGGGATCGGCCCACGAGCGAGTGCGCAAGCTGCGCGAACGCGAGGTCATCCGGCACACCACCATCGACGTCGATCCGGCCGCCGTCGACCGCGGCGTGCTCTCGTTCGTCATGCTGCAGTCCAACGCGTGGATGGGCGACCCACCGACCCGCGACGCCCTCGCGGCCATCCCCGAGATCCAGGAAGCCCACATCATCGCCGGGTCCGCGTCGCTCCTGGTCAAGATCCGCACCTCGACCCCGGAGCAGTTGCAGGCTGTGCTGCGCCGCGTCTTCGACGTCGACGGTGTCACCGGCACCCAGACCATCATCGTGCTGGAGACGTTCTTCGAACGGCCACTCAACGTCACTGATCCGGACCCGGCCCGATAGTCGGGCCGCCGGCGAAAACGCGATGGCTCAGGGTGTGCCTGCCGGCCGGC
Organism: Planotetraspora mira; assembly: GCF_016863275.1. Taxonomy (GTDB): domain Bacteria; phylum Actinomycetota; class Actinomycetes; order Streptosporangiales; family Streptosporangiaceae; genus Planotetraspora; species Planotetraspora mira. The sequence goes on from NZ_BOOO01000009.1 coordinate 318,959, forward strand.
GCGGGGGTGCAACCTGAAGCGTGATCGCCGCCCCGACCCGGGTCCCCGTGTGAGCGGAGCCTAGAACCTCTGATTTCCTGCTTGCAATTGTGCCCGCCGTAGTCGAGGCTCGACGAAGCTGATCACGAAGCCGCGCGCAAACGCCTTTTCCTGGAGAAGCAAGGGCTCATGGATTTCACTCCGGGATTTCGGCGAAAGCCAGGAGGTCGGTGGCCGACCAGGTCAGGTTGCCACTACGCAGATCGTCCGTCACCGAGCGAAGCCACTGCAATTCAGCCGCCGAGACGGCGCGCAGATATTCGGCTTCGAGCATGGTGATGCGGGGAAGGCCGTGTCCGGTTTCAGCGCTCATTTCGGCGTCCAGTGTGGCCAGTGCCTCGCTCAGTGTTCTGACGCGCCGATCAAGGGCGTCGTGTATCTCTTGCGGGGCGAGCATCAGCAGGTGAGACAGCGCCGCTGGGAACTCGGGGAACTCCTGCTTGGGCGTGGCCAGCATGTCCAGCAGCCACTCGCGGGCCACGGCGCGTCCCGTATCGGTGATCTCATACACCGTCCTCTCCGGGTATGCCTGGTCCCGCTCCGTCTCCCGCACCCCGATCAGGCCGGCTGCGGTGAGGCGGTCGATCGTCCGGTAGAGGCTCGTTCGCTGGCCCACGTTGACCACCTTGTCCTTACCCCACTGTCTGATCAGGCGCTGGATCCCGTACGGGTGCAGCGGTTTGTACTGCAACAGCGCGAGGACGGTCAGGGCGAGCGGTGAGCCCGTACGAGGAGTGGTCATGTCTCCATACTATCGACGGTGATACTAGTTGACAAGAAACTAGTATCTTTGACACTATTCAGAAGTCGGCCACTACCGCTCAGAAGGACTCTGTGATGACCACCAATGAACGGCCTCAGACGGCGGAACTCACCACGAGCTTCGTCACCTCCGACGACGGCACCCGCATCGCTTTCCACACCATCGGGGACGGCCCGGGCATCGTGCTTCTGCACGGCTCCATGGAGACGGCCAGAAACCACATGGCCATGGCCGAAGAGTTGGCCGACGCGTTCACCGTCCACCTTCCCGACCGTCGCGGCCGCGGCCAAAGCGGGCCGTACGGTGATGACTACAGCGTGCGGAAGGAAGTGGAAGACCTCGACGCCGTTCTGAACGAGACGGGTGCCCACTATGTCTTCGGCGTCAGCGCCAGCGGTATCGCCGTGCTCGAGGCGGCACGCGAGTTGCCGGCGATTCACAAGGCCGCCGTCTACGAACCGGCGCTGTTTCTGGAGGACATCCCGCAGCTGACCGGGTGGGTCGACCGCTTCGATCGGGAAATGGCCGAAGGCAAGGTGACAGCCGCACTGGTGACGAGCATGCTCGGGCTTCGGCTCGGGCCGCCGATCATGAACATCATGCCGCGAGGGCTGCTGGCCTGGCTGACCGGCCTGCTGCTGAAGAGCGAGGACAAGAACGCCAAGCCGGGCGACGCGACCATGCGCATGCTCGCCCCGACTCTCCACTACGAAGGCGTGCTGCTGGCCGAGATGGCCGACACCCTGGACCGTTTCGCCGACGTGAAGGCTGAAGTGCTCCTGCTCAGCGGAAGCAAGGGGCTGCCCTTCCTCAAGCCTGCGCTGTCCGGCCTGGAGAAGACCATTCCCAACGTCGAACGGATCGAGTTCCCTGGGCTCGATCATGATGCGTCGGGTGATGTCAGCAAGCGAAACCCGGCCGGCCGTCCGGATGTCGTGGCAGCCGAACTCAGGCGCTTCTTCACCTCGGCGGGTGAGAGCCGAGACATCGGGACGAGGTAGCCGGACCGGCCACGTGATGCGCGGCGAAGGTCATCGGATGTTGCGACGAACGCCCCGTTTCTTGATCAGAAACGGGGCGTTTCGCTTAGTGAAGGCCAGGAGACAGGGCTCAGGCCCGGAGAGTTCGCAGGGTGCTCCGAGTCACCAGGTCAGCGCGTCGTCGCGTGTCCCCGGGGCGTCCGGGTGGCCTGACGTCCAGACGGTGATCCCGTCCGTCGCGGCTCCACAAAACCGACGATTGGTCATAACTGGCCTACAGGTCATGTAAACCGCATATCGCCTTAAGGCGTGATAGATCATAGTGAAGCGGTTCGCACGGTGATCGCGATCCGGAGATGGCCTGAACGCCTGCCTTGTCCGTCGAGACAGTGGATGGAAAAGGAAGCCCCTCTCCGGCACGGCGATCCGGCGCATGGCCGGTCCGGTAACGACGAGGAACAACCGCAGCGAGAACCATCGACTGCGCCGATCATGAAGGAACACGTTGCATGACTGGTCTGACGGCTGAGGCTTCGCCCGGCTCTGTTTCGGCGGACGCGGGTGGGCGGTTGCGAAGGTGGGGGCCAGGCGCTCGGGTGCGTGCCCTGGCGGTCGGTGTGGTGCTGACCGTGAGCGCTCTCGCAGTGGCAGCGCCGGGTCCGGCGGCGGCCTCCAGCGGCACCTCGTCCTTGTACGCATGGGGGCAAGGCAGCTCGGGGGAGTTGGGCAACGGGACGACGGGCGAACAACCCTCCCCGGTCGCTCTGCCCGCGCCGACGCAGGTGGCTCAGATTGCCGCCGGTAGTTTCCACAGCCTGGCGGTGCGCACGGACGGCACCGTGTGGGCGTGGGGCAACAACGATTTCGGCCAGCTGGGCAACGGGACGATGAAGTCCAGCTCGTCACCTGTGCGGGTGTCTGGCCTGACCGGCGTCGTACAGGTCGCAGCGGGTGGCTCCAACAGCCTCGCGTTGCGCTCGGACGGCACGGTGTGGGCCTGGGGCGACAACAGCATGCCGATCAATAACGGCCCCGTCACCCACCTCACCACTCCCGTACAGGTGGCCGGGTTGACCGGGATCACCCAGATCGCAGCCGGCGAGTACCACAGCCTCGCGTTGCGCTCGAACGGCACCGTGATGGCCTGGGGCTACAACCACACCGGGCAACTCGGCAACGGCACCACCGTCACAAGCAGAACCCCCGTCGCGGTCAGCGGCCTGACCAAGGTGACCCAGATCGCGGTCGGCTTTCTCAACAGTCTGGCGTTGCGCTCGGACGGCACCGTGTGGGCGTGGGGCAACAACACCGAGGGGGAGCTCGGTGACCTCACCGTCAAGAACCGCACCACCCCCGTGAAGGTGGCCAGGTTGACCGGGGCCACCCAGATCGCCGCCGGCCGCGACCACGGCCTCGCGTTGCGCTCGGACGGCACGGTGTGGGCCTGGGGTTTCAACCTCTACGGGCAGCTCGGTAACGGCACTCAGTACGACTTCGGGCCGGCCACCGTGCCAGGGCTGACCAACGTCGCTCGGGTGAGCGCGGGCGCCTGGCACAGTGTCGCGGTGCGCTCGGATGGCACCGTGATGGCCTGGGGCGACAACTCCAACGGGCAGCTCGGTGACGGCACCACCACCCACCGCTACAGCCCGGTCACCGTACCTGGGCTGAGCTCGGTGATCGAGGTCGCGGCCGGTCAGTACCACACGCTGGCAAAGGTGGGGCCGCCGACACTGACCGCCAAAGCGGCGATCACCGGCACCCGGATCGTCGGCGCCAAGCTGACCTGCAAGGCCGCCTTCATCGGCGCCACCTCGGTGAAGTACAGCTGGACGCGAGACGGAAAGGCGATCACCGGTGCGACCACCTCCGCCTACACACCGGTGACGGCCGATGCCGGTCACAAGGTGACCTGCAACATCTCCGGCGTCAACGGCCGAGGCAGCACCGGCACCTCCGCGACCGTCATCGCCTACATCCCGGCGAAGTTCACCGCGGGAACCCCACCGATCGCGCTGGTCGGCAAGTACTTCATCTACCGATTCCCGACGACGGGGACACCCGCGCCGACGGTCACACGCGCGTCCGGGACACTCCCGCCCGGCCTGAAGCTGGCCACCGGCGGCACCCTGTCCGGAACGCCCACCCGCAAGGGCACCTACACGTTCACCCTCAAGGCGACCGGCGGCGGCGGCACCTCCGCCACCGCCACCAAGACCGTCACCGTCCGCTGATCAGCGTGATCCCGGGGAATCGGCACACCACCGACTCCCCGGGACACCCCGAGTAGGCACGCAACGCACACCAAGCGCGACAAGAGAGTGTGGAGCGTCGTCCTGCGAGGACGGGGTTAAGCAGGACGCTGGAAGGTTCACGTCACGGCTCCATGCTTCTCATGCGGTCGCCGAACGGGCGGCCCAGCAGGGGAAGTGGACGAGCACACCATGAGCATGAACACACATCCGGTCGGCGGCCAGGGCCTGGTGACCTCAGTCGAGGGCCTCGGCACGATGGGCATGACCGCGATGTACGGCACTCCGGACGACGCGGAAGCCCTCGCCACCGTGCATCGGGCGATCGAGCTTGGTGTATCGATGTTCGACACCGCGGACATGTACGGACCGTTCAGCGGCGAGGAGTTGCTGGGGCGGGCGGTGTCGGCCCACCGTGACCAGGTCGTCGTGGCCACCAAGGGCGGTGGTGTGACCCTCGACGAGACGGGCAAGATCGTCGGCGGCCCGAACGGGCGGCCGGACTATCTGCGTGGTTCCGTCGAAGGATCCCTCCGCCGCCTGGGCACGGACCGCATCGACCTGTACTACCTGCACCGGGTCGACCCGAATGTGCCGCTGGAGGAGTCCTTCGGCGCTCTGGGCGAACTGGTCACCGAAGGAAAGCTGCGCTACCTGGGGATCAGCGAAGCGTCTGCGGAGAGCATCCGCGCCGCTCACGCCGCCGCGCCGCTCTCCGCGGTGCAGACGGAATACTCGTTGTTCACCCGCACCGTCGAATCCAACGGTGTCCTCGACACCGTTCGAGAGCTGGGCATCGGATTCGTGGCGTACTCGCCCCTGGGGCGCGGGATCCTCACCGGTGGTCTCCGGTCGGTGGAAGGGCTGCCGGAACGCGACTTCCGCCGTACGGCCCCGCGGTTCGCGGGGGAGAACCTGCGGCACAACCTCCAGCTGGTCGACAGGGTCCGCGCGATCGCCGACAATCGTGGTGTCGCGCCTGGTCGATTGGCGCTGGCCTGGGTGCTGGCGCAGGGCGTGACCGCGATCCCCGGCACCAAGCGCCGGGTCTACCTGGAAGACAACGTCGCCGCGGCAGACCTCGTGCTGGACACCGAGACACTTGCGGCGCTCGACGAAGCGGTGCCCGCCGGCGCCGTGGCGGGCGAGCGCTACACGCCGGTCGCGATGAGCGCAATCCAGGAGTGAGTGCACGTGAAACACGGCGACGTGGGCGGTTTCCTCAGGGCGCGTCGTGAGGCGCTCCGGCCGGCCGACGTCGGCCTCGTTCCCGGCGGCCGCAGGCGGACGCCGGGCCTGCGCCGCTCGGAGGTCGCCCTGCTGGCGGACGTGTCCGTGGACTACTACGAACGGCTCGAGCAGTCCCGCAACGCCAGGCCCTCCGAGGCGATGCTGGCGAGCCTGGCGCGGGCGTTGCGGCTGTCGGTGGACGAGCGCGACTACCTCTATGACCTGGCGGGCTATCCGCCGCCCCGGATGGGCGCGACCGGCGGCTATGTCGACCCGGCGATGATGTTCCTGCTCGACGCGCTGACCACGGTGCCCGCCCAAATCGGCGACGACCTGAACACGATGCTCGCGCAGAACCGGCTCAGCCGCGCGCTCGTAGGCCCCTGGCCGCTCGGCGACGATCGCCTGGGGAACGTGACCTGGCGCTGGTTCACCGATCCGGACTCGCGTGCCCTCAACGTGCCCGAGGAACACGAGGCGATCGGGCGAGGTTACGCGGCCGACCTGCGGGCCGCCGGCGCTCACCGTGGTCAGGACCCCGTCAGCGGACGGCTCATCGCCGACCTCATCGAAGCCAGCGAGGAGTTCTCCCGCTACTGGGACGACATGGAGGTCATCCCCCTGCGGTCCACTCGCAAGAAGTTGATCCACCCGTATGCCGGGGAGTTGGACGTGCAGTGTGACTTCGTGCTCAGCTCCACCACCGGACACCGCTTGGTGATCTTCCGGCCGCAGCCCGGCTCGGCCACAGCGGCGAATTTCGAGTTCCTGGACGCCCTGGGCCATCAGTCCTTCGAAGGCTGACCACCTTCGAAGAGTCAGCCTGCGTTTCCGCCGCTCAGACGCCTGATCGCGTCCCCGCTGGTCCCCTCGATCACCGCCCCATCGGGCACGCGACGGGCACGAGTGACAGACCACCGCGTGATCGAATTCGACGGCCCTTCCAGCGTGTCAGCGTGGTTTATAGTCTTTAACCCGTGCGTTAAAGATCGAGGGCGGGGTCGTGGAGCTTCGGGACATCGAGATCTTCCTGGTCTTGGCCGAGGAGCTGCACTTCAGCCGTACCGCCGAGCGCCTGCACGTGTCGGTGGCCCGGGTCAGCCAGGCAATCAAGAAGCAGGAACGCGCGATCGGCGGCGACCTGTTCGTGCGCGACAGCCGTAACGTGCGGCTGACCCCGCTCGGCGAGCGCCTGCACCGCGACCTCAAGGCCGGGTATCAGCTGATCGAGGAGGGCATCGAGGGCGCCAAGGCGGAGACCCGTGACGCGGTCGCCGGCCTCACGGTCGGTGTCATAGGTCCGCAGGCCCACGACCTCATGCCGGTGACCACCGCATTCAGGGCGCGCCATCCCGAATGCGGGCTGACGTTTCGCGAGGTGGGCTTCATCGAACCGCTGGCGCCGTTGCGGGCCGGCGAGGTCGACCTGCAGACCTGCTGGTTCCCTGCGGATGACGAGGGTCTGCGGGAAATGATCGCGAGTGAGCCGGACCTGACCCTCGGCCCGGTCGTGATCACAGAGCCGAAGGTTCTGATGACCGCGGATACGCATCCGCTCGCGCAGCGCGTTTCCGTGTCGATGGAGGAGCTCGGCGACTGTGTGCTGCTGGGTTTCGAGGGTCTCGATTCGATTCCCGACTATTGGGTGCAGATCCACTCTCCGACCCACACGCCTGGCGGCCGTCCCATCCCGCGCGGTCCCGCGGTCGGCAACTGGGAGGAGACCATGGCGAGGGTCACCGGCCGAACCGTGTGCCTGGTCTCCGCCGAGGCGCTCCGCTACTACCCGCGCCGCCCCGGCATCAGTTTCGTGCCGATTCACGATGCGCCGCGCGCCCGGTGGGGCCTGGTCTGGCGCACCGACCGTGAGACTCCGATGGCCCGCGCCTACGTCCGGGCGGTCCAGGACATCGGACCCCGCCACTTCGACCTGGACTGACACGTCATCCCTTTGTGAATCCCGGCGTTAAGAGATGTTGCGGGATTCGCCACGGATCACGACCAGTGGTAGAGCAGGTCCACGGCCAATGCGGCCACCGAAGTGGCGAAGAATCCGGCCCAGTTCGCGAGATTGTGAGACTCCACGCGCAGGTGCGCAAGGAGCGCGCCGATGAAATACAGCACGAGGGCGGCGGCAGCCAGTGTCCCCAGCATTGGCAGGGCGAACCCGCCCAACAGTCCCAAAGAGCCCGCCGCCAACAACATGCCCAACACCGGTGCCCACGACCGCGGCAAGCGCTTCATGTCCAGCTGAGCCTTGGGAAATTCATGGCCGATCAGGTAGACGACGGCGGCGCTGCCGTACAACAGCGAGGCGAAGATGGTGATCGTCGCGTAAACGGCGAACATGAGCCCTCCTTCAGGGGGTTTGCTTCAAGAGCTTCCGTTGAGAAAGCCGGCCGGTGCACCGTTGATCGCTGCGCGTCTTCGATGGGCGGCGCGAGGTATGACGACCATCTGAGCGTGCGCGAGAGCCGGCGTGCGCGTGGGCATGGCGAGGTCTCCCTTCGCGGTCTCGGCGGTGTTTGAGCCTTGCGACCCGGTGGCCCAGTAGTCCGACGAAACAACTGCCGGGAATGTGAGGCGACGCGCCCCCGGCATGGACAGGGTTGCGGCTGTGCCACCATCGGTCGGATGGCCGATGACGATGGAAAGCGTCCCTCGATCTGGCGTCATCGCGAGTTCCTGTTGTTATGGGGCGGCCAGACGGTCAGCGAAATGGGGTCGCAGGTCACCGTCCTCGCCCTGCCGTTGGTCGCCGTCGTGGTGTTGGAGGCCTCCGCGCTCCAGGTCAGCCTGTTGGCGGCGGCGGAGACGAGTGCCTACCTGCTGGTGGCGCTGCCGGCCGGGGCCATAGTCGACCGGGTCGCCAAGCGCCCGCTGATGATCTGGTGCAACCTCGCGCTGTTCCTGGTGATCGGCTCGGTGCCGCTGGCGCACGCCGTCGGGGCGCTGACGCTCGCCCAGCTCTACGCCGTCGCGCTGCTCTCCAGCGTCTTCTCTGTGTTCTTCTCGGTGGCCTATCAGAGCTATCTGCCGGTGCTGCTCGACCGCGCCCAGCTCATGGACGGCAATGGCAAGCTCGCCACCTCCCGGTCGGTCGGGCAGATCGCCGGACCCAGTCTGGGCGCAGGACTGGTGACGGTGGTCGGCGCCGCAGGCGCGATGGCCGCCGACGCTCTCTCCTTTGCGCTGTCGGCGGGCTCGCTGACAGCGATCCGTACCCGCGAGCCGCGCCGACCCCGAGCGGAGGCCGACCCGCGGCCCAGGCTGTGGTCACAGATCCGTGAGGGACTCGCCTACGTCACCCGCGATCCCATCCTGCGGAACTCGGTGGCCTTCAACGGCACAGCCAACTTCTTCGTCATCATGGTGGAGACCCTCGGCCCGGTGTTCCTGATCCGCACGCTGCATCTGCGTCCTGGCCTGGTCGGGCTGCTGCTGGCGCTGGGGGCCGTCGGCGGGATGGCCGGCGGGATGGCGGCGCGGTATCTCGCCCGGAAGGTCGGCTCGGCCCGGATCAGCTGGATCTCGATGACCGTGCTGTCACTGCCCGGCCTGCTGATCCCGCTGGCCGGGCACGGCTGGTGGGTGCTGCTGTTCGGCTTCGGCTGGATCTCGTGGACCTTCGCCTCCACCGTCGCGGGTATCTCGCTGACCAGTTACCGCCAGGCCGCCTGCCCGCCGGACATGCTCGGCCGGGTCAGCGCCGCCGCACGCTGGATCAACTGGGGCACATTGCCGCTGGGCGGCCTGGCCGGCGGCGCGCTCGCCACCGCCCTCGGCGTTCGGACCACCTTGTGGATCGCCGTGATCGGCGGCTGCTGCGCGGGACTGTGGCTGTTCTTCTCACCCTTGCGCGGCATGCGCGACATCCCTCTCGGAACGCCCGAGCCCGAGCCCGTCGGCGGATAGCCGTAACGCGACCGCGATCTCGTCGGGCGGTCAACACGGGCTTCGCGCGCGGACCAGGGCGGCTGTACCTCAACGGGGCCGGCGCACCCTACCCGTGATCATTACTGGCCTATGCGTCCGTCGATCCGCTCGCGCAACAGGTCGACGTGACCCATGTGGCGGCCATACTCCCAGATCGTTCCGACCAGCACCTCGCGCAGCGACATCGCCCCTCCACCGCTGCCATGCTGATTCAAGGGATCGTCGCCGGTGATGTCGAGACTGGGCGCCTCGGCCACGAACCGCTCGGCGAAGTCCACCTCCGCACGCCAGGCGTCCCACGCCTCCGCAACCACCTGAGGGTCGGGAACAGCACCATCGAAATCGCCGTCACGGTCGGTCTCGGAGGTGAACAGTCGGGGCACGTCCTGTCCCGCCATCATCACCCGGAACGTCGCACGCTCCACCTCGGCCAGGTGTCGCACCAGCCCCAGGAGCGACATCGTCGACGGCTCAACGGAACGCCGCGCCATGGCCTCCGCATCAAGACCTGCGCATTTCATCTCCAACGTGAGGCGTCCGAAGCGCACGGCTTCGACCAGCGTCGTGCGCTCGTCGCCCAACGTCGGTCCGTTCTCACGGGGGTCGTCGTCAGACGGCTTGCCGTCCGCGGTGAACATGTCGGCTCGTCGGGTCGTCGCCATAGCCGCAATCATCGGCGACGCGCATGGCGGCGACAACTGATTAACGACACCTGCACTCATGGTCCTGGCAGCCCACGGTTCGGAGAGCTAATGGCACAAAAAGCCCCGTTTCTTGATCAGAAACGGGGCTTTTTGCCGGGTGGAGCCTAGGCTGACAGCACGACGATCACGCTCCCGACCTGCAGCCCGACCGCTGCTATTCGGAGGCCGCCGAGACGCGCTTGGACCACCGGCCGGCGAGGTCTACTCCGACGACCGCGTCGTCGTCGCGGGTGAAGAAGCCGCGCTGGCCCTTGAGGGCGCCGCTGGTGACGATGTATTCGTCGGTGTCGCCGGGCAGCAGGCCGAGATCGGCCGGCGGGAGATCCGGGGGAAGTTCGGTGTCCGTGGCCGCGCGGATTTCCGGTTTGATCCCGCATTCGATCGTCAATCCGGTCCCATTCGTGGCGATGGTGAGCGTCATCATGTCGTTTTCGTAGCTCCCGACAACCTCCCGGGCTCGGGCCTCGTCATAGGGAAGCGGCTCCGGGTCCCGGTCGACCACCCCCAGATAGTGCTCGAGCGCCCATCGCACGACGGATTGGTTGAAGGCGAGGCCCCCGTCTGGGCCCGCGTTGGACAGCGCGACGACGGCGAAGTCCCGTTCGGGCACGATGAGAAGCTCGGCGAACTGGCCGTTGGCTGATCCGCCGTGCCCGACGGTGCGCACACCATCCACGTCACGCAGAAACCAGCAGATGCCGAAGGCGTCGCCCAGCGTGCTGCCCCGCAATTCGACCGTCTGCTCCTTCATCCGCTGCAGCACCTCGGCGGGCAGCACCTGGGCACCGTCCTCCGCGCGACCGTCACCGAGATGGAACCGGGCCCATCGAAGCTGGTCGGCCACCGAGGACGCGCCGCCACCGCCGGGGTTGTTGGCGCGGGTGTCCTTCCACTGCCGGGCGACGACCGGAGTTCCGTCCTCGCTGAGGTTGTGCCCCACCGCGAACCGCCGGGTCATGACGTCACCGGTCGCGAAGGAACTGTGCGACAGCCCCAGCGGCTCGAACAGGAGCGAGGCGATGGCCTGCTCATAGGTCAGACCCGTGGCCTTTTCGATGATCCTCCCGACGAGGTTGTACCCCACCTGGCTGTAGGAGGCCCGGGCCCCAGGTGGTGCGATCAGCTCCGACTCGGCCATGTTCTCCACATACGCGGCCAGGGCGTCATCCCCCTCGCCGGTCTCGACGCTCATCCTCCAGTCCAGCCCTGCGGTGTGGTTGAGCAGCTGCGACACGGTGATCTCCGCCGCGGCCCGCTCATCCGGCAGGCTGAACTCGGGGACATACCGGCGCACCGGCGCGTCCAGTTCGACCCGCCCCTCAGCGACCAGGCGCATCAGCGCGGTCGCGGTGAAGGACTTCGTGACCGATCCCAGCACGAACAGCGTGTCGGCGTCGACGGGCAGCGGGTTGTCGACGCTCGTCACGCCGTGACACGCGTACAGCTCCCTCCCGCCCACCCACACCCCGACGGCGACGCCGGGAACGCCGAACTTGGTGGCCGTCGTGTCGACGAACTGCGCCAGCGTGTTCTGTGACATCTCATTCTCCGTTCAGCGACTTGCACTGCGTTCAAGTAGGACGCTAATTCATACTTGAACGTTGTGCAAGTGGCCTCTTGAACATTGTGCAAAAACGAGTCGGGTGGCATATTGTGGGCGGATGCCGCGTGACACGCTGACCCGCGAACAGATCGTCAAGGCAGCCATCGAGCTGCTGGACGACGAAGGCCTGGAAGGCCTGAACATGCGCGCGCTGGGCAAGCGGCTGGGCTCCGCGGCCACCGCCGTCTATTGGCACGTGGGCAGCAAGGACAACCTCATCACCCTCGCCGGCGACGAGGTGTGGCACCAGATCGCGCTGCCCGACCTGGCCACGACCGACTGGCGGACGGCCGCCACACAGATGGCCACCGACCTGCACACGATGCTCACCCGCCACTCCTGGCTGGTGCAGGCCTTCGGCTCGTACATGATCTTCGGCCCCGGCAAGGCCCGCCATGACGACCACGGCCTCGCCATCTACGAGGCGGCCGGATTCACCATGGCGCAGGCCGATCAGGCAGCAGCCATCGTCTTCACCTTCGTGCTCGGCAACGCCCTCGTCCCGGCCGCAGCCGCATCATTCGCCAAGAAGCTCGGCCGCGACGGCGGCAACGCCGAGGCGCTGATGCACGAAAGCATGGCAAAGGCCCACGAGATCGCGGCGCAGTTCCCACGGCTGCGCGCCCGCCTCGACACAGCCGTCACCGACTACGCCACGGCCCCCGACAACACCTTCCAGTTCGGCCTCCAAGCCATCCTCGATGGCCTCGAAGCCCGACTCAGCGCACGCGTTTCGGGTGGAGCCTAGGGGGTTCGAACCCCTGACCTCCTGCGGGCAAAGACGTACGCCGATCTTGCCCCACCAGCGGAAACGCGGATCAGCGCACTGATCGTCTTCCCTGCTCGACCCTGCGCAATCCGCAATGCTTCAGGGGCCGCAGGTCTGCTGCTCCCGGAGCGTGCAGCCCTGGGGAAGTCCTGGATCCTCGTCGGTCCAGCCCATCTGAGTGAACGTGAGCTGATCGATCACGGTGCCCTTCGGCAGGCTGGAGAAGTCGCCCGCGCCGCCTCTCCGCGCCGGGTCTCGTTTCAGCAGCACGTACTCGAGGGCCGACAACTTTCCCGTAGCGGGGTCGAAGACGACATGCTGTTCGAGATAGCCGTCCTGGAGTGCCCGGGCGATCGTCACGGTGCCTGAGCGACGGATCACCCGTGCGCCGGGAAGCTCTGTGAGCATGCGATAGAAGGCGGTACGCGTCGCCGAGGAGATCGGCAACTGCGTGAGGATGTCCGTGCTCGTCCCCCAGAGCCAATCGTCCTTGGTCGGCATGTCCTTCGCGGGTACGTCCCAGGCTTTCTCCGGGTGGTCACCCTCGGGCCAGAAACGGAGGATCGCGGACCTCAGCGTTGAGGGATCGCCGGGCAATTTCATGGGATCCAGGTTCGTCAATGGAGGCCCGGAAAAACCGTTCTGCCAGAACCAACTCCCAGGCAACAGGTCGAACTTGGTCTGGCCGACGCGCAGGTCGGCGGCTCGGCATTTCAGGTATTCACAGGACTCGGGGGAACCCGCGCGCTTCCACGCTCTCCGATCGGCGGCGGTGGCCGGTTCCGAACTGAGGAACCGCTTTTCGTCTACCAGATTCGCTTCAGGACCCCATGCTGCTGTTTCGTCGACGAGGCCTGTGCGTCGCCATTGGACGTGGCTGAGGCGCTGCCGTAGGAAGTAATTCCCGCTTGTTCGCCAGAGCCTGTTCTCCTCCATGATCACTCGCCAGTACCGCCCCGATGAGGATTCCCGCCGGTCTGCCGGAGAGGCCGGAAAGGGCCCCGTCAGACGGGGGATCCCCACGATCGCGACGATCACCGTCACCGTGGCCAGGGCCGCCAGGGCCGCCGCCGCCGGCTTCCCGGACCGTCGTCGCGTCCGCGAGCCCCTCAGCACCCTGGCCCTGACCGCGGCCGTCTGTTCGGGATCGGAAGGAGGTGCGTCTGGCATGGCGGTGTCGATGAGCTTGAACTCATTCATTCAGGGCCCCATCTCAACGATTCGTTCAGCTTGGTCCTGGCCCGGTTGAGCCTGGAGGCCACCGTGCCGTAGGCGATCCCGAGTGCTGCGGCGACCTCGTCGTAGGTCAAGCCGCTGTACGCGATGAGCAGGACCACGTCTCGCTCGCCGGGGGACAGTCTCGCCAGCGCCCCCGAGAGCCGGCCGACCGTCGTCCCCGCGCTGACCTGGTCGACGATCCGCTGGTCGTGGCGGTCATCGTCCGTCGGTGGCCCCGTTCGGGCCAGTGCGCGGTAGCGGCGTAACTCGCTCCGCCGATGGCGGCCGATCAGATTGGTGGCTATGCCGTACAGCCAGGGCCGGATCATGCCTTTCTGCGGGTCGAACCGGTGGCGTCGGCGGAACGCGATCAGAAAGGTCTCTGCGGCCAGGTCCTCGGCGATGTCGAGGTCGAGGCGCCGTCCGATGTAGCGGCGGATCTCTTCGTAGTGCGCGTCGAAGACGGTGCCGAACCGCTCGGGATCGACCACCGAGGCGGCATCGGGGACAGCGATCATGCAAGGGGCTCCCTTGCCGGAAGGACAGGACATACCTTCTTGCCCGTACGGCCTGGACCCTTCCATACATTTCTCAGGCCTGAAGTTCGGGGCACGCAACGGGCACGGAGGCCGGAGAAGGCCGAACAACGATCAAAGCCCAGGTCGGGAAAAGTAACCCTGAGCTGGGCTTTCGTATGGGTGGAGCCAAGGACTCGGCCTGTGCCTCAGAGTCGATGTTCCATAGCCGTGGTCAACTCCGTCTCGGCCCAGGCTGACCCAACCGCCGTCACATCGATGCACTGACCAGTTACCGACCACAAGGGCACAAGTCGGCGCGTCTCCTCCCAATGCGCAATGCCGTGCAGGCGTACAACCGGGCCTGTCATCGTCGATCGATTTGGGAGATCCGAATGCTTGCGCGTTGGAAGAGAAATACGGCGCAGAATCGTTGTCCGAAGCTGCCCGGAGGGCGTCAAGAGCGCGGGCGATTCCGAATCCGGCCATTGGTGGCCGCGGCCGCCATCGCGATCGGGCTGGCGCCGCCGGCAGCAGTGGCTGGGCCCGCTCTGGCCGGGCAGAAGCCCGTGCCGGGAGAATTCGCCTACGTCAACAACAACGGCAACAGCACCGTGTCGAGGCTCAACACCACGATCAACAAAATCGTCGCCACCATCCCCCTCCCTCCCGGGGCCAATACGATCGGGTCGGAGGTCACGCCGAACGGCGCCTTCTACTACGTGGCCAACGCCGGCATCGACAACGTCACGAAGATCGACACCTTCACCAACAGAATCGTCGCCGTCATCCACCTCCCCCCGGGGTCTGCTCCCAACGGAGTGGGGATCACGCCGGACAGCCGCTTCATCTACGTCACCAACAAGGGCAGCAACTCCGTCACGAAGATAAGCGTGGCCACCAACGCCATCGTCGCCACCATCCCCGTCGGGACCGCTCCCGAGTCAGTGGCGGTCACGCCGAACGGCGCCTTCGCCTACGTCTCCAACAGCGTCAGCAACGACGTCACGAAGATCAGCGTCGCCACCAACACCGTCGACGTCCTCAGCATCCCCGTCGGGAGCGCTCCTCGGGGGGTGAAGATCACGCCGAACGGCGCCTTCGTCTACGTCGCCAATAACGGCAGCAACAACGTCTCGAAGATCAACGCCGCTGACAACGCCGTCACCACCATCCCCGTCGGAACCGGTCCGACCTGGTTGTCGATCACGCTGGACAGCGCCTTCACCTACGTCACCAACAACGGCAGCAACAACGTCTCGAAGATCAGAGTCGCCGACAACGCCGTCGTCGCCACCATCCCCGTCGGAATCGGTCCCAGGGGGATGTGGATCAACACCAGCGGCACCCAGGTCTACGTGGCCAATCACGACAGCAACACGGTGTCGGTGATCAATGTCGCCGCCGACGCCATCGACGACACCATCTACTTCCCCTACGGGGCCGGTCCCGAAGGAGTCGCGTTTGGGCGCCATCCCGTTCCCGCGAAGGTGACCAAGACTCAGAGCTCCTCAACCTCCGGCGGCATCGTCAGAAGTAAGAACGAGAACTTCACCGGCGTCGTCGCCACAGGGGGCAATGGGGACAAGATCAGCAAGAAGATGGCCGGCATCGACTCCTTCGTGCAGCAGGTGAAGCAGCGCCATCTCCATAACCCTGCCCTCACCAAGCATCTGATGGGCGCCGGGCAACACGGCTGAGCATCTCAGGGAACGGACGGTCAATGAGCGCCCCCTGACCTCGCTGGAGGCAGGGGGCGCCTTGGCGCATCTGCTGTGTGTGGATGCCCGATGGCCGTAGTCGGTGTCAGTGGGCGGGGACGAGTTCGGCGAGGAGTTCGCGGACCCGCTTGTCGATCTCTTCGCGGATGGGGCGGACCTGGTCGACCGGCTTGCCTGCGGGGTCATCGAGTGCCCAGTCCAGGTATCGCTTGCCGGGGAAGATCGGGCAGGCGTCTCCGCACCCCATGGTGATGACGACGTCGGCGGTCTGGACCGCTTCGGTGGTCAGGGGCTTGGGGAACTCCTTGGTCAGGTCCAGGTCGAGTTCCTCCATGACCTGGATGACGGCGGGGTTGATGGTGTCGGCGGGGGCCGAGCCGGCGGAGCGGACGCGGACCTTGCCTTGGGCGTGGTGGTCGAGCAGGGCGGCGGCCATCTGGGAGCGTCCCGCGTTGTGCACGCAGACGAACAGCACCTCGGGGATGTCGGACACAAGCGCTCCTTGGACTTGGGCTGTGGCGCGTGGCGCCTCGTGGGAGGAGATTGGGCGTGCGGGGTTCTGCGTGACCGGTTCACGGTCGACGCTGGCCCGTCGCGTCGGGTAGAGGCTGGTCACGAGGACGACACCAAGCGCAGCGCCGACGAGTTGGGCGGCGATGAACCCGGGGATGGACGCGGGGGCGATCCCGGCGAAGGTGTCGGAGAATCCGCGGGCGATCGTCACGGCGGGGTTGGCGAAGCTGGTCGAGCTGGTGAACCAGTACGCGGCCCCGATGTAGGCGCCGATGACCGGCGGGGCCAGATGCGCGCGCCCTTGTCGCGGCAAGGCGACCACCAGGGCGACGAGGCCGGCCGTCGCGACGACCTCTCCCACCCACAAACCAGGCGATGACCGGTCATGGGTCGACACACTCACGGCGTGCAGGTCGAACATCGCATTGGCGAGCATCGCGCCGGCGATACCGCCGATGATCTGCGCAGGCAGGTAGGCGGCCACATCCCGTGCGCCGAGTCCGGCACGGTTTCGGCGGCCGAGCAACCAGTCCACCAGGGACACCACCGGGTTCAGGTGCGCCCCGGAGACCGGACCAACCAGCACGATGATGACCGGCAGGGCGGCGGCCGTGGCTGCGCTGTCGGCGAGCAGTTGCACACCGACGTCAGGCGACAGGCGCGCGGCCATGATCCCGGACCCGACCACGACGGCGACCAGCAGGCCCGTGCCGAGAGACTCGGCGAAAGCACGCCGGATGAGGCTGGGAGCCTTGCCCGTGCTCATGCCGGGGTGCCGGCCAGAGCTGACGCGGGGCTGAGCAGGGCGGACATCCGGGCCAGAACGCTCGGGTTGATCCAGTAGTAGACCCAGGTGCCCCGGCGTTCGGAGTCGATGAGTCCGGCCTGCTTGAGCACCTTGAGATGGTGGCTGATCGTCGGCGCGGTCAGATCGAACGCGACGGTCAGATCACACACGCACGCCTCGCCGCCCTCATGGCAGGCGATCAACGACAGCAGGCGCAGCCGAACCGGGTCGGCGATCGCCTTGAACAGCGGAGCAAGCTCCGTCGCCTCGGCCTCGTCCAGCGGTTCACACACCAACGGCGCGCAGCACGCCTCGGCCGCCACCTGAACGCCCACGTCCACGATCGGCAACTCTTGCTTCGACATATCTCTAATTTGACAGATATCTATGCACGAGTGCAAGCTGAGCCCAGCGCGCTACTTAGACGCTTATCAAATCAGGAGAGTTGTGACGGCCCATCGACTTTCTGCCCTGATGCGCAAGACCGCCGGCAAGGCCGGTCGAGTTCGCGGTTCGGTGACCTTCAACGAGGCCACCGGAGAAGTCTGCGACGGCGCCTGCCGCAGTGACGCCCGACTCGATCGGGCCCGCACGTTCGCCATCTCGGCCACCCTCGGCTACCCACCGCTGACCTAGCCCACCCGTCCGATCCACCCCCTTCAGGAGGACCGCCATGTCCCGTGTTCAGCTCGCCCTCCGTGTCGCCGACCTGGAAGGCTCCGTCGCCTTCTACTCCAAGCTGTTCGGCGTCGAGCCGGCCAAGCGTCGGCCCGGCTACGCCAACTTCGCCATCACCGAGCCTCCGCTGAAGCTCGTGCTCCTGGAAGGCGAGGGCGGCGAACCGACCCGCATGGACCACCTCGGCGTAGAAGTCGAAGACAGCAGTCAGGTCACCGCCGCTACCGACCGACTCAAGGAAGCCGGTCTCGCGACGTTCGAGGAGAACGACACCACCTGCTGTTACGCGGTCCAGGACAAGGTGTGGGTCACCGGTCCCGGCAGTGAGCCATGGGAGGTCTACGTGGTCAAAGCCGACGCCGACAGCCTGACCAAGGAAACAGCCTCCGTCTGCTGCACTCCCGCAGGCGTCACCGACGAGGCCCCGAAGGCCGCCGCGTCGTCCTGCTGCTGACGGGCACCAGCCGGCTCACCCTCTTGCCATGCAGTGATCGGATCGAGGGTGCGTGACCGCGGACACGGCAGTCACCCAGTTTGTCACTCACCCCCGCGTCACAGCGATCGGCGAGGGAGAGTCTTCCGAGGTGGTGCCTGGGAGCTGTTGCCGCCGGCCCGCGGCTCGGAGCGAAAGCCTGCGCGAACACCTCGCCGCGTCGACTTCACCGTCACGGCACCACAAAACTGACGATTAGTCGTAACTGTCATACAGGTCATGCAAAACGCATATCGGTTCAATGCGTGATAGATCATGGTGGACCGCTCTGTGCGGTGATCGCCGTTCGGAGACGGTCTCGGCCGCCTGCCTTGTCTGTCGGGCAGTGGCATCGGAAGGGGTCTCCGTCTCCGTCCCGGCGATCCGACGCACAGCCGGTCCGGCGGCGACGAGGAACATCCGCAGCGAACACCAATGACTGCGCTGATCACGAGGGGCACATCCCATGGCTGGATTGATGGCCGGAGCTTCGCCCGGCTCTGGTGACGTGGAGACGGTGGGTGGGCGGTTGAGAAGCCGGACGCCCAGTGGTCGGATGCGTGCCGCGGCGGCCGGTCTGGTGCTGGCCGTGAGCGCTCCCGCAGTGGCGGTCCTCGGTCCGGCGAGCCCGGCGGCGGCCTCCAGTGGCACCTCGACCGTGAATGCGTGGGGCGATAACTTCTGGGGGCAGTTGGGCACCGGGACGACGGACAGCGAGCCCTCCCCGGTGCCTGTGACCGGACTCAGCCAGGTGGCCGAGACTGCCACGGGCCTCTACCACAGTCTCGCACTGCGCACGGATGGCACCGTGTGGGCCTGGGGCTACAACCAATCTGGGCAACTCGGCGACGGCACCGATACCGACCGCACCACCCCGGTGAAGGTGGCCGGATTGACCGGGGTGACCCAGATCTCC